>JAFCDO010000029.1:0-7791 GCA_017609605.1 Candidatus Parvarchaeota archaeon
GCCAAGTTTTTTGGAAACTTTTTCGACTTCGTTTTTTTTGCCTGTTTTGAGCAGTAATTCTTTGACTTTTCCTTTGAAAATTTTTGGGATTTCGTCAACGTGTTGTGGTTTAACAGAAACCTTCAGTTTTTTGCCGTACAAGTTTGTGAAGTATGTTTGCACTTCAGTTCCCCTAAAATTTTTGATGACATCTTCGGTGCTGGCTTCGGTTCCGCCGAGGTTGGGAACAAAGTTGTTGGATAGAATGTTGATTATAGTGGTTTTACCGATGGCGTTTGGCCCGAGAAGACCGGTCACAACACCTTTTTTGATTATTGGAAAGTTGTAGACGCGGAAACTGTTTTTGCCGTAGCTGTGCAAAGGTTCTTTGTTAAGTTCTGATGGCAGGTTCACTATCTTGATGGCGTTGTAAGGACATTTGCGAACGCATATGCCGCAACCAATGCATACCTCCTCATTGATGACTGGGTACTCGTCTTCTCCTTTGATTATTGCTTCCTTTCCCGCCCGCACAGGGGGGCAGAGCCTAATGCACATATAATTACAATCTTTTGGCTTGCACTTTCTTTTATCCAAGACCGCAACTCTTTTTGCCATTTGCTGGTATAGACTCGAAAACAAAGGTTTTTATTCTTTACTAGAATACCAAAAGATATGTTGGTGGGGGTTGTAGGCAAACCAAGTTCGGGAAAGTCAACTTTTTTCAAGGCGCTCACGCTAGCGGACGCCGAGATAGCGGATTACCCGTTCACCACGATAAAACCAAATCACGGAATCGGTTTTATCAGGGTTAAATGCGCTTGCCAGGACTTCGGGAAAAGTTGTGGCAAATGCAAGAATGGTTGGAGGTTCGTCCCAGTCGAACTCTTGGACGTGGCAGGACTCGTTCCAGGAGCTCATGAAGGTAAAGGCATGGGAAACCAGTTTCTTGACGACCTTAGAAGAGCGGATGTTCTGATTCAGGTAGTGGACGCGTCAGGAACCACTAACGAGAAAGGCGAGAAGTGCGGTCCAAATGATTACGACCCTTCCAGCGAAGTCAAATTCTTAATAGATGAGATAGACCACTGGTTTCACGCGCTTGTCAGGAAAGACGTTAAAGAAATCCGTAACAAGCTAAAACACTCAAGAATAGATGTTAAAAAAGTTTTAGTCGAAAAAATTACTGGAATAAAAGTTAACGAAAACCAATTAAAAAATTCTATGAAAAAGGTAGGATTAAGTTTTGAAAATGTTAGTGATTGGACTGAAGAGCAGGTAAAAGAACTTGCTGGACAGTTAAGGATTCAGTCAAAACCAGTTGTCCTCGCTTCCAACAAGATGGATTTACCATCCGCAAACGTTTTGAACGGCTCAGTTCCTGTCATCGCGATAGCTGAGCTCGCGTTAAGACAGGGAGTGGAGAACGGGAGCGTGGACTACGTTTCAGGAGATGATTGTTTCGATCTTGTCGGGAGTATCAATGAGGAAAAGATAGTGAAAGGTTTTGCAATGATTAAGGAATTGTTGAAGAAGCACGGCTCTACAGGGGTTCAGGAGTGTTTGAATAAGGCTGTTCTTGACGTGCTCGAGTACTTCGTTGTTTACCCTGTTGAGGATGAGAACAAGTTAACCAATAAGAAGGGCGAAGTCCTGCCTGACGCCTTATTAATGCCTGAGGGATCCACTGCTTTGGACTTGGCTTTTAGGGTTCATGAAGAGATCGGGGAGGGTTTTGTGAAAGCTTTTGACTGCAGGACAAAGAAGGCGGTTGGAAAAGACTATAAACTGAAGAATGGTGACGTGATAAAAATATTTGTCAAATAAAAAAAATAAGCCTGGACATCGAAAAATACTTATTTAGGTAATTCAATATTTTTAGAACATGGATGGGTTGATGAGCCTGTTAAAAGAACAGCACGGGGATATACTTTCTTCATGTGATGCGTTGATTAAATGTTGTATACATGTAAAAAATATTGGAGAAGATATGGAAAAATGGATGTCTTTCAGAAGAGAGGCCTTGTTCCATCTAAACAACTTTAAAAAAATCTTATTGATCCATATTAAACTTGAAGATGCTGAATTTTATCCAGTTCTTTTAAAAACAAAAGACAAAAAGGCAAAAGAAAAAGTTAAAGAATTCCATAGTGAAATGCGGTTTATTTCAAAAAAAGTTTTGTCTTTTTTTGAGAAATATGTTCATTTAAAAGTTGATGAACTTTCACTAAATGAACAATTTAAATTAGATTTGAATACGGTGATCACTCTCATCAAAGAAAGAATTGATGCTGAAGAAAAAGAGTTGTTTCCGTTATACAGCGAAATCAAAAAGTAAGGTTGTTATGGAGAGAGTTCCAGCACGTAAAGGGTTTCCCAAGCAAATTTCTTTTCATCCAAGACTCTGAACTCGTAGTAAGCGTTGATAAGTGTTTGAGCGATTGGAGGTGTTAGTGAAGAGAGGAGCAACAGTATTTTTCCGCTTTTTCTTAAGTGTTCTTTGGATTTTCTCAGGAATTTTTCGAAAACGTTCGGTTCAAAAGTGGTTGCCACCTTACCCCAGCCTAATGGTTCTCTATCATCCTTGGGCAGGTATGGTGGGTTGAAGATTATTAAGTCAAATTTTTCTTTGATTTTTTCGAACAGGTCGCTCACAAAGAATTTTATGCTCTTATAATCATGGTTAGCTGCTTTGACAGCGAGAGGGTTCACGTCCACCCCCATGACTTCTTCAGCCCCGGATTCCTTGGCTGTTTTGGCTAGTATTCCTGAACTGCACCCCATGTCTAGGACTTTGCCGCGCGCAAGTTTTTTAACCCATTTTTGCAATAGATACGAGTCTTCTGCTGGTTCATAAAAAGGTGTCATTGTAATGAGTTAATTCTAAGTTCAATAAGTTTTAAATATCATACGGGTATTTGATTCTGTTATGGTTAATAACGAAGAACTGGTGGAGTTCCTTAAGAGAAATCAGGTGGCTAGTGTTACGCAGACAGCCAAGCAATTCGGGATCGATGAGAAAACCGCTTTTTCTTTGCTATTAAACCTGGAAGTTTTGGGTAAAGCGAAGAGAGTTGTTAACATGATTGATGGTAAGTATTTCGCTTACGCCCCGAAAAAAAAGCAGAGTTCTGGACCCGTGAACAGCATGTGGGAAATCATGAGGAAGAAAGGAATAGTATAGAGTAAAATAAAAAAAATAAATAAAACACTAGTTTTTTTCTCTAAATCTTTTTTAGCGAGTCAATGACGAATTTCTTCATTTCATCTGAAACAGAGAATCCCAAAGACCTCTTATACCGTTTTCTCCCGTCCCTGTCGTAAAATCCTTTGGAGATTGATATGAACTGGTTGGCTTCGTCTTCTGTCGTTTTTAAAGCGATTTCTAAGAAATTTCTAGTGCCGTATTTTTGTTCGAAACTTTTTAAGGTTTTGAAATGAGGAGTTTCCCTTCTCTCAAAAGTTCGAGTTTCCCCTTCTTCTTTTACTGTTTCTTTAGGCTCTTCAGTTTTTGTTTCCTCAACAACTTCTTCTTGAGGTTCTTTTTTAACTTTTTTCGTAGTTTTTTTCTTTGCAGTTTTCTTTTTTGTTTCTTTTGCCATTTTCTAAAATCACATCCTTGAATTAGTGTAAAGAGAATTGTTGAAAAAGGGTTTTATTAATTCTTACTATTCCATTTTTATCTTTCAACCCATTATTTGAGAACTATTTTCAAGAATGATTTCAAACCTTCCTTCGTATTCTTCGATTTTTCCGCTGACCCTAACGATTTTTCCTTCATAATAGTATTGAGGGTCTCGCGGGAAATTGATCAAATCAGTGGAGAAGATAACTGCTGTGAAACACTGATTTGGATAGGGTTTCCCAAAATTTAAGAAAACAGTGCTTGTTTTAGATTTATAGCCGTCAACAACTTTGCCTTCAACAATTTTTTCTTCTCCCATATAGTTCTTTGCGTCGCAAGCGTTAATGACATTTGTTGCGGGAGGAGTAACAGCTGCATCTTCATTGATAACCGAGTTTTCTATGGGTTTTTCCGCTTGTATTTGTGGTGACGGGTTTTCTCCTCCCCACTTGCAGCCAATCTTGTTTTTTATAGCATATTTTTCTGCGGCAATAATTTCTTCCAAGTATTTTACGTTTTCTGGGAAGAAACGAGCGATTGCAAGACCTTCCTCAACCAATAGCAAGTTTATGTTTTCGTTGTTAAGGATAAGGTATCTTAGGTATCTTTTGTACATGTCTTGGTCTTCCCCGTCAGATTCAAGATAAACCTCTTTGTTCAAGACAAGTTCCTCAATTCTTTCTTTAGCGGACTTATAACAAGGGTAACCTCTCTCATCAGCGTCTATGCCCAATAATCTCACAGAATAACCACCTTCAATGATGACTGTGTCTCCGTCGATAACTTTTGTTACCAGTTTGGGTTCACCAAGTTTTATGACGTGGCCTGTTAAGCTTGCTGACCCGTTGACGTAAACCAATAGAAAATAAAGGAACCCGATAATAAAAGCGGAGGTTATGACAAGGAAAAGCAGTTTATTTTTATTTGGTTTCTTCATCCACTCACAAATAAAAAAAATGAATCCAAAATATTTAAATGATTACCCTTATTTTAGAAACACATATTTACCCTTGATTATCAAATAATGGTTAATGATTTTTGTTGCTCTCGCAATTCAGTTCATCGCGTCATTGCTCGGCGTCTTTCTGACAAGAGGTACTATTAAGGAAGTCGAATCCGGAAAGGGTTTAGTAAAGAAGGCTTTGTTCATCACTTTGTTGTCCGCAACGGTTTACGTGCTGTGGGAGTCCCAAAACTTGTTTGGGGTTGGATTAATAGTTTTAGCGTTCTTGATACCCATAAAAAAAAGGGGGAGCGTTTTGATGTCAGGGCTTACCGCGCTGAGCTTCACTTTGTCAGTTCAAACAGGCGTGATTACGGCAATCCTGGTTTCCATGGCTAAAATCTTTGAGAGCACTCTTGAATCCGGAGAGGTTCTTCCAGACCTTAAGAATGCTTTGCTGGGAGTGATTTCTAATCAATTGGTTTACGTTAACGCGACCATTATCCTGTTCATGTTATTCTCTTTTATTCCTGAATCAAACCTGGTCGGGTACGTGTTGTCGGGCCTGTTATTGAGGTCCTTATTATGATAATTAACGTCGTCGTGGTTCCGGGATCCAGCCAGGGAAAAATTGAGGAGTTCGATAAAGGTTTGAAAGTTTGGTTGAAAAGCCCTGCAGATAAAGGCAAGGCGAACAAAGAACTTATCAAGGTTTTGTCAAAACGTTTCGGCAAGCAAGTCAGGATTAAGTCAGGAATGACTTCTAAAAAGAAAAGAGTGGAAATAATTTAAACAGTTATTTTCTGAGCACTTTCCAAGTGTTCTTTTTGAGGTCCACGACTGCGCTGGAATTGCCTCCGAGCTCGCCGGCGTCCACGACAAAATCCACTTTATCAAGTATTTCTTTCGGGATTTCTTTAACGCTCCTTGCAGGTTTCTGTCCTGAAATGTTAGCGCTCGTGGTTATCACTGGAAATTCAACGCTTTCCAGAAGAGCTAGGCAGTGCTCGTGGTCAGGAATTCTGACGCCAATACCCTTCTTGCTGACAGAGTCCGGGACAAAACTTTTTTTTTCGAGGACGAACGTGTACGCGCCGGGCAAGTTTTTTAGCAGGGTTTCTTCCTGCCATTCATTCACTTTCGCGACGGAGTGAACGCCTTCTATATCCGCGACTGCTACGCTGAAAGGCTTGTTAGTCCTTCCTTTCAAGTTCCTAATTCTTTCGATAGTTTTTCGGTTGAAAGCGTTGCAACCCAGGCCGTAAACAGTGTCTGTTGGGTAGATAACGATTCCTCCCTCTTTTAATATTTTGGAAGCTTTTTTTATTGCGTCATTCATGTTTGAATCACTCTCTAAAAATTTTTTTTGGAGTAGAAAACCATGCTCTTGTCATAAGCTTGTAGTGTTATTGTTTAAAAAGTTTTTCGTATTGTTATCCGATATTAAAACCGTTTTTCTTAAGCTTTTTCGTGAACTTCTTTTTCCAATTTTTTTATAAAGTCTTTTAGTTTTACTCCAAAACTAACTTTGCCTGCTAGGGTTCGCACGGCCAAAGTTTTCTTATTCACTTCCTTATCCCCTATCAAAATGGTGTAAGGAACTCTTTCAACTTGAGCCTGCCTTATCTTGTACTGCACGGTTTTGGATTCGAAATCGGTTTCAACCCTGAATTTTTTTGACAATTGGTCAGCAATTTTTTGAGCGTGGCCGTCGTGCTTGTCTGAAACGCTCAGAACCTTGATTTGAGTGGGGGAGAGCCATAAAGGGAACTTGCCAGCGTAATGCTCTACGAGAATCCCGATGAATCTTTCCAATGCTCCATAAATCACTCTGTGAATCATTATTGGCCTGTGTTTTCTGTTATCTTTTCCAATGTAGTTGAGGTCAAATCTTTCTGGCAGAGACATATCCAATTGAATGGTTGCGCACTGCCAAAACCTGCCAAGAGCATCTTTCACGTGCACGTCTATTTTAGGGCCATAAAACGCGCCTTCACCTTCATTAATTTTATAGTCCTTGCCTGTCGAGTCCAAAGCTTCTTTCAAGCGTTTCGTGGATGTTTCCCATTGTTTGTCCGTGCCTATCGATTTTTTGGGTCTGGTGGATAATTCTAAAGTGTAATCAAGTCCGAAAGCTTTGTAAAACTTGTCCACGAGTTTTAAGACTCCAAGAATTTCGGTTTTAATTTGGTCAGGGGTCATGAAAATGTGAGCGTCGTCCTGATGGAAACACCTAACCCTAAACAGTCCGGACAATACTCCTGATAATTCGTGTCTGTGAACCAGTCCTACTTCCCCAACTCTTAAAGGCAGTTCTTTGTAAGAATGAGTTTTTTCCCTGTACCAGAGCATGCATCCAGGGCAATTCATGGGTTTAATAGCGTAATCTTGTTTGTCAATCTTGAGAGAATACATGCTTTCCCTATAATTCTTCCAGTGACCTGATTTTATCCATAATTTTTTGTTAAGCATTAAGGGAGTTTTAATTTCTTGGTAACCTGCTTTTCTGTGCTCTTCCGTCCAAAAGTTCATGAGTTCGTTCCACAACGCCATTCCTTTTGGCTGCCAGAAAGGCATTCCAGGAGCTTCTTCATGAAAACTGAACAATCCAATTTCTTTTCCAATCTTTCTGTGATCTCTTTTCTCAGCTTCCTCTAACATTTTCAAATGCTTTTTCAAGTCTTTCTTGTCAGGAAAAGCTATGCCGTAAACTCTTTGCAACGCGTCCTTGCTCGCGTCACCTCTCCAATAAGCCGCCGAGCTTTTCATGACTTTAACCGCTTTCAAGTAACCCGTGCTGGGCACGTGCGGACCCCTGCACAAGTCTTTGAAATTCTTTATTGTGTAGAAGCTAAGGTCTCCTTTTTGCTCGTTGATTATTTCTTGTTTGAACTTGTTAGCCTTATAGAATTTTAAAGCGTCTTTTTTTGAAAGTTCTTCCTTCTTGAACGGCAAGTCTTGCTTGATTATGTTATCAAGTTCTTTCTGCACTTTTTTAAGGTCTTCTGGAGTCAAGTTCTTGTCAAGTTTGATGTCATAGTAAAACCCGTTCTCGATTGCCGGTCCGATGGCGAACAAGGTTTTTGGAAAAACTTTTTTGATGGCGAGAGCCATTGCATGGGAAGCACTATGATTGAAAACTTCTTTGCCTTCAGCGTTTTTGTAAGTGATGATTTTAACGTTAGAGTCTTTTTCTAGCTTGTAATTAAGGTCCACTAATTTATCGTCAACCATTCCTGCCAGC
>JAFCDO010000004.1:0-79678 GCA_017609605.1 Candidatus Parvarchaeota archaeon
GTTAAGAAGGATAATAGAGGCTGAAAAGAACTTTTTGAAAACCAAAAAGTACTGGAAAACTTAATCCTCTTTCTTTTTCACTTCTTTTTTCAACTTGTTCTCAACAAACTTGTGGAAAGTCAATCCCTTAAGAATTCTTGCAGCGGACTCCTTGGGAAACTTTTTCTTAATGTAAGTCACCTGGCCCTCATACTTCTGCCTTAACTCCTCAATCTTATAACCCTTCAACATGGCTCTTCTAAACAAGTCTAACGGATCTTCCATAAAACCTCCTCCCTAATATTCACGCGAATACCTCATCTTAATGCTCGCCCCTCCAGCAGGCATCACCTTCTGAATCTCCTCAATCCTAACGTTAAAACCTTTCTTCAAAAAATACTCCTTAATCTTACCAGCGACCATACTGGATTTATCACTTCCCGGGACTATGGACAAAAAGTGCTTGGCCTGTCGTCTAATGGCTTCAACCGGCCCGGCAATAATTCTTCCTTTAGCAAACCCTATCGCTATGCGCGGCGAAACGTTATGAAAATACTTTTTCTTACCCTTAATCATGAAACCCCCTCTAGAAACGTACTCTCCCGACGGGGCGTGCTTGGTCACCTGCTCGGGCTTAACCAAGTAAACGTCAACTGAACGCCCTGCCTTCCAAGCACTGGAATACGACGCGGTTTGAACGCTTGCCTGCTCAAAATCCTGGTCGGTGTCAGCGTGCAAAACCATGTCCTTAACCTCCAAATGCTTTCTAATCAGGTTCTCGTTCTGACCCGCGTCCCTACCCGAAATGCACAGAAAACCTTCCGAAGTGTGAAACCATCTGAAAGACTCGAACCACTTCTTCTCCAACGGGACCTCAGCTTTCTCGTCCTCGCTCTTCTTAACCAAAACTTTCCGAGCTTTAGCGCTCACAATCTTGCTTTGAGAGTCCATCATCGCCGTCCTCGCGCCCTCGGCCTTAGACTTGTTCTTCTTAGCTTCCTCAAACAAGAGGTCAACGTTCTCGGCAACGGACTGAGTGAAATCGAAATCTATGACCTGACCATCCAACAATAATTCCATAACTCCCTCATCATAACGAATCTTGTCAACGATTCCTGCCTCATAATTACCTCCATCCTTCTCAGTGTCCAACCTTTGAACAACCTCCTCCCAAGAATACCCCTGCTGCCTGGCGTCAAGCAAGGAGCCAACAATCCTCTCCACAAGCGAGAAATTGGTTTGCAAAGCTTTGCCCTTAGCGAACGCTTCCTCCGACCTGGCTTCAAAACTTTTCAACTGGCCTCCCTGGGACTCCAAAACCTGCTCCAAACGCTCCAACTCGCCGGCGCTGACCTGAACAACCCCTTCAGAAACCTGCTTCTTCCTCTCCTTAACGTAAAACTCGTTCAACGCCTGATTAAAACTTGGGAAAACCTTTTTCTGGGACTCCGCGTAAACGTTCAACTGGAGGGGAACAACGTCCACGTACTTGCCCGCGCCCAAAACAATGTTGGGCTCAGGACTATTTCTTAATTGTTTAATCATGTCAAAAAAATTGGTTGAAATGTTGCTCAACTCTAAAGCAGACAACTGTTTAGGGGGAGTGGATTTGTCGACTTTGGCCCGGAAACAAAGCTCTTCAGCGTACTTCCCTCCCAAACCCACGTCAATGGCGAGAGCGCGGACAACATCCTTTTTCTGCGAATGAATCAGCACGGAATTCAACGACCTCTCATCAATAACGTTATTGCTCGGAGGAAAACCGTACTCGCGTTTAGGCCGAATACTCCGGCTAGACCAGTCCTGAACCTTAAGAGGAGCAATAATCTTGTACTCATCATCGCAAAGAATCATGTTGCCCTTAGAAAAAAACTCGCAAACCAAAATGTAACCCTTACCCTTTTTGATGAAATGAATCTCGATAATTCTTTCAAAACCCTTCTGAACAAGCTTAGACATGACCGCGCCGCTCAAGTGCTTGCGCAAAAACATGCAGAAATGAGACGGGTAAGTCGGGTTAGGAAATAGTTGCTCGGTAACGTACAAGACTTCAGGAACGATTATTCGCAAATCCTTTTTCTTAATCTCTGGGTGGTAAAGAGCGAACAAAAACTCTTTCTCAAAAGGATTATAAATTTTTTCCACTTTAGAGCCAACAAGTTTTCTCAACTCGTTCGTGATAGTGATAAAATCGAAAGACGAAGATTCCCTCATCAATAAACGAGAAAAGCTTGTTAAACTTATATATTTTGTTGAACGCTAACCCCCGGATTTGAACAAATAAAAGCAAAATACTTATAAACAACTGTTCAGTTTATTGAACATATGTTTAAAGAATTGAACACGTTAAAAGTTTTCTTGGAAACCCCTACCAAAGAGTTTAACGTGAGAGAAGTATCAAGGCTATTAAAAATCAGCCCGGCCACTGCCAGCAAGAGGCTGAAAAATTTAGCGAGAAAAGGCTTGCTGAAAGAGAGAAAAGAAAAAATCTTTATTTTCTACAAGGCGAATCTGGAAAACGAAGCTTACACAGACCTCAAAACTTTTTATAACATAAGAAAAATAAAAAAATCCGGTTTAATAAACAGCGTAAACGACTTCTACCTTAAACCAACAATCGTCCTGTTCGGCTCCGCAGCTCATGGCGTGGACACCGAAACAAGCGATTTCGACCTGTTAATTCTATCAGAAAAAACCAAAGACTTTCCACACAAAAAAATTTTTGAAAAAAAATTGAACAGAAAACTGCAAATCTTTGCGGTCAAAAACGTTCACGACTTGAGGAACGAGCACTTAGTGAACAACGTGTTAAACGGAATCGTCTTACAAGGAGGCATAAAATGGATTTAGACGAGTGTTATAGAAAAGGTCTCATTAAGAAAACAAGAATCGATAAAGAACTAATAAAATCCCTTATCGAAATGTCAAACATAAAAGAAAACGCTGTCACAACCGCTAGAATCAATAAAATAAATGTTTCAGCGTACGTGTCATTAGCTTACGACTCGCTAAGAGAAATCTTAGAAGCAATCTGAATTCTTAATGGAAAAAAAGTTTTATCTCATCTTTGCGTAGGCCAATTACTAAAAAATCTAATAAGCGATTTTGATTACAAAGAATTTGATAGGCTCAGGTACGTCAGAAACGGGATAAATTATTATGGGACGCGCGTAGAGTTCGCTCAAGGCATGGAAATAATTCAAAAAATTTTGAACATGAAGAACAATCTTTTAGAAAAATACCTGAAAGAATCATCCTAAACATCAAACAATAGGATTAAAAAACTTTAACGTTCTCAAAAAGATTAATGGAGAGGGCAGTGTTTTACCTAAACAACATTCACCTTGACACCAGTGAAAGCAAGATTCCCACTCTGAAATTGTTCGGCAAGACAGAAGATGGAAAAAAGGTTTGCGCGATAACAAGCAAAGTCAAAGACTATTTGTGGGTTGTCACGAACGCGAACATCAAAGAACTGGAAAACTACGAGTTAGAAACCCATGAAGGACTGTGCACAGTCGAAAAAGTTGTTATAAAAGAAAAAATGCTTGACGGCCAAAAAGTAATGGCTGCACAAGTATGGGTTAACAACCCAAAACTGACCGGGTACCTGGGCTCAGTGCTAAGAAAAACAGAAAAGTTCTCACAAGTCTATGAAGACGACATCCCCTTCATACAAAAATACATTATTGACCACGATCTCAAAAGCTTCAGCAAAGTGGCGGTAACAGGAAACAAGATACCAAAAGCTGGTTTCAAAGTGGACGAGTTAATCCAGATGCGCGAAATCGAAAACGCTAACGGGGAAACCGCGAAACCCGTCGTCCTAGCGTTCGACATCGAAACGTACAATCCTCGCAAAGAAGTTTTCGTCCGCGGAAACGAAATAATCATGATATCCTTCAAAAGCTCTAAAGGGTTCAGCAAAGTAATCACGTGGAAAAAATTTGAAGGAGGAGAAAACGTGGAATTCGTTGAAGACGAAAAAGCCCTCATCCAAAAATTCTTCAAAACACTGAAAGAAATTGGTCCAGACGTCCTCGTAGGATTCAACTCGGACGCGTTCGACATACCATCAATAATGGACCGGGCGAAAAAACTGGGGGTCAAACAAGTCGCTGGCCTGGACGGAACAGGGTTCAAAGTCGTCCGCTCCAGCAGCGGCCCCGCAATATGGATAAACGGGATAACCCACATAGACCTCTACCCCTTCTTCTCAAGAACCATGGCTGACCGGCTCAAAACAGACATCATGAGCCTTAACAGGATATCCAAAGAAGTCCTGAACCAAAGCAAAAAAAGCATGGATTACGAAAAAATAAACGAGCTATGGGCTTCAGACAACCCGAAAGACATTTGCGAATACTGCCTGACTGACGCTGAACTCACCCTAAAACTATTCGAAAAAATATTCCCCGTGATGATGGAATTCTCCAAAACAGTCCAGCAACAAGTCTTCAAAACGTGCAGGGCCACTTACGGAAACCTGGTCGAAGACTACCTGCTGAAAGAAAACCCGAACTTCAACGAACTCAGGAAAAGAAAGCCGTCCAAAGAAGAATTCATTAAAAGAAGAAAAACCAGTTTTAAAGGAGGATACGTTCACGAACCCAAACCCGGACTCTACCAAAACCTGGCCGTCTTCGACTTCAAATCACTGTACCCGAGCATAATCATCTCCCACAACATAAGCCCTTCCTCACTCATGAAAGGAAAAAAAGAAGGAGGGCACGCAGTCCCGGAAGAAGACTACTGGTTCGCCAAAAAACCCGTGGGAATGATCCCAAAAATCCTCGAAGAACTCGTGAACCGAAGGATAGGAATCAAACGCATAATGAAAGACGTTGACGTTAAAAGCTCCCAGCACGCCATACTTGACGCCCGCCAATACTCCCTGAAAATAATTGCCAACTCTTTCTACGGCTACCTCGGCTTCCCAAAATCCAGGTGGTACTCCATCAAATGCGCGAAAGCAGTGACAAGCTTTGGCAGAGATTACATCAAAAAAATAATTGAACAATCCAAAAAAGCCGGTTTCGAAGTAATTTACGCTGACACGGACTCGGTTTTCATTTACAAAAAGAAAAGCGTGCTCAGAAGCGCCCGCAAAACTTACGAAAAATTTCTGAAACAAATCAACGAATCCCTGCACGGATTCATGAAAATGGATTTTGAAGGATTATACAAGAAAGGACTGTTCATCTCCAAAAAATCGGACCTTGTAGGCGCCAAAAAAAAGTACGCTCTCCTCGACGAACACGGAAACCTGGTGATTAAAGGCTTTGAGTACGTCAGACGGGACTGGTCGCCCCTAGCTAAAAAAATTCAGTTAAAAGTCCTTAAAAAAGTGCTGGCAGAAAACGCGTCCAAAAACGCGGTAAAACTTGTCAAAAACGAGTTAAAAAAGCTAAGACTCGGAAAAACCCCCCTAAAAGAACTAATCATCAGCGTTCAACTGAAAAGAAAACTGGAAAACTATTCGTCCATCGGCCCCCACGTAGCGGCCGCGATGAAAGCAGAAAAAAAAGGTTATTTCATCAACCCGGGAATGCTAGTGCAATTCATAATCGTTAAAGGAGAAGGAAGTGTTTCAGAGAAAGCGTTTATCTACGAGCAAGTTAAAAAAGAAGATTTAAAATATGACCCCGAATATTATGTTTATAAACAAGTACTGCCCAGCGTGAAAAGAATACTCGACGCCTTAAACGTTAAGGAAGAAGAATATTTGAGCTCGCAAAGCAAAGAAGATTTAACAAGTTTCATAAAATGAAAGAAGAATACATCAAAGCAGGAAAAATAGCTTCTAAAGTTAGAGAAAAGTCTAAAAAACTGCTAAAAGAAGGGGCGAGTATTCAAGCAATAGTAAAAAAAGTAGAGTCCTGGATTCATGAAAACAAAGGAGGAATAGCCTTCCCTGTCAACATTTCTTTAAACGATTACGCTGCTCACGACACGGCTTCCGGAAAAGATAACAGAAAACTGAACAGAGGTGACGTGGTAAAAGTCGATATCGGGGTTCACGTGAACGGATTCATAGCTGACACCGCGTACACAGTGGAAATCCGGACTAAAAAGCACAAAAAAATGCTTGAAGCCAACAAAGAAGCTCTTCAAAAAGTGCTAAAAATGGTGGAGCCAGGCGTCAAGCTCTGCAAGATAGGCGCCCTGGTCGAAAAAGAAGCTGAAAAAAACGGTTTCAAACCCATAAAAAATTTGAGCGGGCACTCACTGGAACAATGGAATCTTCACGCAGGACTAACAATCCCGAACTACGATAACGGGGACAAAACAGTGATCAAAGACAACACGGCGGTCGCCATCGAACCTTTCTTCACCAACGGTTTCGGCGAAGTAGTGAACGCAAGGGAAAAAAAAATATTCATGCTCGAAAAACGGCTTCCCGTAAGACTCCCAAAAGTCAGGGACATTCTCAAATACATAGAAGAGAATTACAAAACCTTCCCTTTCAGCAAGGCATGGCTTGAAAAAGAGTTTGGTAGAGGATGGGTTAACATCTCGCTCCCAATACTCATCAAAAGCGGGTGCCTGAAAAGTTTTCCAGCGCTAAAAGAAAAAAAAGAAGGGGTTGTATCCCAATTCGAGCACACAATAGTTTTTTTTAACGGCAAAAAAGTGATTACAACGCTCTAAAACCGAAACCAATAAATAATTAGACCCCCAACCTTTCCTAAAGGTGTAAAAAAATGTCTAGAATACCATTAGCCCCCATTGGCAGGCTTATAGAGAAAGCAGGCGCCAAAAGGGTCAGCGAAGACGCCAAAAAAAGTTTATCCAAAGTCCTTGGAGAGATAGCCATTCAAATTTCTGAAAGAGCTGTCATGTTAGCCAAGCACGCTGGAAGAAAAACGATTAAGAAAAGCGACGTGGATCTCGCTAAAAAAGAGATTTGGGACTAAGTCTTCTTATCCTTTTTGCCAGGGCAATTAATGTTAGGGCAAAAACGCCACGGCCTTCTGCCATACCTTATCTCAACGATTTTAACCCCGCAATCCTTGCACAGCTTATCAGTCACGTACAAACCCCCTTTTTGTGGGAGTGGCCAGCCGTTAGAGCACTTCGGGTAATTAGAGCACCCGCAAAACCTTTTCCCAGTCCTTCTTGAACGAATAACCCTCATGTTTCCCACCCCGCACTTCGGGCAAGGGCAAATAATTAAATCTTCTTTAAGCGCTTCCCTTAACTCTTTTGACACGACTTTTTCTTTCGACTCCAATTTATTAATGGCTGTTAACAAACCTTTTTTCGAGTGGTTTATGACGTAATCCTTAGACCTTTTTCCACCAGCTATTTTTTCCATTTCTGACTCAAGCTCGGAGGTCATGTAAGGATTTGTTATGTCCTCACAATTTTTTTTAAGAATGTGTATCAGCGCGAAGCCAATATGATTGGGCTCGAAAGTTTTTGGTTCAACATAACCCCTGTAAACAATTTTTTGCAGTATCGAGTGCCTCGTGCTTTTGGTTCCAAGGTTTTTCTCATCCATGATTTTCAGCAAAGTGCTGGCGCCATAACGATTAGGTGGCTGAGTTTCCTTTTCATCACTCCACAACTTTTTAACGTCAACCTTATCCCCTTCCAACATTTCTGGAAGCGCGAATTCTTTAGGTTTGTAAAAATCATAATACTTCATCCAACCTTTTTTCGTGATTATCATACCATTTGACACGAACTCGTGGCCCTTAGCGTCAAACTTTATTCTAGTCCTTTTTTCCAACCCGTCTTCGGACAGGGTTGCGAAGAATCTTTTAACTATCAGTTCGTAAACCTTTTTTTCTTGGCTGCCAATCTTTTTTGGAAGCCCCACGGGATGGATTGGCGGGTGGTCCGTCGTTTTTTTACTGCCCCTAGAAGGATTCAAATCCTTGCCAATAAAGTCTTTGGCGTGCTCGTATTGGCGTGATAGTTTCGAGAGAATTTTTTTAAGGTTAAGCGATTTAGGGTAAACAGTGTTAGACGTTCTCGGGTATGAAATGAATCCTCTTACGTAAAGGTGTTCTGCTATGCGCATGCTGTTCGCGGGCGAGTACCCGAACTCGTTATGGCAAGTTCTCAAAAAAGCTGTCGTGTTGAAAGGTGCTGGGCGAGGAACCTTTCTCTGAGAGACCTTAAATGATTTGACGGTCATCTTTTTTATGTTCTTTGACAGAATTTTTTTAACTTCTTTACCGTCTTTAAAAACTCCTTTATGCTCTGCTTCAAAAACCTTTTTTTTGAAAAGCTTGGCTTTAAGCTCCCAATACTTTTCCGGCTTGAACCTTTGTCTCTGCTTCGCCCTATCAACAATCATTCTAAGAACAGGTGTTTGAACCCTTCCCACAGACAAATAACTGTTTCCGAACCTGTGACCCAGCGCTGACACCAATCTCGTCAGCGCAGCCCCCCATAAAAGGTCAATATTTCTTCTGGCTTCAGCTGAATCCGCCAAGTCGTCGTCTAACTTTTTGAGATTTTTGAACGCTCCCTGAATGTCTTCCTCTGTTATGGCTGAGAACAACGCTCTCCTGACCTTCACCTTCGGGTTTTTTGCTTTCACGAACTCCAAACCCTCCCTGCCAATCAACTCTCCTTCCCTGTCATTGTCCGTCGCGATAATCACTTCATCAGCGTTCTTCCCGACTTTTTCCAAATACTTGGCGATGCCTGGCATTGACACGTTCTGGATTATGTCCGCTTTCAGCAAGTCCTTAACTTTGTTTTTAGACCACGAAGAATACTTTGGCGGAAAGTCTGCCTGAACAATATGACCGCTCAACGGAACCGTGACGAATCCATCCCACTTGTAAGCACTGAATTTTTTGGAGAACTTCTCTTGCTTTGCCTTGCCTGAAGAAAGTATATCAGAAATCCTTTTCGCTGCAATCGCTTTTTCAGCAATGATTATCTTACGCATTCCAGTTTATTCTTAAAGAGCGGGTTTAAAAGTGTTACTCACACCAAATCATAAACCCTGATGTTTGAGTAAATCGGGCCTTCAGGCGTCAGCACGCTTTTTTTGAACACGACTTTATCAACTTTAAAACCCAATTTTTCCGAACTTTTTTGCTCAACCATTTTTTTAAACAAATCTTTACTCGAAATAAACTTGGTTCTCGCAAGGGTTAAATGCGGTTCGTTGGTCAAAGAGGTCAAGCCCATCACTCTCAGCCTTATCCTAATCTCTTTTTGCATGGTTTCAAGAATTTTTTTGCCTTTTGAAACGTTCATCAAAAGAACCCTTGGTCTTAAAACGTTAGGTATTATTGTTAATCCTTCAAGCTCTAAGCGAAACCGTTTCACGCTTTCAAAAATTCTTTCAAGCATTTTTTCAGCTCTGAAAACCCTATTTTCAGGAATCCCTCTCCTCTCATCCTTAGTGAAAAAAGCTAGGGTTACGTGAATGTTCTGCTCCTCAACACTTTTTCCTGTGAATAAAGGCGAAAACCCTTTTTGAATCTCCACCACTTTTTTCCTAACCTCTTCAGGAACCTCCACTGCCACGAAACACCGCACGAAATCCATGAATAAAATAAAAGGTTAATCAACGATTTAAAGGTTAGTTTTATAATCCTACGACTAATAGAAATCATTCGATGTTGGACATAAAACTCGTAAGAAATCAACCGGAAATAGTGAAAAAAGACCTTAAGCGCAGAAAAGAATCCGAAAAAATCGGGTGGGTTGAAGACCTGATAAGAAAAGACGCTGCCTGGAGAAAATCGCTGATGAACGTTCAAAAGCTTCAGCACAAAAGAAACGTTGTGTCAAAAGAAATAAGCAAACTAACAGGTAGTGAAAGAAACAGAAAAATTGCTGAAATGCGAAGCGTGAACTCGCAAATAGATAGGTTAAACAATAACGCCAAAAAAAGCCGAGAAAAAGCTCAATGGTACTTGGACAGGCTGCCAAACCTGATGCACGAAAGCGTTCCTTACGGAAAAGATGATTCGGCAAACCAAGAAGTACGCAGGTGGGGCGAAAAACCAAAATTCTCTTTCAAGCCCAAAGACCACATTGAACTAATGGAAAAACTGGGTTTACTGGATTTAGAGAGAGCAGCAAAAGTCAGTGGCTCTCGCTTCTATTACCTAAAAGGGGCTGCGGTAAAACTGGATCTGGCTTTAATAAACTTCGCGCTGGACTTCCTGAACGAAAAAGGGTTCAAACCAGTTTTAACTCCTGTCATAGTCAACCTTCCAGCGCTTTACGGAACAGGATTCCTCCCGTTAGGCGAAGAAGACATTTACCGCGTTGGAAAAGACCAGGCGCTCATCGGGACAAGCGAAGTCGCTCTCGGAGCCATGCACATGAACGAAATACTTGACGTTAAAGACTTGCCTTTGCGCTACGCCGGGTTCTCCCAATGCTTCAGGACGGAAGCGGGAAGTCATGGCAGGGACACCAAAGGCATATACAGGGTTCACCAATTCAACAAAGTGGAACAATTCGTTTTCTGCAAGCCAGAAGACAGTTGGAACGAGCACGAATCACTGATCAAAAACGTTGAAAAACTCTTCCAAAAATTAAAGCTTCACTACAGAATCGTCAACATGTGCACAGGGGATCTGGGTTGGGTCGCCTCCAAAAAATATGATTTGGAGGCGTGGCTGCCAAACAGGAAAGGTTTTGCAGAAGTGGCCAGTTGCAGCAACTGCACGGACTATCAGGCTAGACGCTTAAACGTTCGCTTTAAAAGAAAACAAGGCGTGCCGAACGAACACGTGCACACCCTTAACAGCACCGCTCTAGCGACCACCAGAACAATTGTTGCAATAATCGAGAACTACCAGCAAAGAGATGGGAGCATTAAAATCCCGAACGCGCTGCAACCATACATGAACGGGCTCAAAAAAATTGGTTAACACAAAAAACCAATTATTTTAAAAAAGGTTGAACCCATCTTTCATTTTAAATGAAAATACTTGCCGCGTCAGACATTCATGGAGACACAAGAATATCTGAACGCTTAGCCAGAAAAGCTGAAGCCGAAAAAGTTGACTTCGTCATACTGTGCGGAGACCTGACCTTCTTCGAAAGGTCTTTAGAAGGAATTCTCGGGCCCTTCGTTAAAAAAGGTTTAAAAGTTTTTTTCGTGCCAGGAAACCATGAAACAACGAGCACTGCCGAAAAGTTAAGCTCTGCTTACGCTCCTAACGCCATGAACATTCACGGCAAAACAGTGGTGTTGAACGATGAAGTCGGGCTGTTCGGCTGGTACACTCAAGATTTCGTTGACGTTAAGAAAAAAATAATGGTCACTCACATCCCTCCAACAGACACGCTGATCTCAATGGTTAACGGTGCGTGCATGGGAAGCCCGAGCGTCAGGGACGCGGTGAACAAGTTTCAACCAGACTTACTGTTGTGCGGTCACGTTCACGAAACCTTCGGCGTGCAAGACACGATTGGAAGAACACGAATAATAAACACTGGCCCGGAAGGAATCATTCTAGAAATCTAGCTGCTCGCAAAGCACTGGAAACCGTTGAACAATAGCTTTCCAAAAAAGAAACTTTTAACGGGTCCGAAAATTTCTTAACGTGAGGCAAAAAATCTTGCAAAAAAGAATTATAATCCTTCATCACTTCGTGAAAACGCTTTTCTTCAACAGTTATTGCCAAGCTTTCTAAAGAATAAAAAACCACTCCGGCTATGGCCACGCCTTGCTCTAACCTAACCATTTCTTCAGAAGGGTTGTCGTAAATTGACTCAACGTGCTTCCTGTACTCGTCTAAATTCAATAATTCTTCAAAACTCGTTTCCAAAATAGAATTTAAATCTTCCAGCAACTTCTTGCCCGAAGACAAAACCTCATCCAAATTTTTCACGGAATTATCAACAGTCATTTTTACTCTTCTTATTTATTTCATCACTTTAAAATAAAGAGAAGAAGGACTATTTTTAAAACCTACTAAACCCTATTAACAAGAATTAAATGAAAGCAGTTCTGATAACTGGCACGCCTGGCACTGGCAAAACATTGTTAGCCAAATCACTCGCGGGCAAAGGTCTGGGCATTTACGTTGACGTCAAAAAAATAGTTCACGAAAAAAAATTCTTGCAAGCCGGCTACGATAAAAAAAGAAAATCATTAATCGTTAACGAGCAAGAACTAGCCCGCTACTTTAACAGCGTGATAAAGCACTCAAGAAAAACACTGATAATAGATTCACTGCTCTCCCACCACGTGAGCCGCGAAAACTCCAAGATTTGCTTCGTGCTAAGATGCAATCCTAAAGAATTGAAAAAGCGGTTGAAAAAAAGAAAATATTCCAAACAAAAAATCGACGAAAACCTTGAAGCCGAAAAACTGGATGTCGTGCTCGTAGAAGCCTTGGAAAACAAGCACAAGGTTCACGAAATTGATACTACACACAAAAAAATTGATGAAACCAGCAGAGAAGCCGAAAAAGTGCTGAAAAAAAAGGTTAAAGCTTGTTATGGTAAGATAAGATGGCTGTAAAACAAGTAATCCTGATAATTATTTTATTATTCGCGATTTTCTTCATATCCCAAGGACTTCCTGAAAAAATTGATTTAAAAAAACTTGACAAAAAATTGGTTGGACAAAAATACTTGTTTGAAGGGAACTATTCTCAAATCTTCATAAAAGACGGATTATCCATTTACAATTTATCACAAGGAAATCACAGCGTCAAGCTCGTATTCTTCAAAACAATTTTCCTGAACAAGAACGACGTGGTAGAAGGAGTGGTCGAATATTATGAAGGAGAACTGGAAATAATTGGTCTTAGAGTTTTCTAATACTTTCTTTTAATCAGGAAATCAGCTATTTCCAAAAAAATTTTCTTGCTCTTCCCGTCTGGAAGAACGTTCAAATGATCTTTACCTTCTTTAACAAGTTTTTCAGAAATTTTTCTTGCGTGCTCAACGCTGCCCTTACTCTCCATTAAAGAAATGACGTGCTCTACCTCGCTCTGCGTTACTTGATTTCTATCCTTGCTTAAAATAATTTTAACCATTTTTTTCTCCTCGCCTGACAAGTTGTTCAGCAAGTGGATTATCATCAAAGTTCGTTTACCTTCCAATATGTCTCCACCCTTTTCTTTGCCGTACCCGTGCTCGTCTTTCTCCTCTCTCTCAATGTTAAGAATGTCATCTTGAATCTGGAAAGCTATCGCAATCTTCTCGCCGAACGCTCCCAATCCTTTAAGCGTTTTTTCGTCCGCCCCTCCAATCATGGCTCCAACCTCAATTGGACTCCTTCCGGAGTAATAACCAGTCTTTCCTGTCACCATCCTAAAATAATCGTTTTCGTCAAGACTCCAAACGTTTTTCTCAACCCAATAAATATCCAATGATTGGCCCTCAACTGTTTTGTAATAAAGCTCAAACATTTTATCCATGACTCTCAAAGTCATGTCATCCCCCAATAACTCTCTGTTCTTTGACAGCATCTTAAAAACGGTTATGAGCAACCCATCACCAACGTTAACGGCTATCGGCACGCCGTGCGTCCTGTGAAGACAGGGTTTTCCCCTTCTCATTTCAGACCCGTCCTCAATGTCGTCGTGAACCAATGCAAAAGACTGAAACATTTCAATAGACGCAGCAGTGCGCAAAGCTTTCATCGGGTCGCCGCCCACAGCTTTGCAAGCCAGCAAGCAGAGGAATGGTCTAAGACGCTTCCCTCCCCTGGAAGGATAGTCCTTTAATAACTCATAAAACTCTTTGTAAGGCTCTTTTTCAGGAAGAAAAGAGAACATTTCCTTATCAATAATAGGTATCCATTTTTTTAATTCGTCCATCATCACAAAAAACCAGAATTCAGTAAAGTATTAAAACCTTTCTAATGAATATTATTCAAATGTTTTTAAGGATAATACGACCACTCAACTGCTTCATAGCTTTCCTAACAGTAATGGTTTTCTTTTCAATACTTGGGGTTCTGAACTTGGAAGCAGTGCTTGCAGGAACAAGCGTTTTCTTGATATGCGCTGGAGGAAACGTGATAAACGATTACTATGACTCAGAAATCGACAAGAAAAACCAGCCTAACCGACCAATCCCATCAGGAGAGATCAGCTTGAAAAACGCTCTACTGTTAAGCATAACTTTGTTCGTCACGGCAAACCTTATCTCCTCCCTTTTAGGATTTTTCCCACTTATTTTCACCGTCAGCATCTCAGCCCTCCTAATTTTTTACGCCAAACGCTCAAAAAAAATAGGGCTCAGCGGAAACATCATATGCGCGTTCGCGACCAGTTCAATAATCCTTTACGTGGGCGCCATAACTCATTCATTTAACACTTCACTTCTTTTCATAGTTCCCATATTTTTTCTATCCCTATCAAGAGAAATCGTTAAAGACATTGAAGACATGCCTGGCGACAGCATCGTAGGCAAATTCACTTTTCCACTGAAATCAGGGGAAAATAAAGCAGCTCAACTGGCGGCAACAATGATATTCATTTGCCTCATATTCTCTTTCTTCTTCATCCTCTACGCTTTTCCTAAAGGCGTTCTTTTTCTAGCGCTGGTCATAAGCTCGTACTTAGCGATAAAATCTTTTGAAGACTTTTTGAAAAACCCTTCAAAACACGCGATTCAAGTTCAAAAAACCCAAAAAGTCATAATGATTATTTTACTCTCAGGATTTGTGATACCATGAAACTCTGTATTCTATTAGATCCTAACAAAAAACAAGTGAATAACGTTATTGAAGCCTGCAAGCTTGTCGGCAATAAACGCGAAATAGAATGGTGGGTCGGATGCTCCAAAAGCGATGCGAACTCTGTTAAAGAAGTTAGCCGAAAAATGCGTGAGAAAGGATTAAAACCTATCCACCTGTTTCCCGGAAGACTTCTTCACTTAAGAGCGCTGAAACACGTGGACAACCTTCTGGTCCCAAGACTCGTCATCTGCAAGAACAAGAAACTAAAGCTTGTTAACACTCTTGGTTACTGGATGACTCGTTGGATAAAAAACAAAACTGTTTTCGGATACCTCGTGACGGGTTCTGATTCAAGTGTTGGGAAAAGGGTTGGGGCGAAAGAACTGGGCGACCAAGAAATAATTGGGTTATCCAAAAAATTTTTGGATAACCACGAAGTTGACGGGTTCTACCTTGAAGCAGGAAGCGGCCACAAAAAACACGTCACGCCAAAAGTTGTTAAAGCAATCAAAAAAATCTTGAAGAACAAAACATTACTCGTTGGAGGAGGAATAAAGAATCCCAAAATGGCTAAAGAACTTTTCAAAGCAGGAGCTGACAAAGTCGTTGTCGGAACAGTATTTGAACTGAACGACATTAAAAAAATTGTTAAATCCATCCAATCTTTCTTATAAAAAAAAATGTTAAAGGACATGGGCTGCGCCCTGTTAGGAGTACTAGCAGGAATCGTCACAGGAGTGATTCCGGGCCTGCACGTAAACACCATCTCCTTCTTCATCTTATTAAGCAGTACAACCAATACTGGACTAATATTTTTCACGATTGGAATGCTTGTTTCTCACAACTTCTTCGACTTTTTGCCGTCAATATTCTTAAGCGCTCCTGAAGAAGGAACATCACTATCAGTCAGTGTTGGCAAAAAATGGCTATTAAAAGGAAAAGGTTGGGAAGCCATAAAAATAGCTAATCTGGGCGGACTTTGTTCGCTCCTGATAAGCGTTCTATTATCTCCCTTACTCTTACTATTCATCCCTTTCCTGTACAATAATTTCAGTTATCTGACAGGGATAATCCTTGCAGGAGTAAGCCTGCACTTACTACTGAAAGAAAAAAATTTCTGGAAAGCTGTGACCGTATTCGTCATGGCAGGAACCCTCGGATTCATAACGTTAAGAACTCACTTGTTACCCCATCCACTAATGGCATTGCTAACAGGATTGTTCGGTATGAGCTCCCTGCTTGAAAGCTTAAAAGAAAAAACTGTGATACCCAAACAGATCAGGGTTTACGGAAACGAGCTAACCAAAAAAGAGTTAATGACTGGCTCCATGAAAGGCTCCTTATCCTCCATTCTTTTAGGTTTTATTCCCGCCATAGGCCCGTCGCAAGCCAGTCTTTTAGTAGACGACACCAGGAAAAGCGATGAAGAACTGTTGGTTGGCCTAGGAGGCGTGAACACCTCAGACATAATTCTATCTTTAATCGCTTTATTCACCATTGGAAAAGCCAGAAGCGGAGCACTAAAAGTCCTGCAAGACAAATTCGTTTTCGAGAACATTTTTTTCTTCTATTTAATGATTGCCTGCTTCGTATCCGCAATAGCTTCTTTCATCCTGATAAGAATTGTTGGCCCATGGTTCGTCAAATTTTTTGAAAAAATGAATTACCAAAAGCTTTGTTCAGCAATGCTCGTATTCCTATGCATTCTAATCCTCGCATTTAATGGTTGGGAAGGACTCATAGTGTCAATAACTGGTGCCTTAATCGGTTTTTACGCGAAAGGTGTGAGAAAAAGCCAGTTAATGTCCGCTTTAATGGTGCCAACCCTATTTTACTTTTTTTTCTGAAGCTTCTTGTTAAGAGCCATCACTAACTTCTTCGGATCAATTCCATGAGATTTAGCGCCCTGCTCAATGCTTTCAACATTTGCCATCCCGCACATGGCGCAAGCCATGCCATGCTCAAAAAAAACCTCTGCGAGCTCTGGATGTTTTGATAGAACTTCACCAAATTTTTCCTTACCATTCAATTTAGCCATGAATTAACAAAATTAAAAGAACGAATTAATAAACTTTACTAAAAATTTAACTATAGTTAATCGAACTTGTATTCTTAAGTATATTAATCTTTATATACACTGATTATAGTACTATCGTTGGATTTAGAATACAACATATTGTGGTTTTGACAACGTTCTTTTTTTTCGATACAACCACCCTGAGGAGATGATATTATTTGAAGTGCCCTTTTTGCAACACGGACAACAATTTCGTAATCGATAAAAGAGAAAGCCCTGACGGAACGTCTAACAGGAGGCGCAGAGAATGCAATAAATGCAAGAAAAGGTTTACCACTTATGAAACAGTAGCTGACATAAACGTTTTTGTTGTTAAAAAAGATGGGAGCAGGGAAGTTTTTGACAAAGAAAAAATGATCAAGGGATTAATGAAAGCCTGTGAGAAAAGACCTATCAGCTATGAACAAATAACTTCTCTCGCAAACAAGATTGCCGCAAAAATAAAGGATAAGGGCTCAAGAGAAATCAACAGCCGAGAAATAGGTGAACTCGTCATGAAAGAATTGAAGAAATTAGATAAAATAGCTTACATCAGGTTCGCCTCAGTGTACAGAGAATTCACGGATTTGAGCTCATTTGAAAACGAGCTTAAAAAATTGTTAAAAAAATAGGTGTGATTAGAAATGTCAATTGAAAGAATACAAAAAAGAGATGGAAGAATCGCAAACTTTGAGCCAAATAAAATAACCGACGTCATTTTCAAGGCTGCCGTGGCTGTTGGAGGAAGCGACAGAAAACTTTCCGAAGATCTTTCAAAAAAAGTGATCAAACTGCTGGAAGAAACGTTCCCCAACGGGGAAATCCCTTGCGTCGAGGACGTGCAGGATGCTGTTGAAAAAATTCTCATTAAAAATGGTCACGCCAAAACAGCCAAAGCCTACATTCTTTACAGAGATAGGCGGGCAAGAGTTAGGGACTCTCAGAATCTTTTAATCAACATCAAGGAATTGACGGACGGATACCTGTCGCAAGCAGACTGGAGAGTCAGGGAAAACGGAAACATGACTTATTCTTTATCAGGTCTGATGATGCACGTAACCGGAGCAGTGCTGGCTAACTACACGTTATCAAACGTTTACCCTCCTGAAATCTCTGAAGCTCACAGAAAGGGAGATATTCACATGCACGACCTTGGCATGGGCATCAGTGGTTATTGTGCAGGGTGGAGCCTGAGGCAATTATTGATGGAAGGTTTTAACGGAGTTCCCGGAAAAATAGATTCCACCCCTCCCAAACACTTGGACTCCGCGTTATGGCAGATGATAAACTTCATCGGAACCCTTCAAAACGAGTGGGCAGGAGCCCAAGCCTTCAGCTCTTTCGACACTTTCCTAGCTCCGTTCATCAAAACAGACAAGCTGAACTATGACAAAGTAAAGCAAGCGGTTCAAGGATTCATATTTAACATGAACGTTCCAAGCAGGTGGGGCGGGCAGTGCGTCAGCGAAGACACTGAATGTCTTACGAACAATGGATGGAAATTCTACAAAGAAATAAGTTCGAAAGATAAGATTGCGACGTTCAACGTTAAAACCAAAAAAATAGAATACTTGAAGCAGGAAAGAGTCAAAGAATATGATTATGACGGTTACCTAATAAAATTATCAAACAGGACTCAAGAACAATTAGTAACTCCTAATCACAAAGTTGTGAGAAAAGTTTTCAACTCAAACAAATACGTTCTCGAAGAAGCAGAGGACTTGCTAAAACTTAAAACAGGAGTCATGATTCCTAACTCTGCTTCAACAAACTCAAAAGAAGAAGTGAAAGACTATTTGATTGAACTCATTGCTTGGCTAGTAAGTGAAGGAACTTTCAGCGAAGACAGGAAAAGAGTATCATTATTCCAGAGCGAAAAAAACAAGAGTAAAGTGGAAAAGATAAGAAAATGTTTGCGCGAAAACGACTTTAAATGGGATGAAACAAAACGAATCCATGGGTTCGGAAATAATTACACTATAAGGTTCAGACTTAATCAGGAAAGCTCAAGAAAAGTGCGGAAAACGCTGAATTCAAAACAAGTGCCTGAATTTGTCAAAAAATTGTCAAAAAGACAGATAAAACTTTTCATAGACACGTATGTTCTGGGCGACGGGCACGTTGAAAAAAACGGGAGAACAAGGATTTACACCAAAGATGAGGGCGTGTTGAACTCTCTTCAGGAACTGTGCTCGCTCTGCGAATACGGGACAACAGTTTACCAAAGAGAAAACGGGGTTTATACGATAAACCTCATAAGAAACAATGATACGCTGGTAAAACTGTCTAAAGTAAAATATAAAGGAAAAGTGTGGTGCCCGACCACAAAAAACGGGACTTTTGTGGCGAGAAGAAAAGGGAACGTTTTCATAACCGGAAACACGCCCTTCAGTAATCTTACTTTTGATTGGATGGTTCCCGACGACCTGAAAAACGCGAAAGCCATTGTTGGAGGTAAAGAAATGGACTTCAATTACGGGGACTGCCAGAAAGAAATGGACATGATTAACAAAGCGTTTCTGGAAGTAATGATGAGTGGAGACGCGAGCGGGAGGATATTCACTTTCCCAATACCAACCTACAACATAACCAAGGATTTTGACTGGGACAGCGAAAACGCAAAAATCCTTTTTGACATGACAGCAAAATACGGGATACCCTACTTTCAGAACTTCATAAACAGTGATCTAAAACCCTCTGACATTAGGAGCATGTGTTGCAGGCTTCAAATGGACATGAGAGAACTCAGGAAGAGAGGAAATGGCTTGTTCGGCGCTGCAGAAATGACTGGCTCCATAGGCGTTATCACGCTGAACATGGCAAGAATAGGTTACTTATCAAAAAACAAAGAAGATTTTTTGTTCAGAGTTGAAAAACAGATGACGATCGCGAAAAACTCGCTTGAAATAAAAAGAAAAGTTGTTGAGAAAAACATGGAGGGCGGGCTCATGCCTTTTTCAAAAAGATATCTGGGAACCCTGAAAAACCATTTTTCAACCATAGGCCTCAACGGGATGAACGAAGCAATGCTTAACTTCATGGGAAAAGACTTGTCAGACCCCGAAGCAATAAAATTTACAAAAGACGTTCTGGAATTCATGAGAAACAAGATAAAAGAGATTCAGGAAGAAACAGGCCACATGTATAATTTGGAGGCCACTCCCGCAGAAGGTGTTAGTTACCGGTTCGCCAAAAAAGACGTGGGATTGTTCCCAGACATAATCGTGGCAAACCCTGAAGAGTTCAAAAAAGGGGCTGAGCCGTACTACACGAACTCAACCACTCTACCCGTTGACTTAACTGACGACCTGTTCCAGGCACTGGAATTGCAGGACGATTTGCAAACCCTTTACACGGGCGGAACAGTGTTCCACGCTTTCTTGAAAGAAAACCTTAACAGCGGCGAAACCTGCAAAAAACTTGTTCAAAAAGTGGCCGAGTCTTTCAAAATGCCTTACTTCACCGTAACCCCAACTTTCAGCATATGCCCAGTGCACGGGTACCTGAAAGGAAGGGTTTGGACCTGTCCGCACGAACACACCGAAGCACAGATTGAAAAATGGGGGGCAAAAAGAGAGGAAGAAACAGTTATTCCTTGCGAGGTCTTCAGCAGAGTGGTCGGGTATTTCAGGCCAGTCCAGCAGTGGAATGACGGCAAACAGTCCGAGTTCATGAAAAGAAAAGAGTTCAGCAACGAAAAACTGTTAGAAAAAGCGAAATGAACATTGCAGGAATTATCAAAAACTCCTTCATAGATTTTCCCGGAGAGATAAGCGCCGTGGTCTTCACTCAGGGGTGCAACATGTCATGCCCTTATTGTCATAACCCTGAATTAAATCCTACCAAGAAAGGAAGCGTTTCAGAAAAAGAAGTTCTTGAATTTCTTAGGAACAGGAAGAAATACTTGTCAGGAGTGGTGATAACCGGGGGGGAGCCGACGCTACAAAAAGGTTTGGACAATTTTTTGGCAAAAGTAAAGGCTTTAGGTTACTCTGTGAAACTGGATACGAATGGCTCGAACCCAGAAGTTCTGAAAAGGTTGTTTGGCAAAGGTTTATTGAATTACTTGGCCATGGACGTTAAAGCATCCCTCAAAAAATATGGTTTAACCACGCTCACTAAGGGTTTGGAAGAAAAAATTGTTGAATCAATAAGTATTATAAAAAACTCTGGGGTTGAGCACGAGTTCAGGATGACTGCTGTGCCGGGATTATTGACAAAAAAAGATCTGGAAAGCATAGGAGAACTCGTCAAAGACTGCAAATTATTCGCTTTGCAACAATTCGTGCCAGATAAGGTTTTGAACAAAAAGTTTGCCAATGTGAAACCATTTTCAATAAAGGAATTGGAAGAATTTGCGAAAATAATGGAAAGTTATGCTCTGAAAGTTGCCATAAGGAATACGTAAAACTTAATAAATTTCAGCGCGGTTAATTTTATTATGGGGCAGGGAATAATAAAAAAAAATAAGTTTTTTTGTGAAGGACAGAAAACAAGCTGAAAAAATTTGGTCTTACTTTAAAAAACACAAGACTCGTTTTGAATTACTGGCTCGCACCGCTGGTTTCAAGCTGGACAAGTTCAACTTACCCATGTCAAAAACAATCGACTCTATTGGTATTACTTTCGGGATTATCGTAACAAAAGAAAAGGATAAGGTTAGACGAGGATTAAATGTTTGTTTCGTGAATAGGGATTTTGGAAGAATGCACGATCTCGCTGATTCGTACGCTGCAGGAAGTGTTGAAACAATTAATCTAATTAGATTGGACGAAAACGTTTTAGATCAGGTGAGAGAAAAACTTGAATACTGGTTTGGCGAGACGTTAAGAATACAGCTGCTCACTTGATTCCTACAACCACTTTTTTGTCTTTTATTTTAACTTCTTTAATCAGATAATCGTCGAGTTCTTTCTCATCGGTTAACTCGAAAGTTTTTGCGCCGACAACCCGAGTCATGTTTTCGAGCCAAGGACCTAAAAATTTTTTGAGCCGCTGGTCGCAAATCACAACACAATCAATAACTTCCTCTCTTTTCAAACCTTTTTTCTTTCTTAGTTCTTGAACTCTTCTTTGAACTTCTCTGGCGTAACCTTCGCTGAGCAAAGAGTCATTCATTTTAGGGTTGATGAAATGCTTGTCTCCAAACATTTTTTTCTTCGGACGCCCAACCAAAACTTTTTTGATGTTTGTCTGAGACTCCACTAACCCTCGCAGTTCGCCGAGGCTGTGAGGCGCCCACGCCTCCTTTAACGGCCAGCGCTGAGTCACCCCCAATTCCTCCCTGAGCGATAACAAATTTGTTATAACTTTTTTGGCAACAACCATTTTCGCTTCAAGTTTTGGGTTGATGAACAAGTTATCGGGTTTCGGGAGTTTTTCGTGGTGCACGCTCAACTCTTTGAGCCCGAACGACTTGAAGGACTGGTAAGCTTGTTCTGTTATGAAAGGGCAGACTGGCGCCAATAAAGGTAAGAGTTTTTTGAAAACGTGAAGGAGCACTTCCAAAACGGTTCTTTTTCTCTTATCGTCGCCTAGAGACACGTCATCTCTCACGAATTTTATGTAAGACCTGCTCAAGTCCTCAAGAAAAAAGTTTTGTAAAAGCACGGGTATTTCGTTTAAATCGTACTTATCGAGTTTTTCCAAGACTTGTTTGTTGACCGTGTTTATTCTTGAAAGTATCCATTTGTCAGCCACGCTTAATTCTTTTTGGTTCAGTTTTCCTTTCGGAGCACAGCCAGTGAACTCCACGTAACGGTTGACGTATTCCACTAAGTTCCAAAGAACGTTCAGGCTCCTGTACGTTTCTTTCATCTTGGTTTCGTCGAACTTTATGTCAATTCCTGGAGAACTCCCGCCAAGCATGTACAACCTGAAAATGTCTGCCCCGTACTTTTGGAGGGTTTCCTTTATTGGCAGGTAGTTTTGCTTGCGTTTGCTGAGAAAGTCTCCTTTCATGTCTGTCATAAATCCATGCAAATACACCGTGTCGTAAAGGTTTTTTCCAAAAGTTGCTAGGCTCATAGCCATTAATCCGTAGAACCAGCCTCTAAACTGGTCTTTAGATTCTGTTAAAAAGTCTATTTTTGAGAGCTCTTCTTCGAACAATTTTTTGTTTTTGAACGGGTAACCAAGTGATGCGAAAGGCGTGCAGGAAGAATCTATCCACACGTCAATGATGTCAGAATGCCTTTTGAAAGTTCCTCCGCAGGAACACGGCCACTTGATTTTATCGACAACGTCTTTATGCAGGTCTTTCGGCTTTTTTCCTGATTTTTTTTGGAGTTCTTTCAAGCTTCCAATGAATTCTTTTTTTTCGCATTTATTGCAAATCCATAAGGGGAATGGTGTTCCCCAGAATCTTTGTCTGGTCACGCCCCAATCTTTTATGCATTGCAACCAGTTTTTGAAGGATTTTGACCCGGCCCATTCTGGAATCCAGTTGACTTTTTTGTTGGCTTTGAGCATTTGGTTTTTGAACTTGGTTACTTTCAGGAACCATTGGTCTGTCACCCTGAACAGCACGGGGGATTTGCATCTCTCGCAGTGAGGATAAGAGTGCTCTATTTGTGTTTGCAGGATGAGAACTCCCTTTTGTTCAAGCATTTCAACTATTTTTTTGTCGTCAAATTTTGCTTTCATGCCCGCAAAAACGCCGGCTTCTTCAGTGAAAAAACCTGATTCGTTCACCGGGTTGAACGCTGGAATCCCAAGCTTAACCCCCATCTCGTGGTCTTCTGGGCCGCAGCCAGGCGCGCAATGAACCAGGCCGGTCCCCGCGCTCAAGTCAACGTACTTGTCTGATAGTATTACTTTATGAATCCATTTTCCTTTGAATTCTTTTTGAGCAGGGATTTCTTTCAGGAAAGTGTGCTCGTAAGCCAAACTCTCCAAATCTTTTCCTTTAATTTTTTCGATTATTTTATAATTTTTTCCTACGAGTCCGAGGACTGCGTTAACCAGGCCCTGAGCGAGTATCCAGACTTCTTCGTCAACGCTTATTCGAACATAGTCCAATTCTGGGTTAACCATGACAGCCATGTTTGAAGGAAGGGTCCACGGAGTCGTGGTCCAAACGACAAGGTATTCGTTCTTTTCCTTTACTTTGAATTTTACGAAGACACTGTTTTCTTTAACGTCTTTGTGCACTACTTCGTAGTTTCCTGCCAAGGCCGTGCCGCAGCGAGGGCACCACGTGAGAACTTTGGTTCCTTCATAAAGTAAACCTTTATTGTAAGCTTTTTTCAGCGCCCACCACATGCTTTCCATAAAAGACGGGTTGATCGCCATGTATATATTGTCCCATTCAGCCCATTCCCCGAGCCTGTAGAAAACGTCAGCCATTTCCGCAGACTCTTTTTTCACGAATTCTTTGCATTCTTTTATGAACTTGTCAGTTCCGAAAGCTTCTATTTCTCCTTTGTTTCGAAGCCCGAGCTTCTTCTCCATGGTCACCTCGATTGGTAATCCGTGAGTGTCGAATCCTGGCTGGTCCCAAACGTTAAATCCTTGCATTCTTTTCATCCTGCGGACAAAATCTTTAACGCAGCGGTTCCAGGCGGTGTGGGGTCCGGATTCGCCGGTTGTGTACGGCGGGCCGTCGTGAAGAACGAATCTCTTGTTCTTAGAGTTTCTTTTCTTAAGCTTCTCGTAGACCTTATCATTTTTCCAAAATTTTATTACTTCGAGTTCTAACTCTGTTGGAACGTATTTACTCATGATGACTAACACCCAGAAACCAGTATTTAAAAACTTTAAGAAAATTATGCAGAGCTTTGCACAAGAGATTCTAAAAACGAGATAATTCTAATATATACGAAACTTATAAAAATTTTCAGCATTTATTCATTATAATGGCAACAATACGTTATTTATTGGGTTGGCCTATTTCAGCTGAAAAAAGGTTAAAAATTAAAGAACTTATAAAAAAACACATTGATAATACACGTTACTTTACGGGTAACAAATGTTGTATTTCAGCTGTTGGGGAAGTAACTCCTGAAGGAATAGACGCTTTACTCATTGACATGAATGAACAAGAAGATTTGCCTAATTGGCATTTAGGAATTTCTTTACTCGAACCAGAGGAAGATTTCTTAAGTAAAGTTCCAAAACCCCATCATGTAACACTGAGATATGAAACAGATACAAAAAGTTAGTTGAAATCAACTGCTATTAAATTGTATCTGAATGGATAAGCATCTTTCTAACTAATGAATTCTGTTAGCCCTGTTTGCTTCTCTATTTCGTAACCAAAGTTTTGCTCAATCCTCTCGTTCAACAGTTCAAGAACTTGCTTTAAGTAATCGTTCATGTGAAATTCTTTTCCAAGATTCATCGAGATATCAACGTATTTTTTAACGCTTCCCTCAGCTATCGTAAAAATTATTTTGCCACCGCACCTAGAGCACTTGCCTGACAGGGGCGGCCTGCGAAACTTTTCGTTGCAGCTAACGCACCTGACTTGCTGGGTTGAAAACTTTCTCAAATTACCTTTAATATCTCTTAAGAAGTGTCGCTCAATCACCAGCCTAGCAACGTCATCAGCGTCAACCGCGCTAATCTTCTCCGCCAAATCCATCTGCCCCTTGACCTTATCCAGCATCGTGGTCAACGTTTTATAAGCTGAAACCGTTGCGCCCGCGCTCAACGAAGACGTGGGGTGAGTGAACCACAAGTTCTTGTATTGTTCAGGCTTCCCAAGTCTCGTCCCAACTTTGTCAATTTTCACGTCCCAAGGGTAAAGCATTTTTTCAGTTGCCTTATAAAATTCAAGCGGATACTTTTTCACGGTGTCCAACGCGTGCACCTCGCTGTCTATTTCTAACGGGTTTATCATCGTCGTCATCACTAGCGGGGCGTCCATGGTTCTTCCTCCCCTTCGATTTGGCAGGTATTGTCTGCTAAAGTTTAGGAGCGCGTCCATCAGCATTAAAACACAGTCCTCGTCTCCATCACAATTTCTTCTGGTGGCGGCGTGCATGTAAGGGTGAGCGTAAAAAGCCTGTGAATCACTGAAACCAATTATTCTTCCAAGAGTGGCTGCGCTGGTGTGAGGGGCTAGCACGAGCACTAACTGGCCGAGAAGATCTTCTTCTTTTTTTATCCTGTAAACAGGTTTAATCTTGTAAATTTTTTCGAGCTCCTCGTCAACAAAGTTGCAAATCTTAGTCAACTCTTCCGCAGCGTTCGATTCAGCGTGATTTTTGCATTTTGGCAGTATAACATCCTGAGGAAAGAGTTCGAGCAACTGGCCTTCATTATCCAAGAGTTTGCCGTCAACATCCTCAGTATACCCCAATTTTTTCAGGTCTTTAACGCTCGCCGATATCTCGTGAGGGTAAAAATGGGTTACCGGCAGTTCAATCATGTCAAACCTTGAAGTCCCATCTTTATTGACATAAGTCTTATTCTTCGCTCTCAATATTGATTTCGGCAGTATTTCAGAAATATGATACTTATTGCTCGTTCCTCGGGGTCCTTTAACGAGTTCAGGCATATCGCATTTCAACCTTTTCAAAACGTTTTCCGTGTAATCTTCAATTCTGATAGGTCTTTTATTGTAATTTAATGTTTCATTGTTGCAATGAATTTTTTCTTTGGTTAAAACCCCGCACCTCACGCAAGTTCTTTGGCGCTCGCAACCCCCCCCGCACTTTTCGCATAAAGAAGTAATGGTTTTGCTCCCGCAGTTATTGCATTTGTAAAACGGGAAGTCTGTCTCAATAAAACCTTCTTTTATCGCGGCGTTAAGGCTTCTCAGCCTCCCCCCTTGAACCCCTACGGGAAATAATCCGTGAGGCTTCCCTTTAAGGGTTCTAAGCTTCGCTTTTTCAGGTCTTCCCATTCGCGACCCAACATAAATACCCGCTTTATCCTTCAACGAGTGCTTACACAACTGGTTCACCGCATCCAAACAGTCTTTGCTGTTTTTGAGTATGTCAAGAATGTTTTCTTTTTCTAAACCCCCCAAGTTCAAAAGTATGGAACTCGCTTCAGTTCCTTGAATGATTATTTGCTCGCCGATTAGTTGATGAGGCAGAAACAAGTTTTCAAGAATTTCTTTCACTTTCTCGTTGAACTCTCCTTTTATCAGTTCACTTGATTTTTGAGAGCTTCTCAACCAGGAATAAATCCTTTCTAGTTCGCGCAACGAAATATTATTCCAAAACAAGGTGAACTCTGGGTATAAAGCAATTCCTAGCCTCTCAGAAACAATCTTTGCTTGCATAAGGTTGGGTTTTTCTGTAAAAGGCTTGTCAACCCAACTCATCAATTCCTCTCTTGTTATGCCAAGCTTGTCAGCTAAGAAAACGTCTTCTCCCATGTTCTTTTCCAACAATAAAGCCCACCACTCCCTAACAAACGGGGATGGGATTAGGGCTTGACCGTTTTCAGAGAACTCGCCGTGACTTACAAGAATGTCGCCCAAAAACAGGATTTTCTTTATTTTTGACAGGACTTGGTTGGCTTGTTCAACGGTTTCCACATTAACGACTGACCCATTTTCTAAAAGAACGACAGGACCATTTATTGAATCGCAAGGAGTGAGAGCGGTAGCTTTTCCCGGCCGCTCAATTTTCAGCTGGGTTCCTATGGCCAAGAAGTCTCCAGTCACTTTCATCGTTGCTGGATGTATTGAACACGCTGCTAACCCGCTAAGCCTGCTTCTCCCATACCTTAACCTAAAACCTCCTCTTCTCATAGGATAACCGACTATGGGTCTTCCAGCAACAGCGTCCTGAATGTATCTCGTGTTAGGAGCGACTCCTTTGTCTGATCCAGAACCTTTTTTGCTTCCAAGTATTTCTGACTGAATCCTTAAGAACTCGTCAAGGAAAAGCCAGTTTTCCAAACCAAAATCTTTTCCCCATTCATGAATTTTTTTCACCACTTTCTTCGCTTTCTGAGCGATTCCTTCCGCAATAACGAGGCACATGCCTCCTCTAATCATGTTCGTCTCAACCCTTGGCAAATCCTTGTCCTTGGATACTTCAAACTTGGTTGTCGGATCACCAGTTATCTCGACTGGAAGATTCTTCAAAAGAAAAACTATTTCTTTTCTTGAAGGATGGTACTGCAGTCTTGAAACCCTATCATGATAATCGTTAATCTCCGTAACGTATCGCTCAATTTCTTTCTCGCTCGGATCATATTCTGAAAAACCCATTTCTTTCCTGATGTAATCAGCGATGAGAACGCTGACCGCTTCTGCCGTTCCTCCAGAAGCGCGTATGGGCCCAGCGTAATACACTGCCACGTAGTCTTTGCCGTCCCTTCTCTTCTTTATTTTTGCTTCAACAAAGCCTTCCAGAGGTGCTGAAACTATTCCTAGCGTGATGTAAGCAAGAGCTATTCTAACTCCTGCTTCAAAAGCTTTCACGGGTTCATCAAATTTTAAGAATTTACTCGTCGCAACTTCTTTTCCAATGATTAAGGCGACCCTCCAGTCACTGAAACCAAATTCTTTCTCTAACTCAATTATTCTTTTTGGAATTCCTTTACCCACTATTTCAGGAATCACTGCTGAAACCAATCTGACAACCCTTTCAGCCATGTTTTTGGCCATTGGAATGTCAACGTTTGTTTCAGGGTCAAAACCTTTTTCTCTCGCTTTTGTCGCGACGCCGTAAAGTTTTTCAGTCTCTTCCTGAAGTCTTTTAAAATATTCTTCGATGTTCATCTGCAAAACTCCATCATCAGCATCTTATTGTTCTGCAAGTTTAATATCGGGACTTTACCCGGGTGAGGAGTTATCCCCAGTTTTTGCTGGAAAGACGTTTGTGCCTGCCAGCAGGAAGCGGACAACGCGATAGTGCTGTTATAACGAGTTATGGCTGACACGTGCAAGTGGCCAGAAGCAAGCACGTCTGGAACAGTGCTCATCACGAGATGATCTTGTTCATACATGTCACGACCAACCGCTCCATGAGGCGTTCCTAAATGCCGCTTTTTTAACAAAAATTTCAGCACTGCCTCAGGGTGCTCGTAACCCCTTTTTCTAAGACTATTAACGTTGTCAAGGTACCACGTAAACGAGGTTCCATGATAAAGCAGCACGTCAAACCCGCAAAAATCGTTTTTAGCGTGGATGTTAACGCGACTCGGATTCGATAACAGGGTCGCGTTTGGAAGCTCGTATAAATCCTTTGCAAAGCTTTTTCGCGGAAAAGGTTGCGGTTCTATCAATCTTGTCGCATCGTGATTGCCAGGAATCATTATTAAATTTATTTCTTCAGGAATCTGGGACAAATACTTGCCTACCTCTCGGTACTGCTGATAAACATCATTTATTAAAAGCTCTTTATCCTGCTCCGGATAAATTCCAACCCCCTCCACCAAGTCTCCGACCACGAATAAATATTTTATTTTTCTAGCAACATTCCTCTGGTTTTCAGGCCCCTCATCCCCTTTCAACCATTTCAGGAAATTTGAGAACTCCTTGCTCAAAAAATTGTTTGAGCCCACGTGAAGGTCCCCGATGAAAGCCGCGTAAACTTCTTCATCCGCGCGCTTGGCTTGCCTATCAGAAGGTATTTCAGGGAAAAAAACGTTATCCACGTACAAGTACCTGCCTTTTTTAGTTCCTTCAACCCCTATCACTTCATCATGGATAATGCTCTCCGCTAAAGGATAAGCTAAGGACTTGGTCGTTATCATCCCCCTTATCTTACCTGTCGGGTCTTCAAATTCCAAAAAATAGTTTCCAGAAGACACTTTCTTCACTTCAGAAACCATCACTATTGCCTGCACTTTATCACTACTTCTCTGAGAAGTTATCCTTGAAAGAGATAGGGGCATGGAAAGCGACGGCCTGTTTAAAAGAATTTTTTTAAGGGAATCATACCTGTTAAGATAATGTTTCACGAAATGCTTTAACTTGATTTCTCGATTACTCCACTTATAGCTTTTCAAAACGTTGACTCTTGAATGCAAATCCTCTCTAAAAGTTTTAGACTCTTTTGTTTTCAATATTTTGACTGGTTTTTGAAATTCCTTAAACTTCAGGTAAACTTCCTCATTGATAACGAAAGGTTTGGGCTCCATTTTTTTGACAAAATCCAAGAAAGGGTTTATTTCATGCCCCATGTCCTCCAAGTTAAAGGAAGAGTCCAACAAAAACCCGCTATTATAGAACTCCTGGATGAGGGTTTTCATAATTCCAGAACCTCTTTAAGAATGTTATTCACTTTCAACAAGGAATCTGAAGGGATTGCCAGAGATATCTGCCTTGTCCTCCCCCCCCTACCCCTATACAGGATTTTCGTGTTTATTATCCCCATAAGATCTAATTCAGCTATAAGGTCTGACACTCTTCGACTAGTCAAAGGTTTCAGCCCGACCTTGTTAGCTATCTGCCCGTACATATCGTAAATATTGCTTGATTCGACAGGGGACTCGACTTCTAAGAGTTTTATTATTGAAAAAAGGACTATTTGAGATTGTTTAGGCTGTTTTTCAATAAGTGTTGCCACATTATCTCTCTCAATCTTTTCCTGAGCCATGTCCACGTGAGCTTCTCTGACGGAGCTAGATCTCTCCCTTTCAGCTAACTCTGCCGAAACCCTAAGCAATTCCAGAGCTTTTCTCGCGTCACCGTTTTCTCTTGCAGCATAAGCCGCGCATTTAGAGATAACAGGTTCTTTAACAACTCCATCAAAAAAAGATATGTTCGCCCTTTCAGTTAACAAGTCTTTTAACTGGTCAGCATTGTAAGGAGAGAAAACGAATTCTTCTTCGCCTAAAGAAGATTTGGTTCTCGGGTCAAGATATTGTATGAATGTTGTGTCATTAGAAATGCCGATAAAAGATATTTCTGAATTCTGAAGTTTATCCGAATTAATTCTTGTCAAACTATACATCAACTCACTTTTTTTACCGTCCTTCTTAACAAGATTGTCTATTTCGTCAAGAACAAGTATCACTTTCCTTTTATTGGAATCAATGGATCTGCAAAAAATGTCGTAAACTTCTTGTGTTGGAAGCCCTGTTGCAGGAACTTTCTCCCCAAAATTTCTTGCCAGCTCCGCGAACAACCTGTACTCAGTATCCGCGGACTTACCAATCTTACAATTAAGAAACACTATATCCATGGGAATATCGTTCTCTTCGGCCTTTTTCTTTAACTGCTCGCAAACAAATTTAACGCAAACAGTCTTCCCTGTTCCAGGCTTACCATACACCAATAAGTTGGAAGGTTTTCTTTGATCAAGGATTGGAGAAAGAACGCTGGCGAGTTGGAGAATCTCCTCATCCCTATGAACTATTTTTTCAGGAAAATATCTAAGGGTCAAGGCCTCACCATTTTTAAACAAAGTCTTCTTATCCTTCACAATATTATCAAATATGTTGGAAGTCATATCCCCCGGGAGTTCCTCAACAGAATCAAGGGACTCCTCTGCGCTTTCATGCCCGCTCGCCTCTGAGGACACAATATCAAATATGTTTGTCCCTTCCACTAATTCTTTAGATAACTCTTTCTCAGTTTCTTCCTCTTTTTCAGAAACACTTTTCTTCCCGACCGCGTTCTCAGACAACTCTTTTTTAGATTCCTTAAAAGTCTTTATTGACTGAATCAATAGCGTTAAATCCTCTTCAGACAACCCGTCGAACAATCTTTTAACTGTTTCATTCTTAATTAAATTGAAAGAAGACTGTTTAGACATCTTACTTCCAAAGAAGCAACACCCCACTTATATTTCTTATGGAAGTGAATTATATAGTACCTGAGTTCAAAAAGAATACCCCTGCGTTTCGGATGGAAACGCCACCTACACTCACCTAGATTTCTTATGGAGATATGAAAACATCCTCCATTTCCTTTGAAAGCCTCGAACTTTTGTGCCAAGAGCTCATTAACAAACACACAGTTAAGTTAAACCACTAAAAGCGCCATATTCAAAGAAAATGGGGTTGTTATGCACTTATTTAACTTAATAAAACTTGTTTTACTGATTAAATTCGTTTTTAATGTTTATTTATTATTTATTATTTATTTACTATATTGTAAATAAATATATAATATATATAATATAATATATATAATATAAATTATATTATAAGCATTTTTCCATGGGAAACAGGGGAGTATGGTTCTATTTCTTGCAAAAGGAGTGTTTACTTCTTCATTGGAAATAAAGGGGTGTGTTTTGGACCCTGTTCTTGTTTTAGGTATGGAAAGAGTGTAATGAAATCTTCCATAGGAAGTTAAGGGGTGTGTGTGTCATATAGATTATTTTTGGCTTTTTTGAATAATGTTAGGTAATCTCTGCTCATCTTTTTGAACGTGCAAAATTGAATTAATGAATCTATTTTATTAAGAATTTTTTGTTTTTCAATGTCTGATATTTTTCTTTTGATCTTTTTTTCTATAATTTTTAATTCTTTTTCCATGACTTTTGTCCAATCAAATTCCATTTCTCTTTTTTCCATTTCCGGAATTTTTTCGGAGACGCGAATTGCTTGTGGGCCCAATGTGTAGTATGTTCTTTCTGTTTGGTCTCCCCAAGTGTAGTTACCTAGTTCTTTTCTTACTTTTACTAGTTGCACTTCTCCTGTTTTAACGCCTTGTTTTAGGTGATAATATATTGATTTCATGCTGACTTGTCCGAAAACGTTTTTGTATATATGGTATATTTCGTAGCCGTAGGAGAATCCTTTTCTGTGCAGTATCTGACAAATCCGGTTTCGTATGATTGATCCTTTTGGCCGGCCCCTCATTTTATTACAATATTGTAAATTTCTGTTTGTGAAATATATAAATCTTTTAATATCCATTCTTTTGTTTTGTTATATTCATGATATCTTTATCAGTGGACACAATTGTTGCTAAAATTGTTGAGGCATCCAAGCTTGATGAAAAAGTGGTTAGGGATAAGATTGTTGAGAAGAAAGCTGAGTTGTCTGGTCTTGTTTCTGATATAGGAGCAGCTCACATTGTCGCTAATAAATTGGGAGTCAATCTTATTCAACGTAGCGAGGGAGGCAGGATATTGATTAAGGATTTGGTTCCTGGTTTGAGGAACGTGGTGTTGCTGGGGCGCGTTTTGAATGTGAGTAAACCTGTGGTTTTTGATAGGAAGGATGGTAAGGGTAAGGTGAAGGTGGGTAACGTTTTTTTGCAGGATGAGAGTGGGAAGACAAGGGTTGTTTTTTGGAACGAGCAGACCACCGTTTTGGAGGATGGCACGATTAAGGAAGGTAAGGTCGTAAAGTTTTTTTATGGTTATGTCAAGCAAGGCAGGAATGATTATCCTGAGGTTCATTTGGGTGGAAGCTCTAAGTTTTTGATTGATCCTAAAAGCGATCCTGATTACAGTAAGATTCCTGTTTCGAGTGGTTTTAATGGTCCTCAGAAGAGGTCTAAGATTTCTGAGTTGGAGGAAGGAAGATTTGAAGTGTTGGGAACTATTGTTAGCGTTTTTGAACCAAGATTTTATGATTCCTGTCCAGAGTGCAATTCTAAGGTCGTTGAAGGAGCGTGTTCTAAGCACGGGAACGTTGTTTCGAAGAGTAGTGGTTTTATGAGTGTTGTTTTGGATGATGGTTCCGGAACGATTAGGTGCACTTTTTTCAGGGATGTTGCTGAGAGTTTATTAGGGGAGAAGTTTGAGGTTTTGAAAAGTTCTCCTGATTCGTTTGAGAAAATTAAGGATTCTTTGCTCGGCTCTCAGATAATGGTTCTTGGAAGGATTAAGAATAATGAGCGGTTCGGCAATTTGGATATGGTGGCGTCATCAGTGGATAAGAATGTTGACTTTGCTGACGAGGCGAAAAAAGTTTTAGAATCTTCTTAAGTTTTTTTCACAACAACTATTTTTTTTCCAAATTCTCCTAAGTCCATGAATACAATTTGGCTTCCTTCTGAGACTCTTGTTTTAAACTCGTCAGGGATTTCTATTTCGAACACTTCGAAGGACTCGCTGTTCATTATTTGAGCATTGTTTTCTGTTATGCTTAGCACTTGTCCGTTCTTTTTTTCTATTATTGGAGATTCCACTCTTTTTCCGCCGGCGATTACTATGACTCTTTTGTTTTTGCTGATGATTCCAACGCCGGTTATCCTGAATTTTGCGTGGCCGTGCTTGCCTGGTGCTGAACGGTTTATTTCAGTTATTTGGCAGGGTTGATCTTCTATCATTATGTAACTGCCTTTTTTTAGTCCGTGAACGTCTGCTTGTTTTATCTCCATTATTTTTTTATCCTTTGCTGGCGAGTTTTATGTCTTTTGATTTGATTGTTTTTCTTCCCGCGTGTTTTGCTAATTGATTTGCTTTTTTTCCGATTTCTTCTCCACGTCTTTCCAGTTCTTCTCTTAGCGTTTTTTTCGCTGGTTCTGACACTCTGGTCGCGCCAGCGTGTCTTAAAATTTTGTCGATAGATGAAATGGATATGAAACCTTCTTTTCTTTTTGCCATTTAGTCAAGCACGTTTTTCTTTTTGTTCTGAGAATTATTTAAATCTTATTATTCCAAGCGATACCTGAGTATTGCTCCGAACCCGCTTAGTTCTTCGAATTGAGTTCCTTCTTTTGTTTCTGTTGAGATTATTTTGATGGTCGTCCCGTATTTTTTGGCTTCTTCGATGACGTGGTCTATTTTTTTGTCGTCCACTGATTCGCTTATAAGAATTTTTTCGGCCGACCCTTTTTTTATTGCTTCCATGACATCGTTTTCACCGTAGGCGACTATGGGGGAGTCTTGGGCTAGGAGTTCCATGAATTTTTTTACTTCTTCTTTTTCTTGTATTATACTCTCTTGCTCCAGCACTTCTTTTGATCTTTCCACTAGTTCGTTGAGCCCTGAAATGTTTGTGTTTGCCAAGTCTTTTGTGGCTATCACTTTCTGTTTTAGGGGGCCCAGGTATCCGTCTGCGAGTTCTTCTTTTGATGCTCCTGGTCCGCCGAGCAGGATTCCAGCGATTTCTTTATTGTCTAGTGATGTTCGAAGTGTTGCGGCCACTTCTTTGTAGAACTCTTTTTTCAGGCCTTCTCTTACTCGTTGAAATCTTTGAGCGCTCTGACCCCCGGCACGGAACTTCCCGAAGACGTGTGAATCAATTTCTTTTAAGATTTCAATACTTTTTCCTTTGAGGAGTCCGATAACTGCTTCTCGCGTGTCCATGACTACTAGTCCATAAACTTTTTTGACTTCCAGCAAGTCTTTGAATGGTTCTGTGACAAATTTTTGGTCGCACCTATAGATTCTAATGTTTAATGGAGTGGGGGGTTGTATGACTTCTAATACCCATTCTTCTTCTCCTGGTTTTTCGCTGACGTTTCCGCAGAAGATTGCCATCCCGTTAGGAAGAGTTTTTTTGTATTTTTTGAGTTCTTGGAGCATTTTGGTTAGCGCGTTCATCACGTTTTTTCGCGTGCTCTTGGATTTTATGTTGACAGCAGTCCCGTATTCTTGGTTTAGTTGGGTGATGACTAGGTTGAGGTTGTAGTCTTTTGGCACGTAAACGCTTACGAGTTCTGTGTGCCGTCCCCTAACTTTTTCCAAGTATTTTAGTAATTTTTTCAGTTTGTAAGATTGATCTTGTTCCATTCTGACTTAAAATCAGGAGTTGGTCTGTCTTTATAATTCCTATGGTAAAATCGTTTCTTAAAACAGTTCTATTTTTCCTTGCACGACTTGTAGGGTTATTTCTTGAATATTGTTTAAATCGTGGTCAACTATTCTTTTGGCTTGTTTTTCCATGCTTGAAGTGAGCTCTTTTTCGGGTATTATTTGCACTGAAGCCATTTTTGGGTGGTCAATTCTTTGACCAATCTCTGATAGCAGGCGCACGTAAACCTCTTTTATTCCTTCAACTTCTTCACTGATTTTTTCAGCTATTTTTTGGGATAGAATGTTGTAGATTTTTCCGACGTGGTTAACAGGGTTTTTTCCGGCAACTGCTTCCAGGCTTGAAGGTCTGTTGAATGGAATGAGTCCCATTACGCGGTTTCCTCTGCCAACCGCGCCGTCGTCTCCCATTTCCATGCTTGTGCCGGTCACTGTTAAATACAGGCTTGCTTTTCCTCCTTCGGGCCTGTCAGCAGAATTTAAGTTTATCGAGAACTTTTTGGTTGTGTGTCTTTGGAGGAAGGATTCTAGTTCTTCTTTTACTGCTTGTTTTTTGTCTTTGTAGTCTTGCACTGAGTCTATGAATTTGTCTACCATTGCCATGGCGACAGTGATTGTCAAAAAGTCTTTTTCTCTGAGAGTCATAACTTTAATGTCTTCGCCTGAACACGGGTGTTTTCTTTTGAATTTAGGGTGGTTCAGCCATTTTTCAAGTTTTAAAGTGAGGTTTTCTGCTTCTGTTAGTGGGGCGAAGCCCAGTCCAATAGATGTGTCATTAGCGCCCATGATTTCATCTCTTCTGTGGTAGAGGTCTTTGAGGTCTGAAGAACCGCTTTTGGTTTCTACTTGGTAGTTGAACATGTCTGGTTTCAGGAACCTGAAATTTTCTTTAATCCATTGCTTTGCTGATTGGACAGCGATTTCTTGAACAGGGACTTCGTTGCTGGCTCTTCCGCTGAAGAAAACCAGCATTTTTTTGTCAATGGTTCCGCCCCTGAATTCAGGGGTGGTGTGACCTCCAACAATGTCTAGTTTGTCTACGTTATGATGGAGGATTGTTCCGAATTGCTTGAGGTATTCTTTACAAAGAGCTATTGAGAATCGCTCTGCAAGAGAGTCGGCAATGAAATCGGGGTGTCCAAGACCTTTTCTTTCAATGATTTCAACACTTTGTTCTGCAACGGGTTGTTTTCGAGAATGTTCGATAAAAATTTTTTTATTCATAAAACTTAAGATTAACCAAAAATTTATATATACTTTTTCATATTGAATAGGCCATGGTTATAACTGGCAGTTATATTAGGGATTTGAGAAAAAAGTTTGGTTTGAGCCAGGACGCTCTTGCTAAGCTCTCTAACATTTCTCAAGCGCACATAGCTAAAATTGAGGGGGGTAAAGTTGACCCGCGGCTCTCAACGTTTAATTCTCTTTTGATAGCCCTTAATTTAAAGAAGGTTTTGTGCGAGGATGTGATGACTAAGAATATAATTCATATTGGTTCAGAGAAGTCTTTGAGGGATGCAGCGGTTTTGATGAGGGAGCATAACGTTTCTCAACTTCCTGTTATAGAGCGGGGCGTTCTTTTGGGGTTGATAACTGAGGAGGATATTCTTCGGTCAGAAGGAGATTTGGTTGGGAATTGTATGGGTCCTGCGTCCCCTCAGGTTAGTCCTATGACAAGTGTTTTTGATGTTAAACCTTTGCTGGACGTTTTTCCGTGCGTTATTGTTTTGGATAAGTGTAAAAGGGTTGGGATTATTGCTCGTTCTGACTTGTTGTGCTTGAAATAAATAACTTTTTAAGTTCGTTTTTGTGAAGTAAGTTCACAGAAACAGGAATTACGTTTCGCGTAATTCAAACCGTTTTTTGGGCCTGTAGCTTAGTCTGGTGGAGCGCACGGCTGATAACCGTGAGGTCTCGTGTTCGAATCACGACAGGCCCATTCCTAAATCAAAACTTGTTTTTTTTTCGTGAATTCTTCTAGGATACTTGGGTTCCTTCTTCTGCGTGCTGGCTTGTCGTGATTAAAGTTATTTTCTCGTTTTCTCCAGTTCCTTCAACCGCTGCGAGCAGCATTCCATGACTTTCCACTCCCCTGAGCATTTTTGGCTCCAGATTCGTGAGAATCACCACTTGTTTTCCTTGCAAGTCATCTTTTTTGAGTTGAGGTTTTAACCCTGAAACAATCTTTCTTTCTTCGTTACCCAAGTCCACGTGTATCACGAATAGTTTGTCAGCGTCAGGATGGTCTTCTACTTTGAAAATCGTTCCTACGCGTAAATCCAGTTTTTTGAAATCGTTGTAACTAATTTTTTCGCTCATTTTACTTTATCACCTTTTTGATTTGTTCGCACTCTATTTTTTTGAAAGCAGGAGTCGTTTTGCCTATTCTCCACGTCTTGTTGAACTGGTTGGCTTGCTTCCAGTCTATTTTTGTTTTCATCTCTTTGCTTAGTTTTTTCATTGCAAAAGGGGTGAAAGGGAACATTAGTGAGCACAAATTTTTGCAAGCGTTGGCGCAAACACTCAGTATTTGACCAGCTTTTTTCTTGTCATTTTTTATGAGTTTCCACGGTTCGTTGTCTTGGAAGTACTTGTTGGCCATTCCGGATAACTTGAGCACGCCTTCCAAACCTTTTTTGAGTTCAACACGTTCCATGTGCCCAGTTACTTTTCGGTATTCTTGTTTCCATTTTTTGACGAAGTCTCCAGGTCCTTTGGATGAAGGTACTTGACCGTCAAAGTATTTGTTTATGAAATAGGTTGTTCTGTAAAGGAAGTTGCCAACGTTTCCTATTAGGTCGCTGTTAACTCTGCTCATAAAGTCTTTCCAATTCCAGTTCCCGTCAGTGTTAGCGTTCGGAGTTATTAACGTCATGTAGAAGCGAAGGTGGTCTGGATCGAATTTTTGCAGGTATTCTTTAAGACTTACGTAGTTGCCCCTGCTTTTCGAGAATTTTTGTCCCTCCAGGTTTAGGAATCCTCTTGCAGGCATTTTTGTTGGAAGCGTAAGGTCTCCTGCTCCCATGAGCATTGCAGGCCAGAAAAGGTAATGATGGTAGATTATGTCTTTGCCTATGAAATGAACTATCTTTGTTTCTTTGCCCCACCATTTTTTCCAATCTTCTTTGTTTTCTTTAGCCCATTTTTTCGTGCTGCTAATGTATCCGATTGGCGCGTCGAACCACACGTAAAACACTTGGTTTGAGCCAGGTATTTTAAAACCCCATTTCAGGTTTCTGCTCATGTCCCAGTCGATCAGTCCTTCTTTTATCCAGTTTTTAACGTAGCCAACAATGTCTTGTTGTAATTCCTTGTTTTTTTTGAACCACGCAGAAATCTTTTTTGAGAACGCGCTTAATTTAAAGAAGTAGTGTTCGGACTCTCGGAGAACTGGTTCTTTTTTGCAAAGAGTGCACCGAGGCTTTATGAGGTCCCCAACTTTCAATGATTTGCCGCATTTTTCGCATTGATCAGAGTACTGATTTTCCGCTCCGCAAGAAGGGCATTTACCTTTTACGTACCTGTCCGCCAAATATTTTTTGTCGTGCTCGCAGTAATATTCCTTTACCTCTTTTTGGTATATGTACCCGTTTTCCCGTAATTTTTCGAATAATTGAATGGTTGCTTCCTTATTTTCCGGAGAATGAGTCCTGTGGAAAACGTCGAAATCCAGTCCCAGCGCCCTGAACTCTTTTTCGTCCCTGTCATGCCAATAGCGTGTGTACTCTTCTGGTTTTCTGCCTTCTTGCTCAGCTTTTATGAGAGCTGGGGTTCCGTGGTCGTCGGTAGCGCAAACGTAAATAGCTTTTTTTCCTGAGGATTTCAGGTATCTGGTGTAAACATCTGCAGGAAGGTAAGTGCTTCTGAGGTGGCCTAAGTGAATCTCTCCGTTTGAGTAAATGAGTGCAGCGGTTACAAGGGTTCTCATGAAGAAGACTTCAGTAAGCGTTCTTTTTTAACTTTTTGTGAAAAAACCTTCTTTTTAGCAACATTTATAAAAGGATTTAGTCACTAACTTTTGAAGGTTCTAGAATACTGGTGTATTAGAAAGGGCGTAATTATTTTTAATGGAATCAAAAAAGGGAACGACAACTATAGGTGTCGTGTATAAAGATGGAATTATCCTAGTCGCGGATAGAAGGGTCACTGCAGGTAATCTTGTGGCGCACAAATCTTTCAAGAAGTTATACATGATTACTGATAACATCGCTGTAAGCGTGGCGGGAATGGTTTCAGACAACCAGATGCTCATAAAATATTTGAAGTCCGCGATGAAAAAGTACGAGATTGAACGTGACAGGGAACCATCTGTTAAAGCTTGCTCAACTTATTTGTCCCACTTACTTTATGGTAATAGGTTCTCATTCCCTTTCCAAGCGAGAATCCTTATCGGAGGATACGATTCTAACGGTCCCTGCCTTTATTCTCTTGGAGGAGACGGGTCAAGAATAGATGATGATTACATTTCAACAGGTTCCGGTTCTCCAGTAGCTTACGGTGTTTTGGAGAGTTCTTACAGGAAAAACATGTCTGTTGAACAAGCGAGAGAACTCGCAATGAATTCCTTAAAAGCTGCGATGGAAAGAGATGCTTTCACGGGGGAAGGAATAGATTTGATGACGATAACAGTTAAGGGAATTAAATACGAGAGAGTTTAAAATCAGGGAAAAAAAAAGATGAAAGAGAAAAGATTTCCTATTTTTGGAAAAATAAAAGAACTATTGCCTGCCAACGCGCAGATATCCGATTACTTGTTCGAAGGAGCTAACATAGTTCTTTACACTAAAAACAAAAATCTTTTCCTAGAAGGAAGCGATTTGACCAGAAAAATTGTTAACACCATAAAGAAAAGAGTGGAGTTCAGAATTGACCCTTCACTACTTCTTGGAGTTGAGCCAACAGAGGAGTTTATAAGAAAAATTATTCCAAAAGAGGCGGGTCTGAGAGACGTTTTCTTCGATAATCAAAGAAGTTTCGTGATCGTAGAGTCTGAAAACCCTGGTTCGGCCTCTGGCAGAGGGGGAGAAGTGCTCGAAGAAATAAAAAGAAATACCCTTTGGATTCCGCGAATGATAAGAGTGCCTGCCATAAAGTCTGACATTGTTCGCACTATTCGCCGTTCACTGTTCGAGCAGTCAGATTATAGGAGAAAATTCCTTAACTCCATAGGCGAAAAAATTTATTCAAGGTGGACTCGTGACAACAAGAAATATTGGATTCGCCTGTCCGCGTTGGGCGGTTTCAGGGAAGTCGGAAGGTCTTGCATGCTGTTGCAAACACCTCAGAGCAAGGTCATGATGGACTGCGGGGTTAACGTGGCGTCAGAAGATTACGGTTTCCCCCATCTGGAAGTTCCTGAATTCAACATTGATGAATTGGACGCGGTTATCATCACTCACTCCCACTTGGATCATTGTGGTTTCCTTCCTTACTTATTCAAATTTGGTTACAAAGGACCAATTTACTGTACAGAGCCTACAAGGGACGTGATGACTTTACTGCAATTGGATTACATTGACGTGGCCCAAAAAGAGGGGAAAAAAATTATTTACACAAGCAAAGAGATAAAAGGATTAGTTCATAACACAATCTGTTTGAAGTACGGAGAAGTTAGTGACATAACTCCTGACATAAGAATAACTCTTTTGAACGCTGGTCACATCCTCGGCTCTTCAATGATTCATCTTAACATTGGGAACGGTTACCACAATTTATTGTACTCCGGAGACATTAAGTACGCTAATTCTACAATGCTAGACCCTGCGCACACTTACTTCCAGAGATTGGAAACACTGATTCTTGAATCAACATACGGGGGGAGGAACAGTTTTCAACCTTCTTTAGAAGAATCTGAGAAAAAATTGTTGGATTTAACTAATAAAACGATTGAGAGAGGTGGAAAAATACTTATTCCAGTCTTAGGTGTGGGAAGAGCTCAGGAAATCATGCTTATCCTGGAAAAAGCTTTTCGTGAGAAGAAGATAAAACCCGTGAAAATTTTTGTGGATGGAATGGTGTGGGATGTTACAGCGATAAGCACGACTTACCCCGAATTCATGAACAAAGAAGTTCGCAGACTGGTTTTCCAGAAAAACCATAATCCTTTTTTAAGCGAGATTTTCAACAGGGTTGGATCTAACAAAGAAAGAACTAAGATTATAGAGGAAGAAGGTCCGTGCATAATCCTCGCTACAAGCGGTATGCTGACAGGAGGTCCGAGCGTCACTTACCTGAACAGGTTGTGCGATAATAAGGATAACTCTTTGCTTTTCGTGTCTTATCAATCGGAAGGCTCGCTAGGAAGAGATTTGCAAAAGGGGATTAGAGAAATCCCTATTCCTAAAGGAAACAGGACAGAATTGATGAGAGTTAAGCTTGAAGTCGATACCTTGGAAGGGTTCAGCGGGCACAGTGATAGACAACAATTAATCAATTTTGTTAAACACTTAAGGCCTAGGCCAAGACGAGTAATTTTAGACCACGGAGAAAGTTCTAAATGCCTTGACTTGTCCAGCAGTCTTCACAACACTTTCCGAATTGAAACAACAGCTCCAAGAGTCTTAGACGTGGTTAGAATCAAATAGCCTTGCACTTTGGTTCAAGATTGAATAAAAATTTATAAACAACGCAATTCTTTTTCTTTTTCATTGATGAAAACAGGTCTTTTGATAAGGGATGCGATGACATCGGAACCAGTTCACTGCAGTAGTGACTGGACGGTTAACAAAGCTGTTGACCTCATGATCAAAAAACGGGTTGGAAGCCTTATAGTCAAAGAAGGAGATTTCTTAAAAGGAATACTAACTGAAAGCGATTTGATAAAAAAAGTTTTATCAAAAGGAAAAAACCCTAACAAAATACTTGTTTCTGAAGTGATGACTCACGACGTGGTTACCATCGGGCCAGACAGGGACGTGACTAAAGCCATGACTTACATGGCTAAGAAAAAAGTGAGAAGACTTCCAGTTGTTGAAAAGGAGAAAATCGTGGGCGTCATAACCATGAAGGATATAATCAAGATTCAGCCAGAATTGATTGACTTATTGTTCAGGAGAAAAAAAAGTGTGAACGAAGGGTTAGGGATTATCGGGGAGTGCGAGAACTGTCAAGCCAAACAAGTTAGTCTTATGGGTGTTGGGGACAGGCTTCTCTGCAAGAATTGCATGGAATAAAGTGCCACGCACAAAAATAATGTTTGACGCATGAAAAATTGGCGTAATAAAAAACTTTTTAATCACATACTATTTCTATAATCATCATGCCTGAAGAAGAAACAGTAGCTAAAACAAAGATAAAGTATAAGGGAGGGTTTGACCTAGGAGATGCTTATGATGTTCTTCACGACTTGTTCGTGACCATGGGTTACACTGTTGAAGAAAAAAAATACAAGGAGACCGTTAAAAAGGATAAAGGAGAGAAAGATTTGCAAATAACCTGGGAATGCGATAAGAACGTTGATGATTTCACCAAATTCATGATAAACATTAACTTCTTCATAATTGGTTTTAAGAAAGGGTGGGCTGACGCTGAAATAGCTTTCAAGTCCGCGCTCAGAACGGATTATGAAGGAAGATGGGAGACCAATCCTTTCCTGAAATTCTTAAAAGGGGTTTACAAAAAATATTTGTACAAAAGCGTTTACGACGAGTGGAAAACGCAGGTCAGGGATGAAATGTACCAAATAAAAACTGAACTGGAATCTTACCTGAGAGTCGAGAAACTAGCCAGATAAGAAAGGTTTTTAAAGGACAAAAATCGCTCTGTTTATTAATTCACACTAAAGAAAGAAATTTATTTCGTACATATTACAAATCACAGAAAAAAAATCATTAATATTCATTTGCATTGCAAAATCTTTTCACAAAAAAGTTTTTTTGGGAAAAAATCCTGACTGGTGCAAGAAGCAAAAGGTAACACCTTTTTCTGCGCGAATTTCTTTCCTTGAAGTGAGGAGGTAAACAAAAACATGGGAAAAGTTTCACAAGTATCATCAAAATACATAATACACGCTCGCATTGAAGTGTCCGGCCTTGTTGAGAAGCCAGACGTTATTGGAGCAATTTTCGGCCAAACAGAAGGATTGCTTGGCGCGGAATTAGAACTAAGAGAATTGCAAAAATCCGGGAGGATAGGCAGGATAGACGTGTCTTTAAAATCGGGTAACGGAAAATCTTTCGGAGTCATTACTGTTCCGAGTTCGCTGGACCAGGCTGAGACCAGTCTTGTCGGCGCCGCTCTTGAAACCATCGAAAGGATTGGTCCTTGCGACGCAAAAATAAACGTTGAAAAGGTTGAAGACGTTCGCATTAACAAAAGGCAGTTCATCATTGATAGGGCTAAAGACTTGCTTAAAAAAATGGTTAGTAGTGAGATGCCTGACAGTCACGCGATAACTGATAACGTTAAAAAGTCCGTGCGGGCAATGGGGATCGTGGCTTACGGGCCTGAAAAACTTCCTGCAGGACCTTTTGTGGACGTTATGGACGAGTTATTTATTGTTGAAGGGCGAGCGGACGTGATAACCATGCTTAGGAACGGTTTCATGAATGTTATAGCTCTTAACGGGACGTCAATACCTAAAGCAATAGTTGGATTATGCAAAACCAAGATTACAACCCTTTTCATTGATGGGGATAGAGGCGGGAAAATAATTCTTAAGGAATTGTTAGCTCAGACAAAAGTGGATTTCGTTGCAGTAGCTCCTGACGGCAAAGAAGTGGAGGAACTGACCAAGAAAGAGGTTCACATCGCTATTCGAGGCAAACAGAAAGCAAATGAGTTTGTGGGCGGCAGGCCAGCGAGATTCCAAAAAAACGATGTAAGAACAAGACCTCTTAGGAAGCCTTCCATAGAACCAGCACTGTACAAAAAGTTTAAAAAAATGCTTGAAAGTCTTGTCGGCACTAAAGCTGCTTACATACTTGACAAAGAACTAGCGATTCTTGGCAAAGTGCCTGTCAAAGAGTTAGAAGCAACTCTTATGAACGTTGATAACGCGTTCGCAGTTGTTTTTGACGGTGAAATAAACTTCAGCATCGTTCAAACAAGTGAAGTAAGAAGAATTAAGTTTTTGATTGGCATGCGCGGTGAAGGAAGGTCTCGCAAAGTGAAGATTTTTAACGGCAAAAGCTTCAAGATTTTTGAAAGCTAGGCTTCGCTAAACATTAAAAAACTTCGAATAAATAATATATTAATTAGTATGCGAAAACTATCACTATTAATTTTTTTTGTTTTGTTTCCAATAGTTATGGGCGGAGAAGTAGGACCCCCTGCTTCCGAGCCAGAAGTGTTGGGCGGCGTTCTCGGCCCGGCAGTCGTGGTCCAGCAAGCCAACCTGTCTTTTGACATGGCGAGTGTTGAGCAAGCTTTTTTAGGAGAGCAATTCCAACCCGAACTATATTTGACGAACGTGGGAGACGGTGACGCGTTGATAACGTCTTCAGAGCTTGTCTGGACTTCGAACCAGAAGGGTTACGTGTCCGTTTCTTCTCCACAAGTCATTCCTCCAGGGTACACTTCAAGGTTTTCTTTTATCGTGGACAAGTCTTCTTGCGTTGACTTTTCAACCAATCAAACTTTTCGTTTTAACATAACTTATTCTAACGCGACGGATGACACCGCCAATTTTCTCAGCAGTTTTTATTGGCATAACATTAGCTCTCCATTGAGCATTAGAGGATTATCTGTGGACACCAATCAAGTGTTTCCTGTCTCGATGAGAGGTTTGGACAGGTTTACTTTCCTGTTCAGAAATGATGGAGCTGACGAGATAGATTATTCTTTGAGCGTTTCTTACCCTCAATCAGTGTTTCCAGAAATCGTTACTTCAGTTGGTGTTTTCCAGCCCGTCGACCTGCCAGACCAGAGTTTCAGCATTTCAGGGCTGGACAAGCAGGTTTTTGGAGTCATTCTTTACCCCATAACTCCTTCAGGTCCAAACCCTTTTGAGCTTAATCTGACAACGAATTGCGGTAACACTTCTCAAACCATTGGTTTCAGTTTGGAAGTCGTGTCAGAGCAGGCAGGTTTTTTCGCCACGGTTCCAGGGATTCAACCAATCTTTTTCTTAATCCTCCTGCTTTTAGCTGGATTGTTCTTATACCAAAAGCTTTAAAACATTCATTATCCCCGTCTTTTTTTGGCTAGGCCGGGCAGCTAGCAGTTGCTTGTAACCACAAACCTGCTTTACGGTGGGGCTGAAGCTTGCCATGAGGGCTTGCGTTTTGGGAGTGGCCCGCGCTTTGAGCGTCGAAGCCTCGCCCGGACGGGTGCTTGTCCTCGTGAATCGGGTCAGACGGGGAACCGAGCAGCCCTAAGCGAAGTCATTGCACGCTGTTCGGATTACGGGGTGGAGCGAGAAGCCGGAACAACCGTTCCCGGAGCGTTTGGTTCGAAAGGCAAGCACGCCAAACTCTAACAATTTTTATTAACTCGTAAAATCACGAGTTATGGGTTGAAATCTTTCAAAAACAAGAACGCTTTGGTAGTTTTAGGGATAGGTATTTTTATCTTTTTTTTCGTGCTGGCAGGTTTCTCCAGTAAAGCGTTCTTAAAAAGAAACGTGGTTTCATTGCTCTGCGTGTTTTGGTCAGCGGTTCTTGCAATCAATTTTTTGCTTCTTGAAAATCCTGTTGGAAAGAAAGCGTTTTCAAGACTTTTTTTTTACGCTCTGATAATATCTTTTTTTACGGTTTACACAGTGTTTTTCAGTGATCCCCAAATCGTTTTGGCTGCTTCAGCAGAGTACGGGCCTTGCACGGTTGATGGGGACTGTAACTCAAATAATTGTGTTGCTAATTACACTTCACCCTGTTACACTGAATGCATAGCTGACGGTCAATGCGCCACCCAGACTCCTGGCATAGGAGCTTTTGGCTGGTTCCCTGAAGGGAGTTGTACTCTCCAAAGAGGAGATGATTCAACAAGCGGGTGTGGTTGTGAATGTAGCAATAACCCCGCTGACACAACTTGTTGGGATGCCACTGGCACGAAGTGTTGCTCGAATTCTGCAGATGACTGGCTTTTCACTGGAAGCTCGACAAAAGGATGCGACAACGGCGTAGTTGTTAACTGCGCTTCAGGAACAGCTTGCCGTTTCATTGACGGGGCGACAGATTATTACTGCACTGGAAGCATTTTTACAGAGGCTTCCACGGCAGCGGGCCAAACGTGCAACACAAATTATGTTTGTGACGGGAACGAAGGGACTTGTTGCAATTCAAACCTAATAAAAGACACTGATACGAGCACTTACAATTGTGGTTGCGACGCTTACCATGACGGGTTCGCGTGCGACGGAACCGTAACAGGTGGAACGTTCACTCAAGACAAAGTTTGCATGTTCGTGGCTGCGCAAAGTAATTACTTGTGTTACGCTGCAATGGCTTCTTATAATAGCGGACTTAACAGGTATATTTACGGCTGCGAATATCCAACGGGTACACCTCTATACGGAGATATATGTGATACGACTTACACTAACGGGAATTTTAACGCGAATGGAGTTTGTTATGGTTCAGGGAGTTGTTGCACCACGACGTACGTTGACGGGGACAATGATGGAAATTTTGATGACAACGACTGTGGATGCTCTTCCACCCACGATGGCAAGAGATGTGACAGCAACGTTGACAGAACTTGGGATGGTGTATGCGCGTATACTGGTGCCGCCTGGACTTGTGATACTTCAGGTGTTTTTTATGATGGATCGGATTATAGAACTGCTGGTTCTAGCGCTACTGATGGTTATCGTTGTATGAGTGGTTCAGTGGGTTCTGGAGGCTTTTCGCAGAACGGTATGAGTTCTGCTAGTTCTTGCACTACCTCTGATGTGGTTTGTCCTAACGGGAAGGGAAGTGCTTGCTCGTCTTGTTCGGCTAGTTCTGACGGGAACATGTGTGATTCTACAGTAACGTCTGGGGATTTCGGTCAGACGGGGATTTGTGCTAGCGTGGATGGGAATTCTTTTGATTGTGACGTGTCTGGTCACGTGGTTTATACGAGCGTGTATTATGATTCTGAGTGCGCGGGTTTGGAGAGTAAGACTTGTGATGCTTCTATTGTTTCGGGGGGGAATTATGGTGCTGAAGGGGTTTGTGTTGATAGTGGTTGCGTGACTGGTTTGGTGTCTTGTAATTGTGGTGTTGATGAGTCATGTTCGGGGGATGTGACTGATGCTAAGTGTAGTAGCGCGTGTTCGGCGGGTTATGCGTGTGACGCTGATGTGGGCGGTAACGCTTTTGAGCAGGACGGGCTGTGCTTGGACGGAACGACTTGTGATAACGCAGGAGTAGTTGCTAAATCAGGAAGCACGTATTACGCTGACTGCACCGCCAATTATGTGTGCGATGATTCCATAACCTTGGGAGATTGGGTGCAAACAGGTGTATGTTATGGTGGCACGACCAATTGTTGCACCAGTAATAATGTAATAGATAGTGATAGGAATGGGAACGCTGACGTTTGCGCTGCCTGCTCTGCCACGTATAACGGGGACAAGTATGATAGCGCGCTGACCAGCGGGGTTTACGCGAGTGAAGGACGTTGTGCTGGTTCCACGAAGTGTACTGTTGATTACGTGGACGCTGATGATAATGATTTGTTTGATGACGCGGTTTGCGGATGTACAGTAACTTATAATGGTAAAAAATGTGTGACCGATGCTGACGCGGATTCGTGGGATGGAATTTGCGTGACGACTGATGACGGGTCAACTTGGGATTGTGTTACCAGTGGTGTTTTTTGGGATGGTACTTATTATCGGAGTAGTGGGTCTAATGCTACTGATGGTTATCGTTGTATGAGTGGTTCAGTTGGATCGGGAGGCTTTTCGCAGAATGGTATGGGTGCTGAAAGTGTGTGCAGAACTTCTGGAACAATCGCATGCCCTGCTGGGTCTGGAAGTGCTTGTTATTATTCTTGCACTTTATCAGAGGATGGTTACCAGTGCGATAATACTGTTACTTCTGGTGATTTCAGCCAAACCGGGGCTTGCGCCACCAACGATGATGGGTCGACATGGACTTGTGATACAGATGCTTCAGACGTGGCGAGCACTGGGACTTATAACGCGACGGACTGCTACGTGAGCGCGTCGTACAATTACTTGGCTAACTCTTGCGACAGTCTTGGTAACAGTGGAGGAAACGTGGCTTATGATGGGGTTTGCTTCCAGCAAACAGGCACGACTTGGAATTGCTGCACGACTTATTCGACCAATAGCACGGAACTCGACAACCCTGATGTGTGCGGAAACGAGGCAACAGTTTGCGGCGCGAGCTCGAACGGTTTAAAATGCGATGACGTTAGCGACGCGACGTGGAGTCCTGGTGACCAGAGGTGCGATGAAAGCAGCACTTCTTGTCGTGTTTGCACTTTTGCGACTCACGTTGATAGCGAAGCATTATGTGAGTCAGGATGCGGAGCCAACAGTATTTGCGACGAAATCGCTATAGAAGCAGTATCTGGCAATTATTGTTGTCATTCTTGCACATCCCCTGATAACACTGTGTCAGGAACAGTTGTTTGGGGTGACTGTGACTACAGTTCGCAGACAGGATCGAGCGATTATTGTTTTGATTTGAGCGCTGACCAGTGTTTCCACCAGTCAGGGGACTCGTGCACTGCTACGGGATGGGATTTCACTGAAACGGGTTGCCCGAACCCGAGACACCAAAACCAAGCGGGAAGCTGGGTTAACAATTCTTACTGCACAAGTAACTGTGCAGACTCCGGAACGTCATGCTATTATGAGACGGGTTCAAACACTCCTGCAGACAGGTCTGATGATTGTAGTGCGTCGGGCTGCCAAGTAACTAGTTGTTCGATGCAAAAAGGATTTTTGTGCCAGGCAACAACTGGTTGCACTTGTGATAATACTGAATGCGCTGCTGACGCTGTACGGCAGGGATACCAGACGGGCAGTTGCTCTGGCGGGGCGTGCAATTATTCTCCAAAAGTTGACACGCATTCCATGAGTCCAGACCCTGTGTACATTAACGAGGAAGTGACATTCACTGCAACAGTTTCATCGGATGATGAGGACATAGCGAAAACAGAGGTTTGGGCTTACGTTACAGGAGATTACTCTGCTTATGAGATGAGTTGCACTGATGGCTCTTGCAGTTATTCACATAACTTCACCGACCTCGGGCAGGGACAGTATTACATCAACGTTACGGACAACAATGGCTTGAGCAACACCAGCACTGTCGCTAATTGGTATCAAGAGTCGCTAACAGTGGATTATTTGAATTTCACTCCAACAGGTCACTACCCTGAAGCTCACTTGGATTACGGGCAAGACATTGTGGTGCAAGGCCATTTAGTTAATGACAGGACTAATGCTGACGAAACAGGGATTAGTGTAACAGTGAAAGTCATCAACACTTCTTGGCTGTTAGACAATGAATATTCGTGCTCTGGAAACACTGACGGGACAGGAAACTTCACTTGTACTATGACAAGCGTAAACCTGACCAAGCCAGGAAATTACAATTTGACAGTGTTGTTGGATGAAGTTCAGAACACGGATGATATTAAGAACGATGAAAACACAACGAAAGAGTTCAAGTTTTATGAGCCAATAGTTTTCACCAATGATTTCTGGGGAAAACCAGACGAACTTCACGTGAACACCACTGCGTCGTATCAGAACACTGGAACACTTGTTTCTTGCACTGATTGCGGAAATTATACATTAATGGATGCTGATAGTGGAGAGCACAAGTACCTTTTCACAACGGACGCTAGCGGCGTGAACAAAACTATAATCACGGATACACCTCTTAAACCCGGCGTGAACACTTTCACAACATTCGTTGAGTATTATGGTAACGGCACTTCATCCTCTACATCCATTATCGTGAACGGAACAGTTTATTCAGTATCACTCAGTGATTCAATATTGAGCCATTCCTCAGACGATTTGACAGTAACAGTTAACGTGAATAATACTGGAAACATAAACTTGTCAAGTCTTTGGGGTTTCACCGAAATTTATTATGGAGAGGATAATCTTGAACCCCTGGGTTCTCCGGAAACAGCGGCTAGCAAGCTGAATGATTCCGATTCGTATATTGGTTTATTAACTCCTGCACAAACCCTTCAAATGACGTATGATTACGTTTTCAACGAAACATTGCCTGTCGGAACTTATGGTTTGCTATCGTACTTTGGGGACACAAACACGGGCGGAACATCTTGGGATAATAAAGTGGGTGTCAACCAGTCTGGAAACGCTTGGAGTAATATGCTTCCACAATTTTATTTGTATAATTACACGGCAACTCATGGCTCAGTCCTCGACCCCGTAAATGTTACGGAACAAACTATTTACGCAGATCCGGTTAGGGATGAAGAATATGGTTCTACAACGAGTTGTTATGATAGCGGGACTTGCACAATCTTGTTGAACGTGACGAGAAATGAGGAGGTTGACGTGTACGCGAAGAACGCTCAACTCACGTGGAACAGCACTAGCAGTCGTTATGATTACACTTTTTGGCCAAATCTTTGCTACGAGAACAATTACACGATTTGGGTGGGAGACACTGCAATGGTTAACAACACTTTTAACGGAACTTTCTATTTCAACTGCTCTCTTAACACTAGAGCGTTGGTGTACAGGCAACCAGAAGATGATGAGGACATAGGAATTTTTGAAGGAAACTTTATAGATAAAACTAAAGGAACAATCACTTTTTTCTTAGAGGCTTTTGACCCTTCTGGTCACGAGAACATAGATTTCGTGGGATGGAACATAACTAACACTGATACTGGAGAGGTTTACACGGAATTCAGTGGTTCTTGCATGAACACTAGTCTTAAGAAGTGGAGGTGCAACCAAACACTTGACCCTGAGTTATCGGGTTGTCATCAAATGAGTTCTCAAATGTATGTGCAGGGAACGAATGCTTCCAGGAATAGTTCTCGCTCCCTTAACTTTTACGTTGACGCGATTGACGCTTTATTCGATTATGATTCTAGCGTTCTTCTTGGCACGAACCAGCCAGTGATAGGACAAGTAAGTTATTGCAGTGGAGAGACTTATGGGGATTACTCCAACCTGAGCATTGAGATAACCACTCCTACTTCTGGAGAGGTTAAGAAAACTGAGACAATCACGCCTAGCGGAAACTTTTATTCTTCTTACACACCAGACATTCAGGGCTCAAAACATTTGAGAATTGAGGTGACTGATAGCAATATGGTCAGAGGATTCACTTTATCCTTCATTGATGTAATAGCAATATCTAAAACGGTTTTGACCCTTTCTCCAATAACGCAAGCGTTTGATTTGGGCAGGGAGGGTCAAAGAGCTTACATGTACGTTATAGATAATCCTTCCTCGGAGCCAATGAGTTATAACTTGCAGTTGACTTCAGCAGCACTGCCAATGCTTTTCAGCGATAACTTGGCATCTTATAAGAACTTGACTGTTGGTGGGGACCAGGAGTACGTGGGGTATGTTGACGTCCTGCCAGTATCCATTGGAGAGTATTCGACCACTTTCTTCTTAGCGAACAAAGATTTCCCGTATGATAACACTTCAACCGAATTGACAGCGGATGTTAGCGTGAGGTTTCAGCAGTCAGGGTTTCATTATAGTTTGTTGCCGGGTTTGAACGCGTTCTTCTTAGTTTTACTCTTACTTGTTGCAGGCTTTTTCCTGTGGGAACGTTTATAAAACATTTACAACTTTTTAATCTTCATTGCTGGGGTGGCGGAGCGGTTTAACGCGCAGGCCTGCTAAGTCTGTGGGAGCAATCCCGCGAGAGTTCGAATCTCTCCCCCAGCGTAAAACATTTAACTCACCCTCTCCATTAATTTTGAATAATGGTTTTTGGAAAATCTTACAAAGAACTTAAGCAATGGGTGGTGATTGTTTTCAAACTTTTTGATGGAATGAAAGTCGGTTTTTTCGCGCCAGAAAAGTGTAATGAAATGATAAAGAATTCCGGGTTTACTAATCCTGAATTGGCTTCCGCGTTTTTATCAACCAGATCGGTAATACGGATTATATCTGATGCAAGAACAAAAGCGAACGCTTCATTAGCTTTGCAAGAAAGTGGCTTTGACTTATATTTTGAAAGAGAGGTTCAATTTAACGATCCTGTTTTAAACTGGAAAATATCTGCTTTGCACCCAAGAAAAGATGCTGAATGGAAGAAAAGAAATGAAAGGATTACCAGAGTTCAAATAGAATTGTCAGAATTGCAAATCGAGATTTTAAAAGAGATTTCAAAGGATATGAACAAGCTTAAAACAAAAAAACCTAATTCAGTGGGGTTAATAGACCATAATTCTAAAGAGTTTCGTAAGATATGTGAGAAAGTTCAGAAACTTCTTGACAATCGTTTAAGTTAATCTTGTTCCACTTTGTAATTCTTGATTGACTTTCCGGGGTCTATGAGTTTTAATCGGGCAAGAGCGTCGAGGAGTCCGAAAACGTAGACGAACAGTTCGAAAGCTTCCAAAAACTTTTTTTGACCGTAAAAGTGTTCCGCGTCTTTGGAGTACGAGTCGACGAGCTCCATGACGACACCAGCTTTCTTGTCCAAGATAGTAAGATCTTTCAGCGCTTCACGAACCCTTTTTCTCTCTTTGTCAGCTAGTTTTTTCATTTAACTTTTTTTTCCCCTTCTTCTTTTTAAAAATTCTTGGGAGGCGATGATGTGCGAGCAAGGAGTTCTTTTAATGGAGAAATGCCTGCAGGAACACGACCACCCTTTGTTTTTTGAGAAAATGACTGAGTGCTCATCATTGGACACCACTTTGAAGTGAGCTCTTTGACTGGTTTCCAGTTCAGCCACCACTTTATTGTTTTTCAAAAGTTTTTTTGCTTTAACATTATTCATTTTAGTTGTTCGAGGATTTGGCAGGTCTTGCAAACCTTTCTTGAAGTTGGTCCTCCACAGTTTTCGCATTTGTTTAAACGATTCTTCATAACCTTTTTTTCCAGGTTCGGGACTAACCTGTCAAAAATCATTTGCAGGTTGACCTTTGAGCCATGGAACTTGAATTCCAAGTCGTTCAATTCTTCTCTTATAAGGCTTCTGAAAGATTCTGAAACGTAAGGGCACGCCCCTTCATTTGATTCAAATCCTTTGATTATTGAGTAAGCCATGGATTCTCTTTCGCTGACCCTGCGGAAAGGTTTGATTCTTTGAACAAAGCTCGGGCTAATTGACTTGGTTCTAGCCAGTTTTTCCATGTTGAACTGGAAAATGTTCATTAAAATGTCTTGGCAAGTGTCGTCTAAGTTGTGCCCAGTGACGAGCTTGTCAGCTCCGAGCTCTAACGCTTTCTTGTTGATTAAATATCTTCTTAGCACGCCGCATTTGGAGCACGGAGAGGTTTTCGTGCTGTCAAGTTTAACTATTTGGTCGGTTGTCGTGCCGAACTCTTCTTTGAAAGAAGATGTGTGCAAGGTTATCTTGTGTTTTTTGCAGAATTTTTTTAGGAATGATTTGGAGCGTTCACGATAATTTTTAATGCCTTCATCAATGAATAGGGCTTCGACTTTGGGAAAGTTTTTGTGAAGAATGTGCAAGAGGTTGGTGGAGTCCTTTCCTCCTGAGGCAGCGACTAAAACCTTATCATTCCTGTTTATCATGAAAGTTTTCTGAACTGTTTCCAAAACCTTTTTTTCAACGCTGGCAACCAAGTGTTCTTCGCAGAACCACTTATCAGTATGTCTGACGTGAATAACGCTTGTTTCCCTGCAAAAATCGCATTTCATCCTTTAGAACCCACTTTTATTATTTGAACAACATCTTCTTTTTTGAGCTCGTAATCCTCCGCAATCATTTTCCCATCCTTTTTCACTATGATTTCTTCAGGGTTTTCCCCGGATTTCACGAGGACTTTTAGCAAAGAACCCTCTATCTCAACTTTTATCTTCGCGCCATCTGGGTATTCAAAGGTTACCATGCTCTTTTCTTTGTTCTGAAATGTTTTAAAGATTTTTCCATGCTCTCTTTTTAAGAGCTCGGAAAAAGGTTGTCCGTAAGCCTTATTAGTTCGTTGACCCTGATATTATTGCATGGTTGGAGAAGAGATAACTGGTCCGTTGAGTCAGGTTGGGGACTGGCTTATTGGAATCACTGTGCAAGCAGTGCCCCTCATAATTTCTTCCGCCTTGATAATATTTATTGGGTGGGTGGTCGCATCCATCATTGAGAGGATTGTGTCCAAGACTTTGCGTGGCGTTAAGCTGGACAAATGGCTTAAAGACAGGAACATAACAAAGGCTTTGTTTAACGTTTCCATGGAGTCCTTAGTGGCTTCAGTAATCAAATGGTACGTGTTTTTGCTTTTCTTGCAGGAAGCCGCGTTTCAAATAAATTTTCTTGCAATATCCACTTTTTTTGGTTCAATACTTGTGCTGATACCCCAATGGTCTATTGGAGTGATTACGATAGCAGTGGCCCTCATAATCGGCAATTGGTTTAAGGACAGGATTAACGAGTCCGGCGCGATTTTCAGTGGTTGGATTGGGAACGTTATTTACGGTTTTGTCGCGTATGTTGGAGTTGTTCTTGCACTGCCAAAATTTGGTTTCACTAACGTAGAAATATTGACGGACGCGTTTAAACTGGTTGTTGGAGGATTATCTTTGGGTTTGGCTTTGGCAATAGGAATTGGTTTCGGCTGGGCTCTCAAAGAGGGGCCTGCAAAAGATTTTTTCAAACGGTTTGATAAAAAAGAAGAATAAAAAACAGTTCTTTTTTTTTAGAACCATTTTTTCAGGTTTTTTTGCTCTTTTTCTTGAAGGGATTTGTTCAAGTTTTTGAACGCGTTGTCAATCCTGTTTTCGGAGAATTCGTGCTCGTCGCACAGTATTTTTTTTATGGCTTCAGGGTCTGGTTCACCCCATTTTGGCGTGACTTTTTGGGTCGTGGGTTTTAGGAAGAAGTCTCTTATCTCTTCTGGTTTAATCTTGAAATTCCAGTTAACTTCTTTGAATATTTGCTCCCAAGATTTTTGTTTGACCAGTTTTAGGCCTGTTTTTGGCCCGATTCCTTTAATTCCTTTTGGGTTGTAATCGGTTCCGACGAGGATTCCAAGAGTTATTAATTGCTCCCGGGTGAGCCCTGTTTCTTTTAGGGCTTGGCTTAAAAATATTATTTCAGGTTTGATAGTGTAGTAAACGGGTTTGCCGGGAACTTTTCTGCGGCCAGTTATGTTGAGGTTTCGGATGAGTCTTTCAGCCCCGAATAGTAAGGAGTCGTAGTCCTGTGAGACCACTGCCCATACCGTGCCGTCTAATACCATGCTCGCGCACTGGGCTTCTCCTTCGCTGAGCGCTTGAATGCAGGGGACTCCTAGGGCGGTTAGTAACTGTTTGGATTCTTCGACCATTTCTTCGGTGAGCTTGGAGGTTTGCTGAGCGTACCGCATCATTAGAGCCTCATCCCCTTTTTTCCTTGCTTCAGCGAGTTTTTCCATAGCCAGCTTTTTTCTTTTAGCTCTTTCTTCTGCAACGGCTTTGAACTCTGGTGGTTTTCCGTCAAAAACGAAGCAGGGTTTTACGTTGTTTTCTAAAAGTTTTAGCGTTCGATAAAAAAGTCCTGATAAATGAGAAGTAATCCTTCCTTTGCTGTTTTTTAGGGGGGTGCCGTCAGCTTGTCTTATGATGCTTAAGAACTGGTATATTATGTTGAAAGCGTCGACACCGACTTTTTTTCCCGTGAGTTCTTCAAAACTTGTTTCCTCTCTTGAAATAATGTCTTTTAGGTTTACGCCCATGCTGTTACGAGAATCAAAGCTTTTTTTTAAGTCTTTCACAAACGTTTAAATCAGTGCACAACCATTTTTTTTTGTTATATGGTTTTGGAGTCGTTGATAACTGCGAGGCTTGCTAAGAACAGGCCAGTGTACACTTTCTTTTTCGCTTTTGTTTACATGAACTTGGCGTTCATAATTGCTTTAACCGTTTTTCCTGGAGACCCGTCGACGCCAGCAATTTTTTTGGTGACAATGATGTTTGTTCCTTTTCTCGTGAACTTGTTGAAAGGCGCGGAGCTTTACGCTGAAACGCAGATAATGTTAAGGAATATTGTTTTGATGAAGAAGTATACTAAAGTGTTTTTAATCTTTTTTTACTTGTTTTTAGGTGCTTTGGTGGCCACGACTTTTTGGGCTTCCCTGTCCTCGCATGAAGTTTACGCCAAGCTTTTTTCCAGTCAGATAAGCGTGATTTCCGAGATTTCTTCTCAATTCACAAGGGGTTACGTGACGGGTTCGTACGGTTTTCAGATGATATTGTTGAACAATTTTAAAGTACTGGTTTTCGTTATACTGTTCTCTTTTATTTTCGGGGCTGGAGCCATTTACATTCTTGCATGGAATGCCAGCGTTGTTGGAGTGGCTATTGGCAATCTTATCAGGAATTACTTCAGTTCCTGGGTTCCGGGCACTTCTTTTTATTCGTACTTGCACGTCGTGCCGCTGAGTTTCGCTAAGTTCATGACGCATGGAATAATCGAGGTTGCCGCTTATCTTTTTGCGGCTATTGCGGGAGGAATAATTAGTGCAGCGATTATTAGAAGGTCTTTGGCGGACGAAGAGTTTTCCGGCATATTGCGCACGTGTTTTGATTTAGTGTTAACGGCGTCCATCCTGCTGATTTTGGCGGCGATAGTTGAGGTAACGATTTCTCCTCTGATCCCCGTGTGAATCTTGTGTAAAAGTTTTTAAGGATTTGATAAATAGTTATTCCTCATAATGGATGATGAGTATCAGGTATCTCTTACAGACTTGGTGAGCAAGGTTAAAAAAAATAAAGACTTGTTGTTTTATTCAGGAGTTTTCGCGTTGTTGTGCTTAGCGTTCGTGATAAGAACTGCTGACATGAAGAATTTGGGTTCAGAGTTGTTGGCGAGCGACCCGTACGTTTTTTTAAGGTACGCTGAAGACATGGTTGAGAGAGGGGGAATCCCGCTTAATGATACTATGAGGTATTACCCTTTTGGTTTTGACACTAGTTTTGAAGCGCCCATGCCTTCTTACGCGATAGTATTGATTTATTCTATCGCCAATTTCTTCAATCCTGGAGTGGCTTTGTTGTGGGCTGCTCAGATTTATCCTGCAATCTTTAGCGTTTTGGCTTTGTTCGTGTTTGCTTTAATAGCTAAAGAGTTGACGGGAAGTAAGCGAATTGCTTTGGCTTCGCTTGCTCTTTTGTTATGTCTTCCAGCTTTTTTGTATAGGACTAGCGCGGGTTTCGCTGATAAAGAGCCTGTTGTGACGTTGTTCTCTTTGCTGATGGTTTACGCTTATGTTAGAGCCTTAGGGTCTGATAAGAAGTATTGGGTTTGGGCTGTTGTTTCAGGAGTGTTCACGGGTATTGCAGCGTTGTCTGGGGGCCTGTTCATTTTCGCCGTGTTTTCGATATGTGTTTACAACCTGTTCTCAATGTTGTTCTTGAGGATTGGGAGTAGAAGGATTAAAATCCTGGTTTTATGGTTTATTTCACAACTGCCAGTACTTGTTTTCGCGACTAAGCGTTTCGGCGGGCTGGAGATTTACAAGCACATGGCTTTTCAAGCGCCTGCAGCGACGTTGGGAGTCTTAGTGGTTTATTTATTGGTAAAAAGATTGAAGGTGTCTGAAAAGTGGCCTGCGAGCGTGATAACTTTTTTTGTGCTTTTCGCGCTCGGTTTCACGGTTCTTGCGTTAACCCAGCAGGGAGGGATTGCTTCCGCGCTTTCAAGCATTCACACTCGACTCATGTATCCGTTGGGTTATAACGCGTTCCAGCAGAGCGTTTCCGAGAACCAGTCCCCTTACGTTTATGACCCTCAAGGCAGGACTGATTGGTGGAGCAATTTCGGATTCACTTTTCCTTTAATGCTTGCCGGTGCCATAATGCTTTTTTATTTCACTGTGAAGGACGTGAAAAGAAGTAATTTATTGACATTGATGTTTGCAGTCTTCCTGATATTTTTTATTTTCTCGCGATTCTCTTCAGACCCTGATTTCAGCGCGATAACGAGTTTTTTCACTGACTTCAATCTTTACGCTTTATACGCTTTCTTAGTTGCTTTGTTATTGTTCGTTCTTTATAATGGAACTAAAGCGGATTATGATAAGATTTCTTGGAAAACTCTTTTCCTTGTCTCGTGGTTTTTGATGACAGTCATAGGAGCCAGAGGGGTTATCAGGTTGATGTTTGTGGCAGCCCAGCCGGCGATGATAGTTACCGCTTACTTTTTGATAAAGTTAAGTGATTTGATACATAAGAAAACCAAAGACGCTTTGTACACGGCGGTTCCGTTAATAGTTTTAGGAGCTATTTTTATATTCTTTTCTTATCAGACTTACGGTTCAGCAAGTCACACGTACCCAACATACAATCATTTCTGGAATGACGCGATGAATTGGGTGCAGGACAACACAAAGTCTTCTGACGTGTTCGTTCACTGGTGGGATTATGGTTACTGGATACAATCTCGCGGGGACAGGGCGACTGTTCTTGATGGGGGCAACTTTTTTGGACCAGAAATTATTGCTCGCCACTTTTTCACGTCCACTAACATTAGTGAGATAAGAGAAACACTTGATTATTACGGCAACCCAGAGTACTTATTAATAGAATCTAGCGACGTGTTTAAGTTTTATCAAATATCAAGGATTGGTGGAAGAGAGTCCTGGTTCTCAGGATTAATGTTTTACGGAGATAGAGGGATTAATCCGTCTATAGATAACATGTCCGCCGTCCTGGTTTACAACGCTGGCGGGGGCATACAGATAAGAGAGGATTATGTTAGGGACGGGAAGTTGTGGGCGAAGGACTCGACTTACATTGTTCAAGCAGTTATTCCTCATAACGAGACGGATAAACTTGACCCGCAGGTCGTGTTAATCAATAATTATGTTGGTCAGGCTTTGTTCCCGATAAGCTGTGTTTGCAAGTACGGGGCTTGCAGGACTGTTGACGAGACGGGGGTTCCAGGGTGTCTGGTGTTGTTTGATGACGCCATGATTTACGCTCCTGACGAGTTGAGGGACATGCTTTTCACAAAGGTTTATTTGCTGAACAATTTTAGAGGAATAGAAAAAGTTTATGACAATCAAGTTCCATTGAGCGCTAACGCTTTTTATGGAGGGGTAACAAATATAAGAATTTATAGGATAAATTATACTGAACTAATATGATATTACTGTTGTCACTGCTAATCGCGTTGCTCGGTTCTTTGATTTTGACTAAAGCTTCAATTTCTTACTTGAGAACAATTGGTCTTGAGAACAGTGACGTTCACAAGCCCGCTGGAAGCGCGAAGGTGGTGGAAGGGGGTTTGGGCGCGGTTTGGGCTTTTTTCGCTGGGATCATGGTTTACGTTGGCTTAATCACTTTTCAGGAAGGAGGTCAGGTTTTGAGCATTTTCGCCCCGGTTTGCACGATAATCATGGTGTCTTGGATCGGTTTTATTGATGACATAAAAAAGATAAAGAAATGGAAAGGCGGTTTAAAACAGTGGCAAAAACCGTTGCTAACATTGTTAGCGGTTATCCCGTTGATGGCTGTCCGCGCTGGAAGCACTTCCATGAGCATTCCTTTCATTGGAATAGTGGATTTCGGGTTGCTTTACACTTTCATCTTGATTCCGATAGGCGTGGTCGGGGCTTCTAACGCGATAAACATGCTTGAAGGTTTTAACGGGTTGCAAGGCATGGGCGTGATAGTTCTTGTATTCCAGGGAGTTTACGCTTATTGGCATGGCCAAACTCTTGCGGCAGCTATAGCTTTTTGTTTCGCTGCAGCCCTGTTAGGTTTTCTTAAGTTCAACTGGCGCCCTGCTAAAATTTTTCCAGGAGACACTTTGACTTATGCTGTTGGCGCAGCCATTGCAAGCGTCGCGATAGTTGGTAACATTGAAAAATTTAGTATTTATTTATTGGCTCCTTGGATTCTGGAGTTCTTCTTGAAATTGAGAACCCGTTTTAAGGCAGAGTGTTTTGGCAAGTTACAAAAGGACGGGACTTTAAAAGCGCCGGAAAAGGTAGGTTCTTTAACGCATTTGGTTATGAGGTCTGGCAGGTGGACTGAGAAGCAAGTTACCATAATACTTATATTCATAGAATTGTTGGTTGGTTTAATCGCTTTAGGGGTGACTTCATGGCAGATTTTACAGTGGTAATACCAACGTTCAACGAGAAGGAAAACATTGACGAATTAGTGAAACATTTTCTTAAAATGTTCGACCAAAAAAAGCTGGGAGGAGAGTTGTTGGTAGTGGATGATGATTCCCCGGATAAGACTTGGGAGTTAGTGGAGGCTTGGACGAAAAAGGATTCTCGAGTCAAGTTATTGCACAGGAAGGGAAAGAAAGGTTTGGCAAGCGCGGTCATTGACGGTTTTGAAAAAGCGGGTTCAAAAATTTTGGTGGTGTGCGACGCCGATTTCTCGCATGATTATTCGATTATTCCGACAATGGTTTCGTTAATCCGTCAAGGGGAAGACATTGTCATCGGCTCTAGGTTCGTTGAAGGAGGAGGGGTTAAAGGATGGCCTGCTTACAGGCTCTTCATAAGTAAAGGAGCTAGACTACTATCACGAGTGTTTTTAGGGGTGAAGGTTAAGGATCCTATGAGCGGTTTCTTCGCTTTAAAGAAGAGTGTTTTCAAAAAAATAAAGGATGACATGAGCCCTCAAGGTTACAAAATTCTTTTGGAAATAGTTTTTAGAAGCGGTTCGAACAAGATTAAAGAAGTGCCTTTCGTTTTCAAAGACAGGGAACTGGGAAGTTCTAAGCTTAGCGGGAAAGTGATGGGCGAATACTTGAAAATGGTTTTAAACTTGGCTTTCAAGTAGTCATGTTGTAAACCACGAAGTCGGTTAATGTTTCGTTTTTGTACCCTTTGCGTGAAAGGAAGCCTCCAAAACTGGACAGGACAACACTATCTTCTTTGTTTATGACTATGTAAGTGGGTATCTGGGAGGCGGTTCGAGTCCATAACTCAAAGTAGTTTTGTTCAGTGTTAGGATCCCAATAAGCATAATAATATGAGTGAGTGAACTTGAACGGGTTGAATTGTTTCTTGTTTTTCATGAACTCCCATTCCAATAGTTCGGGAGAGTGAGTGCCGTAGTCAGGGCAACCCCAATCCTTGTTAGTGCATATCAGGTAGTAAACCATTTTAGGGTCTTCAGCGAAGCTGACAACTTCTTTAACGTTCACGTTTTCCCGCTGAACGAACAAAGGAAGGGTTGAGAGGAGTATCAGGCCAGCGCTTAGAACTATTACCGCGTTAAAAAATTTCTTGTCAAGTTTTTCCAGAAAATTGGCGAACAATATGAAAAGGAACGGAACTGCAGGTAGCGTGTACCTCAGGTCTTTGTTGTCGATGAAAGTTGAGACTAGGTAAACGATTATTATGAATAGCGCCGCCCTTTCCAGGAAAGTGTTGAAGCGCAGAGAAAGTTTGCCTTTCGATTTGTGAAATAAACCAAGAATTCCGAGCAGGAATAGCCCGCTTGTCTGCTCGAAAAAGCCTGTTACGTAATACGTCCATCCCGCGGGTTCCTTCCAGTTAGGATCGTTTTCTATGATTCCTTGGTTCTGACTGTAGTAATGGTAATGGCGAATCATGTCGTTGTCGATGAGCGAGAATTGAAGCCAAGGAAGAGCGATTAACAAGCAGAGCGTGAATTGAATCGCGAAGCGGAAAATCATTCCAGAACGAATTCTTTTTTTGACAGCCCACTCGATTATGAAGTAAGCAAAGATGAAAGCGGATAGGAAGATTATGGAAGTGTATTTTAACATGAACGCTGCGAGCAGGGGGATGGTTCCAAGAAACATTTTTTTGATTCCTTTTTGGTGGAAGAAGTTGTAGTACCACACTATCATCATCGCTGCAAGCGATGAGTCAACTAAAGGTTCTCTCGCCCACCTGAAAAAGATGGGGGAAAGCGATAAGAGAATTGTTGTTAATAGCGACGTTCTATAACCAAATTTTTTTCTCAGAAGCAAGTAGAAAAAGTACAGTCCAACGATGACAAAGATTTGTGTCGCGAGCCTGGAGACCAGTTCATTAATCCCAAAAAAAGGGAACAGGATTCCTTCTAGGATTGCGTGGGCAGGGGGGTGGTAAAGCGCTGCCCACCTTATGGGGTACACTTGAGAGTATTGGTTGTAGAAGTCTGGAAGCGAGATTAGTTCTCCGGAAAGCACGGTTTTGAAGTAGTCAGCGAAGAAAACGCCTGCCGCTGCGTGAACGCTTTCATCCCAGTTCAAGGAAGGGTTTGTGAGGAAGTTGCAAAGGATTAGGTAAAACACGAAGTAAATTATCAAGAAAAATTTTCTTTTTCCGAGTTGCATGTTTAATTAATTAAAGGTTAATATTTTAAATCATATCGGATATAGTCCTTGATATAATGATTAGTGTCGTGCTGCCAGCGCATAACGAGGCCAGGAATCTTGAACGAACAGTGAAAAAATTGGCTGGTTTTTTAGAAAAAGGTTATGAAATAATTGTTGCTGAGGACGGGAGCACTGACGGGACTGATCGGGTTGCGAGAAGATTGGAGAGAAAAGGTTTAATAAAATTCATGCATTCTGACGAGCGGTTGGGGAGGGGCAAAGCGTTGTCCGCAGCGTTCAAAAAAGCTAGGGGGAACGTTATCGTTTACATGGATGTTGATTTAGCAACGCAGTTATCGTCTCTCAAACAATTAATCAATGAAGTGCGGGGAGGAGCTGATATAGCGATTGGTTCTCGCTACTGTAAGGGGTCTGATGCTAAAAGAACTTTTTCGCGGTTGTTGGCGAGCAAGGCTTACAACTTGTTGGTTTTCGTTTTGTTCGGGTTAAAGCTCAGCGATATGCAGTGCGGTTTCAAAGCGTTTAAGAAAGATTCTCTGATGAAAATGTTGTGTGACGTGAAGGACACGCACTGGTTTTGGGACACTGAATTGCTCATAAGGGCTAGCAGGAAGGGGTATAAGATAGTTGAGGTACCTGTTAGGTGGCGTGAGGGTGAGTCAACGACTGTCAACGTTTTAAAAGATTCGTTGGACATGGGATCCAATCTTTTCAAGTTGAAGTTGAGAGGCGTAAAATAATTTAATGTTTGAAGGGAGGGATTAAGTGGGCATGCAAGAAAGAATAAGGAGTTTGTTACTTGATGGGGAGACGTCTTTGAAAGATTTGTGCAGAAGAACTGGTTTTGAGAAGAAGAAGGTTAAAAAAGTTTTGAGAAAGGTTGGTGCCGTGAAGGTTAAACGGGACGGCGTAACTCGTTATCATCTGGTTAAAAGAAAGGGTTTTACTTTAAGAATTTCTTTAGCCAGGATAAAAAACTTTTTTGAAGTTAACAATTTTGTTAAGGTAAAATGAAGTTAAAAATAAAAATGCCAGTTAACAAAAAGCATGTTTTACTACTAACATTCTTATTAGGACTTTTCATTGTTTTAAGAGTTCAAGGTTTTAGACCTGATAATTCGGTTCCAAAACACATTGATTTTGGAGTTCACTTGCATAGGGTTCTTTTTCTGCAAAGGTATGGGTTCACTTTTTGGGACCCTTACGTGGCCGCGGGCTACCCTATCTTTCGTTACAGTAGCGTACTACCATGGGCTTTGACAGCGAGTTTGGCAAGTTTTTATGGAACGGTTCTTGGCTTTAAAGTGATGCAAGTATTTCTTGTTGGGCTTATCTATATGTTCTTTTTTCTTTTTTGCAGAAAATATATTAAAAATAATTTAAGCATTATGGTTGCGCTATTGTTCTTCGCAGTCATTCAGAGACAAACAAGTTTTCCTCACGATGTTTTCTCAGATTTTTTAATGCACAGAAGTTTTCAATTCGTTTTCACACTCATTTTTCTTTACTTTTTTTTGGATAAGAAAAGGTTCGGCGTAAAACAAATAATTTTGTTGGGGTTATTATTAGCGGCTAGTTTTATGTCTCATAACCTGCAAGGAATAATGCTTCTAAAATTAGTTTTCATATTCTTGATTGCACGATTTTTCTTAAGCAAAAAGTTGATTCAAGGATCAACATTTCTTTTTGGGGTTTTCGTCGTGTTCTTTCTGGTGACCGGAGTGGTTCTCGTTCCAATGTTTCTTGAATCTGGTTTGATGAACATGCCTTTTAATGAACCTTACCTCCGTAATTGTGCTAAATCCTTACAAGCATCTTTTCAGGATAATCTTAGGAGCCAGATTCAAAACTTGTCATTGAACTTAACGTTATTGAGCGCTAACGCGCAAACAATTTTGTTTTTATTTGTTTTAGGATTCATTTTTTTGAATTATAAGAGGATGAAGGAGTTAAGAACGATTTTGATTTTTATAGGGTTTATCGTTCTGGCAAATCTTTTATGGAGTGTTGGCATGACTTTAGCTCCAGAAGACATTGTAACTTATTTGTCTGTTCTTATTCCTTTGGACAGTAAGATTGTATACTTTTTCTTACCCATATTGCTTGTTGCTTCGTTCAATGCTTGCAAGTCTAATTGGAAATACATTTTTGCATTGAGTATTCTGGTAGCAGTCATAGGCAATTCTTTTTTGCAGGTTGACAAAATGTTTTTGTGGAGAGATTTTAATGTTGGGTCTGAATTGGAATCTGAGATATCCACAATATATTCTTATTTGAAGGATTATGAAAGGGTCGCTCTTTTCCCATCTCTTGGTTTTTTTTCAAAACTCCGCAACATTTACTTGGGCGGTCCTTTGAATGGTTGCGAATCTTATTTTTCGCTTGTGAACAATGTTAGCATAATAAACTTTCATCACGCGCCCTCTGACCCAAAATTTGATGTTTACACAGGGAAAGTCCAGAACCCTTTTATTAGTTATACTGAGAGTTTTTGTGATATAGAACCAAACATAGCTAATTTCTCTGCAAAACCTTTCTCACTAGCAGGAAAGGTTGCTTATATGATGAACATATCAGAATTCAATAACATGGTGAATGCAGGAAATATTCAAGCAGTTGTGCTTAATCCTGTTTACAAACCGTTTGTGGATTTTTTCTTTTCCAATCAAGAGTTCAAATTAGTTAGGCAGATTAAAATTAATGCAACAAATATTGGTAACACGTATTTGATCTTTGAAAAAGTTCCAAAGCCTAGTTTGCTTAAGTGCGGTTCAAGAGGAAATTATTCTATTCAAGACATAAGTCCAGACATAACCAGAATATCATTTGATAACGTGACTAAAGGAGATAACTGTGAATTATCAATAACTTATCATCCATCATTAAATATGCAGATAGACGGTAAGCCAATCGCTTTTTCAAGAACCAATTATGGATTCATAAGTTTTGATGCTCCTGCCGGTGACGGAGTTATAGAATTGAGTCTTGGGCATTCTTATGAAAAAATTCTTGCTTGGGTTTCTTTAATCTCTCTAGCAATTCTATTGTTTATCCTTTTTAGAACCCAAAGTGAAAAGTAATTTATTATTATCTGGTTAAAAGAAAGGGTTTTACTTTAAGAATTTCTTTAGCCAGGATAAAAAACTTTTTTGAAGTTAACAATTTTGTTAAGGTGAGGTAAAAAGAAATTTATTTTTCTATTTTTGCAGGGTTTATGATTGGCAGTAATAAGGCTCCGACCAGTATTGTCACGTACAGGGTTGCGAACCTGAACAGAATTGAGATGCCTGTTCCAACGTCACCGGATATTCCTTGATACGTGAACAACATGATTAAAGCACCTTCAGCTATTCCTAATCCTCCAGGGGTTAGTGGCAGCGCGGTTATTAGGGCGGTGAGTATTGCTAGGAATCCTAGGAAGTAGAAGTTTAGGGTTATCCCGAAGGCTTGGACGACGAACGCTAGAGACACTATTTCCAGCATCCAAATGGTTACTGTAAGAACGAATATGTTAAAAAGTTTTTTTTTGTTCTTGAATATTCTGAATCCTTGCTGGAATTTTTCCCACGCGTGTTCAAACTTTTCTGAAAACCTGGACAGCAGGGGAAGCGAGAAAACTGATTTCATGAACTTTTTTGCAAAAGAAGGTTTCCAGAGCATTAGGGTTAAGAAAAACGAGCCTGCGATGACGAATAGTAAAGACGTGTTTAAGGCGCTGGTGATAAGGGGTTGCGTTATTTTAGCGGAGTAGACGAAGAAAAAGGATAAAATGATTATTATCACTAAGTCGAAGAATCTTTCAAGCAGTATTAATGCAATGATTTTTGAACGGGACACGTCAAGCTTTTTGGCGGACCAGATTCGGTACGCTTCACCGAATTTCGACGGGCTGATGCTGTTAAAAAACCATGTGAAGCAAATAATTTTGAATAAGGGTGAAAACCTGATTTTATAGCCTTGAGCTGATAACAAGGTTTTCCATCTAATGGTTCTGAGAGGATATGTTAGAAAGAAAGCGAATAAGGCTAAACCGTAATACATTGGGTTTATCGTCAAAATTTTTTCTAAAACAAGTCCTAAATCGATTTTGCTGAACACTAGCCAGAGAATTATCACGGATAGGATTAGCCCGAGCAAAACCCTTTTGATGGGGAACTTTTTTATGTCAGAAGATTTTTTCATTAGTATGTTTATCAGAAGGTTTTTAAAATTTAAAAAGTTTTCATGTTTTGATGATGATAAGCTTCTTAATCCCCGCTTATAATGAGGAAAAAAGGATTGTTAAAACGCTCAAACGAATTATTAGCTTTGCAGAAAAATTTTGTAAGAAATATGAGGTAATAGTGATTTGTGATGGAAATGACGATACTGCTAAAAGAGCAAGGTCTTTCAAAAAAGTCAAGGTTTTGGGGTTTAAGACGCGTTTGGGTAAAGGAGGAGCTCTTGTTAAGGGTTTTGAGGCGTCTCGCGGCGAGGCAATAGTTTTTTTGGATGCTGACTTGAGCACGCCTCCCAAATATGTTAAGAAACTTGTTGGCGCCCTGGATTCCAGTGACGTCGCTATTGGTTCAAGGTACTTGAAGAATTCTAGGATAAACATTCCTTTTAAGAGGTTAATCGCTTCCAGAGGTTTCAACTTTTTAGTCAGGTTGTTCACTGGTTTGAACGTGAACGACACGCAGTCGGGTTTTAAAGCTTTTAAGAGAAGTGCTTTAGAATCAGTGTTTCCTCTGCGAGTGACAGGTTTTTCTTTTGACGTTGAACTGCTTAAGAAGTTGAAGGGAAAGGGTTTTAGCATGAAAGAGGTTCCTGTCGAATGGGTTCACGACCCTGACTCGAAAATGACTTATTCTAAGGCTTTAGCCATGTTTCGCGATTTATTGCGCATTGTTGTATATGATGAGTAAGGGAGATATTCTGTCTTGGTATGATTGAGTGTACGTTTTTGCAACGCTAAGGTTGAGGGTGTAGGCGTATTCTGGGTGGGTTTCGAAAACGCTCACCACGACGAACTTGACGCGTTCGTCTTTTAGTAAGCTATCTAGTTCTTCTAAGGTTTCGGGAAAGTTGATGGTTGTTCTTTCACTGTAGAAAGTGTTTTGAGGGATGGACGCGCTCACGACGACCTGGCCGGGCAACGAGTTTTGTTTAATCCATTCTCCTGCCTGGCTTACTTGCGCGTAAGAAGGTCCTTTTGAGGTTATCAATGAGTGCCCGTAGCTTAGGTTGGAGTAGAATACTATTGCTAGGCAGGCGATGACCACTATTTTTCGGGTCTGCTTGTCTGCAAAGAGTTGTCCGATTTGTTTTATTCCTAGTCCTGTTAGCAGGAAGAAGTAGGGTAGTACGTACATCATGAACCTGTCTTCTTTGTGCTGGATGAGTGAGAAAGCCAGGAAAAAAGTGGCTATCACTGCCAGGAAGAAAAACACTTTTTTCTTTTTGACTTGTTTTAGGGATGCCGCCAGGCCTAGTAGTGTTAGTAGAAGAGTGGGGGATACGAGCAGGCTTCCTAGGAACCCGAATCCCGGGATCATCGTGGTTAACTCTAATAATTCTCCCATGAGGTGAGGCATGCCTGCGAAGAAGTACCAGAAGGGTTCAACTCCTGTTCCAGGTCCTGCCACGTTGAACGCGAAGAACTCTTGAATTGATTCCAATGGGTTGCCGTAAACTAGAACGTCGTACACGGGAAGCATCATGAAGAAGCCGAGAGCGAATAAGATCCACGAGTAGTTTTTGATTTTTCTTTCTTTGTTCAGTAATTGATGCAGGAGTAATGGGAACGCGACCACTATTGCGGCGAACCTGATGATTGTGGCAAGAGCTATTGACGCACCCATCAGTAAAGGGTAGTGTTTGTTCTCATCTTTTTTTAAGAAGAAGAGTACTGCAAGCATGGCGAGCGCTGTTGAAGGGATTCCTGTGAGAACGCGGACGCCGTAAAAGTTGAACATCCACGATACCGCGACCATTGATGAGCCGATGAGGGCTACGTCCCTGTTAAAAACGATTTTGCCAATCTCGTAGGTTAGGAATACGATGCTTGTTGCGAAACCTATTCCTATGAGCTTGGCCATGAATTCGTTGCCCAGCGAAGGTAGAAGCATTAACGGGAATATGAAGGTTCTGCCAGCCCACCACCCCGTGTCGGGGGTGCCGTACAACCAGTTCTTGGCTTTGACAAGATAAGTGGATTCATCCCACCATAACGCTTGATTGGTGTTGATGTAGAAAAGCTTGACAACTACTGTGAGGATTAGGATGCCTATGAGGAGACCGTTTTTTTCGAATAGTTTTTTCAACTTTTTTTGAGATATCATATTTAAATCACATTCTTGCAACCAATATATTTTAACTTTATTGCTGAGAGCTACCGATTTCTCCCAATAATAATATTTAATTTGCTTCTGATTTTGTTTATTTTATTTTCATCTAATTTTAAAATGATTGACTTGCATTTTACAAAAAGTTCAGGGGCTTTTTTAACCATGTTATGGAACTGCTTATCTGGGACAGCCCGGTTCACGTAGTACTGCGAGTCTATTCTTGATTTGAGAGAATCCTCTAAGAAATCGATTTCATTTTCGCTGAAAAACTCGTTTAGGTAATTCTTGGCAAATTGTAATGTACAAGAGTGGATTCCGCATTTCACCCCGATTTTCATGAGAATAGAGTAAAGAGAGAAATACATGGTGTAATACGCAGTCGATATCTTCCATTCTTTAATCTTGTTAATTCTTATCGACTTTAGAGAGTTTTCTGCTTTTTTTATATAAGCTTCAGCAAGATTCGAATTCGGTTCAACCAGACTGATTCCATCATTTTGCTGTAAGCACCAATCCATCTTATTCATTTCTCAACACCATTTTTACTAATTCCTCAGCATTCAAAAATATTATGTGGTCTTTCAAAACCTCTTTTATCAAAATATCATTCTTAATGTTTTCTTCAAAGATACTCGTAGGGTAACTCTTAATACTTATCTCAACCCCATACATACTCGAAATTTTTTTGACACGTTTTTTATCATAACTTCCTACAACGAAGATGTCAAGGTCAGATTCTTCTTTCTCAAGAGCTTTTGCATAACTGCCAAACACGAATCCAATCCCGTTTATAAAAGGAGTTATCTTAGCCAAAATTTCTCTTATTAAATCATGATTCTCCAAAAAAATTATTTTTTTGTATTGTTCAACAAAAATTAAGTAATCTTCGGCAATATCACTTTTTTTGATTTTATATACTTTGATTTTGCCTTTTGTTGATGATTCGAGAACAATTTTGTTCTCCAAATCGTTTAAAATAAGTTGGGCAGTCCTTGGACTTATTTTTAGAATTTTCTGAACTTCCCTTATATAATATTCTTTATCAAACCCTTTTGTGAACAAAGAAAGCACTTGCAAATGATTCTCAGTTATGTTTAATTTTTCATACATACGTATTATTTATAATACAGTTAGTATTTAATTGTTCTGGCTCAAGCATTTTACGCCAACGAGATTTAAGTGAAGTTTTTATTCCTCGTTTATGATGGGTGGAGCCCTGCTTTATTTGATTCTTGCTGTTTCCGCTTTCTCCCATATTTGTTTCAAATCCTTTTTTTTGATGTTTAAATCAATGAAGGATAAAGCCCAGGCGTAAGTTCTCGCGGTTATGAGTGCAAAGTACCAGACCAGTTCTTTTAAGTTTTTCGCGTAACCAAAACCTTTTGTGAAGTGAGAGGATTCTTTGAGAAAACTTCTGGTTCTGTGTCCGGGGAACCATTTTTGAATTTGGTGGTAGCCTGCCATGGTTCTTCTTTTTTGCTTAACCCAGTCTTTAAAGTTGTCCGGGTACCTGACTTTGACCCAAGCGTCCGGTTCGTAAACGATTTTATAGCCTTTTTCTCGTATCATGTGAGATATGACTGCGTCGTCAGCCAGACTTTGTTCTGGAATCTTTTTTATGACGTTGCGGATGGCGTAGAACTCGCCAGAGCATATGAGAAAACCTTTTTTTGACAATCTTTTTTTGTTCTCGTGAGCGCCTGCTTCGCTTAGAAAGTTGGCCCACCATCCCAACATATCGTTTTTAGGGTTTTCGCAAACCACTCTTGAGCTCGCCGCCCCGACTTTCGAGTTCTTGAAGTGTTTGAGCAGTTTTGGGATAGAGTTTTTCTGGATGATCACGTCCCCGTCAGTTAGGATGATTATGTTTCCTTTGGCTTTTTTGAAAGAAAGGTTCAGGGCGTGGGGTTTGCCTTTGCCAGGGTCGTTCACTATTTTGACGCGCTCAAATTTTTTTGCTTGTTGGATGGTCGGTTCGTCCGGTGCTACCACGATTAGCTCGTCGTTTTTTTCTATTTGGCTGAGTATTGCTTTGATTGCGCGGCCAATGGTTTTCTCTTCTTTAAAAGCTGTTATTATCACTGTGTTCATTTTGTTTTCAGGAAGGAGATTATTGATAGGAGGGAGCGCAAGAACACTATGCAAGTGTAGGATAAAGTTTCTTTGATGTGTTTGAAGTCCAGGTAGAACTTGTAAGTGCTGTACGAGAAGTACGCTGTCAGCGCTAATAGTAGTGGCAGTCTAAAAACTGGGAGGATTATTAACGGGGTTGCTAATAATAGTCCTCCTCTTAACCCGTTTATCAATAATAGTTTTGCAGCCATTTTTTTGCGACCGGTTTTCAGTAAAGTTTTTATTCCTTTGCCAAACCAGTTTGCTTGTTTTAGGTAGAGTTGCAGGGTGTCAGGGTCTTTGTGGTAAAGCACTATTGATGGGTCGTGGACAAGTTTGTATCCTTTGTTCAGGAAGTTTTGTGTTAGCAGGCCGTCTTCAAAGTAGAAAATGTTTTTCGGGTAGCCGCCCAGTTTTTTGAACACTTCTTTTTTTATGCAGAAAATGAATGCGGGTGTTTCATTAACAACCGTTTTTTCGTATTTTTTGGAGTAAACCCTGTTTCTGAGGTCAAGAGCTTTAGCAATGATGGTTTTTGGTTTGTAACCGTAAACGTTCCACGTCACGGCGTCAGCACCGTATTTTTTTAGGTTTTGGTCAATTTTTTTTAAGCAATTTTTTGGAGCTATCTGGTCCGCGTCCACGAACACGAGCACTTCTCCTTTGGCTTTTTTGACGCCTTGGGTTCTGGCGAACGCTGCGCTGTGTCCTTGCTTGAAGTTGACGAGTTTTAGGGTTTCGTGTTTTTTTTGGCGGTTTTCAACGATTTTTTGCGTCCCGTCTTTGGACCCGTCGTTCACCACGATCACTTCATAATCTTTGAATGATTGTTTTAGGCATGAGTCTAGGCAGTCAGGAAGGTCTGTTTCTTCGTTGTGAGCTGGTATTATTATGCTGAACCTCATACTTTTTTGTACACCTCTAACGTTTTTTTAGCAACTTTTTGTGGGCTGAATTCATTCACTATTTTTGTTCCGTTTTTGATCAAGCGATTTTTGAGTTGAGGGTCTTGTATTAGCATTTGAATTTTTTGAGAAACATCTTCCACATTGTTTTCTGAGTAGAGTAGGGATTTTCCGAAGACTGTGGGTGTTGCTCCTCTGTCAAGTGCTATGCAGGGGGTTCCTGACGCGAGGGCTTGGGCGAAAACTATTCCAAAGGATTCTTTGCTTGACAGGTTGACGAGCATGTCCGCTGTTGAGAGAGTGTTTAACAATTTTTTTTCGCTTACAAAACCTAGAAAGCGGATTCTGGTGTCTCCTCCACCAATTTTTTTGAGTCTTTGCTCGTCCGGGCCTGATCCGATGATGCTTAATTGTATGCCGTTGAGTTTTTTCACTGCTTGAATCAACGTGTCAACGTTTTTGTACGCGTCCAATCGTCCAATGAATAGGACGTGGTTGTTCCACGTTTTTTTCTTTATTTTTGAAAACTTTTTTAGTTCTAACGGGTTTGGAATGGTGGTCATGTTGTTGTTAAATTTTTTGAGGATTTTTTTTTCGTAATCCGAGGAAGTTATCACTTGAGAGGCTTTTTTGATTGCTGGTTGGCCGAATAACAGGTCAAACATTTTTCTTGTGAACAAGTTTTTTTTCCCTTTTTCGTGAAAGTGGGTGGTGAACACGTATTTGTCAACGCTTTTTGAAACGATGAAGGGTTGGAAAGTTGAGTAGTTTTGTGCGTGGACAATGTCTGCTTTGAAGTCCTTTATTTTTTGAATCATTTCTGGCGTGTAGCCCAACCCTTTATACGGGACTCGTTCAATGGTTATTTTTCCTTCTTTGCTAAGACCTGGTTTTTCGAAGCCCGCGGGAGTTTTTGTAGTGCAAAGAATTCGAACATCATGTTTTTTTGAGAATTCTTTTGAGATTAGGGCAACGTGTTTTTCAACCCCTCCAAGCTCGGGGTGATAACTCAAGCAGACTTGCATTATTCGCATAGACGTGTTAGGTGTTGGAACTTTTTTAAATATTTGGTTTAGACAGCAGATTTGAATTATACGGCACACATTCTTTTTTAGAGCACTGAAAAAATCAGAGGAAAGCGAGTAAAAAAAGGTGTTCTAGAAAAACTTATAAGAACATAGAGCGTTTATTCTTATTCATGACGAACGGTTCTTATCAGCCAAGTTCTCTCGCGGGAAGGAGGTTGACTGGCGAAGCCATTTCTCCGACGCACGGTACTTTCGGGACCAGCCAAGAAGGGGTTGGTATGGTTGCTACAAAAGAGTTGAAGAAACTGTGGAAAAAAGAGATTGACCACGAGAAAAAGATGTGCGGTAAAATCTTTGACTTCACGAAAGATTATGTTAAGGATGATGTTAAGAATTTTAAGAAAAGAGCGAAGGATGTTCTGAATTATATTTACAACATGGAAAAGAAGTTTCAAGGGATGACAAGAACTGGAGCTATGACTAAAAGAGGTGGGCGAGTGGACTTGAAGAAACTCCGAAAAAACGTTCAAAGATATTATGGGGTTGGAGCGGATGATATGATAAAAGGAAAGAAAAGAGATAAGAGCGTGAAACCCGGCGAGTCAATAATTGAGAAAGCAGAGTTTTATGGAACTGACCGTTACCTAAAAGACGAAAAGAAGAATCAAGAGAAGAATTATGACCTCATTAAAAGGGCAATAGATGCTGGTTTCGTGAACACGCCTTCAGGAGTGAAAGACGGGGTTCCTGGAAAAGTTATTGGATTAATGGGGATTATAGGCATGGCAGAACAAATATGTTCGCAAGTTAGAACTTTTGTTGATTCCACTTTAGAAAATAATATTGCAGATATCATCACTAACGGGAAACAGGGGCTTGAAGCGTTTGGGGACACAGCGGATAAAGGCGCTGACCTTTATCGTGGTAGGCTTACAGGGGTTAGGATAGCGTATGATAGGAGGCGAGCAGGAGTCTCAGGAGCTATTGACAACGCTCGTTCTCGCGTGCAGGATGTTAAAACCGTTTACCAGCCTCCTAAAGAGCAATTCCGAACAGCGCAGTCACCGCCTCCGGGAAGCCCGCCTGTAACGAAACCGCCAGCGCCTCCAGCGGTTTAAACACTAAAAATTTTTCTTTTAAGTCTTTGAATTATTCCTGAGAAGACCAGCAGGTTCCTGAACGTTTTGTAAAAAGGGTAGATCAGTACGGTTTTTATTTTGCGGGTTTTGAACAAAGCCCTAATCATTTGATAAGGGATTATGAACGCGACCAGTCCACAGGATAACGCGAACCAAAAGGGGTTTAAAAAATAGGATAACAGGGTTAAAGGATAGAACGCTCTGAACGCGATGGCGCCGAGCAGTAGCGTGCCCCGAGCCTTATTTTTCCGCCAATAAGCTGGTAGGGTGCGGCCATACCATAACAACTGGTTCTTAACTGATTCAAGGTCTTGTGGCTCGCGATGGTAAACAACGATTTCTGGAAAATATTTTTTCCTGAAGCCGTGCTCGTCAAAACGGCGGGCGATATCTCTGTCCTCGCCGAAACCCATGTCCTCGTCAAAACCGTTGAGCGCTTCGTAAACCTGTTTCTTGTAAGCGTTAGGCATGGCTTTCCGAGGGTTGAACCAAATCCGTCTCTCCACTTCGTACAATTCACCGATAAGGTTGGGTTCGAAAGCAATGGTGTTCGTGCACAGCGCGTCAATGTCAAAATCTTCAAACCTTTTCAGGATTAGTGCTAACTCGTTTCTTGATAGGATGTTGTCGCCGTCCAGGAAACGAAGTATTGGCGCCCCAGCTTTTTTTACGGCAAGGTTTCGCGCGCGGGCAGGACTCTTCGGCTCATCTTCGATGATTAGCTTCCAGTGAGGATGCTTGTAGTTCTTGATGATTTTTTGGGTTCTGTCAGTGCTCCTGCCGTCAACGAAGATGACTTCAAACTCATGCTTATCCAGCGTCTGGTCTCGCAAAGATTTTAACAAGAAAGGAACGTCTTTTTCCTCGTTTTTTGTAGCGATGATAACACTAATCTTCGGAACTTTTCTTTTCAAAAAACCAAACATTGTCTTAATTAATTGTTTTTTCTTATTTTTTTATGTATTGTTTTAGGTACTCAATGGTTTTTTGTAGTCCTTCGTCCAAACTGGTTTTTGGCTCCCAACCCAGCACGCTTTTGGCTTTGTTTATGTCTGGTAAGCGGCGTTGCGGGTCGTCGATAGGCAGTTCTTTGTAAACCATGCCAGTTTTTCCGACGAGTTCTTGAATTTTTTCTGCAAGTTCTTTCATGGTTTTTTCTGCAGGATTGCCCAGGTTGAAAACTTCTCCTGAAATGTTTGGGGTGTTCATGACTTTGTGCACTCCTTCGATGAGGTCGTTCACGTAACAGAAACTACGGGTTTGCTCTCCGTCGCCAAAAATGGTTAAGGGTTGGTTGTTGAGTGCTTGGGTGATGAAGTTAGTCACGACTCTTCCGTCACCTGGCTTCATTCTTGGACCGTAAGTGTTGAAAATCCTGATTATTCTGACTTCTACTTTGTGTTGCCTGCGGTAAGCCATGCATAATGCTTCGCCGAAGCGTTTTGACTCGTCATAGCATGAGCGCGGCCCGAGTGGGTTGACGAAACCCCAATAAGTTTCAGGGGTGGGCAGGACTTTCGCGTCACCGTAAGTTTCGCTCGTGCTCGCGAAAACAAGTACTGCCCCGTTTTTTTTGGCGAGTTCTAAGAGGTTAAGGGTTCCGAAACTGTTTGCCATAAGTGTTTCGATGGGGAATTCTTGATAGTCTGGCGGCGAGGCCCTGCTCGCGAAGTGAAGAATGAAGTCCAGTTTTTCGTCAACACCGATTTTTTTGGTTATGTCCGCGTTTATGAACAAAAAATTTGGGTTGCTCTTTAAGTGTTCAATGTTTTTTTGTCTGCCGCTGCAAAGGTTGTCCACTCCAATGACTCTATAACCTTTTTTGAGCAGGAAGTCAGTTAGGTTTGAGCCTATGAATCCTGAGCACCCGGTTAAAAGAACTGTTTTCAATCCCATTTTTTTACCATGGCTTCCCTGTCAGCTACGAATTCTTCGAAACTTTTTTTCTCCATCATTTTTCTTTTCGCTTCGAACACGGTTTTCCATTTTCCTATATCCATGTAATCTCCGTCCAGTTGGACTGCGTAAGCCGTTTCACCGTTTTTAACTGCGTTAGCAATGCTGTCAGTTATCCATATCTCTCCTCTTTTTCCGGGCCTAGTTTTTTCTATGTACTCGAAGATTTTCGGGTCGAAAACGTACACTCCACAAATAGAGTAATAACTCCCGTCACTCAAGTATTCTTTGGCTTCTTCCGGGTCTGGTTTTTCTATGAGTTTAGTGATTTTTCCATCAGAATCAAATTTTACGACTCCGTAGCTCGCGGGGTCTTCAATTTTTTGGACGAGAAGGGTTGCGATGGGTTTTTTTTCCTCATGTTTTTTTATTAAGTCCATTATTTTGTGTTTTGGCTCTATGAAGGAGTCTCCCAGGAGTGTGATGAAAGGTTTTTTAATCCAGTCTTTTGCTTGCAGTATTGCGTGTCCCAGACCTTTTGGTTTCATTTGGTAAAGGTAAGAAATGTTGGTGTCGTAAGGCTCCCCGTTTCCAAGGTAGTCCATTATCGCTCCTTTTTGGTGGCCAACGATGACGAACACTTTTTTTATGCCCCCTATTTTAAGACAGTCAATGCCGTGCTCTATGCTTGGCTTGCCCATTAAGGGGTAGAGTTCTTTTGGTATGGCTCTTGAAAAAGGGTATAACCTTTTTCCAGAACCTGCTGCAGGGATTAATCCCACGAATTCCATTCAAAAAAAATGGAACTTGTTAAAGCTTTTAAAACTTGCTCTTTCATTAAAATTTTATAAAGCCTTTCCGAATAAGATTGTAGGAATGAGTTTTGATTTCTTAGTTAAGAAAGTTGGTAAAGGCGCTTCTCAATTATCTTTGGCAAGGTTCATCTCTTATCTTAGCGCTTTTGTCATATCTGTTTTTATCGCTAGAATGTTGTCTCCTCATGAGTACGGGTTGTTTCAAATAGTTTTCTCGTTGTTCTTGTTGTTTTTCACGCTTTCAGAGTTGGGCATGGGGCAGGCATTGGCTTATTTTGTTCCTAAGTTCAACGCGATTGGTGAGGAAAAAAAGTCTGTTTACCTTGTTAGGTACGCGGTTAAGTGGAGGCTTTTGTCATCCTTTGTTTTTGGAATCGTTTTTTTCTTTTTGTCTGGAATGTTTGCGAGTGTTTACAAGGATGCTTCGGTTAAGGGTTATGTTCAAATCTTTTCTCTTTTCATGGTTTTTTACAGTTTGAGCTTTTTGTTCAACTTTGTTTTTCAAGCGCTTCAGAAATTTAAGGAGTTTTTGTATAGGGAAGTGGTTTTTTCGGTTTCACGGTTGATGGTGCTCGTGTTTTTGTTCGCGGGATTTGGTTTGACATACGTTTTCATTGGTTATGGAGTTTGTTACGTGATATCCGCGGTTTTCTCGATTTATCTTGTTCTTAAATTGATAAAGATTAGGGAGTGGGAGCCCACTTCCGTGAAGGGTTTTTGGCATTATTCTTTGATCATGACTGTGGGGGTTATCGCCATGTTTGTGGCGAATTATATTGTGACGCCCGTGCTCGGCTTGTTTGTTCCGCCTGAGCAAGTCAGTTTTTTCAGCATTGCTTGGACCATAAGTTTTGCAGCGATAACGCCTTCCGCAGCAATAATTTCGGCTTTTCTGCCTGTTGTCAGCGAGTTGTCAAGTAAGGGTAGAGAAGAGGAGTTGGCTAAAGTTTTTAGGTGGTTGTCAAAGTTTGTTATTATAACAACTTTTTTTTGGACTGCTTTTGCGTACGCGTCATCAAGGCCAGTGCTGGTAATGGTTTTTTCTGATAAGTACGTGGCGGCTCTTCCTCACGTTGGTTTGTTGCTCATGGCTTTCGGGCTTGACGCAATTTTCTTTATCATGAGTGCTTATTGGGCGGGGATTGGGAAAGCCGGGAGGGCTAACGAGTACATAATAGTCAGGAGTGTTTGCGTTGTTCCATTAGCGTTCGTGATGTCTTACCTTTATGGTTTGAGCGGAGGGGTGCTGGCTTTTTTGATAGCTGTTGTGATAGGTGTTCTCTGGCTTTTCTTCAGGACAAAGAACTATGTTGATTTTGATTATTCTATTCTTTACAAAGCCGGTTTTTCAGCTCTTCTCATGTTGTTCGCAGTTAATTTAGTGACCAAGGGTTTAGGGGTGGGTTTATTCAAGTTAACTGTGATGTTCTTAGTTAGTTTTGTCGTGTTTCACGCGTCTCTTTACGGGTTAAGAACTTTTGACGATTACGACAAGAAATTAGTGGGCTTTTACATCAAGAAATTGTTAAAGAAAATGCGTTTAAAAAGCAAAGCTTAAATATGTATTACTGAGTATGATTTTGTCATAATGGAATCAAAAATTAGAATATCAATAACCATTGACGAGGAATTGGCTAAAAGGATTGATTCCACTGTTGATGGTTTGAAGATAAGGAATCGCTCTCACGCCATCGAGTACTTGTTAACCAAATCATTGCTTTCTAATAAGGTCAAGAAAGCTTTCATACTGGCGGGAGGTAAGGGGACGAGACTCAGACCGTTCACTTACGAGATGCCTAAGTCAATGATTCCAATTCAGGGCAGGCCTTTGCTTGAGCATACCATAATGAATTTGAGAGATCAGGACGTGCGGGAAATCATAATTTCTTTGGGTTATATGGGGGAGAAGATCAAGGAGTATTTCGGCAACGGTTCTAAATGGGGTGTTAACATCACTTACGTCGCGGAATCTGAACCTTTAGGCACTGGCGGCCCGTTATTGTTGGCAAAGCCTTACTTGAACGAGCAGTTCTTAATGATTAACGGGGACAACTTGTTCGACATGGATTTGCAGGACTTGTTCAAGTTTCATTCGAAGAATGGTAACATGGTTACTATTGCGTTGACGACTGTTGCTGACCCTTCAAGTTACGGCGTGGCTGAAATGAAAGGCGCTAAAATCGTTACTTTTATTGAGAAGCCGAAGAAAGGCGAAGCCCCGAGCAATCTTATCAACGCAGGGGTTTACGTCATTGATCCATCCATTTTTTCAATACTGCCGGAAAAAGGAGCGTTCAAAATCGAGGTCGAAACGTTTCCTAAGATTGCTAAGATGAAACGACTTGGAGGCTACCACTTTCACGGACAATGGTTTCCAACTGATAACCAAGAAAGGTATGAAGAAGCCATTAAGGGCTGGAACAAAAAGTAAAATCTAATAATGACAATTTTCAGAGCTTACGATATAAGAGGGGTTTACCCGGATGAGGTTAACGAAGAAGTTTTCAATAAGATAGGCAAAGCTTTAGGAACCTTTATTGGAGGAGGAAGGGTTTGCGTTGGAAGGGATGCTAGGGAGTGCTCGCCCAGCCTTTACGCCGCGTTGATTGAAGGCTTGCGCGAAACGGGATGCAGTGTTTACGGTGTGGGTGGGGTTCCGAACGCTGTCTGCTTTTTTTATGGTCACAAGAATAAAATGCCCGGAGCGTTCGTTACAGCTTCTCATAACCCTGTTGGCTGGGGTGGAGTAAAGTTTTTTGACGAAAGAGGAGCCAGTTTTGTTGAACAAAACCAGGAGGTCAAAAAAGTTTATGATTCTCAGTCGTTCAGGCAAGGAGAAGGGACGTTGACTCATGTTTGGAACGCCGTGCACTTGTACGA
>JAFCDO010000030.1:0-4090 GCA_017609605.1 Candidatus Parvarchaeota archaeon
TAAGTAACCTGTTTTCGGGTTTTGAGAACCTATTTTAACCAGCATTCCTTCTTCAGGTATTTCTCCAATCCCTTCTTCAGATGTTTCTTTACCTATTAGTGGACTCGTTATTCCTGGATTGAAACCAAAACGTGACTGATCACTTAAAAAAGAGCATTTCATTGATCCCGCAAGGGTTTCTTGACAGAACAACGTGTTTTTTTCAACAAACCCTGTTTCGCACTCTTGGCATGAGTAACCAGAAATTTGTTTGCCGCAGTCATTGCAGAATCGTGGTTTTAAATTGAAGAATCTTAACAAGTCATCCGCGAGGTATCCTGTTTTGATGGCAAGTCTGGAAACCCCTCCTGAACCCTTTAATTCTACCGGGATTTGGGTTGCGTCTTTTTCGCCGAAAAAATTATCGGTGTAATTGCTTGGAGAAAGCATTTTTTCAAGATTTATATGATAATCTGACTGAAGGACAAAACTTTGTTTCAAGTCATTAACTATTTTTTCATCCACTATTTTAAGGTCGCTTATCGTTCTTTTGAGTTCTGGCAGCATTTCTTTGTAATCTTTTTGAGGCCAACCATCTATTCTCGCGTCGGAATAGAATGGAGCGTTTTTCCTGCTCGACAAATAATCTGATAATTGAACGACGAATGGAACGATTCGCGGGTTGGTTTGCCCTTTGCTCGACGGATTTATTCTCAATGGTTTTATCGCTTCTTCGGGGTTGGGCATCCATTGCCACATGTGGTACTTAACCCCGTCAAGAATCATTTTTTTTACTTTGTTCGTGAACCGCAGTTCTTTTGCAAGGTCTTCTAAAGCGCTCGCAGCGCTAGGGCCGTGCCCTCTAGCAGTTCTTGTTCCCCAAGAGGGGTGGCCGAACTTGTGAATGTCGTGAACCAGCGTGCTTGTTACCGCGCAGTCCTTGTACAAGGGGTTGAGCCCGAAGTAGTCTGATAAACTGCTCGCAACGTGACCTGCTTTCACTGTGTGTCTGGCGATTCCTCCGAAACCGTTGTTTTCGGGAGGATGGTTCTTGCTGGTCCCGCTGCACGGGTCTTCGAAGAACAAAGGGTTAACAAAATCTTTTTTGTAAACTATTTCAACAAAGCTTTGCATTAACTCATCATCAATCAGTTTTCTAGATTGTTCAAGAAGGGTTTCTCTCATGACTTCTTGCTGGCAGGTTAATTCTCTGACCATATAACAAATATGAGAACTGGTAAATCTTTTAAACATTTGTGTACATTATTGTACGTGTTATGAAAAACGTTAACGACCTCATAAAAGCTAGGTTAAGGAAACTGGAAGAATTAGAGGCCAGAGGCGTAAACCCTTTTCGTAAAACAAAGTTCAATTACGACCACTTTTCTTCCCAAGTTCTTGAAAAATTCAAGAAGTTAAAACAAGGGCAGAAATCTAAAACAAAAGTCAAGCTTGCAGGCAGGGTCAGGTCAATCAGAGATCATGGTAACAGCGTGTTCATGGATTTGGAAGATCCAACTGGTAAGGTTCAGCTATTTTTTTACAAAAAATCTTTGAAGGTTTTTGAGAACATCAGTTTTCTTGATACCGGAGATTTTCTGGGTGTTACTGGCAGGGTTTTCAGGACTAAAAGGGGAGAAATCAGCGTCTTCGTGGAGGATTTTGAGATATTGTCTAAGGCTTTGAGGCCTTTACCTAAAGAACATTTTGGGTTGAAAGATACTGAAACTCGTTATAGGGAGCGTTACGCTGACCTTTTGATGAACCCTAAGGTTAAAGATGCTTTTGTGAAGAGGAGCATGGTTATTGACTCTATGAGGGATTACTTGACTGATAAAGGTTTTATGGAGGTTGAAACCCCTATTTTGCATACAATTCCTGGCGGAGCGATTGCCAAGCCTTTCAAGACCCATCATAATGTTCTGGACATTTCTTTGTTCATGAGAGTTGCTCCGGAGCTTCATTTGAAAAGACTTGTTGTCGGAGGTTTTCATAAGGTTTTTGAGATTAACCGAAATTTCAGGAACGAAGGCGTGAGTTTCAAGCACAACCCGGAGTTCACTATGATGGAGTTGTATCAAGCTTTCGCTGATTATGAGGATATCATGAAGCTTGTCGAGAACATGTTTTGTTATATTGCTAAGAGTGTCATCGGGACTCTTGAGTTCGAGTATCAGGGTAAGAAGATTAGTTTTAAGAAGCCTTGGGCGAGGATGCGGATGGTTGACGCTGTTAAGAAATTCGCTAAAGTGGATTTAGATAAGGTTAGTGATTTGGATGCCCGCAGACTTGCGAGAAAGCATAAGTTAGTTGTTACTGGCAAGACTTCGAGAGGAGAAGTTATTGAATTGTTTTTCGACAAGTTTGTTGAGAAGAAATTGATTCAGCCGACTTTTATCACTGATCATCCTGTCGAAACTTCGCCTCTTGCCAAAAGAGCTTCTTATGACCCAAGATATACGGAGCGTTTCGAACCATTTATTTTTGGTATGGAGTTGGGTAATGGTTTCAGCGAGTTAAACGACCCTATTGACCAACGCGCTCGTTTTAAAGAACAAGAGAAGAAAAAGTCTGAGGGGAATGAAGAGGCTCATTCAATGGATGAAGATTACTTGAAAGCTTTGGAGTATGGTCTTCCGCCAACAGGTGGATTAGGAGTAGGGGTTGATAGATTAGTAATGCTTTTAACAAATTCTGCGAGTATTCGGGACGTGATATTGTTTCCTACCATGAAGCCTTTAGAATAATCCTTTCTGTTTTCTCTTACCCTTCTCAAGCATTTCTTTTGCAAGGTCTTGCATAATCCTCTCCACGTTTTGACCTGTTTTTGAGGATACGAAATAAACAGGGAATCTTAATATTGAGAGTTCCATTTGGTCTTCGAGATTCATTGCTTTGAACTTTGTTGTTTCAAGGTCGTACGGGTAGAAATCAAATACTTGTTCTTCTAACGCTGTTCTCATTCTTTGCCCGAATTCTTGTTTGGTTAACAGTTCTGTTCCGCCGAAACCGAAAGTGTTTTTTGATTGAGTGAGTATTTCCTCAATTTTTGATGCTTTCTTACCTTCAGGTATTAAGTCCAATTTTGTGGCGACAAGGATTTTTGAGGCTTCTGGAGCCGTTTTTTCAACTATTGGCGCCCAGTGTTCTATTTCTTTTATGGAGTCCATTTTTTCTTCTTTAAAAGCGTCTTTCTCTTCAATGGTTAAGTTTTGGAGTTCTTCTTTTGGATCTTGTAGACTGCAGAAATATAGGACTCCTTGCGCTCCTCGAGTATAATTGGAAACAAGGGATCTAAATTTTCTCTGTCCAGCCAAATCCCAGATAGTGAATTTTACTGTTTTCTCGAACTCTGGAACTGGAATGGTTTTAACCGCGTGAGAAGCGCCGATGGTCATCGAATAATCTTCATCAAATTTTCCGTCAACGAATTTTCTTGAAAAAGTGCTTTTACCAACCCTTCCTCTTCCCACTAGAACTACTTTTCCAATGTAGTCTGCGCCTCGTTTAAAAGCTGAATGAACCATTTTTACTACTAAGTAGAAGTAAAGAGATTTAAAAATGTTCCGTTTTCTTTTTATTCTGCGACTATCAGCGTGCTGGTCAGTTTAATTGCTTTTATTTTTCTGATTTTTTCTGCGACCAGATTGGTTAGTTCTTGCACGTTTTTTACTTGTGCTTTGGCTATGACATCCCACTCCCCGAAAACCGTGAAAAACTCGGTGATTTCAAGTATTTCAGAAAGCTTTTTCATAACTTTATCTTGAGAACGCGGCTCCACTGTTAAGAGTATGAAAGCAATCGTCATGATTATGATATGAAGAATACGAAGTTAATAAAACTTATCTCTTTACAAGTTTAAAATTATTTTTATCGCCGAATTCACCTTTAACACTAACACGCAACAATAAATTCAGAAAACTTGAAAAGAAATCATTATTTTTTTAATCCAGATTTTTCAAATTGCATTTTCGTTAACGTTTTGGAAAGAAGTGAGAAAAGGTTATGGGGGCGAAGGGGTTAAAACCAACCTTTCTTTGAAAAAGAAACGTTGACGAAAGAAAACAATTTTTGGTCCAGCTTTTTTTTAAAAAAGATGGGGGCGAAGGGA
>JAFCDO010000031.1:0-3912 GCA_017609605.1 Candidatus Parvarchaeota archaeon
AATAATTTTATTATTATTTCTAACTTAAAGTAAAAAGAAATATCAGTTCTTAATCTCGGCCCCGGCGTTTTAAACCTCTAAAACATACTTAATCGTTGCTTTAGTGGATGGCTCGTACCTGTTCGTGGCGAACCAGCCCTTGACAGGCTGTTCCCTAAACTGGCCTTCTACAAGATCAAAATAAACCACTTCAACCCTTTCCCTCCTGAAGACTGAACGGTCAACGTCCAGCCAAAAACCCTTCTTCTCCTCCATCAAGTTTTCAAAACTCTTCTCCAACAAGCTTAAAGCCCTGCCCGCGGGCAACTCATGCTTAGACGGCAGAACCTGAGCCCAAGCGTCCTCCTTTAAATCAATCCTAACCAAGTAATCATCCAAGACCTGCATAGCATTCCTGAATCCGTCACGACCAACCTCTTCCTCCAGAACTTTTCTTCTGCCAAGATTCCTGACACGTCTTAAAAACTTCATCGCCTTGCTTTAAAAAGAATCATTTAAAAAACTTTCCAAGATTAAAGCAGCAATATAAATGAAAAACTTAATACTTGACTACATTCCATTCATCATGATAGGAATAATATATCCTCCCTTGCTTGCACTCATAATCCTGACCCACATCATCGATTACCGAATTCTAAAAACAATCCACGTCAAAAAAAACAAATGGAACCTAAACATTTGTTGCGGAAACACTGACGGAGGAGGAGTGAACGCGGACATCGTGAAAAGAAACGCGCCAAACTTCAAACAAATAAAAAACGTTTACAAACTCCCATTTAAAAACAAAGAGTTCAAAAAAGTTCTGTGCTCCCACACCATAGAACACCTGGAAAAACCAGACGAGTTCTACAAGGAACTGAAAAGAATTGGAGAAAACGTGACAATCCTAATCCCCCCAATATGGGATTTACTGGGATGGCTCGCTTTCCGAGAACACAAATGGCAATTCCTAACCCTCAAAACAAAACACGAAAACAGGTTGCCCAAAAAAATCAAGTTACCTTACTGGAAAATACAGAAAAAATTAGGGCAAGAAATCAGGTGTTAACCCTGTAAAACACTCTAAAAGTTTTTTGATTTCGAAAACCTTAAATAGTGTCAAAAGTACTATAAGTATTAGTGTTGATATAACAATAAGGTGATGTTTTATGCACAGAAGAAAAAACAAACAAGAAATGGACCTTATCCTTTACTTAGAAGAAGGATACGTGCATAGACGCGTTTTAGAATTCATTAAAGAATCCGGAGGCGTCACTCTTGAACAAATCGCTGACAACTTCACAGGAAGCGAAATGTGCCATGACCCATACACGCCAGGCCATAAAAAAGTGATAAACATAGATCTCAACGATCCGACAGCAGTCAGGCAAGCTAGAATAATAAACTTAGAGTTCTACAACATAATGGGCAAATTAAGCGATTACTCCAACTTAGAACAAAGAGTTTACAAGATAAACGAGCAGGGAGTCAAAATCCTCGAAATAGCGGGGCAAACAAAAAAAGCTTATGAAAAATGGGCAAAAGTGCTCGAAGAAAGAATAATACCTCACGCGCTTGGAGAACTCTTGAGAATAAAAATCGAAGTGAACCCTCACGCTTCAGGAATTTCCGAAGAACACGTTCGCGACCTAATCAGAAAAGATAAAGAAATTCCTAACACGATAGCAGAACTTGACGACAGAGACTTCTCAAGAATGCTGAAACTGATAGAATGGGTTGAAATAGATCATCGTGACCGAATAACCTTCAAAAAGAAATGGACGTGGAGGAGGGACAGAGAACTTCCAGGGGTGAGCATCCTTGACGCATGACTTATTACGTCTAAAAAATTATAGAACAATTGACCTACAACTACCCTTAACATCTGAACTAGGAAAAGAAAATCTGGAAGCTTTATTACTCGCGTTTGGTGAAAAAATGTTTGAAAACCTTGGAACCCTAGACCCTGTAACACGGGACCCTGAAGAATTAAAAAAAGTCAACAAAAAAGACTTGCAGTTATATGAACGATACAAACTATTAGAGATTATACTTCCCAAGTCAGAACCAAATAAACCGATGATTCCCCAATTGAGACTAAAAGATTATTTTAAACAAGACGATGAAATCCACATTTTTGAATTTGAACCATACGAAGCAAGAGGAAAACTCACGGCATGCACGGTTAAAGAAGTTGATGACAACCAGTTCATAATACCCCTTGTTCGCTTCACCACATCCGAAGATCTTTTAGGATACCGCTTAAACTCTGGCTATGTAATACCTTCCAACGATTTCGAATACTTAAAAGAAAATAAGGAATTTAGGGATTTATGGCTGGACTACACGAGACCAGTAATAACTCAAGATATCGTTCGGATAAACGACCTTGCAGTGCACATGTTTTTTGAAAAAGCCCTGCGAACCGAATCAGGAGAAAAAGATTTTATGGTCAAAACCCCAAGAGACGCGAGACCATTTTCCCCACAAAGACGCAGGAAAACTGAACGTTTAATCAAACTATTCTTCGAAGGAGGTTCTAGATGAATCATAAATACTTTGTAAACAAAATAAAAAAACTGAAAAAACAGAAGAATGCGATAATCCTCGCCCACAATTACCAGCGACCAGAAGTTCAGGAAATCGCGGACATAACCGGCGACTCCCTAGAACTCGCTAAAACCGTTCAAAAAATAAAACAAGACATAATCGTTTTCTGTGGAGTAAGTTTCATGGCAGAAACAGCCAAAATCCTCAACCCATCAAAAAAAGTGCTGCTCCCAGTAAAAGAAGCAGACTGCCCAATGGCAGAAATGGTCAACCTCGAAGAACTCGGAAAAACAAAAAAAGGTGCAATCGTTTGTTACGTTAACACGACAGCTGAAACAAAAGCATTGAGCGACGCGTGCTGCACTTCAAGCAACGCCAACCAAATAATCAAATCCTTCCCCAACAAAGAAATAATTCTGGTGCCAGACAAGAACCTAGCCTACTTTTTGCAGAAACAAAACCCTGACAAAACAATAAAATCTTGGAAAGGTTACTGTCCGTACCATAACCAAATAACTAAAAAACAAGTAATCAACAAGAAAAAACAGCATCCCGACGCGGTCACAATCTGCCACCCGGAATGCAAACCAGAAGTTCAAGATGCATCAGACCAAGTGTTATCCACAGGAGGAATGATAAAATACTGCAAAGAAAAACCTCACAACGAATTCATTATCATAACGGAAACCGGGCTATTACACAGGCTCAAAAAAGACAGTCCAAACAAAGAATTCATACCAATAACTAAAAAATTTGTTTGCCATGAAATGAAAATGACGCGGCTAAAAGACGTTCTCGAAGCGCTGGAAAAAGAACAGCACGAAATAAAAGTTCCAGAACAAACCGCGCGAAAAGCAAGAAAAGCCCTAAAAAAGATGATAGGAGGAAAACAAAATGGCAATAAATCCAGAAGACCTTGAAAAAATAATAAAAAGAATAGAGAGAAAAGAAGAACCTTTAGTAGAAGAATTAATCGAACTTCTCAATCTTAAAATGAAAAAGAGCTACGAAAACAAACTAAAACTATCAAGAGTAACACTATGTGCTGACTCAAGCTACTTTGAGGTTGAAGTCCCCTTAGAATACGGCTCAGACGTTGTTGAAAAAGCGCTCCAAGAATACAGGGAAAAAGGGTGGACTGCAGGATACAAAGACGGAACAATAAGCTTCAGTAGCGAGGAGATAAAAAAACTGGAGAAAAAAAATCAGTTCAGTAGACCCTCAAGACTTCAAAGAGCATTAGAAGACAAAAAACTCGAATTGTTTAATTGGATGTGAAACGTTATGGCAATGAGTCCAAGCGAACTTGAACAAAAAATCAAGGAGAAACACGATCCGAAAATCGACCAATTAATTGAGATAATAAACAAGAAAATGCTGGAA
>JAFCDO010000012.1:0-25362 GCA_017609605.1 Candidatus Parvarchaeota archaeon
TTAATGGTGATGAAAAGTTCGTGAACCTGTCTTCAAGAGAAGAGGTTAAAACAGCTGTTTGCAGTTCTAATGGAATGAGCTTTTGCTAGGAAACGTACCTGTCTTTTCTTAAGCAAATGCTTATGGTCCCGTTCGGGGTTTCGCAGTCGCAAGCACAGTACGAAAGAGTGCGGACGTTAATGTCAGGGCTTTCTGTTTCACAATTAGAGTAATAGCAGTCGCAAACCTTATCAAGTTTTAATAATTCTGCGCTTAGCTCCCTGCAAGCCTGCTCTCTTTGTTCTTTCACTGTTTCAAAAGTATAATATTTGTAGTATTGAACAGCTCCAAGGGACATGGCTAGGATGACTCCAATGTATAGTCCGAGTTTCACGTCATTCCGTCCAAAAAATTTCTTCATTTTTTTTTGCAATTAAGCGTTTTTATTGTTTTAAAAAACTTTCTTACCCTACAGCGGGGTACACTCCTGTTAAATCATTCACGAATAAAGGTTTTGATTTCTCGAAAAGCCCTACCTCTAAGCGATTGATGTTTTCTTTCAGTTCTTGACGAGTGTAAGCGTAAGAATCGTACGTGACCAAGTAGTAATCAGGCGTATAATCCACTTCTTTGTAAGTGCAAGTCTTTTTGACCAGCTCATCCTGAACATTTACCTGACAGAAAACCCTATCGGTTAATGCTTGCATCCACCCTATTTCTGTTACGCTCACAAAACCGACAACTAATATTTTACTATCAGCAGGGGTTTCGCTTCCTATAAAATCTAGCGCTTCAAGAGTTTGTGTTGAGAACCTTATGTCATCGAGAACGCCCACCCATGGGGGTTCGGCAGGGTAAAAGTAATACATTAGCGTGCCTGCACGCCTCACCTGGTGAACGAGCAACAGGACCAAGGCTATTAGAATGATTGTTTTGATTTTCTTACTTCCTAAGGTTGCGATGTTGCAGGTTATTAACGCTAGAGTGATGTGTTCTGTGGCTTTTTCCATCCGGAAAGGGTATTCTGACGCTAACACAACGCTCAGAACGCGCGGAACGAATAATTGTGCGAACAGCAGGGCTAAAAAGAACTTTTTGTTTCTTGATTTGGTGAGCGACACGGAGGGAATCCTGTGATTGATTGAATTATTTCTTTTGGCACGCCAAAAAACATCCAGGAAACGTCTGGTTGCACGCTTCTATCAACTCCTTTTAGCTGTTCCTGCCAGCCAAAGGTCATGTTTATCATTGGCAGCCCGATTAATGTTGGGACCAAGAGTGTTAGGGCAAGATTCTTTTTGGTGGTGGACATGGGAACTGCTATTAAGTAGACGAATATCGCGGCGAGAGGGGATAAGTACCATAAAATGCCTGTTAATCCTAAAGCTACTTTCTTGTTTTTTAAGAACAAGTAAAGTATGAGTGGAGCCACGCAAACCCCTAAGGAGTGAGGGAGTTGACCCCATAGGAAGCCGTGCATGAACCCGTAAACAGTCATGCCCAGCAGTCCTGCGAGAACCGCGATTTTCCAGTCTTTGAACAAGTGTTCAGCTAGCAAGTATAGGAACAGGAATCCAAAGCTAGTCAGGATTCCTGATATAATGTTCAGCGAGTTTGCAGCGTTGATTTGGAAGAAAGCTTCCAGCGTTGCAGTTAGCACGTGGAATAATGGAGGATAGTTGTAAGCGTTGTCCTCGAATAATTGTATTACCGAAAGTTTTGGCCTGGTGTCAGGAATTCTTTGGTTTTCCAGTATCCACCGCATTTCTTGGTAGTGCCAGGCAGCGTCTACCTCTCCAAAAGGTGTGGGATACTTTGCGGGCAATAAGTATAAGGTTAGTATTAAGAGGTAGGCTAGTGAGACGGTCAAAACTTTTTTCGTGTTCAAGGGTTTAACTTACGTTTTGATTTGTTTTAAAGGTTTTTAGGTCTCGCGACTAGTTGTTTTGAAAATAAAAAAAAAAGAAAAGATGGGAGTTTAGTTTTATTCGACTACTGTTACGTCTTGGTAACTTGTGGCTGTTCCAGTGTTTAACGTCACTTTGGTGCTGTTCCACTTGTCAACAGTTATTGGACTGTTCATGCTGTTCAAGACTTCTTGTGCAACTACCTTGCATGCTAGCTTGGTGTCTGTTGCAGCGTAACCAGCTATCAATAATACGTCTTGGCTGTTCAAACCCGCGGCTAAGTAGTCCACTATGGCTTGTCCTGTCACGTATTCTGAAGCAGTTATTGTTAATCCTTGGTCGGCTAGATACTTTGTCACGCTGTTCGCGTAAGGTCCGCCTATTAGGATTACTGGTCTTGTCGCTACTGTTGCCCAGTCTTTTTCGTCAGCGTAACCACCGATTCCGGGGGTTATCTTCGAAACTGTTTCTCCTGTCGTGCTTTCCACTGTTATTGTGGTGTTACCGATTGTCGTGTTGTCGCCTACAGCTACTGTCGTTGTTGTTGGAGCTTTTCCACCAATACCTATCTTGATCTGCTTGTCAGTCATGATAAGAGTTATTTGGTCGTCTACTACATCAGTGCTTTCTTCGCCTGTACCGAAGTAGATATTCGTGTCTGTCGTGTCTATCAAAAATATCTTCGACTTGTATGCTGTTTCGTGGTCTTTGCTGGTATCCCAGGTTCCTTTGTCCGCAGCTGCCGTGGTGTTCTTGTAGAAGTCTACTGCAGTTGTTGAGGCACCGTCGAATTTTACGTCAGTGGTTGCTGTAACAATTGCGTCTCCGACATTTACGCTTCCGCTTGCGGTTGCTGCAAACGTGAAGTCCACAGTTAAGCTTTTGCCGTCTGGTTGCGATATAGACACTGTGTCTGTAGCGTCGTCCCAACTAATTCCATAACCATATTTGGTGTACAGAATTGTTCCTTCTACGCCTGTTGTGGTGTCGTACACTTTACTTGAACCGTCTCTTACAAAGTATTCAACGTCAACGCCGCTGAAGTCACCGTCTAAGGCTTCTTCTATGTTGATGGCTTTTGCTTCAATAACTACTGCAGAGAGTGCAGTTCCAGCGTTCGCTGCGTCCACGTAGAACACGTCGAGTCCGCTTGGAGTCGTGTGGTTGTCGCCAGTCCCAATGTTGGACCATGACACACCGCTTGTCGGGTCTGCTCCTGATGATGTCAGATTGGTGTCTGAGTCAGGTCTGTAAGCCGTCCAAGTGTCTTCACTGTTGTCAAAGAGCAATCTAAGCTCGTATTTGCCGTCACTTCTATTTATGTAATAGTTGAAGTCTGCTCCATTCGAAGCGTTCAGTTCAGCTATTGTTTTTCCAGTCTTGATACCACTCGAAACCGTTACATATGATACGCCTGGTATCAATGTGTCGTCCCAGTCTGTAGCTCCAAATGACATAACTCCGTTTGCTTCATACACGTTGAACGAATCGTTTACCTTGCTTGTTTCCAGAATTCTTATGAAGTCTTCTGTAGTGGTTGCAGGGTCTGCGAAGTCATTGTATGTGAAGTTCACGCTATCAGCAATGTTGTGTTGGTCTCCTACTGCTAGTGAGAACGACATGTTGCTGTACAGTTGTAGAGCTGTCACGTTGTCGCTTGTTGTTTCTATGGTCAGTGTTTTTATGTACCAGTTTGTGTCGATTGGCCATTGGTCTCCCTGCTTGAACTTATAGCTTTTCTCTACTACGGACAAGTCCGCGTACTTCGTGGTTGAACCACTAAATATGCTTGTTACTTGCACGTCAGAGTCTCCTATCTTAGTTGTTGCAGAGTTGTTGACTGTTACGTCTGAGCCACTGCTTGGGTGTAGTAACGCGTACACGTAGTTCGCGTCGCTTGATATGTCTGACAGTGTGTACGTTGTTCCACCAACGGTTACTGTGCTTCCGACATTCACTCTCGTTGTAGCAGAGCTTCCCAGTGTTACGTGGGTAGCGTTTGTCACGGTTATCTCATAACCTGTGCCGAACCAATTTATTTTATCTCCTAATCCGAACCCAGCGTCTGGTTGTGATCTGTTGGTTGAGAAGTTTATTCTGAACGCGTACTTGGTTGTACCGCCAGTTTCACTTCTGTTAACCAATAGTGTTCTGTCTACTGGGTTGAACTCAATCATGTCCGAGTCTGCGGCCATTTGTACTGTTGAGTTAACGTACTCGCCGTGAGTACTGTAGTAGAGCGGGTCTAATTGCGGCATTGGCGTTGTGTCTCCATCGCTTCCAACCATCCAATTCTCGGCTTTTGCTGTGTGGTTGACTCCTGTGGTCGTGTCTATTGTCAATGCGGTCATGTCTTCACCGCTAAATTGGTCTACTTGCAAGGTGGCACTTCCTGATCCGGCGCCACCGGTAGTTGTTGCTAGCTGCGCGAACGCTGCTGCAACATCTATTGCGCCTGCTACGTCGCTGGCAATTCCAGCTGGTGTTGATGTGGAGCTGGATCCAACTACCACATCAGCGTCAAAATTGCCAGACGAAACAAACGGAGAGGGCAGGTCAGATAGCACTGTTGCTAGTGCGGCTCCTGTAACGGTTGCGCCAACCATTACAGCGCCTGTTGTTAGTGCTGCTATTTTTTTTATTGTTCTTTTTACTTTTAGAACGAATTTTTCTTCCATGTTTTAATTCACCTACCTCCTCGGAGGGTATGTTATTAACACTAATCTTGAGTGTATTTAAAGTTTATGGTAAAAACGGGTTTTAAGCACGTCTAGAGCGCTTAAAAACGCTTTTTGCAGTGTGAGAAAACTATTTGGTTTTTTTATCTTTTCTTAGTTGAGCTGCGAGCAGTGCTTCGAGTTGTTGGATTTTGTGGGTGGCTTGTTTGAACTTTTCAGCCATGTCCGACGATATGTTTTGCATTTGTTCAATGTTTATCTCGAGTTTTTCTGGTTCAATCACTTCAACTATTTCTGGTCCGAAGTCCATTACGGCTCCCACGAACGTTTCGAATGAGTTGTACTCTGCTTCGAACTCTACGAAAGCGGTGAGCAACGGCAATTTTTTCATTTTTTGTGGTTTAGCATAGTTTTCTTTGGTTACTTTGATGTCTGGGCGTTCGTTTATGAATTCTATTGTTTTTTTTAGGGCTTTGGTTATCGCGTTTGCAAGGTTGCCCATTATTTGGATGCTCATTCGTGCTTTAATCATAATCTTTGATAACAATTAGCTTTAATTTTTAAATGTTGGGTTCAAGTCTTTTTTAGCACTATGAACAGGGATGATAAGCATAGGATTCCTGCGATGGCGTACTCGATTAAGGGCTCGTGTTTGGCGGGTTCTGCTACAGCGCTTCCAGTTATTTGTTCCATCTCAACAATAGCTTGGGTTCCGCAATTATCAATGTAAATGGTTTGATTAGCGCAGTCAATCTTGTTGAACACTTTAGAGTAGTCCATGCCTAGTGCTTGCACGGATAGGAAGAAAGTCTCGTTTGAAGCGTTGAATTTTTTGATTCTCGTGGTTTGCGGCTTAACTGTTATGGTTTGCGTAAGGTTTGGTAAGTGTATGACAGCGTCTTGTTCTAGTTCTCCTCTATTCGTTAATTGAATTGTTAGCTTATCGTTTTTGAGTTCTGCTTTGTCTAAGGAGATGATTGGTTTGATTACTTTGATTTGTCTGGTCGTGTAGTGTTCTCCAGTTTTTATTTTGAGCGTGTAAAAACCTTCCACGTCCTTGATTTTCAAAGTCTTGTTCAGGAGGGTTGAAGTGAAAGGCGCTAGCGTGAGGTTTTCCTTGCTGCCTGACCACCCGTTTTCTGTTGCTAGACTCGTCTTATTGTACGCGTAGGCGTTGACCGTGAAGTTTTGAGTTCTGTTTAAGTGGTTGGTCAGGTTTATGATGAATTCGAGCTCGCTTGTAGCCAAAATTTTTTCTGGCAGGTTGATTATTTGCACGCTCGTGTTAGGTTCCGGCTCCTTCCATTTGATAACCTCTATTTCCAGGACTTGTCCAGGATTGTTTTGCAGCAGGAATTGGTTGTCTTTGTCGCAGTCAGTTCCGTAACCGCTGTAAGTTCCGCAGAACCTGTACATCCACGCTTCCTTGTCAGAGAGCGTGAACGTGTACGACCCGGTTCCGGGCTCAACTTTTTCTGATAGGATGACTTCCTCGCCCAAATTCGTGGAATCACTGCACCCGCCTCGCAAGTAGCACTTGATTAGTTTGATTCTTAAGTTGTGAGGTTCGCTCACGTCGGTTATCTCGTAATTCACGGTTATAGGGGTTGACTTGTCCCCTACTTCTGGGTTCACGGTCAGTTCAAGCGTGGCTTCGCAAGCACTGAATAAGAGGAGGATGATTAAAAGATTCCAGATAGTTTTGTATCGCATTCAGGGCACCGTCCGTCACTAATAACGTTGTTAACCACTTTAAAACCAGTTCTTTTGATAAGTGTTTTTCCGCATTCACTGCAAGTCGTGTCAGCATCAATGCCCGCGTAAACATGTTTTATTCCTGTTTCTTCAGCGCTTCTTTTCGCTTTGTCCACGGTTTCTTGCGTGGTGGTTTGGCAGTTCATTTTGTGTTGAGGCCAGAAGCGCGAGAAGTGCAGTGGCACGGAGTCTCCCACGTTGTCCAGTATCCACTCACACATTTTTTTGATTTGTGAAGGTTTATCGTTGTAGCCTGGAATGATGAGATTGGTTATTTCAACCCACACCCCAAATTTTTTGTAGTTTTTGATGCTTTCCAGCACCCAGTCCAGCTTGCCACCACAAATTTTTTGGTAAAACTTGTTTGTGAAAGCTTTTAAGTCAATGTTGACGGCGTCCACCAACTTGCTGATACTTTTTAATGGTTTTTTTTCTATCAAGCCATTTGTTACGAGAACGTTGAACAAACCTTTCTTTTTCGCGATTTTGGCGGTGTCGCGAGCGTACTCGTAGAAAACGGTTGGTTCAGTGTAAGTGTAGGCGATGCCGTCGCAACCACTCGCTTCGTCCACAACTTTTTGGGGTGGCAGGTCAAAGGTTTTGACGCGAGTGTTTTGGCTTATCTCCCAGTTTTGGCAGAATTTGCATGAAAGGTTGCACCCAGGAGTTGCTATGGACAGGACTCTGGATTCGGGGAGGTAATGGTATAAAGGTTTTTTTTCAATAGGGTCTATTGCTATTGAGCAGGGCTTGCCGTAAAACAAGGAGTATAATGTTCCATTAACGTTTTTTCTTACCTTGCAGTTTCCCACCCCACCTTCAATTATCCTGCAGTGCAACGGGCATAACTCGCATTGGATGAACCGCCCTTTTTTTTTCCAGTAGTCAGCTTGCTTCAAACCCGTATGAAAACCTCTCCTTACGCGAGCGATAGGAAAACTATTTTAATAAAGGTTTTCTAAAAATAAAGTGTTATGGTGAAACTGCCAGGATTCTTAAGAAAGAAAGAAAGCAATCTTCCTCTTCCTTTAATGCCGACCAGAGATGAGGTCATGGAAGGTTCTGAATTCAAATCAGCTCCGTTAACTCTTCCAGAAAAAAAGGCGGACTTTCCCGCTCCTGAAATGCCGATGCCCAAGATGAAAGAGCCGTTACCAATGATTGATTCTTCTAAGAAAGTTCGGCCGGACTTGTTTATCAGGATATCTGAGTACAAGAAGGCTAAAGATGCGGTGAAGGAGTTAAGAGTGTCAATCAAGGAAATGCTTGACTCTTTGATGGAGTTGGAGAAGATTAAGGAGAGAGAGCGCGCCAAATTGTTAGAAGCTGACAACACTCTTAGGAGCGCTGAGAAGGTTGTGGCAGAATTGGATGACATCTTCCAACTACCCGAATAAACAATTTTTTTTAGAAACTTTTTTAAGTTCTAAGCTTTTTCAGAATTTTTTAAGTGATGAAACGTTTTAGTGACATTAAAGCAATTATTTGGGATTTGGACGGCACTCTTTACGACCCTTCAATAAATCTTTTTTCAGGGGCTCGCAGAACCTCTTTAGAGAAGCTAGCAGAGCTTGAAAGAATTTCTTTTGAAGATGCTAAAACCTTATATGAGAAGACTTATCTTGAATTGGGCAGTAATACTCGAACTTTTGAAAAGCTTGGGCTTGGCAGGGCTTTCGGGCTTCCTGATAGGCTGGCTGTTATTAAGATAACTGATGAAGCTGATAGAAAGAGTCTTTTATCCAAGGACGATAGATTGGTAGAAATGTTTGAAGACCTTGGAGGTTATCAGCATGTTTTGTTAACCAATTCGGGTCGTGTCGGGGCCATGAAGACTCTTGACGCCATAGGGTTATCCGAGAGTTTTTTTTCAAAAGTGTTAACTGCTGATGATTTCAGTGAGAGCAAGCCTTCACCAATAACTTTTCTCGGCGCTTTGGACTTTTTAGGAGAATGTTTTCACGACGTTCTAAACGTTAGAGACGTTTTAAGCGTGGGGGATAGAGACAGGGTTGATATAATTCCTGCGAAAAAGTTAGGTTTGAGGACTGCTAAAGTGTGGACTGAAAAAAAGACTGGTGTTGCTGACATCGAGCTTTCAAAAGTTTACAATCTGATTGACTACTTATAAATAAATTAGGAATAATAAAAAAATAAAGAATCGGTTTTTTTCCCTGTTTAAAATATTGGGATTGGATTTTACTTGTCGGATTTTTCAGCTTCTTCTTCAACTTTGTCTTCTTTGCTTTCTTCGACTTCTTCTTTGACTTCTTCTACGTCTTCTTTGATTTCTTCAATTTCTTCTTTTAGTTCTTCTACGTCTTCTTTGATTTCTTCTACTTCGTCTTTAACTTCTTTTACGTCTTCTTTTTTGTCGAAAGTTGTTCTTGGTTTTCTGTCTCTGTCCATGCCTCGTCTCGCTGTCCAACAGTCTTTGCAGTAAACCGGTCTATTTGGGTCTGGTGGGAATGGAACTTCACAGTCTTCTCCGCATTCTGAGCAAGTTGCTTTATGCATTTTTCTTGGGGGTCTATCTCTGCCGAAGCCGCCTTGAGATCTATCTCTACTGAAATTACCTCTTGGTCTGAACCCACCGCCTCTATTTTGATACGCCATTTTTGATTTTCACCTCGCGTGATTTTATTGATACAAGAAACATTATTTCTGCTTGTGCTGTGCTTCTCGTGGATAAGTCTATCCAATAATATTTACTCTTTATAAACCAATGCTTTTGATAGAACCAAATATAGTGCGGCTGCCGGGATTTAGAACGAACCTTCTTTTCGCCCCCCCCCCAAAAAAAATACTTGTTTTTGTGGGAAAGAAGCTTCACCAAGAAAATATTGATTAAACATTTCGCAAAGAAACGCGTTTTGGGTCAAGCAACAAGTTTTTTCAAGCGAGAAGGTATGCGGCTGCCGGGATTTGAACCCGGGTCGCAAGCTTGGGAGGCTTGAATCCTGCCACTAGACCACAACCGCGATAAAAGAAAAAGAGTTGTTTAACTTATTTTAAGTTTTTTCATATTATGTCTCTTTCAAGGTATTCTGAATCAATATCCACCCTTATCATGGGTCCTTGACCAAATCCTTGAGTAGGCACCATTAGCACATCGCAACCGATTGATGGAATGGAAAAGTTTTTGTCCTCGCCGTAAGCGTTTCTGCCTTGCCAAGGTTTGGTGGTCAGCCCGAAAAAATCTTTCGACGCGAAAAACTGGCCAACATGTGTGTGTCCTTGAATTCCTAATATGGAGGTGCATCCTCTTGATTGGACAGCGTTTATGAAGCCTGTGACAGAGTCTCTTCTGTGAGAACTTATCTGTTTGTGTCTTGAATAAGAATCTAATACTGTACCGTCTTCTCCAACTCTTCTTTCAAGATGGGATATGCTTTCTTGACCGAAACGATGGTAGAGGATGCTGTGTTCTGGGTAACGAGGTTCCGTTTCTCCGGGTCCATAGAGGAGTGTTGACTTAATTCTATCAGCGATTACTTCGTCGATGTCTAAAGGAATTCCTCTCTTTAGGGTAGTGTTTTTTTCGTGATTACCTGAATTAATCACGACTGCTGGACCGATTAAACCCTCTGAGCGGGCATCTTCTAGGAATGATTGGTAGAAAGAATAATTTCCTGTAAAAGTTCGATGAATCTCCATTTGATCGCGTATATCTGTTGTTGGGGTTAGCCAAGCGTTTCTTAACAGGTGTACGTTAATTTCTTCAGCGCTCAAACCTTGTTTTTTCAAGCCTTTTACATAAGAGGGTAGTTTGTATGGTTTAACGTATAACGGGTTGACTTCTTGTCCAAGAGGAAAGTTTCCTGCTGTTACAATGTCCCCGAGCTCTTCGACGAACGCGACTTTGCCTAATTTTAAGTCTTTTTTTATTCTCGCCCAGTTTTCATAGAAGTGTTCTATGTATGGTTTGTGTCCTGTTTGGGGCATTGAGATGAAAGGGTCTCCGAAATGCTGGTCGCCTAGTTTAAGTCCTTTGAGCATTTTAGGGTTAGTCCCCGCTTTTCCCGCGCTCAGATTAGTCAAATATTCGGGTGGTAGCAATTCATCCCTGGATACCTTATCAATGCCTAATACAATTCCGCCATTGAACCCGCCTAGGAGTGAAGAAATCTTTTTGTCAGGAGTTTTAGGGAAGCCTTCTAGAATTTTTTCCAAGCGGGTAACGTTGATGAGAGGGTTGATTTGTCTTAGTTGTATATACCTGTGACCCCCGTTTCGAGGTGGGAATATTTTAGAACCAGTAAATTTTGATGGCGAGCTCACGTCAGCTCTTATCGACCTTGCCACAAAGTAAGGGTAAACTCCTCCTTGAATCATCAATGAGGGTCTTTCATGAGATCTGAGCGCAGAGTTGGCAGAGTTTAGTAAGGTAGACATTCCTTTAGAAGTGTAATTTTTTGAGAAATCGTATGAGAATTGTATTGGCAGGTCCCTGCCTCCCACGCTTAAATGGATTCTTCCGACGCTTGGAGAGAGTATTTTTAGAGAAGGGATAGATTCTTGTAGGGATTCGATGACATAATCTTGATTTTTAGCCCAGATTTCTTTTCTCCTATCTATTGAGAAATTAGTCATTATGGTTTTTTTCTTAAGAATAGAAAGTTCTTTGAAAGTTTTCTCTAAGACACTTCTTTTAGGATGAATTCTTTTACTGATGGATATCTTTCTCGATTTTATTCTTTCAGCCTCTGCCTTGAATTCTTCTGAGTTCATACTCGTTTCAGGGTCTTCAAACATCTTGTCCAACTGGCTTCTTTCAATTGTTAGTTCTTCATATTCTTCTTGTAAGTCCATAATCTCTCTTTTTATTCCTCTTCTAGCAGCGTCTATCTTGGCTCTTGTGCTTGCTGTTTCATTTCTAATCTCGCTGTTAGTCATGTGGGATATCATGTCATATTCGCTTTGACCTAAGACTCCGTAAAAAGGGGTTTTTTCGGAGAATAAGTCCAAACCAGAGAATTCTGAGTTTAACTTTTTGATTATTCCATCAAATTGTTTTTCAGCGTCTACGAAAGAGTATTCTCCTATTTGTTCTTCAATTTCAGCACTCTCAAGTTTTTTATCAAGGCGGGAAGGGTCAATTAAGATTAGCTCTTCTAAGAGTTGAGCTCTCTCATTTTTTTTTTGTGAGTGTCTTTTAGTATCGATGTAGAAAAGGTTTCCTAAGGAAAGAACCATGTTCGTCCCTGTTTGGTGCAAGTAGTCAGTGTAAGTTTTTATGTCTCCAGCGAATAACGAGCCTATAAATGGACTGCTTATGAACCCAATACGAGCTTTTTTGAGTTTGACTCGAGGGATTATCTCTTCAAAATCGGAATTACTAACAATCGAACTCATCTGTTAATTAAAAAAATGTTCTGAATTTAAAAATAAATCTCTCGTTAATAATATACACTACAGAGCAACATTTTTCTTTGTTTAAATACTGGTTTTTAATTGTTTTACAAGTTCTTCGAAGCCTGAAAAGATTTTTTCGAAGTACCCGCCCCTGGCTTTGATTGCTTTTACCGAGTTTAGAACGTTGTACTCGAGCGAGGGGTTCCAAAACTTTTCTTTAACCATTTTTACAATAAACGCTTTTAAGTCCTTGAACTCCAATTCAATTGCTCTATGATTGTTTTCGTTCAAGTTCAATAGTCTGTTGAGAATCGCGAAAACGAATAAGGAGTGGGTTTCGGTTTGAACACGATTGTAAGTATTGCCTAGGTTTATGGCCCAATCATCAACCGTTTCCTTCAAGCCCACGAGTTCTGCGGAAACCTTTTTGACTTCTCCGGTCTCTTTTTCCAGTTCGAGCAGGACTTGGTTTTTGTATTCCATCATTTTTTTGTCAGTGTCATGGTCTATTCTGTCAAGGAGTTTGAACTTTTTATCAAAAGAATCCACTTTACTGCTTAGAAAGTCCATCTTGCCTTCAACAACCCCGATTCGTTCATAGCATTTGTTTAATTGTTTGAACACGTCTCTTGATAACTCGTTTAGTTTGAAGAATCTTTTTTCCCATTCTTTTTTTTCGGACAGCATGGCGCGAAGTTTTTGTTCAATCATGTTCACAGTTTCTTCTTTCATTTTGATAACTCCTTGATGAGTTTGAGTAGCGTTTTTTCTTGGTTCTCATCCTCTTTTTTGTATTCTTTAAGCATTCTTAATTCATTAATCATTCGCTCAGCAGAGTCCCTGGTTTCTCTCATATTCATCCTTGTTTCTTGTAAGTCTTGGTTCATTTTTAATAACTCGTTTCTGAATTCTGAGCTTAAACCCCCAATTCTTTGACCCAGTTCGTTTAGAATCTGGTTCTTCAGCAAGTCAAGGTTGTGCAAGGCCTCAGATTTATTGTCGTTTATTATCTTAATCATGGCACCATCATTTTCTTCAAGTTTTCTCTCGTAAAACTTTAATTCAGATTTTTCTGCCTTGCCGTTCAGGGACTTGTTTAAGAGAACAATCTTTTTCTCAAATTCTTTTTCGATTTCGTTAAACCGTTTTTGAGAGTTTAAAATTGTTTGATAGTTGTTCTTTACGGATTTGCTTGTTAAAGCGTTTTTTTTGCTTTGGCTTTCCAGTGATTTAACCACTCTTTTCAGTTCAGCGAGGTTTTTGGCAAGTTTTAAAACACGGGCAGATAATTTTTTTCTTTCAGACTCGCTTAACTCGAGCTTTTTCTTAAGAACTGCTTTCTCTTTTTTCTCCCTCTCAACCCTTTTTCTAAAACCAGTCTTTATTTCACTAATCGTTTTGTCTATGCCAGTCATTACACCAATTTATTTGTTTTTCAGAACTTTTAAACATTTATAAAATGGGTCCAGCCCAACCTTTCTTAGAAAGAAAGCTTGACCAAAAAATTTTGATGATTTTTATCAAGAAACGTTTTTCGCTAACGTTTTGGAACGAAGTGAGAAAAGATTAAGATGGGCCCGGCCGGATTTGAACCGGCGAGCTTCGCCGTGTGAGGGCGACGTCATAGCCTCTAGACCACGAGCCCAAATTTGAATTCATGATTTATTCTCGTTATTTATTTAACGGTTTTTAAATTATTGGTTTATTGAAAACTTTTTAAACGCGCGCAATCTATAATCTATTTCAGAAATGGCTAAAAAGAGAGTTAAGAAAAAAACTAAAAAAAATGTTAAGAGAAAGCCTCGTGAACCCGTTGTTTACACGGGCATAACTCGACTCGACACCATTCACTCTAACATTGACGTGTTAAAAACGAAAATGGAGCATTACGGTAGGGTGCGGGCAGAGTACGAAGTGTTTCATTCAAAGGCTGAGGAAAAAACAAGTCAAGTCATAACTAAACTAGACCATTCCCTCAAGCTAATCTCGTATCTTGAACGCCACACGCCCAGAGTTAATCAAGTGGAAAAAGAAAGGCTGACCGGCCCCAGCAAAGAAATCATTGTTGAAAAACCAGTCCCTAAGAAGAGTCATAAGAAAAAGGTTGAGAAAAAAGTTAAGAAGGTTGAGGAGAAGAAAGTGGTTAAGCGAAAGCCAGAAACTCAAGAGTTCGTGGACAGGATTCACGTATTAAAAACTTCTTTTGATGATTTGAAAAAAGAGTTGGAGAGTCAGAGGCAAAACTTTTATTCAGGAAAATAAATGCGGAAGTTCTAAGAATAATTATTTCTAAAAAGGGTAGTATTTAAAAGCAGGTTTTGAAATAATTTTTGTTTAGTTAGCGGGGGTGGCTGAGCGGTCAAAAGCGACAGGCTCAAGACCTGTTCTCTTAGTGAGTGCCTGGGTTCGAATCCCAGCCCCCGCACTTCCTTCTTCATGTTTATAAACCAATTTTTTTTATCACTTCTTGAAAGCTTTCCCTGTATTTTGGGTGAAGGATTGTTATCGGCTCCATTTTCACTGTTGAATCCACAAAATCCTTGCTGTAAGGAAGTTTAGCCAAGATTGGAATCTGATTCTTTTTAGCGAACGCTTTTATCTTAAAATAAAATTTTTTTTCAAGGTCGAACTTGTTGATAATTATTCCCCTCTTGATGTGGAAATGATCTGCGAGGAACAGGACTCTTTTTAAGTCATGCAAGGCTGATGGAGTTGGTTCAGTGACTGCTATAACGTAATCAGAGCCAACGATAGAAGCTATTACTGGGCAGCCAACCCCTGCAGCCGAATCAATAATCATCACTTCTGAACGCGTTTTTTCAGCCAACCCATCTGCATAGACCCTCACTTCAGAAACAACTTCTCCTGAAGCAAGTTCACCGAGTTTAAGCTCTCCGGAGACGAGCGTAACATCATGGTTTTTTCCTGTATAAATGAATCCAATCGGTTTCTTACTCGTTGATATGGCTTTTTCTGGGCAGCTAACAACGCATGCCATGCAACCAATGCACATCTCCTTAACAAATGCTGGAAACTTGTTTTTTACGAAGACAATGGCCTCCGGCTTGCACGCTTGAGCGCACTTACCACATTTATTGCACTTCGTAAAATCCCATTTTGGAATTGATTGTTCCACTAATCCTTTTTTAATTCTTTTAGCTGGCAGTATTAAGTGATCGTTAGGGCATTCCACGTCAACGTCTACAAGCATTGTCCCATATTTTTTAGCGAGTTCAACCGCCAGAGAGGTTGCCACAGTTGACTTGCCCGTCCCGCCTTTACCACCTGTAACAGTTATCTTCACTTCCTATGCTCCTTACACGCGCTTTCAGAGTCAGCAGCAACCAGTTTTTTATTCTTCCACAATTCAAAAACTTCCTGCACGTTCTCCGCATCGCAAACAAAGACTTTAATCCCTAAAGTTTTGCATAGGTTAATGGCTCTTGGCCCAATCCCTCTACACGTTAAAGCATTGGCACCGCTTTCCTTAATGATTTCAGGAGGCTGTTTTATTCCACCCATGTGACTCCCTTTGTTCTCAATAATTTTGACGACCCTGCCTGCATCATTTATGAGTGTATAAGTGCGACAGCGACCAAAGTGTTCAGCCACCAAGCTTGTTAGACCTTTTTTGTCATTTGTTGGTATGGCAAGTATCATCTCTTCGACCCAGAGAACTTTTTTAAAACGTCTTTCACCACGCCTTCAGCGCGGTGGAATTTTATTCCAAACTGTTTTAACACGCTTAAAGCTCTTGGCCCAATGTTGCCAGCTATCACGAACTCCACACCTTTTTCAGTTACTGTCTTAGCCGCAGATATCCCGGCACCCCCTCCTTTTTGAGCAAATAAATTTTTTATGGCGTCGAATCTCTTAATTTTTCCTTCTTCTATACCAATAATGATGAAGTGAGAGCACCTGCCGAACGTTTCACCAACTTTGCTGCTAAGCGTTTTTCCATTTGAGCTGACCGCAACTTTCATGTTATGAATTATGATTCAAATAGTTAAAAGGTTTTCGATAAAAAAGAAATGTTTCTTAAGAGTTATATCAATAATTATTCTCTAAAAAATAGGGGTGGTTAAACACTTAAATATTTAGTTCTCTAATACTTATTTCTTTAGGAATGGATAATGGATTTTGATGAAGTAAGTGATTTGAAACACATAGCGGTTGCGTTCGCGCTGTTCGCGCTTATAATATTATTACTATTTTTAGGCTCGGTTTTCGTCGCGTTCATTCAAGGCATACCCTTAAGACAAGCGGTTCATGACACAACCCTAAGAATAATTTTATCCGAATCAGAAAGAGAACTGCCCGAATCCCTCGGACTCGGGGTTTTCTACCTGTTATTAACGTTCTTCGCAGTAGGCACGACATACTACTTGATGAAAAGCATTGTGGGCTGGATAGTCCACGGTGGATTAACGGAGGCAATAAACATGGCAAAAATAAACAAGCTCAGCAACCACTACATAATCCTCAGCAACCACTACATAATCTGCGGTGCAGGAAGAGTCGGTTCAAGAATAGCTGCTCGACTAAAAGAGGAGAAAAAACCATTCGTCATAATAGAGGAAGACTACAAGAAACTCAGGGAGATGGAAAGAGTTTTCAAATACCCTGTGGTAGAAGGGGACGCGATGGAAGAGTTTTCACTCATAAAAGCAGGCATAAGAAAAGCAAAATTTTTCTACGCAGTGCTCGGGCGAGGAGAAGATAACTTATTCCTCATACTTGAAGCCAAAGAACTCAACCCAGACATACTGGTTTACGCTAGAGCTGACAACGAGCGAATGATGAGAAAACTTTTAGCAGCGGGCGCTGACCAAGTGGTCATGCCAGAACTGTCCGGCGCTGACGAACTCATTAAAGCTTCAATGAAAGAAAAAACTTAATTTATAACCTTTTTTTTTACTTAATCTTGTTACAATGGAAAAAATAAAGTTAAGGCTTTACCAAGAAAAAATATTGGGGACTTGCGTTGATAAAAACACGTTAGTAGTCCTGCCAACAGGACTGGGAAAAACCTTTCTCGCCCTGGCATTAGCAAAACACAGGTTGGAAAAGCATGAAAAATCAAAAGTCCTGTTCATGGCGCCGACCAAACCATTAGCCAACCAGCACCTCAACACTTTCAAAAAATTCTTGGACAAAAAAATGGTTTGTTTAACGGGAAGCATTGCACCCATAGAAAGAAAAGATTTATGGGACGACTCCGAAATAATTTTCGCCACGCCACAAACAGTTGAGAACGACTTGCTCGGCGGAAGAATACGTTTTGACAGCGTTTCATTATTGGTGGTGGATGAAGCGCACCGCGCTGTAGGAGACTATTCTTACGTCTTCCTAGCCGAACAGTACGTTAAACAAGCCAAAAACCAAAGGATTCTCGCTTTGACAGCTTCACCTGGCTCCAATAAAGAGAAGATTGACGAGATATGCGAGGCCCTAAACATATCCAGAATCGAGATTAGAACTGTTAAGGATCAGGACGTGATATCCTACGTTAAAGAAAAAGCGGTGAATTACGTGACTGTCGAACTGCCTGACCCCTACGTTAAAATAAAGGAGTCAATGAATAAGACTTTGCAAAAAATATTAACGCAGCTTAAAGAAGATAACTTCATAAAAAAGGACACGATAGGTGCTTACTCGAAAAAAAGGTTTTTGATACTGCAAAGACAAATGATGAAAACCTTGTCCAGAAGACCTAATCAAAAATACTTTAAAGGCGTTTTTCTCCTGTCAACAGTTATCAAATTATTGCACGCCATTGAAATAATGGAAACCCAAGGCCTAGCTTCACTGCTCAATTATTACCGAAAACTCAAGTCGCAGAAAAGCAAAAGCGCTAAAAGAATTGTTGACGACCCGGACTTTATTGCAGCAATAAAAGCGCTTCACGAAGCCCATGAATCGGGAGTGACTCATCCGAAGTACAATAAACTCGTAGAATTATTGAACAAAGAGAAAAGACTTGTAGGGAACTTCAAAGCAATTGTTTTCACCAATTACCGGTACACTGCGTCAAAAGTCAAAGACCTCCTGTCAAAAGCTGGTTTCAAACCCGTGGAATTCGTAGGACAGTCCAGGGGTTTAACACAGAAAAAACAATTGGATGTCCTGAACAAGTTTCGAGGAGGGGAGTACGATGTTCTTGTAGCGACCAGCATTGGTGAGGAAGGATTGCACATAGAAAACGCAGACATTGGAGTGTTCTTCGAACCCGTTCCATCCGCGCTGAGAACCATTCAAAGAAGGGGGAGGATTGGCAGAACTAACTTTGGAGTGATCCATGTGATGATGACGCGAGGAGCTGTGGACGAAAAATACCATTGGATAGCTCGTCACAAAGAGAAAAACATGTACGGAATTCTTGACGTCATGAAACAAGAAATGAGGCTGAGAGAACAAAAAAAGTTAAAGGACTTCTAAGGAATAATGGTCATAACTCTTTTTTCATTAAAAATCTTTTTATTCTGAAACAAACTTTTATTTCAATTGCATGGAAACTCCTAAAATAATAGTTGATCACAGGGAATCCAAAAGCACGGTTTCCCGCGTGCTTTACCGATTGGGCGCTAACCTGGAACAAAAACAATTACACGTAGGGGACTACCAATTGTCGGATAGGGTTTGCGTTGAAAGAAAAGAATTAAGCGATTTCGTGAAATCAATCATTGACAAAAGACTTTTCGCCCAACTAAAAGAACTTAAACAAAATTATAAAATTCCTTTATTGTTAATTGAGGGCGAAGGAAGCCTGTACTGTTCAAACGTGCACCCAAACGCGATACGCGGAGCTCTCGCTTCAATCGCGATAGATTACGGTATCCCGATTCTTTGGACTGACAGCATGGAAGACACTGCCCAAACCCTTTTCCACATAGCCAAGCGAGAACAGTTTAATTTAAAAAAAGATTTCAGTCCTCACGGTTCCAAGAAACCTATGGGTTTAAGGGAGGCTCAGGAGTACGTGGTCTCAGCGATTCCTAACGTAGGAATAATGCTTGCAAAAAATCTTTTGAAAGAGTTCGGAACCATAAAAGCCATATCTCTCGCTGAAGAAAAGGCTTTGAAAAAAGTCAGTAAAGTCGGGAACAAAAAAGCGAAGAGCATAAAAAAATTGTTCGAGGAAGAATACAAGCACGAAGAAGAGTTATAGGCAGATTCCAATATACTTAATCCCGAATACGAGGAGGGTGTTCATCAATACTGGGAATACGAACCACGTGAAGTAGTTGCCAAACGGGGCGGTAAAATTATTGATTTCTTCTGGAATGAAATGAAACATGCCTTTTTCTTTAGGAGTCCAAACCCAATACTTTTTTCTTTTGCTGAGAAAAGGTTCTAGAAATAAAAGATCAAGCAAAAAAAGAATCAGCGCTGAGACAAAGACTATCAGCGAATCACTACGCAAAAAGAACTTTGACACGATTAAACTCATTTGAATGAAGAAAACCCAGAATAAAGGGATGGACACTGGAACGTTTCCAATAAAGAAATTATTCTTATCCGTGTAGTGGTAATAACCCCAGCTTGAAACAATGTGCTCGCCAACGAAAGACGCGATGAGAATGAGGAGTGCTTGAACTATTACCAGCAAACCGTAAAAAGGGTACAGTACAAGGGTGGTTAACGTTGAAAGTACGAAGAACATTATTAAAGGAATCATTTAATGCAATGATTAATTAAAGAGCCACAGCTTAAATAGTCTCTGTCTAAAAAGGGACTGATTTAAGTTTCAACCTATTAGCAATTATGTTAGCCAATCTATGGATTGGAGGTGTGATGGCGAGGAATGCGAGCCAGTACTCCCAACCAATTGGTTCAAGAATTGAGGCAAGCATTAACGCGAACACAATGAAGGTTTCCTGGTCGAGCAGCCAATTAGACTTGCCTCGCTCCACCCCAAGCCTGCGCTTTAAGAAAGAGCCTATAAGGTCGCCAATCATGGTTCCGAGTGAGAGCGCGAAGCCAAGCTTTATGGTTCCGAGGGCTGTGCCTGCAACGCTTCCCCAAAAAACGCCCATTACAAATCCTTTGACAGTTTTTCCATCCCCTAGGATTCTTCGACCCTTCCAAGTTTTCCCCCTGTCAATAGGGAAGTCCAAAAAGTTGAGAGCTTTAATCTTGGAAAAAAGGACAGGAGTAGAGTTAGCAATGTAAGGAGGAATCATCAAGAAAAGAAACTTGACCAGTTCAAAAACCATTTTAGTTAAGGAAAGGTTGTGGGATTATAAAAAACTTCTCACAGAATCCAGATTAAATAACTCGCCGCCAAGGGAAGTATGAGGTTGTCATCGAAACCCAATAATTCTCTTGTAGGTATCAATTCAGTAAGCGCGAGGATTGCTGCCACGGCAAAAGCCTTCCAGAAACCAAGGAAAAAGGTCATTGCGAGACCTGCGAACAATAAGCCTGCGAGAAACCCTTCCCAAGTCTTGCTGCCAACAATTTTCTTTTTTCCTTTATAGAAACCGACAATGGTTGAAGCAGTGTCAACAAAAGAAGCTCCGACCACCCCTGTCATCACTATTCTCCAATCAAAAATTATTAGGGCGGGGACCAGTGAAATGAAGAACAGGTAAGCAGATTTTCCTGGCAACTCTTTTTCACCTTCCCGCAATTGCTGTTCAGCAAGCTCATCAAACAAAGGAACTTTGTTGCCTTTACTTAACAAGTAAGATATCGGCGGAAAAATTAGGAATCCTGCTCCAATCAGCACAAGCATGATTTGATTACCTCCCAAACCAAAATTGTGCGTGTTAAAAATAAAAATGCCGTAAGCTGTTAACAATCCGAAAAACAAGTGAAATAATTGTCTCTTAAATTCCATTCTTTTTTTTTAACGAACAGTATGATTGCTGCAGTTTAAAAAACTATTTTAAAGCAAAACGGTATTTATTGTATTACAATGCTTGCAAAACAAAAAAAGCTTTTTTCACCCGCGCTAAAACCCTTAATAGTCTTTCTTGCAAGCAAAGGCGTGAAGCCGAACCATCTAACCCTGACAGGATTGTTTTTAGGTCTTTTAGGGGCAACAGCTTTTTTTTGGAATTATCCAGTTGCTTTAGCACTCGTTTTACTGGCTTTCCTCATCGACGGTATTGACGGCCAATTGGCAAGAGAATTCAAGACGGCTTCACGGTTCGGAGCTTACTTTGACGCGGTTTGCGATAAAGTGGTTGAAGTCGCTGTGATAAGCGCTTTCGTCATACACTCTGGAGCGCAAAATCTCGGGATTTTCGCGCCCTCCTTATCCGTTCTCATATCCTATTTTAAGTACAGGGGAGGCAAATCAGAAGTTCACACTTTTTTTGACAGGGCTGAAAGATTGACTTTCTTCTTTTTTGTAGCAGTAGCTTATTACTTTCTGCCGGGAACCGCGAATTCACTGATGCTTTTTTTCAGCTTATTGTGTTTGGTGGCTTTGGCACAGATTTTTTTCAATCGCTTCAAAGAATTGAAAAAAGAATCTTTTATTGAAATGGTCAAATCAAAGTTTTAATCCAAGTTCTTTCATCTTTAAGTGCAGCATGATAACCCTTGCTTCTTGACCCGTCCTCGCCTTTCCGAGAACACGTCTTTTAACCAGTTTTATCGTGCGCGCGCACTTAGAGCACTTTCTAGTCTTGAATTGGTCGTCTTGATACTGCCATTCCCCGCAAACACATTTGAAAACAACAAACATTTTCTTTAAACATGAAAGAACGCGTTTTTATCTTTTTTCGTAAGTCAGGTGATACCCTTTCATTGAGTGAGAGGAGTTGCTAGGGCTCGGACATTTTTTGTAAAAAGGATAATGCTTCCAAGTAATCCATCCTTTAGTCGGGTCTGGAGCCTTATAACCATTCGTTTTTTCCCATCCAGTAATGGAGGAAGCACTGAAAATGAACATGCAGAAAACGAGGCCTAACAGGCTTAAAAGTTTCAAAAAGTATTCTTTAATCATTTTTTTATAAAAGTTCCCTGAATTTTTTTCCAAAATCGTTGCACGCTTTTTCGTTTAACCTGCTGATGCCTTCAAGCACTCCGCCGAAGACTGTTTTAGCATCGGGTTCTTTGCCTAGGGAGTTTATAAGCCTTTTCAAAAAAAATTGGGGTAAGTGCTCGAAAAAATCTGTCATGCAGACAACGAAAACCCCGACCACACGATTCTTTAACGATTCTTGATTGCGTGATAAAAATTCCGTTACGAGCTCAGTCGGTTTTTCATAGTAAATCGGTGAACCAATGATGACCGCGTCATAACTCAGATGAGTTACCTCAGAAACATGTTTAACAACGCAACCCACGCCTTTGGCTTCAACACCTTGCTTAACCCACTCACTAACTTTTTTGGTTGAGCCGTGCTTGGTGTCATAAACGATTAGGACTCTTTTCATACCCTTTCTTTTGGGTTTTAGAACTTTTTCAATCTTTCATTTCTAAACATTTTTTCAAAAAGCCCGTGTAAAAAGGTGAGGGTTGCGTGAACCTGGACTTGTATTCGGGGTGTGCTTGAGTGCCCACAAAACACGGGTGATTCCTTAATTCCATGAACTCCACGAGTTTGCCGTCAGGTGACTTGCCGCTGAACCATAAACCCTTTCCATCCAGTTTTTCCACGTATTCAGGGTTGACTTCGTACCTGTGCCTATGCCTTTCCCAAACAGTTTCAGAGTCGTAAAAAGAGTGGATCAGGCTGTTCTTGTCAAGCCTGGCTGGGTGAGAGCCAAGCCGCATCGTGGCACCGTAAGCACATTTTTTCAGTATTTCTCCCTGCTCTGGCAAAGTGTTGATGACAGGGTTTTTCGTGTCAGGACTCAATTCCGTGGAATGAGCTTCGCTCAGGCCGCAAACGTTTCTGGCGAACTCCACGACAGCTAATTGCATTCCGTAACAAATTCCGAGAAAAGGTTTGTTGTTTTCCCTGAGCCATTGAATCGCTTTTATCTTACCTTCCACGCCTTTACCCCCAAAACCTGGCAGGACTACTACTCCATCAGCTTCATTCAATTCTTTTAATTTTTCGGGGTTTTCCTCAATTTTTTCACCACTAATCCAAATCAATTCGAGGTTAACGCCAAGATGGTTCGCGGAGTGCTTGAGCGCTTGAATTATTGAAACGTAAGAGTCAGGAAGCTCGAAATCCCCTGTCTTGTAATATTTTGATACGAGACCAATAACAAGCTTTTTTGAAAGCTTTTTGTTCAATAATGCTTGCCAATCACTCCAATCAGGTTCACAAGTTTTTAACCCCAGTTTTTCGGTTACTTTTTTTCCAAGATCTTGTTTTTCGAAAAGTAAGGGGATTGAGTAAATGTTTTTTACGTTGGGAGAGCTGATAATGTTTTCTGGAAGAATGTTTGAGTAGTCAGCAATTTTTTGTTTTCTCAGCTCATCCACTGCTTGTTCTGACCTGCAAATAATGAAATCAGGGTTTATGCCAAGTTCTCTCACGCTTTTTATGGCGTGTTGCGCGGGCTTGGTTTTCATTTCCCCTAAGTGATTTGGGGTTGGCAGGTAAACCACGAGCACTGAGCAAGAGTCTTCAGGTTTTTTCAGGGCTAAGCGTCTGAAAGCGAACATGAAAGGAATGTTCTCGTAATCCCCTACCACGCCTCCGCTTTCGACTAGGCAAACGTCGAAACCTTTTGCAGATTTTTCAATCCTTTCAATTATCTGGTCCAGCACGTGAGGAATAAACTGGACGGTTTTGCCAAGGTATTTGCCAGCCCGCTCGTCTTCAATGATTTTTTTGTAAACCTGGCCTGTTGTGATGTTATTGGCTTTCAGTAAATTAATGTTTAGGAAGCGCTCGTAATGCCCGAAGTCCTGGTCAATCTCTCCACCGTCTTCAGTGACCCAGACTTCTCCGTGCTCTGTCGGCCTCATGGTTCCAGCGTCAATGTTGATGTATGGGTCTATTTTGACCACAGTCACTTTTAATCCTCGCTTTTGGAGCATTGCAGCGATGCTGGCGGTAACAACTCCTTTGCCAACTCCAGAAATCACTCCTCCAAAGACGAACACGTACTTGTGCATAAGTAGAAAAAATGTTTAAGCGTTATATATTTTATTGTGATAAACACAATAAAATAATTGAATCTTAATATTAAAGAAAAAATGGTTTGTAAGAGATGAAGAGTAAGAGGAGTAAAAGGGAGAGAAAGCTTTGGTTTGTACTAAAATTTTTTGTCAGGTTCGTCTTGCTCGCCGCCCCGCTTTATTTTATTATGGAGTCAAGCCAGTCTTTTTACGTTTGGGAGAAAGTCATAGCGGACCAGACGATTTTATTGCTTTCGCCAGCGGTCAACGTTAATTTGACCGAAGAATATGGCATGCCTGTCCTGCACTTGGAGGGGTTTGACACACCTATTGGGATTGATAGGTCTTGCACGGGTTACAGGTCTTTCATCGCGTTCTTGGCGTTGGTGTTCGCGGTCCCGAACGTTGCTTGGAAGAAGCGGTTAAAACCTTTAGTCCCAGCTTTTTTTGTCGTGTACGCCGTAAACTTGTTCAGAATAGTCACCACTATATTGGTGGGTTTTTATTTTGGCGTAACGGCTTTTGAGTTCGCTCACATGTTATTGTGGAGGTGGGCTTTGACCTTAACGATTCTGGGGATGTGGGTTTACTGGTTTAAAAAAGAGGTGAAGAAACCAGGTTTATTAACCAAAAATTCTTGACATTATTCCGAACTTTCTTGGGAACTGCTCTCCAGTCACTTCTTCTATAAGCTTTCTGTAAGCTTTCGCTGCTTTGGAGTGGGGGTGTAAGTGAACTACGGGCACCCTCTTTGTTACAGAATCAATTACCGCATTGTCTTCGGGGATTGAGGCGATGATTGGGATTCCCATTGAATCAATAACTCTTTGCCTGAACTCTTCACTAACGTTTTCTTCTTTGTTCAGGACTAAGCCAATAATTTTTTTCTTCTTAAAGTTAGCGTAGTCTATCACGCGTCTAGCTTCTAAGAGTGAAGCCCAGTCAGGGTTGGCTACAATGATTATCTCGTTTGCCGAGTCCACGCCAGAAATGGTTTCGCTGCCCAGCGTTGGCGGGCAGTCCAGAAGAATGATGTCAACGTAAGGCTCCAGGTGGGATACGACTCTTTTTATTCCTGCAGGGTCCGCGTCAATACTGTTGATGCTTGTTGATGAAGGAATGAATTTAAGCCCGCTGGGGTGGTTGAAAATTGCTTCAGGAATGTTAATCCTGTTTTTCAGAACGTCGTTCAACGTTTTCTTAAAATGATAGTTGCCAAGGTGAAGACCCAGTCCTGATGAAGTCGTGTTAGCGTCAATGGCCACGACGTCCTTATGATAATCGTAAGCTAGACTAACCCCCAGATTTGCGGCGGTTGTAGTTTTACCAACACCACCTTTTCCACTTATTATTGCGATAACTCTTACCATATTTTTTTAGCCTCCATAAATTTTTTTACCTGAATCTGTTTGAGGAATGTCCTCAAGATCTTCTTCTTCATAAATCTTTTTTTCCACTTCTCTCTTTAATTGAGAATCAGATAACTTTTTTTTCTTTTTGAACTTGGGTTCTTTTCTCTTTTTGAAAAGGGTGTCGAACTCGCTCAAATCTTTTTCTGTTTCAACGTTGTCGTTTCCAGTGAAGAAAAAAATGATTAGTATGATTATTCCGGCGATAAACAGAACGATGACGCCAGTGCTCGTGCCTAACTG
>JAFCDO010000032.1:0-6606 GCA_017609605.1 Candidatus Parvarchaeota archaeon
TAGAACTTTTTTTTAATTTTTCAAGGGTATTCTTTTAGCAGACCCTTAATTTCGCTAAGCCCTTTTTTTACTTTTGACATGTCATCTTTTTTCTTTAAGTCTTCGACTTCTTTTTCCGAGTTCTTTAATACTTATTGTACTCGTTAATTTATGTTCTGCAAGTATAGGCAAACTTTCAGAAAAACGATCTATTAATGAAAGATTGTTCAAATATTAAACATTTAATTGAAAGATTGTGCTATTTTAAAGGGTTATCAATCGACTATGAGACTATTCATTGACCAATCTATCAATAATCCCTGAAAACTGGACTGCTACGAAAAAGATTAATCCTATCTTTGATAACGTGAACTCTATCATCCTAATCATTAAATACTTTTATGACTTTATGATTTTTTTGATGGAGTACGAAAGAGTTATTGGTTTACTGAAGAGAGAATACGCTGAAAGTAAGGTGTTAATTGAAAGCGAAGACCCGTTCCGCGTCCTGATTTCCACTATACTTTCGCAGAGGACTAAGGACGCTAACACTGCTAAAGCTTCAAAACAACTTTTTTCCAAGTACAAAACACCTCAAGAAATCGTTAGCGCTCCTGAAAAAGAAATCCACGCGCTCGTGAAGCCAGCAGGTTTTTACAGGGTTAAAACCCGGCGAATAAAACAAGTTTCCGAAAAGATTTTGAAAGACTTTAGCGGAACCGTCCCGAGCAACATGGAAGATTTGATGAACCTTCCAGGAGTTGGGCATAAAACCGCTGCTTGCGTGATGGTTTACGGGTTCCAGAAACCAGAAATTCCAGTGGACGTTCACGTCGCAAAGATTTCTTACAGGTTGGGCTGGACAGGTGAGAAAAACCCGGAAAAGGTTAGGAATGATTTGATTAAGAAGATTCCAAAAAAATTGTGGCTTGATTTGAACAGGTTGTTCGTGAAGCACGGCCAAAAAACTTGTTTGACCAGAAAACCGAGATGCAGTAAATGCGTTATCAAAGAGTACTGTGATTATTCATGAAAGGGGTTTACGCTTTAACAATAAAACTGGATGAAGACAAGAGCATTCGAGTAGGAGCTCTTGGCGTGATCGAGTTTAAGAAAGGTTTTTACGTTTATACGGGTTCAGCCATGAATAATTTGGAGAGAAGAATTGCAAGACACTTATCCAAAGAAAAGAAGCTTCACTGGCACGTTGATTACTTATTAAAGGAAGGAGAGGTGTTTTTGGTTAAAAAACTGTTCACAGATGAGAGATTGGAGTGCGAGTTAAGCAATCAAGTACGAAAACGTTCTTCGAGCAGTGTTAAAGGTTTTGGCTGCTCTGATTGCTCTTGCAAAAGCCATTTGCATTTTTTCGAAAACTTGAAGTTGTTAGGCGAGGCCTTCAACGTGACTGATTTTCAGTTTGATTAGCGAGTACCAGAACTTTTTGTTAACCTTAAACCCTTTGTCTTGAAGAAGTGTTGTTAACTTTTTGGTGAGTTTTTTTCCTTCTTTGTCAGTGTCCATTAGTAAAGCAACGTTTCGAGCCTCTAAATCTTCTACGAAGAAGGTTAATGGTTTTCTGTTCAACGCCGTAACATTGTTTAAGCCAAGTCTTTTTAGCGCGGCAACATCTTTTTTTCCTTCAACAAGTATGACTCCGTCGAATTTAGATAGCTTTTCAAAGAATTCTTGTTTTTTTTCTGAAAGGTCCATAAACTATTTTAACGTTTCAACCTTTTTTTGTTTTGTCATGTCTTTTTTAGGACGACCAAAAGCTTTTATGACTAAGCTTTCTCCAACAACGGTTCCTAAGACTAAAGAGAAAGTTATAAAAATTTGTTCAAACCAATTCATTTAACTAATCAATAATGTTTATAAATAGTTAAAAAAGTTGATGTTTAGAATGAATTATCAAAGACTGGTTGAAAAGATTAAGAAACGCCCTGTTCCCCAACATGTTGGAATAATCATGGATGGTAATCGAAGGTGGGCTAAAAAAAACCTGCTGCAAATCATGAAAGGTCATGAAAAAGGTTATCAAACAATCAAGGATATCTTAGAGGCGATGCGGGACGCGGGAGTCAAGGTTTTAACTGTTTTTGCTTTCTCCTCGGAAAACTTCAAAAGAGCTGAGAAGGAAAAAGAAGTTCTATTCGACCTTTTCGCTAAAGGTTTCAGAGAGCTAAAGGATAACAAAGATGTTCACGATAAAAAAGTTGGCATAAACTTTTTTGGGGACTTGAAGAAACTTCCGAAAAACGTTATTGATGCGTTCAACGCGGCTAAAGAATCCACAAAAAACTATGGTAATTATTTCATTAATTTCTGCATGGCTTACAGCGGGCATGATGAGATAGTTAGTGCAGTGAAAAAAATTGTGGGTACAGGAATTAAACCTGAGGAAGTTAACGCAGACTTAATCAAGAGCAACCTTTACACCAAAGACTTTCCATCACCGGATGTGATTATTAGAACAGGAATGAAGAACGGAAAAAGGTTGTCCGGCTTTCTCCTTTGGGACTCAGCTTATTCAGAATTCATATTCCACGAAACGTTCTGGCCTGACTACACGAAAGAAATGTTCTTAAATGATATAATCGATTTTCAGAACCGTAACAGAAGGTTTGGAAAATAAAGATCATGAAAATAATTGTTATTGGCGCGGGTCCAATAGGTTCTTACATCGCTTCTAAAAAAGGGTGTGAGGTAATAGAAGAGCGCAAAAATATTGGTTTTCCCGTCCAGTGCACTGGACTCGTATCCATGAACGTTGACGCTTTTTTTAAGCCGTCAAAAAAAGTTGTTTTAAACAAGGTGAAGGGCGCGAGAATAACGGCTCCAAACGGGGATTGCACTGTCTTAAAAGCAAAAGAGGATAAGGCTTACGTGCTTGACAGGCAAGCATACGACCAAGAAATATATGAAAAAGCGTTGAATAAGTCCGAATTCCGTTTAGGCGAGAGGTACGAGAAATATGAAAGAAAAGGAAAGCAAGTCATCGTTCACACGAATAAGAAAAAGTATGTGGCCGACTTATTGATTGGAGCTGACGGGCCCAACTCGTTAGTGGCGCGACAATTAGGGTTAATCAAGAGCAGCGTTTACGGTTTTCAAGTCAGGGCCAAACTTGACAAGTCTCAAGACGTTGTTGAACTATATTTTGGTAACAAGGTTTGCCCAGGCTTCTTCGCGTGGACAGTCCCCGAAGGAGATGGGACTAGCAGGATTGGTTTAGCCACGAAAAAACCAGGGCAGTTCATGAAAAAATTTCTCAAAGAGTTAGGAGTGAAAAAAATTATTGACTCGCAAGCAGGAGTCATTCCAATGGGGCATTATACTAACTTTGTTTCAGAAAAAGTTGTTCTTGTAGGGGATGCTGCCGGACAAGTTAAAGCAACGACTGGAGGGGGAATCGTGACAGGATTTCATTCAGCAGAAATTCTTTTACAATCCATGAACAAAAAGAACCTTGAAAAAAGTTACGTGAAGACTTGGAAAAAATCTGTTGGCAAGGAGTTGAGAACTCATTGGTGGATGCGCAAATGGTTCAACAGTTTGAACGATAAACAATTAAACCAACTGTTGAAAGTGTTCAAACAAGCCCAACTTCCATTGGAAATGAAGGGGGATATGGATTACCCGTCAAAGTACGTTTTAAGCCTGCTAACCAATCCTAAAGTGGTTTTTGAACTGTTAAAAACAATGGTTTTCAAGTGACCATTGTTTCCAATGGAAACTTTTTTTCAGTAAAGTATTAAAACACTGCTTACCTTTTTTCTCTCCACGAGCAATGGCTAAAAAAAGTGTTCTAAAATATGGAGTGATCCTAGGGATTGTCGCATTAGTATCTTTTGCTTTTCTCTTCGGTAAAGACATGTTAAAAGAGAATCCAATAACTGGAGCTATTGTTTTGCAAGAACTAGAGTTAGAGTCAGAACCAGTGTTAGAGTCGTGCAACCAGTCCTTTGAACTGTTATTGATGGACGAGATAATTCAATGCAAAAGCGAACTCAACACAATGACTATTGATAATAATGCTTGCCAGGTAATTAACCAAAAAAATTCTGGAACAGTTTTGAACATGAAAGTTAACTTGACGTGGTGCGAAGAAAGCTTGGCTGAGAATGAGATAGATTTATCCAAAAAAGAGGATAAGATTGACGAACTCGAGAGAGACGTGTCAGCTTACCTGAATTTGTCGCAGACAGATTTATTGGATCACACGCACTTCTTGGCTGTGGAATTGTCTGAACAGGGTTTTTGCACTGAACCTGAGAACGAGTTTGATTACTCAGCAATCGAGTCTTGCTTGGATGAGGTAGTGAATTCCGAGAACAAGTTGAAAGTTATTCAGAATCTTGACGTGATAAGCGGTAGCGTTGATAGCATCTTATCGTTAATCAAATAAATCTGACCTCTAAACCAGCGCTTTTTAACGTGTCTGCGAGCACTGCGGTTTGTTTAGTTCCTTTCTTATCCACTAGGGCAATGCGGGGTTTTGGAATCGTTTTTTCGATCATTTGGTTGATCATGTTTTCGTTCAGGTTGTGTTGGTTGTATTTTGGGCAGATGTGCCCGATGCACAGATCGTTTTTCAGCACGTGTTTGGTAAACTTTTTTGAGTAATGCCCTCCTCCAACGCCGATGCAGGAAGCCTCTTCAAGCTTGCTTTTACAAACTTTCATGATGGCGTCGCCGACGGCTTGAAAGGCTGGGGCGTGGTTCCACTGTTTTTCGCCGGAACCGACTTCCACAAACAATAAAGGCTTTTTCAAATCTGTGGGGCCGTGATGAGTTACTTCAAGGCAAACATCGTACCCCAAACTTTTTTTTTCGTTGATTCGCGCGAGTTCTTTGATGGCTGTTTTCAAAAGCTTGGCGGGGCTGTAACATAATTCTCGCTGGTTTCCTCCATACGAGTCGTCTTCCCCGAAGTTTCCTGTGCAGTGAGCCGTCAAGGTTGGTTCGCCGGATTGTGAGCTGTGAGTGCTAGCGAACACGTAAACGCTCGCGTCAAAGTATTCATCTAAATCATTGATGTCAAGGATGTGTTTGTTGCTAATCGCCAACAATATGTCATCTCTTTTGTGCACTGGGCGACCAGAATATTTTTTGCCAGTTTTTTCAAAACCGTATTTTTTGATTAGGTAGTTGGCAATGTTCATGCCTGCAAGGTTCTTGGAGGAAGTGATTATAAGCTTCATTCAACAATTTGAGAAAGCGAATAGATTTAAAAACTTCTTTTATGAATAAAATAGTTTTGATAGGCCTGTAGTGTAGCGGTCAAGCATAGATGGCTCTGGACCAACCTTTTTTTTTGGAAAAAAAAGCTTGACCAAAAAAAAAGACGAGGGAAACCATCAGACCCAGGTTCGAATCCTGGCAGGCCTATACCCCCTATACCCCCATTTCAAAAAAAATTTAAAAAAACTATCAGAGTTCTTCTTATTACAATAAAACTTATTAAATCTTAAATTCCAATAATCTGAACAGGTGACTAAAAAAAGATGGGAGACGATACTTGGTACTTTGTTGAATCAATTCAAACTAATCCTACTGACATGACGGATAATGTTCATTTAATGAAATTTCAAGAAAAAGGCGATGCAAAGAAGAAACGCAAATTCTTCGAAAAAATAAGAAATCTGAGAAAAAAAATAGCGGAGAAGCAAAGAAAGAGTAAAGGAGTCGATAAGGACTGGAATAACTTTAGTAAAGAAAAGGGAAAATATGATACTGTCATTGGAAATCCTAAAAATTTAATTTTGATAGCTGGTTTTTTTAAAGTTGGGGATATAGTAAAAGATAAGGACTTAGATAAATTCATGAGTGAAAGGCCGGGGCAAATAGGAAGAGATCATAGAATAGAACCTTCACCAGGATCAGTTACTTCTGGGAGCGATTCGATAATACCAACTGAATCAAGATTTGAATAATAATTTAATCAAAAAAAAGTTGAGAGAGTTATCTTTCCCCACTAACGAGTCTAGATAACTTATCAATCATTGCTCTATCAGCCCAAGTGTAATCCATTTCACAGAGTATGTTTCCTGCAAAACCATTTCCGACTAAATCTTCTAATATTTTTGTTCCAGCACGTTCCATACTTTGTTTTGTTGCGTAACCGCCACCTTTTTGTTTACATATAAACAAGTAGAAGGCTTCTGTATGATCTACATCTGCTTCACCTGGAGAGTGAAAAACAGGGTTTAAAAAACCTCTATAATCAACAAGAATTCCTTCTATTTTCTTTTCCCCACTTTTAAACATGTCTGCTATTTTTTTTCTAGTATTTCCAGATCCATTTGTTTTTATTGCCATTGACATTTTTAATCAACTCCCTTTTAATCGTTACATTTCTTGATGCAAAACCCATTTAAAAGCTTTTCGCTACTTGTTTTTATAGTATTTTTTCCTCCACTAGGTTTTGGATTTCATCGAACCATTCCTTGAATTCTTGGAAATCAAAATTCTCCACGTTTAAACCTTTTTTGTACGAGTGAAACCTGCAAAAGAACTTTTCTAAACTAGTTTCAGGTTTTTCCAGAATTTTCCTCATGGTTACTGGTTTTTGATTATTATTGGCTTGTTTTCGTATTTTTCTTTTAGCTCTTTTTTCAGGACTGT
>JAFCDO010000013.1:0-25178 GCA_017609605.1 Candidatus Parvarchaeota archaeon
ACTCCTCCCATGATTAATGGACCTATGACTGGTCCTCTGCCGGCTTCGTCAATCCCTAGAATCTTTACGATAAGTAAAAGAAAAAGTTTTATTTGTTTTAAACTTTTTGGGGTCTAACATATTATAAATGAAATTTACCAATAACTTCCTTGACCCTTCTTTTTACTAAGTGTTTTAGTACATAATATTATTGTTTTCAAAAAAAAAAGTATAACGGTGTTTCAGTAATCTTTTTTAAAATTTCATTTTCGAGTGCCCGAAATTCACTAACAAGTCCGCTTTGAAGTCTGGAATATCGCACGCCCCGTAATTGCTTCCCACCCAAATCAACACTTTCGCTTTGGCGCCTTTCCTAATTTGTTCTGCCACGCTTGTCGCGTGAGGCTTGAGCCCGTCAGGAAACTGTAATAAAACCGTTTTGTAACCGTGCTCCCTGATTTCACGAATTATTTTATCGATTTCTAAATCGTACTTCATTTACCTAATATTGAGAGCACCCTTGTTTTGAAAGTTTCGTAATCCTTTTTTTGCAGGGTTCCGCCCGCCGCTGCAACGTGACCTCCTCCACTCGCATTGTCCATTCCGAGAGTTGCTTCCTGCACGAGGCTGGACACGTCCACCTTCTTATCATTTCTTCTGAAGTTAAGGAAAACAGTGTCGCTCTTGTCTTTTTGCACTATTATTATGGTCGTGTCATCATATTTTTTTGAGAGGATGGTTGCTATCGTGCCCCCGTAAAAACCTTTTCCTATCTCATAAAAAGCCAGGTCCCCACGAACGTCTGCTTTATCGGGGAAATCGTCGACCAGTTTTTGGATTTTCTTATTAACTTTTTCGTAGATTTGCCAAGCTTCCTTGGCCGCACTAGTTTTTTTGTTGATTATGTCAAAAGGTGTTTTCGCTGTTTCCAAGACTTCAAGAGCGAGTCTTGTCCAAAACATGTTTCCTTTAACTCTTAAAGAATTTATCACGTTTGCAATCATTCCAAGTGAGGATTTAAAATCTGTCCCGCTCGTCCCGTACTCTTGATTAACGTTTCTGATGAACTTGATCCATTGCTTGGCCCCGCTGTCAGCGATCACTCCAACGGCTGCAACCCAGTTCTCGCCTTCAAACAAGTCGTAGCACATCTTGCTTGCAGGAGTGTACTTTTTGATTCCGTCAAGGTGGTGGTTCACGTGCACGATTCTTTCACAGTTCAAATCCTTGTTCACGAGGTGGTGGTCTATTATGATTACCTTAATTTTTTTTGACAATCTTTTGATGGGTTCAGGGTCTTGATCGACGGCCATGTCCACGAAAATCGCGAAGTCCGGCTCGGTTTTCACGACTTGTTCGTACAGTTTTGGCACGAGAAAAGGTTTTCCTGGATGAGATGACATCACTTCAATTTTTTCAAACTTTTTTTCAGCCCACTTTTTTGTCAGGAACGCTGAGCAAATCCCGTCAACATCGTTATGGTGGATGATCACCGCGTTTTTCCCGTTTTTGATGAATTCTTCTATTCGTTTTCTATGCTCGTACCACACAGTTTTTCACCTCAAATTTTTTTCCGACGAATTTTTCTATAACCCACATGTTTGTTTCCGCGTGACTAGTTACTTTCGGGATTTTAACCGCTCCACCTGCCAACGCAAGTATTGGAAGCACTTGGTCCGTCATGTGTTCATCAACGCATGCTTTATTGTCGATTCCCTTTAACAATTTTTTGGCAGCGTTTCTTCCAACAGTTTCTGCAAGCGTTTTTTTGTCTCCAACGTGGTTGGCTCCGATGACCGTGTTTTCGGTTTCAGCCCAAAGATTGACAACGGTTCCAGGACAGTCTGATTGCGCGTAAACGGTTTTGACTTTAACTGAGTGACCAATTATTTCTTTCAGCGCCCCTTTTTTCTGTCTCTCAGCAACCCTTCTTCCTTCAAGATTTTTTGAGGCAACTGAAATTCCTCTAATTTCTTTTATCTTTCCTCTTTCCAATAATTTGTTTGAATGAATTTGTGAAGGCTTAAAAATTATTTTAACTTTGGCTCCTCCGCGGGGGTAGAACCCTCTTTGAATTATTTCAAAAACGGGTTTTGTAACACCCCATTTTTCGAGCACTGGGCAAGTCACGTTCTCGAAGTAATCGATAGGCGGCGCCCATTTGCCTGCAGTGGCTCCTCCAACGAATTCGACCTCAACTTTTTTGGTTGTTTTAAGTAAAGGTATTGAAAGTGCTTGCAGGACAAGACATATGCTTCCTGCAGTGCGGATTTCCACCTTGATTTTGGAGCGATTGATTTCTCCGGGCTTGAAAGTTATTTCATGCGAGCCCAAGCTCACCCCCCCTGTTTGGGCGTTGCAAAGATTTGCCACTGCCTTGACAGCGCACAAGTGCTGTTCTGCCAGTCCAGACGCGCAACGACCTTTTCTGATGTTGTATAATCTGACAGGTTTTCCGGTTAGGGAGGACATTCCCACTCCCGTCCTGACTATCTGCCCTCCTCCTTCCATTTTTGAACCATCTATTTCAATCATAACCAAAACATTATTTTACTCCCTCTTTTTAATATTAATGAATGAGTCTATTTGAATCAATCCTTAACGCAGACATGATTTCTTTGATAACAAAAGTGTCTGTCCTGCTGGCATGCTTTTGGTTCGGTAAAAAAGCGTTGGGCGGGTATAGAAAGAAGCTTAACTTCTTCATTCGTTTTATTGGGAGCATTGTTATCGGCGTTTTTTGCTACGTTACAGGCATCATCATTTCTAAAAGCATTCCATTACCTTACGTTGCCGAATTCATTGGTGCAGGAATATCTACTGTAATCGTTTTCGTTGTTTTACGACTTGTTTCCCCTGTTGAAGATTTGGACACGCGTTTTGTTATGCGCTCCGAGTACGACAAGCTTAGAGACAAGTTCGACAAGTTGAAGCAACGGGTGGCTAAAATTGAGAAGGCCCTGTCCGATAAGGGTTTAGAGCCTAAACCTTTGAGCGATAAAGAGGTTTCAAGGTTTGTTAACAACGTTTTGAAAACCCGGGGTTACGGTTTTGGCAACGTGATGACCAAGAAGCTTTCAGGAAACGTTTTTGACCTCCTGGTTTTGAGCGGTAAGAAAAAGTTTGACGTGGCCATCAACGCTTTTTCAGGGGACTTAATTGATTTCGGCAGGCATTCTTCCGGGGCTGCTGAGGCAGTGAAAATATTCTTCGAAGAAATTGTTCACAACAAGAATTATGTTATCGCTCTCATAGTGTTCTTCGGATTCCTCTATTTCGTTGCAATGACCTACGTTCCAAGCGATTATGGCAGGATAATGATTCAGGTAGGGTCTACGCAGGGTTTTGATTGCCCTACGTCTTCAGATCTTGAAAGCTTGTTCTCGCAAGGCACCTCTTCTCGTTACGACTTGGTGCCAAGCCAGTCAAGAGACGCAACAATCGAACAAGTTCTAGGAACTAGCGTGAACAGGAACGTTTATGGTTACGATTACGCTGGAGACAGGTACGTGGTCGTGGAAACTGGTTTGGGAACTTGCTCAATTAACCTTAACCAAACAATAAATTGCGGATGCATTTAAGTCATAAGTTTTTATCAATAAAATCAATTATGTCTTGTCTAAAAATCCGGATTGAGGGATACGCAATTGTCTTTGAGCTCAAGAGTCTGAGTGAACAACTTATTAAAAATAAAGAAAAGATTTTAATCGTTAAACCCAATTAAATTCTTCATGGATTGCAAGAACTGTGGAAAAAAAGCCAGTGCGGTGCTGGACTACGAAAAGAAATGGTACTGCAAAGACTGTTTCATCAAAATTATTGAAAAAAGGTTCAAAGCCTACATCTCACAACACGGCGGGTTCGAACCAAAAGACAGTGTTCTTGTCAGCCTCAGCCCCCACGCGAGCGGAGTGGCTTGCGCGCACCTGATAGGTAAGATTAAAACGCAGATGCCCAAGCTAAAAGTTAAAGGCGTGTACATAAACCTTCACTACAGACCCTACTCGGACAAAGCGGAAAAAATGTTCAGGAAAAACGATTACGGGATACAAGTCATATTCAGAAACTTGAACCCGAAAACCTGTGAAAGCTGCAGGGACAGACGAGCCAAAGCCATCAACCAAATAATGAAAAAAGACAAGTACAAAAAACTGGTGACTGGTAGGGACGCTGACAGCAAAACCATCCAATACTTGTCCAACTTCTTCCAAAAAAAAGTGCCTGAAAACACTGGCTCTCTTGAACCCATGTCCAGAATCTCGCGCAAAGAAGCCAGAATCTACTGTCAGTTAAACAGGCTGAAATTCGTTGGCGACTGCCCGCACAGAGAGAAATATGAGAAAATGATTAAAAAAATGATAGACCGCGTCGAAAAAAGGATTCCTGGCGCCATGCTCGCGTTTGCCAAAGCGATAGGAGAATTATAAAAAGACTTATTTAAACAATGACAGGCTTCCAATGAGTTTATCCAATAATTTATCCTCTGCTGGACCCAAACCAAGACAAGTCGTGGTTCCAGGCTTTAACTCCGTCAAACCCGCGTCACGAATCAATGCTGAACGAATCTTCAAAGACTTGGCACTCACAAGCAACTCGAAAAGAGTTTTCTCGTCAGCTTTCAACACAACTTTTTTCTGCCCTAAACCACGCCACTTCCTAAAAGTTTTGGGCTCGTGCTTGAAAACCTTCCACCCCGCCTCCACAGAGGCGTGGCAGGCCTGCGCCATCCACTTACCTCTACTAATCTTCAAGTCAGAATTAACAACTATCACTTGTTTCATAGAACTTATTAGAAACCTTTATAACATAAAAACCTTGTGAATACCCAGCCATGAAGGACAGCAAAACGTGCAACACGTGCAAAACAAACATAGTAAATACGGAAGGCTCAACCAGTTTCTCATGCCCTTCATGCGGAAAAGAAGAAATCATTCGCTGCGATAAATGCAGAAAAATAAGTGCAAGATACACTTGTCAGAGTTGCGGTTACGAAGGACCTTAAAAAAAATGGCTGAAGTGATAATTACCCTAAAAATAATGCCTGAATCACCAGAAGTGAACTTGAAAAAAGTTTTTGAAAAAGTAAGAGAGCACGTAAACAAGTTCGGCGAAATAGGCAAAGTCGTTGAAGAACCGATCGCTTTCGGACTAAAATCGCTAAAAATATTTTTTATAGCTCCAGAAAGTAAAGGAAACCCTGAAGACGAGCTAATACCCCTCATCCAAAAAGTGGAAGGCGTGGCCAACTCAGAAATAATTGATGTTAGAAGAACCTTAGAATAAAAAAAAACCGGTTGGGTCTCGGGAAAACTTATTTTAAAGACTAAAAATAATACTAATGCATGTTTGAAAAAACCTTGAAAGACATTAAGGAATTAAAAATTCAGGGCGCCACTAACGTGGCCGAGGAATCGCTAAAAGCTTTATCCCACGTTCTAAAAAAATCAAAATCCAGAAGTCACGAAAAACTATTAATTGAAGTTGAAAGCGCTCGAAAAAAACTTTTCAGTGCAAGAATAACCGAACCCCTCATGAGAAACATAATTCGAAAGGTTTTGTACGAGTTAAAATATAATTATGACTCCGACTTGGAAGAAACCAAAAAAAACGCTTTACTAAAAGCCAGAAAAACCTTAAAAGAGTTTAAAGAACACAAAAAAACTGTTTCCGAGAATGGGGCTAAACTAATCAAAAACGGCTCAACAATTTTCACTCACTGCCACTCCAACAGCGTTGTAAAATCTCTCATCCTCGCGAAAAAACAGGGAAAGAAATTCAAAGTCATATGCACTGAAACCCGGCCAAGATTCCAAGGCAGAAAAACCGCCAAAGAACTTGTCAGCGCGGGAATAAACACGACTCTGATAGTGGACGACGCTGCAATGGAATACTTGAGCAAAGCGGATTTAGTGATGATAGGCGCTGACGCCATAACTTTTAAAGGAGATGTTATCAACAAAATAGGGACTGGACTGATTGGGTTGGCAGCCCATAAATTGGGAAAAAAAGTTTATTCATGCACGCACTCCCTAAAATATGACCCTAACACCAAGTTTCAAGATGAACCAATAGAGCATCGCGACCCAAAAGAAATCTGGAAAAAACCTCCGAAAGGATTAAGGATAGAAAACCCTGCTTTCGAGAAAATTCCTGCAAAATTCGTTGAAAGGATAATAACAGAAAAAGGCTTTCTGAAACCTGAAAACGTGCGCAAAACAGTAAAAAAATACTATAAATGGGTTAACCTTTAGAAAAGCTATAGTCAACATTTATATATTTTCTTCAGTTAATTCATTAATCATGACAGGGTACACTTCCAATTTTATAGATAGGTCTTACAAGCCTTCAAAAAATGATATCATAACCACTGTTGACGTCTCGCCTGCAAAAAACGTTGATTTCAAAACAGCCCTGCAAAACGTGGCAGGGGAAAGTTCGGTCGGGACGTGGACAAAAGTAAAAACTACTACAAAAAGAATTGAAAAAATGGCTGCCAAGGTTTTCTGGCATGACAAGAAAAAAGGTTTGGCCAAAATAGCTTACCCAAACATATTATTCGAAGCAGATAACATTCCTCAAATAATGTCCTCAATCGCTGGAAACATTTTCGGCATGAAAACCCTAAAAAAACTAATACTTCTTGACATCGACTTCCCCCGAAACGTGGTCAAAGCCCACGGAGGCCCATTGTTCGGGATAAGGGGCGTGCGAAAAATCCTCAAAGTAAAAAACCGTCCCTTAGTTGGAAGCATAATAAAACCAAAAATAGGTCTTAGAACAAAACAGCACGCTAAAGTCGCTTACGACGCTTGGACTGGGGGTCTGGATATCATAAAAGATGATGAAAACCTGTCGGACCAGAAATTTAACCCTTTCAAAGACCGGGTGATAGAAACTCTGGCGATGAGAGACAAAGCAGAGCAGGAAACAGGGGAGAAAAAAGTTTACATGGCCAACATCACTGCAAACATTGATGAAATGATTGAAAGAGCAGAGTTCATCAAAAAAAACGGTGGCAGATACTTCATGGTTGACGTCGTAACCGTCGGATTCTCAGCTCTTGAAGAACTTCAGCAAGAGAACAAAAAATTAAAACTAGTTGCTCACGCTCACAGAGCCATGCACGCGGCCACAACAAGGTCTAAAGACTTCGGAATCTCGATGCTATCACTTGCTAAGATTTACAGAATTCTTGGCGCGGACCAGCTTCATGTAGGAACCGTGGTCGGAAAAATGGAAGGCGGAAAAAAAGAGGTTACTTCCATTGAGCGCGCCCTAAAAGAAAACTCTCATGGCATGAAAAAAACTTTCCCAGTAGCTTCAGGCGGGCTCTACCCGGGAGCAGTGCAAAAAATGATCAAGATAATGGGCAAAGACATCATAATCCAAGCGGGTGGAGGGGTCCACGGCCACCCGAACGGGACTTTTGGAGGTGCTAAAGCTATGAGACAAGCAGTGGAAGCAACCATGCAAGGAATCCCGCTCAAAAAATATGCGAAAAAACATTCTGAACTCGCTAAAGCTATAAAAAAATGGGGAACAGCATAAAATTACGGGTAAAAAACCTTGACCTTGAAACAGGAGACTCTTTAGTAGTCCTTCTTAACGAAGAGCAGGCTGAAAAAAAAGGAATAATGTCAGGAGACCGAATCCTGCTAAGAAAAGGTTCTAAAAAACAAGTGGTGATAGCAGACCTATCCTCAAAAGACATGCAAAAAGGCTGGCTGGGCAGTTTCGAAGAAGTAACCGAAAAAATGAAGCTCAAAGACAGAGACTTGGTCAGCATAGAACACGTTTCCAGCCCGGAATCCGTCACGCACATCAAAAAAAAGATGGACGGATTCGAACTCAAACCCAAAGAAATCTATGAAATAATAAAAGACCTTATCGAGAACAGGTTATCCCGAGTGGAGCTAACGGCTTTCGTCAGCTCAATATACATCCACGGCCTGTCAAACGACGAAATCATCAGCCTAACCAAAGCCATGGTAAAAACTGGCGAAAAAATAAAGTTCAAAGGAAAAAAAATCATGGAAAAACACTGCATTGGCGGCTTGGCAGGCAACAGGACCACCATGATAGCAATCCCAATACTAGCCGCGGCAGGACTAAAAGTTCCAAAAACAAGTTCCCGCGCAATCACTTCCCCTTCAGGCACGGCGGACACCATGGAAGTACTCGCTCCAGTAAACGTTAACACCAAAAAAATGAAAGAAATAGTCAATAAAGTCGGGGCGTGCATTGTATGGGGTGGCGCGTTAGGACTCGCGCCAGCAGACGACAAAATAATCAAGATAGAGCATCCACTGCGATTAGATCCTGAAGGACAACTAATAGCAAGCATACTAAGCAAAAACCTCGCTGCAGGAACCACTCACATGCTCATCGACATTCCTCTCGGACCCCAAGCCAAGATAAGGAATATTGGAGAAGCCAGGCACTTAGAAAACATGTTCCTAACCATCGCCCCGCAACTAGGCATAAAAATAAAAGTGGTCATAACAGAAGCTTCCCAGCCCATAGGCAATGGAATTGGCCCCGCGCTAGAAGCAAGAGACGTTCTAAGAGTTCTCAAAAAAGACCCTCTCGCGCCGAATGATTTAAGAGAAAAATCGCTCTTCCTGGCGAGCACAATGCTGGAAATGGCTGGCAAAGGCGGGCGAGCCTTGGCGGAAAAAATTCTTAACTCTGGAGAAGCGTACAAAAAAATGAAAGAAATAATAAAAGCGCAGGGCGGAAACCCTGAAATAAAACCAGAAGACATTCAAATTGGTGAATACTCCTACGACTTACTATCCCAAAGAACAGGGGCTGTCATGGGAGTTGACAACAAAATTATCACGAAGATTTGCTTGGAAGCAGGAACCCCAACCCAGAAAGGGTCTGGCGTTTACCTGCACCACCGCATTGGAGACATCGTCAACCAAGGAGAAAAACTCATGACCATTTACTCAGAGTCAAAACAGAAACTTGGATTCGCTAAAATGCTGCTAAAAAAAAGATCTCCATTCAAGATAAGTTAATCTAAAAAAAAACCGTTCAAGAAATCATGCCCTGCACCTGGCCAACACCCAATAATTACTTAGGTTTAAAACCTAGTTTACGCAAATAATATAAATTTCAGCTGTTTAAAAGATAAAACGCATGGAAAAAGAGGGTTTAGGTTTAAAACCTAAACGAAAAAGAGGTCCTGGACCAGATTCTGATTTGATTAGAGAGCAAATTTTAGGAATCATCAGTGAAAACTGGCCCATCCACGCGAGTGGGATATTGGAACACCTTCATTTAGATAAAAAGGAAAAACACTCGCTTATTCTAGCAAAATACCATTTGGACCAGCTAGCTAGAGAAGATAAAATAAAACTTAAAAAAATCGGTCAGTCCATGGTTGCTTGGCCTCATGAAGTTGAAAAACTAAGAATAGTTCATGACCTGATGAGAGGTTTATAAAAGAATGATTCCTGCGTTTTTCAAAAAACTTCTTTTCTCCAGACAATTCTTTTATGACAAAGGCAAATTTTTTCTTATGATGAAAGTTCCTGGAATCATACTTCCCATGCACGCGTTTGTTTCATTTATGAATCAATACTCAAAAAACGATAAAGGCGCCTCGAAACATACCTACGAAGTTGGTTATACTCAAGGAAAAAATGCTGGGCAAAGATATTTAAATATTTCCAGCTCTTCATTCCCAACTTTCGTAGAGTTCGTTAAGGGCGTGGCAGAAGTCATGGGGCTCGGTAAAATACATAGTTTTAAAAAAGAAGGAGAAAAAATTTATGCTCGAATAAACCCTTCTATATTCGCTGAAATACACAAAGAAATGTTCGGAAAATCAAAAAAACCTGTTTGCAATTACTTGAGCGGCCTTGCCGCAGGACTTTTTGAACCATTTTTCAAATACAAACTCGATTGCGTTGAGACTTACTGCAAAGCAAAGGGAGATCCTGAATGCGTGTTCGTCTTGACCAAAGCAAAATAACGATTAAAAAAAATGAACGTTCCTTATTTGGATAAAGGATTTGACATAGACGCGTACATTAGTGATATTGTTAAACTGCATGGCGACAAAAAGAAGGGTTCGCCTTATTGGATAAAATGGCAGGAAAAAACAGGAATTGATATAACCTCTATAGACTGTATTGACGACTTAAGCATTCTCAGTTTACACGAACCAGACGTGTTCAAAGTGGAAAGTGGTTTGACTTCTCTTGACCTTATCCCTAAAAGTTTACGCGACCAAAGAGGAACGCTCTTCCCAACAGTTTCTTCGGGAACAACTTCAGTGAAAAAAACTGCTCTAAGAAACAGTGAATACAGGATAGGTTCAGCTCAATGGTGGTCTTACAACCTAGACTACTACAAAATCCCTCGAGGCCTTGACTGTTTTGGAGTTGGCACCGCCCAGTTTTGGGGTAAAAACGTGGAAGACTCGATTAACGCAAGAAACGGCATTTTCTACCCTATTTACGTTGAAACAAGAGGTGTGAAAAACGTTCTAGTAGAGGTTACTAAACTAAAAAGTGCTGGAAGAGAAGAAGAAGCTCTTGAAATTATGGGAAAAACTTTTGGGCCCATGATTGAAGAAACCGCAAGAATCGTTACTTCGATCCAACCAGGCATCATGTCCAACCCCGCAACAATTTACTTAGAAGTCCTGCCATTAATGCCAGGAGATTGGCGTGAAAAACTACAATGCGCAATAGTTGGAGGAGATAGCTTTGGACCAGAAGCTTTCAAAACAATCACCGAAATGTACCCTAAAGCAAAGGTCATCCCTTATTTTGGCCATTTTCTCACTGGGGCCGCGTTTCACAGACCTAATAAAAGCATTAAAAAAGTTACTGGACTAAAATCAAAACCTTTTGACTGCAATTATTATCCTAGCTATCCATGGAACATAACAACTGTAATTGACGATAAAAAAGAAGTGGTTGATTTTGGAGAAGAAGGAAGACTTGTTCTTACAACTCTAGACAAAGCCTTGCTATGGAGAGGACTAGAAGACGTTGTTGACAGACTTCCCCCCTGTTCCGACTTATCTTGGGAGGGTTTTAGAAATGCGCGAAGGCCTTCTGTTTGACCCCGAAAAAATCGTGTCTTTTGAAGACAATGGTGAAACAATTGTTTTAGGTGTTCGCGTATTGCAAAAAAAAGACGCTGACAGATTGGTAGAACTTTTCTCTCTTCACTACGAACAAAAATACGAATTAGATGATGTTTACGAAAAAGAATGGTGGGTTTCACAAGTGGATAATCCTTCAATGCATGCTCGAGTTTTTGTTGACTCACTCGACCAAGTAATAGGTACCTTCATAGTGGAATCTGAAGAAGAGGAAAAAAGAATAACCATAGGTAAAGTGGTGGTTGACCCGACTTACCTCTCAAAAGGGGTTTCGAGACAATTAGGCGGTATCGCTTTAAAAGACATCATGGCTTGTCTCACTGATGAAGGAAAAGGTATTGAAATGATGTATAGTGAGGCGAGAACGAATAAGCCAACAACTCAAAGATTCTTGCATAAATCTTTTGCAAGACCCGTAGCACTTTTTCCTAGTAAGCTATCTGTTCAAAGAGGTTTAGAACCAGCATTATTAATGGTTCTTCCAATCCCTCCGGATAAAAGAATCAAAAAAAGACCAGTGCTCTTAAAATCTTTACTACCTTTTTATAAGACTGCGAAAAAAACTTTCAAACTGAACGATGACGGCTTAGAACCTTGGGAAATGGAAAAGGGCTATGGAGAAGTAGATTTCAAAATTAGTGAAATGGAAAAGAGCGGGTTCTGCACTCTCACTCACGAAAACTCGATAATCCCCAACAAATACTCTTTAGAAACTCTTCTATCCAAACATTCTAAAAAAGGAATTAATAATTTTTTAACAGAAGTAAGTGCTTACAATCCTGAAGAACAACAAACTTGGATTGATTTAGGGTTCAGGCCAGTCGGGTACTGCCCATCCTGGAAGAGGATGGGGGAAGAGCGTTTAGACACGGTTTTCATGTTCAGAGGAGAACTTCCAGACCCCAAAAAAATTTATTATGAAGGGGATGCAAAACCAAAAGGTTATGAGAGACTTCTTGGAACTTGGTTTCATGAATCTGCGAAACCTTTAATTGAAACAATTTACAAATTTAAAGAGTGAAATGAAAGAGAAATACCTTCGCCCTACACCTTATTGCGAATCAGATGATGAAGAAATCAAAAGACTGGCAAAAAGAATAGTTAAAGGAAGTAAAAACCAAAAACAAACTACTCAAAAAATATTTCTGTGGGTCAGAGAAAACATAAAGTGGACTCCATCAAAAATCGTCGGAGCCAAAAAATTGCTCCACCGAAAACCCTTAATCGGGCTCTGCACTGATAAAACCAACTTATTCATAGCGTTATGCAGGAGCACTGGACTAAAATCTAGGTATGTTATCATGGACGCCAAACTACAAACAATTGATAAGAGATTGCCTCCTGACACAAAACACTTCGCTGCGGAGATACTAATCAACAACAAATGGGTTATAATGGATCCTGCTTTCGGAAAAAACACGAGCAAACTAATGAAGGTAAGCGAGTTCGGTAAACCTGCGTGGACTAGCGCAAACAATTTGAAAAGAATGGAGGGTCTCTCAAAACCCTTGGTCCTGCTAATAAATCTCTTCATCCAATACTCTCCTTCTGGAAAGAAGATAAGAAAAATCGTGGAGGAAACATAAAAAAAAAGAATGGTTTTTCCAAAACAACAAATTCTTGTGGCAAACCTGCTGGAAAAAGGTTTGAGCACCACTGAAATCGCTGAAAGACTGGAGGTCTCCAAACAAAGGGTTTCAAACATAAAAAAAGAACTTGTGAAAAAAGGTGTTCTCAAAAGATGGGTTCTCGACCCCAAGGTGTTGGGCTATAACAAAAAGGTTCTCGTACTAGCGAAAACAGTTAACCTATCTGCAACGCACCCCAACTTAACAAAGCGGTTCAACAAATTTTTCAACAGCCTCGAATTCGTCACCCAAAAACTTAGATTGATAAACAGTGAATACAACCTTGCCCTCTTATTTGAACTGAAAAACTACTCTGATTTCTATAAACAATCAAAAAAATTGCTTGACGATTTCCAATTAATCGTTAAAAAATGGACTGTCCTTCCCGTAGATGAAAAAGTGAAATTAAGTGAGGGAAAAGGGTTCCTGGATTTAATAATAAACAAGATTCACAAATAAAGCTTACAATAATAAACAATAATCTCAACTCTAAGTGTATTATATTTTTTAGTGCATTTTATAAGTAATTATTGCTTCTTTTTAGTCATAATTGGAGGCAAAAAAAAATGAAAGAAAGAATTTTAATGACTGCCATGATTGCATGCATGTTGTTAGCCCCAGTTCTCGCAGAAGGCGATTTGTCAATGCAACTGAAGACTTCGTCCCCAGGAATTGCAGGTGTTAAGAGCGCTGAACTAATTTTTGACGTTGTGAACACCGATCAGACTTTAAAGATTGAAGGATTCTTATGGTGCAACACTCCGGACAACACCGCAGTGGCTTCATCATTAGGCGCTGGCACAGGAGCTGCCCAGTACGTGAGCCCTAAGTTCACCATGAACACAGGACCTTCACAGAAAAGCATTGAATTGACGTTAGACTCCGCCTTTGCTGGAACGTACAACGCTAATTGCCACATCAAGTACATTCCTTACAAGGAAGCAACCACAACTGAAGGAAACGACACTATAACAACCAAAACGTACCTTTTGATGAACGGCAACTACATCAGTGAAAGCGAAGTAACAGACAATGACTACAGATTACTGAGACTGGGCAACAATTTTGAAATCAATGACCCTGCCACAGATTTCAACATAGAATGGTTGACGAACAACTGGTTGATAATCGCGATTATAGTCATCGTGATTGCAGTAGCATACATTGGCGGCAAAACAGCAAGACCATAAAACAAATTTTTACCTTTTTTTCTTTTTCTTTATTTTTATAAATACTAATAGCCTTAATTTCCTTCATAAATGAAAAAAAAGTTAGCGATATTAACAACCTTCACGTTACTCTTCCTTCTCCCAAACATTGTTTTCGCGCAAGCTTGCACGCTCTCATCGGACTGCGATGATGGAAACCATTGCACAAATGATTATTGTTCCGGCGGAGGGTGCACATATTCCTCTATTTCGAACTGTTGTGGCAACGGTTTTTGTGAAACCAATTATCCTTCCTACGAAAGTTGTTACAATTGTGAAGCTGATTGTGGTTGCGGGGACGGGCAGGAGTGCATTACTTGGAGGCCTGCATCCGATTCTAATGGCACTGAAACCCAGTCATGCGTTGAATGCGTGACAAATAATTATTGTTACTGGTATCATTATCCTAAGAACAAGTGTGATGCGTCGACCAATACTTGCGTCGAGTGCTTGGACAAAGGGGACTGCGGTTACAACAAGGTTTGCGACACTAACACGTATTTATGTGTTGAATGCGTGAGTGACGGGGATTGCGGTAGCGGATACGTTTGCGACACGTCTAATAACGCTTGTGTACAATGCGTGAACGACGGGGACTGCCCGGGACAGGTCTGTTACACTAAGGAAAACGTTTGCGTGGACTGTTTTCTGGACTCTCATTGTTCTGGAGGCAAATGCGACACTCAGTCCCGCAGTTGCGTGGGATGCATAACCGATGCTGATTGCACGAGACCTACCCGATGGACCGGAGAAAAAAAGTGCTCTGACGACCACTTAAAATTATTGGAAAAAGGTTTCGAGCAGTTAGGCAGGTGTTATTCTCAAAGCTGTCATTTCAGTGATAGCAGTGTTGTTTGGAGGCTTTCAACTAGTTGCAGGACTTTAAATCCTCCGACTTATTGTCAAGACTCTTCGTGCGGGTGTAGGGAAGGATTCGGGGAATGCGAGGATGCAGGCATGTGCGTTAAAAAAGCTGCTGTGGAAAACAATCAGCCCTGCAAATGCAACTTCCAATGCATGTCAGGTTACTGCGAAGCAAATATCTGCCGTAAAACAGTTACAGTAACTCTTTCAGCGACCAAATCCTTGCTCGACATCACTGACGCTTCTCAGATAAGCCTGAGCATATCCAACGATTTAGATGAGGACGTGGATATGAGTCTTCAGCTGAATTTGGGCAGTGGTGCTTTGATGACAGGAAGCATCTTCGGAGCCAACGATTGCTCTGGAAACCAGTGCAAAGCAGTAGGAACTTTACGTGAAAGAGGAAGAAAAGACATAACAATCCAGATAAACCCTCAGCAAGTCGGAATCATCAACTTCTCGTCCAGCATAAAAATCACTTTACAGAACGGGCTTCAAATAAACCTCCCTGAGGAAGAGCTCAACCTCCAAATAACTATGCGTGGTGACGGGGTGTGCAATCCCGAGACAGGGGAGAGCCAAAACACTTATTGCAGGGACTGCCCGTGCCAGAAAGGCAATCCTTTGATAGCGATTCATTGCCAGCAAACCAGTCAAGAAAGGGCTTGGGGACATGATTACTCTTGCGTTTCCGCCCCCACGGCACTGTTTTTCATCCTCATAGGGTTAGTGATAATACCTATAGTTGTTCTAATCGTTTTCAGAAGGAATTTCTATGATATAATTGAGGACAGGCGTCAGGAGAAAGAGCGTTTGGAGCAGGAGAAAAAACAAAAAGAGGGTGTGTTGAAGAAGCAAGAAGAAGATGAAAAGCTCAGAAAAGAGAGAAATGTGGCTGAAGGGAAGAGGAAAATCGATGAAGGTAAGAAAACAAGCGGTGAAGAAATCAAGAAAAGAGTGAGCTCAATAATCAAACAAGGGGAAAGGGGTAGAGGGATTAGTCTTGATAGGATTGCCCGAAAAATACCTTACATTCCTGAGGCAAAAGTTCAGAACGCGCTTGACGAATTGGTGGACAAAGGATTTGTTGAAGAAGTCAATAAAGGCTTTTTTTACAAAAAGGAAAACGTTCCCAAAAAAGAGTTAAGCCTTGAGCAAAAAGTGGTTGAAGCTGTAAAAGGATTGAATAGGGGCAGGGGCGTGAGTTTAAAGAGGTTGACAAAAAAACTCGGAGACTTGTCTGAGGATGATGTCAAAAAAGTTGTTGATAAACTCTTAAAGAGTGGTGAAATCCATGAAATCGCTGAAGGGTTGTTCAGTCCGAAATAGTTATTAACCAATAAACTCATTACTTTTTAACGTGGGAAAACTCGCTGCGTTTTTGTCAATAATCGTATCAGGTCTCGGCCAAGCTTATAACAGGCAGTACAGCAAGGCCCTCATTTTTTTCATGTTCGTTTATTTGAGCATATTGATAGCTGTTAATTCTCAGAGCGGTTTTTTGCTCTTGTTCGCTTTAATGGCTTGGGTGTGGGCAGTGTTTGACGCTTACAAAGAAGGAGATTTTCTCCTGACAAATAAGGTTGACCAATTATTGGCTGGAAAGAAAGTTGGGTCTGAGGATAAAAGAAGTAAGAGGTTGAAGCGTTTTGAGAAGACGCAAAAAAAATTGGACAAAGTTATCAGCGTGCACGAGCGGGTAAGATTGATTAAGAAGTCTCCTGAAGCAGGGGTTGTGGATTTCATTAAAAAGAATGATTCTGGTGAAGGGATTATGCTTGACCAGTTGAAATCTTTGAACATTAAGAAATCCGTTTTGTTCAACGCCATTGACTTATTAATTGACGCGGGCAAAATTGAAGAAATCGAGAAAAACGTTTTCAAACTGTTATAAGCACCGACAGTCCTTTTCAGGCACTGCTTTCAATCCAAGATTATCACAATACTTTATTTGTTCTGGAGAGCACTCTTTTTGTGGCGCACTGACACGGGATTCCCTATAATCTGCTGAAACTTTTGAGGAACTTTCAGCCGAAATAGGGAGGTTTTCACTTGGAACGATTAATTTACTATCACTACTTCTTGGACTGATAGTCGTGAACGAGACTGCCGATAATATTATGAGCGTTACGAGTAGTTTGAACCAAAAGTTCTTGCCAACTCCAGGGATTACGCGTTTCATTGGAGGAGCCCAGAAAAGAGTGAGCAGGATTGTTATCAGGGAGGGTATTGGTCTGCCAGAATCAATCAAGCTAAGAAAGATGAAGAATAAACCAGTTGCTATCAACCAGGACAATAAAGTTGTTACCACTCCAAAAAACTTTTTTAAAGGAGTCTTTTCCACTACCTCTTCTTTTTTCTCAATCACTTGTTTTGGAGCGACTTCTTCAGGGTCTTGAGGGATTTCTCCCACAACTTTCAATCTTCCTCCTTCAATTTCTTTCACTAAACCATCATCTATTAGTTCGTCGAGCGCGTTGTTGAACACGTTTTTTTTAGCGCTCACATATTTTTTCACAATTTTAAAACTGATTCCTCTTCCCTTATCTTTTGATTTTATCACTGAAAGAATTTCTTGCTTTAACCCGCCCGTTTTTTCCACGTCTTTAAAGAATCTTTCTTAAAATTAAAATGTTTCGACTGACCAAAGAGTACTATTAGGGAAGTATTAAGTGGCCAAGCCATCGGCTTGGCCGGAGAGGGTTTTTTCAAACTCGTTATTAAAAACGAGCTGATAAAGGGGTTCACATCAAAGGCAAAGCAGGCTTTATAAACTTTTCGCTCTCTGTTGCGTAGTTTTAAATAAAATAACAAAACTGTTGTTATCTGAAAATGAATCTTAAAGAAGTTCTGAGAAAAGATTTGAACTCTAATGAACTTCTTCACGTTAAAAGGGCTTTTGACGTTGTCGGCGACATCGCAGTCATAACTGTTCCTGAAGAATTAAAAGATAAGGAAAAGCTTATTGCGCGAGCTGTTATGAATGTGAACAAACACGTGAAAACAGTTATTAAACGGGTTGGGAAAACGGAAGGTGTTTACAGGATTCGCGAAGTCAAGCACGTTCTGGGCGAGAAGAAAACTGTTGGCCTTCACGTGGAGAACGGGTGCAGGTTTTTGGTGGATTTATCCAAGGTTTATTTCAATCCTCGTCTTGGAAGCGAGCGGTTACGGGTTATCAAACAAGTTAAAAAAGGTGAAGTGGTTCTGGACTTGTTCGCCGGGGTCGGTCCTTTCTCAATTCCTATTTCTAAGAAGTGTGGCAAAGTTTTTTCAGTTGACGTTAATCCCGTCGCGGTTGACTTGCTCAAAAAAAACGCTGAACTCAACAAGGTAAACATTGATGTTTTTAAAGGAGATTTGAAAAAGGTTTGGAAAAAACTGCCTGAAGCGGATAGGGTTATAATGAATCTTCCTAAGAGGAGCGTGGAGTTCCTGCCAATCGCCGTCAAATTGTGCAAGAAAGGAGGTAAAATACATGTTTATACTGATCAGGAACGCGTTAAGACTCCTAAGGGTTTTAAGCACGTTTTCACGCGCAAGGTCATGATGATTGGTCCGAGGGTATGGCATTACGTTCACGAATTCGTTAAAAAGAAGTGGTGGTTTTTTTGAAGTTCAAAGAATTGGTCGCGCCATTATTGAAAAATGATTTAACAAAAAAAGAGTTGTCTGTTTTGCCGACAGGTTTTCAAGTGATTGGTGACATCGCCGTTCTGAGTTTGCCCGAATCCCTTATGAAAAAAGCCAGAGTTATTGGTGGCGCGTTGATGCAATTGCATTCCAGGGTTAAGACTGTGTGCGTTAAGCAAGGAGTCGTAACAGGCGTGAAAAGACTACCATTGATTAAGAAAGTGTTGGGTGGTGATACAGAAACGGTTCATAAAGAATCAGGGATTTTGTTTAAATTGGATGTTGTTAAGGTCATGTTTTCTAAAGGTAATTTGTTTGAGCGCTCAAGGTTAGTGAAACAGGTCAGGAAAGGGGAAGTCGTGGTTGACTTGTTCGCTGGAATCGGTTATTTCACGATTCCTCTCGCCAAGTTCTCGAAAGCTAATCATGTCTGGGCCGTCGAGATTAACCCGGTTAGTTTTGGTTATTTGGAGGAGAACATTGTTTTGAACAAGGTTTCTAACGTCACGCCTGTGCTGGGTGATTGCAGGAAGGTCAAGCTTCCGCGAGCGGACCGCGTGTTGATGGGTTACCTCCCATCTGCTAAGCCTTACTTGTCCACTGCTCTCAAGATTTTAAAGAAAGATGGGTTTTTGCATTATCATACTGTAGCGCGAAGCGAGAAGGAGGCCTTGGCAGAAGTATTAGATGTCACTGAAAAATTGAAATTGGTTGGTGCTCGCAAGGTCAAGAGCTATGGTAACAAAAAATGGCACTGGGTTTTGGACTTCACCAGTGTTTAGGAACTTCTTCTTTGAAGAATTTCAGACTTTCATATACTTTTTTGAATCTTGGGTATAACCCCAGTTTTATTGAATCAAAAACATCTACTATCGCTTGTCTATCCAATTCAGTTCCTGATCCTGCTGGGCCTCCACTCATTATTGTAGAAAAAATTGAAGCATTAATCACTTTTAATGGAATGGTTTTAAGAGGTCCATCGGGAGCAGGAAGTCCTCTGAATCTATTCATGAGTTGTTCATAAATAGGCGTATAATTATACGAAGCGGGCGTGATTCCCGTGTAAAAACTATAAAGATCTACTAACGCGAGCTGCACCTCTGAATGGTTAGGCAATCTTCTCAAGAGCTTGTCATGCAATTTTTCCATGTCTGTCCTAGGATCTGCTGGGGGAGGGGTATTAAGGTAATTATCTATTATCATTTTTTTAAAACTTTTTTTGAATTTTTCGAGAACGTCTTTAATCTTATGAGCTGAGAACTTTTCAAGACTTCTAAGTGATTCATGGTCATTTGGGCGCGCGACCACTGAATTGGACCATTCGTAAAGGTCTTTAAACTCTTTTATGAGTGGGTCCACGAGGTTTCCCAGAACTTCTCTTTTATATAATTCCAAGAGTTTTTCGTCTTCTTTTTTCCTGTGCTCTCCAACCATCCCTTTTATTTCTTTGAGAACACCTGCGCTAGCATCCTTCAAGTGTTTTACTGATTCTTCAAGCGTTCCGTGAAGCTTGGAAACTTCTCTCTGCTCGTTCATCAGAGCTTGTCTTAAAGAATTTCTAGTTGACTTAACCATTGTGTCCAATAAACCTTTTCTTAAATCTGGGCCGATGGTAAGATAAGCTCTCGCACGCCTATAACCTCTCGCTCCTCTTCCCATGTCAAGGTGGGACTCGTATCTTTCTACAAGTCTTCTGACAACTTTGATAACTTCTTCAACACTTCTTTTTATTCCTGATTTCCCGTAGTACTTTTCGAATTTGTTCAAGAAAATTGGGTCAGTGATACCGGGAACCATTCCTCCCGGGGGAGCCACTAGTTCTCCAGCATCTTTCATTTCGTTGTACACTACTTGCCTGAGCGTGTCCATGTAAGTTTTCATTTCCCCGCCAATAATGTGTTGGGCGTGCTCGTCTAACACGCAGAACTTGTTTAATTGGTCGGATATTTTGAAAGCCAGGACGAGGAAGATTGTTTCGCTGACGCTTTGAATCATGCCTGTTCTGCTGTGATAAAAGTCTCTGTGCAGAGTTTTTTGCGTCATTTCCATGAAGTCTGTTAAGTATCTTTTGATCCAAGCAATATCTGAATCTCCCATGGACCCAGTTGTTAGGAATAAGTCTCTTGCCAGTTGGCCTTTATCAGCGACCATTTTTTGACCTGCTTTGAAAGGCCCGTTTGGAGTGTAAGCTCCTTGCTGGAATATTTTAACCATTTTGTCTGGGAACGGGTCGAGAACGTCTGGACATTTTTCGGGAAGAGCCCACATGTTGAAGCCGTCAGGCCTTTCTTGAGCATTAAGTTTCAGGGATTCGTCAATTATTTTGTTAAACATTTCTAGGTTTTGTAGTAAGGGCTGGGCAGACGATATTTGGGAGGCCACGTCGTAACTGCCAGGAGAGTAAACTGGAGCCACTCCGGATAGAGTTGTTGATGTAGGTGTTCTTCCAGTGCTTTTCTTGTAGCGCGCGATTTCCTCATGTATTCTTTTAACTTCTTTCTTCCGTTTTCTGAAGTTTCTTCTACCCATCATTTTTTGAGCGTAGTACCCTTCATCCCTCACCCAACCTTCTACAGTTGATGCAGGGACTCCTTCGCTTGTCGCAAGGCTTATCAATTCCTGTCTAAAGGCTCCGGCGTTGGTCGTGCGCGCCAAGGATTCTTCTTGTCTTTTCCTTTCTTCTCTGTCTTTTTTGCCCTGTTTCTTCCTTTCCTTGTCGTCTCTTTTATCGCGTCTTCTCCTCTCCTTATCATCTCTTTTCTCACGTCTCTTGGAGTCTTTGTCATAACTTGAACTGGAGTAAGAGGAATGGGTTCCTGAAAACGTCACGTATTTGCCAAGGATTTTCGAAATCACGAAGAATATGAACATTAGAATCACTGCTTGCCCTAGTTCCCAGAAAGGGTTTGAAATCATGAGGGCTGCAACGCCAACCACTAAAAACAAGACAAAGTTGAGTATGTTGTTCTCGTTTTCATCGCCAACTCTTCTTCCCCTATCGTAAGCCGCGTAGAAAAGGACTATTGCTATCGCAATTCTTAAAGCTGGATTCATTGTGTTCACAAAATTTTGGATGAACCAAAAAGGGTTGGAGCTTTGATAGGATCCTCCTTGAAACGAGGGCGCGGTTAAGGATACGTTGAATGCTCCTGATTGAAACATGAAAAAAGATACGAGTGCTGCCAGCCCTACGGAAACCATTATGGCAGTTCTTTTTTCGGCGTCGCTCGGGTAAGAGCTTTTTGACAGGAATTTGGTGAACACTAATTGTCCTATTGCGAAAACTATTACGAAAACTATTGCTGCGTAAACTATTTGTGCGGGGTCACCGTAATCCTGAGCCATGACTGGCGTAAACAATGATACTGCTAGCAAAGCTATGATAAACCCTTTATTCACAAGTAAGTATTAATCAACTAGAAATTTAAATCTTTCGAAGTGAAGCGTTCCAGCGCTTCTTTTTCTTTAAAGTGAAGCTTTCCAGGGATTACGATAGAGTGAGGGGGTTCGGACAGTTTTTTGTCCTTGATTCGTTTTATCGTGTTGTAAACGATTTTTTGGTTTTTGAATCCCATTCTGGAAAAAACGATTATTTTTGAGTTTTCAGCGAAAATTTTTCCTTTTCCGCCTTCAACCTTTTTTAGGATTTTTAGGGCTTCGCGGACAGTCATGCCGATATCCAGTAATAATAGTGTGTGAAATCCTTCTTCTTTGTTTTTCCTGATTTTTTTGTAATAGATTGTTGGAAAAAAGTTTTGTTGAGGTCTTGGAACTGACACTGCTGGCCCGAAAGAGTATATTTGGAGTCCGGATTCGCAGACGCTGGTGAAAATGCTTGGCGCGTGGATTATTTTTGTTTTTAAACCTTTTTTTTCGGCGCGTAAAACGATGTCCACGTGAGTCGTGGCGGTCATCGGGTCGCCTATCACGAGTAAAGCCGTTTTTCCTTTAACTGGCATGAACTTTTCGGGTTTTTGTTCCACGTCCTGCCTTGACAGCAACGTTATTTTTTTGCCAACAACTTTTTCCAGTTCCTTTACGTCTTCAAGTATGGAAGTGTAAGATTCCAGGTAAACTTTATCGCTGGACTTAGCTGCTTCCAATCCTTCTAAGGTCATGTCTTTTGCTTTTAATCCGGTTCCTATCAGGTATAGTGTCGCCATCTTCGTGAAAGACTTTTAAACCAGTGTTTTATAAATAATTCGCAAACAATGATTGCTTTACTGGCTTCTTATTCAGCAATAAGTCTTCTCTCTCTTATAGTTGCTTTCATTGTTTTGGTCGTCACATCCCTTACTGATTTGAAGACTAAAGAAGTGCCTGATTACGTGTCTGGTTTCGCCATAATCTCTGGACTGGTTTTCAAAACCTTTTATTTTGCGCTGAACCCTGACTTCAATCTTTTCATCTTGTTCGCCGGAATTGTGGGGTTGGTAACCACTTTTTCTTTATTGCTTTACCGGGCTGGGCAGTGGGGTGGCGGGGACTTAAAGCTCATGATTGGACTGGTTTTGCTGTTGCCTTTCGAGTCCTTGACCCCTCTTCCTTTAATGATAATTTTTTTCTTGGCTTTTCCTTTTGTTGCCGGAGCTTACGGCGTTCTCGGCTCTACCTTATTGATTGCCAGGAATCCGAAAAAGTTTTGGGATTCTTTTAAGAAGAAGGTTTTGCGCACCATTTCGATTGCTGTCATCATTCTTGGTTTCAGTCTTTTTCTTCTTCCGAAGAGTGCATGATTAAGAGGTTAAAGGTTTCCAAATTGACTGAGGGGGATTGGGTTGTTGAAGAAGTGCGAGTTAAAGGCAAAGTCTTGTTCAAACCGGTTTATCATGGCGTGACTTTGAAAGACATTGAAGCCTTCAAGAAGGCAAAAGTGAGGGAGGTCACTATTAAGGATGGCATCCCGTTCGTTCCAGCGTTCCTACTAACTTTTATAACCTCTTTATTGGTCAAGGATTTGGTTAATTCTTTTCTGACAAAACTTTTTTGAACAAAAAAACTTGTTTTAACCCACTCTTGGCGCAGGTTTTCTTGGAGGTATTGGCGGTTTTTGCGGTGGCGTGGGCTTAGATTCCTCCACTTTTTCCTCTGTTGTTTCTTTTTGGCCTGCTATAGGGGAAGTGAGTTTTTTGTACGCTTCTTGTAATTGTTCTTGCGTTACTTCTTTCTGGTTCAGGATGAGTCCTGCGTTGTCGTCGTCAAACCTTGGTATCACGTAAACGAACGCGTGGCCAACCCTTTGACCCGCGGCGGGTCCCACTGAAACGAGAATGTTAACGCCCTGCGCTTTGAGTGCTTGAAACATTAGGCCTCCCATGGATCTTGCGATGAACATGGTTTGCGCCAGTAACTCGTTGGGCATGCCCAAAAAACTTGAGTGGTGTTCTTTAGGTATCACAAGGACTTGTCCGGGGTTTACGGGTTTTATGTCCATCACCACGGATACTTTGTCGTCTTCGTACACTTTTTGGGATTGCTGATTATTAGCTAGTTGGCAGAAAAGGCATTGTTCTTCCATAATCCTTAAAAAGTGATGGCATGAAATAAAAACTTAATGGTATTCACTAATGTTAGGGACTCGCTTGTCTCGGAATCTAGCAAGAGAAAGGCTGGCGTGGCTGGTAAAGATTTTTTGCGGAAAGAGTTGAAAAAGCTTTTCAAGATGGGGGCAGGGTTTTACTCTGAAAAAAATTATTCTAACTCGTTTTACTGTTATTACTCTGCCATTAAGAAGATGGCGGTTTATTATGTTCAATCAGTTCTGGGCCAGCAAGGAATCCCTGAAAGCGATGCTTTGGAGTTTTTGGTTAAGAACGAGAAATTTGGTCTTGATAAGGAGAAAATAAAAGTTTTTGAACAGGTTGTGAACGAGTTGTTCCATCTTGGGAAAGCTGATTCTAAAGAGTGCTCTTCCATCAAGAGATTGGCTTTGGACATGAAAAAAAAGGTATTATGAGATTTGTTCCCAAGCACCCGGCGCTAGTCGTTAACGATTTCTTGGTCATAACTGATTTGCACGTGGGGGTTGAGCGAAGTCTTGAGGATAAGGGTTATTCTTTTCCATCCAGGACCAAAAAATTGTACGAGGCGATAACTTTTTTGATGAGGAAGAATAAGTGCGAGAAATTGTTGATTCTGGGAGACGTTAAGGAGCGGGTTCCTGGCACGAGTTTTCAGGAGCGCGCTGAAGTGCCTTGGCTGCTCAACAAATTGTCTAATGACTTTGAAGTCGTTATCGTGAAAGGGAATCATGACGCGGGTCTTGAAAAAATCACTGATGTTAGGGTGGTGAAAGAGTTTTGCATTGGTGATACGGGTTTTTTTCATGGTCATGCTTGGCCTTCCAAAGAGCTTGTTGAGAAGAGTCGTGTTCTCGTGATGGGCCATGTTCACCCGTTAACGGTTTTTAGGGACGCGTTGGGCGTGGTTCATCAGAATCGGTGTTGGATTGTTGCTCGTTTGAGCGAGAAAAAAATGTTTAAGCGTTATGGAAAGAACGTGGATAAGTTGGTTGTGATGCCTGCGTTCAACCCGTTGCTTTCAGGAGTTCATGAAGTTTCGAAAGCGTTGACCAGTCTCGTCGTCAATGAAGAACGTTTTTTATTGGACTTGACCAAGGTTGTTTAGTCATTCTTTTCTTCTTAGGTACCAGCCTTTGTCTAACACGTTTTTGACGTCACCGCTTCTTCTGAGTATTCCGAGTCCGAGGTAATCGTTTTTCTGGTTTAGTATCAGGACTTT
>JAFCDO010000014.1:0-13126 GCA_017609605.1 Candidatus Parvarchaeota archaeon
CTTGGTTTTCATGAACTCGTCAATAAACTTTTTTCCGACCAAGTTGTACCAAATGTTATCATGATAAAAAGCAGAAGCGAACACGCAAGCCTTAAACAAACCCGTATGAAACAATAAGGGTTCAATAAAACTTAAACCACCCTTCCTCAACATCTGATCCCAGAAAATCACAGGACTCTTACCCGTACTAAACCTGAAGTCAACCTTGCTCACTTCCTCGCCCACAATGTCTATCTGGTCGAAATCACCCATTCCCAAACCCTTATCGTGAGCGAGCTTGATGAACTTGATTTTCAAAGGGTCAAAACCCATCATCTTCGCACTAACCGCGTCAATCGCCACCTGATCCTCTGAAGCCAACAAATAATCCTTGATAACAGGCACCATGGTCCTCGGACCCGCTCCATCCCCGCAAACCGTGCCATCCATCACAGCAAAAATACCCGGATGAATCTCCTTCTGAATCGTCAACAAATCCACAATCACTTCATGAATCTTCTTATGAGAATGATGCCGCCTCTCAGTAATCAAACCGCCAAAAGCGTTCTTAATCGCGCCAGTCATCGTGGTGTGACCATGAGTGTTATGAAGAATGATTCCGTTGCCAATAAAGTTGTTCGTGTCAGCAACACTTAAGTCATAAAGATAAGGCACGTCACTCTTAACCTTGTTAACGCTCACGACATGGTCCCAAGCAATATCCTCCGAAGACAATCTTTTCATCTCATCAATCTCTGCTCCGAACACGCCTTTCTTATCCGCTTTCGCGAACAAGTTTACAAAATACTTGATTATTGGCCTGGTTGGTTTAGTGTACCCGTTCTCAATGCTGTTGACAGAACCAGCTTTTCCAGTTGATTGCTGAGTAAAACCTAATCCTTTCCTGACTCGCTTGAACAATCCCCTATCAACAGGAATAGTGTCCCAATTGCTCGGCCTCTTACTTTTTCTTCTTCTGTCAGCAAAACGATTCAAAAGATTTGACTTGTTTTTTAACCTTAACTTAATCTGGTCTGCAAACTGGACAACGTCATCACCGTACACATCCAGCATATGATATTCTCGTTTAGGGCTTCCTTTAACATTAGTCGCCCTGCACCAAGTCTTCCTAACAAAAGAAACAATTCCTAACCTCAGTAAAAGAAGCTGTAAACGCACGATTAATTTTTTACTCTTCGAAGTCACGTGCAAACCATCCTTTGCGCACGTCCCGTCACCGTCAAAATACCCCGCTATGAGAGAAGACACTTCAGAATCAGGGCACTTGAAAAGCAATTCTGGAATGGTTTTGTCGCCAGCACGCATACACTGTTTATAACCTAATTCGACCATGAACTCAGACAAATGATTGCTGTCAAAATACATATCGCTTCTTCGTTTCTTAACCTCAACTCCGAAGAGATGATGACATAAATAAGCGTAATCCTCCCTAAGCGCGCCGTCAACATTACTCCACCAAAACCTAATGGTTCCATTAACGTTTTGGGTGTAACCCTCAGCCAGGAAGTAACCCAGCCACCTCCAAAAATCGTTTGAAGTGAATTCGGGTGCTTTCACCCATTTTTTCGCCCACCGAATGTCAATATCATAACGTTTGAGTATCATGCGAACAGTCTCATAATGCATTTCACGCTCTTTTGCAATTTTAGTCGCGGTCTTACCAGCAAGATAACACTCAACAATACTCCGCTGTTCAATAGAGGAATATTTCTTCCCATCTCGAAAATCAATCTCGTCAAGTTTGATATTTGAGTGGTTTAATGTCTTGACTTTTGGTAAGGATTGGCTAGCCCCTTTAACTTTTATTCTACGCGGAATCGCAATCCTATCCCTTTCAGAAATGTCACAAGCTTTTTTCCACCCGCCAGCCGTCAAAAAAGGATGCTCTGAAGACACTTTCACAATCTTTGAAGTCTTGGTTTTAACCTCGATCAATTCCGCAGGCGACGGGGTTCGCCAAAACTGGTACGCAACCCTTCCTTCAACGCGTCCAGAATCAGACAACGAAGGGATATTGTGATTTGAAACAGCGACCACGTCAGAATCATTTGTTACAGTTACCTTTTCTTTGGAATGAACTTCGTCAACCATGTTCTTTATCCGAACAAGTTCGCCGCTGGACAAAAAAACTTCTGTATCCGGGTGACAACACTTAACAGTCGGTAGTTGAACCACGTTCCGCCCCTTAAACAAAGTCGGAATCTTCAAACCATTCGGAAAAATCTCCGGAATCGCGAGCATGTCGCCCTTAGGCTCGTAAACCTTCCACTTGGCCTCAGGCAAAGCCTTGAAAGGAACCTTATACTTCTCGAGCACAGGAGCCCACTTGTTCCCCTCCAAACCCTTCTGAACGTCAGTCACCACTGTCTTGTTCTCCACAGCGAGGAGGTCGTAGCCTTTCCCTTTCATTTCCTTGATAACTCCTTCCAACTGCCATGGTGGAGTCGAGCAAGCAGGGTAAAAAAGACTCCAGGACAAATTAATCTTCAACAAAGTCCGATAATCCTTACTCAAAAACCTGCGATAATCAGCCAAACGCATGACTTTACCGTAATCCTTGAGCACGGTTTTCGGACTCGTCTTAACCACTGCGACCTTGGAACCCATGATTAAAAGGTTAAGCTAGAACCGTTTTAATATGTTATGGTTACACAGCCAAAAGAACAACTAACAACACGAGTTCGATGACGATGAGATTGGTGAAACCTTTCCTCTCCCTCAAAAGCTTTTCAGGACTCTTGACCAACGAATCCTTCTCATGAATCATCCCATAATAAAGCTTCATCAAATAAACAAACAAAGGCAAACCCAACAATAACAAAGGCTTAAGACTCCACATCAGCAACCCCATAAAAAAAACTGAAGCGATTCCTGACAAAATAGTGTACATTCTCATCTGATACTCCCCGTAATCCTTCTGAACCCGCCTGAACAATTTTGCCTTCAACCCGAAACTCTTGCGCTCACCCCAACGCTTAGCCACCAATAAAAACACCGCCAAAAAATACGTTGACAAAACCATGGTCACAAAAGCAATGGTGACAGTGGAAAAAGAAGCGCTGACATCATAAACACGCGAAGGAGCCTTAAGAAGAAGGTCAAGAATACTCGAACCAGAAACCAGAGTCTTCGAAACCACGAAATCAAAACTGAACCCCGCCTTGTTAAAAGGCTCAAACAAGTACCAGCCAGCAGCAACCCTCAACGGAAACGCCAAAGCAATCCAGAAAAAATCCAGGACTGGCACGTCCTTAAAACGAAAAGGCCTCTGACTGTACAAAACGTTAACCAAAATCAACGCCAAATTCACTCTCAACAAATTAATGTTTATTGCGTAAGCAAGAACACTTGAAAGAACGAACAAGGCCAGCGCGAAAACCTTAGCACCCAATACTGACACAGCACCACTAGGGATTGGGCGCAACTTTTTAACAGGATGCTTCTTGTCAGAATCAAGGTCCGAGATGTCGTTCAACGCGTAAACAACCCCCTGAACTAATATCATGTCCAGCACGCCAAGAAAAGACAGGACGAGAATGGTCAATGGCTGAAAACCCATCAACAAAAGAGCCGGAGCCCCGCCAATCAGGATGAAAAGTGACTTGAACCACTGGCTTGGCCGCATCAACCGCACAAAAGCTTTCAGTTTCCTCATAACAATCTAATTCGTTCTAACAACATTATAAATATTTTATCCTGCCAAGGCTTTTCAGCAAACAGTTCCACTCTATCCCATATTCTTTTTTTAACATACAAATCATACCTATTTTTAGGTATAAACCTCTCCGTTTTTAGGATTCATACATTTATTTTTTCTTTTTTATTGACCTGCATAATAATTCAAACTCCTTACGAATAAACCATAATCTTTTTATACCCTATGCTATATATTTATAGCACATGATACAAAATTATAGCAGGTATAGGGTACTGCAAGAGTTCTTTGATTTTCCAAGAAAGAGTTTCTACATGAGGGAGCTTTCTCGTAGAGTGAAGCTGGCCCAAGTATCAGTGATGAATCACCTGAAAGCGCTACGGGAAGATGGGTTGATATTAAAGGAAAAAAAAGGCATTTACCCAACATTTATGGCAAATAGGGAAAACGAGGACTTCAAATTGCTGAAGAAGCAGAATCTTTTCTGGCGCATCCACAAATGTGGTTTAATCCCTTTTTTGGATGAGAAGGTGAAGCCAAACTGCATCGTTTTATTTGGCTCTGCTTCAAGAGGAGAGGACACCGAGCTCAGCGATATAGACCTATTTGTTCAAGCAGAGGAGATAGAAATAGATCTAAAGAGATATGAAAAAATGATGAATAGAAAAATAAATCTATTTTTTGAGCCAAAGATAGATGCTCTAAGCAAGGAATTAATGAATAATATAATCAATGGCCAAGTAGTATATGGTTATCTCAAGGCGTTTTGAATGAAAGAATGGGACGAAAAGTCAGAGCAAGTGTCGCATGTTACACGGGATACAGAGAAAGCAAAAGCGTTATTACGAGTTATAGTGCTACGGGAGAAAAACGTGAATACCATGGACCATGAAGAATTTACAACTCTGATAGTTGAAGGTTATTATGAAATAATGAAAGAACTAATAACCGCGCTTATGTCCATTGATGGTTGGAAGACGGTAAGTCATGAACTATTGATAAGTTACTTGGTAAGGTTCTACAAAGAATTTTCACAGACAGAGGTTTACATAATTGACCAACTCAGAAAAACAAGAAATGATATTGCGTACAGAGGCGTGATGATAAGACCAGAATACCTAAAAAGAAATAAGAAAACCATTCTTCAAACAATAAATAAGTTGAAGAAAATCGTGCAAATGAAGTTAAAAACCTCAGAGGAATCATCTCATTCGTCGAAAACGTAACCAATTGACAAAGAGGATTAAAGACAAACTTTGAAGTGAGATTTATTTATGTTCTAAAAAAAAGAAAATGAAGTCTTCTATTACAGTTTGAAGACTTCTTGATTTTTCCTGACAAGACCGTCAACTTTTAACCCAACGCTCTGCCCCTTCCCCGCTTTTTTAATCACTTTATTGTCTATCTGCATTGAGGAAACATCCTGCTCCAATTCCCCGATTCCAATTCTGTCCCCAACTTGGAGAACCGAGTTAAGCTCTAAAACCGCTACCCCAATCTTGTCAAAATAATGAGTTACTTTACCCACTTTTTTACCCCTTTTTTCCATAAAACAAAGTAAGGCGATCCCGGTTTAAAATGGTTTTCCAATTCGTCGATACGACTGGTTAGGCTTCTTGACTCCTCGGCCATCAATCAACGGCTTGTCAAAACCAGAATAATCGTGCTCAACGATTTCCGCCCATTCAGTTACCACAAGACAGGCATCACTTCTCTCTAAAGCGTCTTGTAAGGTTTGTGCGAATAAGACTTTGTCTCCTAAAAGTTTTTTAGCTTCTTTCATTGCTGAAGGATCATAAGCAATGACTTCTACCCCTTCCCTGAGGAGTTCGTCAATCACTTTGAGTGAAACTGCTTCGCGCACGTCAGTCGTGCCAGGCTTAAACGAGAGCCCGAGCACGCCAACCTTTTTGCCTTTAACGTCAGGCATCAAAGTTTTCAAAAGCTTGATTAAACGTTTAGGCTGCAACTCGTTGGTTTCGATGACGCTGTTAAGAATCAAAGGCTCGTAACCCCCAGATTTTGACGCGTGAATCAACGCTTTCACGTCCTTAGGAAAACACGAACCCCCGAAACCTGCGCCATGCCTCAAAAACTTCGGGTTAATACGATTATCCAACGCTACCCCCTCCCAAACCTCGTTAGCGTCCACCCCAAAATTCTCACACATGTTCGCCACCTCGTTAGCAAAAGAAATCTTGGTCGCCAAAAAAGAGTTGGCAACATACTTAATCATCTCTGATGCACGAATGCTTGTTCTCAACTTTTTGCAATCAAAAGACTCGTAAACCTTTTCAATCACGTCCCCGCTACGCTCATCACTTTGCCCGATGACGACGCGGTCAGGATTGCGAAAATCATTCAAAGCCGTGCCTTCACGCAAGAACTCAGGGTTATGGGCGAGTCCGAAAACCTTGCCAGACTTGGACAAGATTTCACCAACCTTTTCAGTAGTGCCTGGCAATACAGTGCTCTTAACGCAAACCACTGTGTAATTGTCCAAGTTTTCGCTAATACTGTGAGCGCAAGAATAAACATAATCCAAATTAGTTGATCCATCTTCTCGGGACGGCGTGCCAACGCACACGAACACTACGTCCGACTCACCAATGGAGTCATAACTCGTGCTAGCCTTCAACTCAACTTTTTTCAAAGCTTCAGCCAATCCTTTCTCATGAATCGGAGGAACCCCCTTATTGATTGAATCCACTTTATCTTGGTCTATGTCGATTAACGTGACTTCATGACCCAGCTCGGCTAGTCCGACTCCTTGAATCAGTCCAACGTAACCCGCGCCAACAATACTTATTTTCATAACACTTTTTTAACAGCTTCAACACACATGTCTTTAAAAGATTTATCAGTCATCGCCCCAATATGAGGTGTTAGGAGAAGGTTAGGGGCTGTGAGCAAAGCACTCCCCGCTGGCAGCGGCTCGTTCTCAAAAACGTCCAGGCACGCGCCACCTAAGTTATCTTTAAGCACATTTAGCAAAGCAGTTTCGTTAATAATGCTTCCACGAGAAGTATTGATGAGCAATGAACCTTTTTTCATCAGTCCTAAGCGCTCCGCGCCAAACAAGTTCTTGGTTTCAGGCAGCAATGGAACGTGAACAGAGACAACATCGCTCTCGGACACGAGTTTGTTCAAATCTTTACTAAAAACTCCATGTTCTTCAAACACTTCATCATTAAGGAAAGGGTCGTGAGCCAAGACTTCCATGCCAAAAGCTTTCGCGAGCCTGGCAACGATTCTGGGAATGTTGCCAAAACCAACTAACCCAAGAGTTTTTCCATTCAACTCCCTGCCCAAGAAATCATTCCGATTCCACTCACCTTTCTTGACTGAACGATTAGCGTCATGAATCCCTCGGTAATGAGAAAGCATTAAACCCATGACCAGTTCTGCAACAGCGTTGGAGTTTGAGCCAGGAGAGTTAAACACTTCAACGCCTCGTTTCTTGCACTCTTTTTCATCAACGTTCTCCAAGCCCACGCCGCAGCGAACCACGAACCTTAATTTAGGAAACTTGTCAAGAAATTCTTTGTTGATTTTAGTGTAAGTCCTGATGACAACCACTTCCGCTTCCATCAAGTCTTTTTCGTCAAAACTTACTTCATGCTTTTCTTTCAATAACTCAAGAGCTTTTTCGTGAATTGACTCAAGCACAACAACCTTCATTAACACCAAAAAAGCATGCAAAACCTTTTAAAACTATTCAAAAAACAGTAAAAACTAAATAAAAATTTCTGTCTCAACAACCTTTTCACCTTTTAAAGCTTTGAGAACCCTGCCCTCAACCAACCCGTTGACAATTTTGACCTTACAACCTTTCGGGCAAGAATCAAACAACTCCCTCAATTTTCCAACCATGCCACCAGTAACGTCAACCCCATCACTGCCACCCAAAACAGTTTCAACTTCACTAAAAGAACTAATCCTCGGAACAACCTCGCCATCGTTCAAAATGCCGTCCACGCCCCCCGCAAAAACTAATTCTTCAACCCCTAAAACCCCCGCTAAATAAGGAACCAACTGGTCCCCAGAAACAATGCTGAAACCAGTGGACTCGTCCACCACCACGTCACCGCACAACACAGGAATCAAACCCAACTTTAACACTCCCATCAAAGGCTTCATAGAGAATTCTTTAATCCTGCCCTTATTCGCTGAGCAAACAGCGTAAGGACGAAAACTAATCGCTGGCAAGCCAGCCACGTTCAACTCCTTAACCACACGCAAGTGCAAGCCGTTAAGCGAGGAGTAACACTCAAACAAACCCTTCAACTGCTTCTTATTTTGAAAACCTTTATTCAAACCATACTTCTTCGCAAGAATGTGGCCATAACTCCCGGCACCGTGAACTATCAGGACTTTCTCCCCACTACTTTTTATTTCTTCACAAACCCTTCTAAGAACACCAGCCCTTAAGGACTCCAATTTGTTCTTATCAGTTAACAGGCTTCCACCAAGCTTAATGATTTTCACTTCTTTCAAAGTTCTCGTCAAACAATTTAAAAGTTGTCCTAATCAATAGAAAGATATATATGCCCCCATCTATCATATGAGATTCATATGAGACAAATATCTACCACACTTCAATTCCCAAAACAGATGGTTAAAGACATGGAATATTTTATTGAAAGGGGAAAGTATTCTTCTAAATCTGAACTTGTCAGAGAGGGTGTTAGAAAAGTTTTAAGTGATTTAAAGAAAAAAGAGTTTTATGATACGGTTCACAGGTTAAAAACAAAATCTAAAAAAAAGGGGGTAAGGATACAGTCGCTTAGATTTAGTCAAAAAGAGTCTGATGAAATGTTAAGAAATTTTATTGAGAAGAAAGGATTGGAATTATAATTCAGAAGGTTTTAACACCCCTATTAATTTTTTGATTGCTTTAAAATCAGGAATATTCCAAGTACATATTACGTCACACTTTGTTCTTAATGCAATAGCTGCGTGAACACAATCTTTTTTACCTTTAACCCCCAATTTTAATAGTTCTTTAATCCTATTGATATCTCTCTGCTTAACACTAATTATTTCCAATTTAGGGAGGTTAGTTTTGAACAGTTCTTTGAGATCCACTTTACTTAATTTAGTTATTTTTTCAAATTCTTCGACGGTTAAATCAGAAATTACTGCTTCGTATTCGCACGCAAGAACGCGTTCAATTAATTCTTGACTTCTTAGACTCATGAATTCCAAATTTTTGCCAAAATCGCTGAGAACAATACTGATTAAGACGTTACTGTCAACATAGATTTTCATGTTTTTATACATTAATGCTTTGCCCCGGGTTTAAAACCCTTACTTCGCACTCAACCAATTCCCGCAATCTACCAGGATTAGAAACTTCCAAACCTTTAAGATAGTTATAATGATAAGGGATAACGACACGAGGTTTTATCACTTTAACAGCATCTCCCGCTTCACCTAAACCCATAGTGTAAGTCCCGCCAATCGGGAGAAAAGCGATGTCCACATCCTTAAGACCATTCATCTCTGGGATGAGGTCTGTATCCCCAGCAATGTAGACTCTCTTGCCTTTAACCTCGAGAATAAAGCCAACACCCACTCCCTTGGGATGAAAAGGCTTGCCAATATTGTACGAGTGAACACATTTTATTCCAATATCATCAATTTTTGTTGAGAAACTTGGTGAAACTTCAGTTATTTGTGCATTAATCTTGTTTTTGCACTTTTTGGTGGCGAAAATCCTTGTTCTTGGTTTCGCAAGTTTTTCAGTGTTGGCGCAGTGGTCGTAATGCTCGTGCGTGATTAGAATGTAATCCGCTTTCTCAAAATTTTTGGGCAGGACGAAAGGGTCGACGTAAATGATTTTATCCCCTGTTTTTATCATCACGCTCGCGTGACCCAACCAAGTGATTTCCATTGTTTATTCCAACCTGTTCTGTTGCTTGTAAAGGTTTAGTAAGAAAGTTTTTGCAGTGCCGTGCATTACTTCCAGGTTCTTGACTTGTTTCTGGTCAAAGTTCTGCATGCTCTTGATAACGCTTATCGCGTTGCCCATCGTGATGATGGATCTTTGCAAGAAAATAGGGTTTTTCTCGCAGGCAATTTTTCTGCTTAAAGTGTCCTCGAACTCGTGGAAAACACTGATTTTCTTGTAATCATGAGTTAAGGCGCCGTCAACCAGGACTTTCATCACGTCATTCATCGCGTGGTCTAATCTCATCTTCTCAACCACTTTGTGAGCTTCCTTGTAATCCTTAACCTGAGCTAAAAAATCTTTAGTGCCTTTGTCAGACACTTTGTTCAAGCGGTAGCTTCCAACCATTAACGCCAACACTCCTGAAATCACTGAGGCAGAAGGAATCACTGGAGAAGGAGTTACAACCATGTAACCAGTAGTGGCTCCTTCTAACGCTAGGAAAGCGAAACCGAACACTATCAAAGAGAATCCTATGATGACAAAAGACAACACTCCTCTCATATCAAAGAATTATAATTCAACTCCCTCTTTTAATTTTTTTGATATTCTCCAAAGCCTTTCTGAAAAAGTTTTTTTTAAAGCTAACCGCGTTGGCCGGGCAAATCTCGTGGCAACAATAGCACTTAATGCATTTGTCCTCATAAATGAAGGCCTTACCGTTTTTCTCGATAATCGCGTTTTCAGGACAGGCTTCAATGCACATCCTGCAAAAAGTGCATTTATCATTAATCAGGGGTTGGGGCCGGGTTTTATTCATCATCCAGCCGAACAAGTGCAGTGCCAATCCTCTAAGCGAAGTGTTTGGTTTCCTGAATCGAACTTTCATGGAATTATCCCAGCCAATGACCTCAACTTTTTTGAGTGGCGGACACAAACCTCTTTTAACGCCCTGCTCGCTCGTGGGAATGCTCATCGGCTTGAAACCTATGGTTTTACAAGCCACCATGTCCAAAGCAATCGCGTTATCGCTGGCCAAAATTAATCCCACGTGTTTCGGGTCGCCGTTACCCGGGCCGTCACCTTCCATTCCAACGACCGCGTCCATAATCGTGAGAGAAGGAGTTATTTTCTCGTAAACGTCTACTAGGCCTTTGCTGAAAATTTTAGCGCTAGGCGCTCGTCTGTGAAGGGTTGTCTTATTTCCTCCGGGAAGGCAGCCGAACACGTTTTTAACCCCTCCAGTGTAAGTTGTTAACAAATGAGTTTTGAGTTTTGGCAAGGAGATTATCACGTCAGCGTCCAAGACTGGCTGCGCGACTTCCAAACCTTTCAGCAAAGAACTTTTAGACTTAAGAAGAGTTTTCGGACACTTATCAAAATTGATTAGTTTTGCCCCGCACTTCTTGGCAACCCCTTCCATCCCAGAAGTCTTCAAAGCTTTTTGAGTAATCCTCCCAAAACCGCCTGTCGAGTCTCCAATCCATGTTTTCGCGCCCAAACGTTTCACTCTCCTGCAAACAGCTTCCACCAATAAAGGATGGGTTGTTACGGCTTTGTCAGGAATCCTGTCAGCGAGAATGTTTGGTTTCAACAATACTTTTTGCCCTTTCCTGACAAATCTTTTCAAGCCGCCCAGGTCCTGAAGACATTTGCCAACAGCTTTATCCACTTCATCGTAAGAACTGCATTTTGTAACGGAAACAGTGGCCATCAAACATTAATTTGGGAGTACATCGTTTTTATATTTTAACCCAGTTGTTCAAGAAGTTGAGAGAAGACTTTACAAAGGGAATAAAGTTTTTCGGTTTCAACCCAACAATTTCTTTCCAAACCCTTGCAGGCCTGAAATAGAACTTTCTGTAAGCAAGATTCCTCAACTCGACGAGTTCTTCGCAAGTCATGTGCTCGTTTCGCATGCTGCATTCCTCCAAACCTTTTGATTCTTTGACAATCCAACCCTTTTTTTTAGCAATCTTTCTCAACATTGTGTGAGGGAAAGGGGTTGCGAAATAGAATTGAGCGTAATCCACGTCGTTCTTAATCAGCCAGTCAACAGTGTCCAAAACGTTTTCCCGGGTCTGCTCGGGAAGCCCGATTATCGCGTGAGCCACCACTTTGATGCCAGCTTTTTTGGTTTCGAGAACCGCTTTCTTGATGGTTTTAACACTCAACCGCTTGTTGCACGCGTCCAAAACTTTTTGGTCCAAGCATTCCACCCCGAAAGATATCATCCAGCAACCCGCCCGCTTCATCAAGGATAACAGTTTTGGATCAACAGTGTCAGCCCTGGTGGGAGCCATCCAACAAACCTTTAAACCCTTTTTTATTATTAATTTGCAAACTTTTTCCACTAAAACCCTATTTTCAGTGAAGTTTTCTGTCCAAAACAAGAAGTGGTTCACCCCCTTTTTAGTGAGCATTTCCATTTCAGCGACAACGCTTTCCGCACCCCTATACCTTGAGCCTTTGTTCAGGACTGGCACCATGCAGAAAACGCACGCGTTGCGGCAACCCCTGCCCACGTTGATTGGCGCCAAAAAGTCGCCAGTATAAGGCAGGGTATAATCATGGATTTTGATATCTCTATAAGAGGGGAAAGGCATGGAATCCAAGTCTTTTATGCAGCCTTGCACGAATCCTTCAGCCCCTTTTAACACTTTGAGGACGCCGTCCTCGGAGTCACCGCTAACAATTGCGTGAAAACACGATTTCTCGAACTTTTCTTTGACGAGTTTAGTGGACGCGCCCACAGCAATGGTCTTGTAATCGTTTAGTCTTTCAGCCAGTTCCAAGTCCTCTTTGATTGTTGGCAGGCAAGTGTTCACGACCACGAAGTCCGGTTTGAAGCCGCGGATTCGTTCGACGAGTTCTTCAACCATCACTTCTGAGGCAACGCAGTCCAGTAATCGTGTTTCGTGCCCTTCTTTTTCGAGAGTGGATTGCACGCCCATCAAGTAGATTGGGGGCCAGAGCGAAGACCAGGTGCTGGTTTTTTGCATGCACCTCCCGAACTTCAAGTACTTTTGTTTGGTGTATGATGGGTTGGCTAAAAAAACTCTCATAATAAATAATGATGATTTACCCCTTTTTATTTGTGAATGATAATGTTTTTAAAAACCAATTTTTTATGCTTTGCCCATGGAAAAAGATGTTAAGCACGGAACAACCACTTTGGGAATCGTTTTTGACGGTGGAGTGGTTTTGACAGCTGATAAAAGAGCAACAATGGGAAACCTTGTGGCTCATAAGAACGTTGAAAAAATTCATAAAGTGACTGACACCATCGTGATGACCATGGCAGGCGCGGTCGGGGACAACCAAATGCTCGTAAGATTCTTGTCATCAGAACTCAAAAAATTTGAGATAGACCACGATAAGAAAGTTGACATTGGCGTTGCTTCCACACTATTATCTCACATCCTTTACTCCCGCAGGTTCAGTTTCGCGCCTTACTGGGTGCAAATCCTGATAGCTGGAGTAAAAGATGGTAAGGGCAAACTGTACTCTTTGGGTGCTGACGGGTCAAACATTCAGGACGATTTCATATCCACTGGTTCCGGGTCACCGGTTGCTTA
>JAFCDO010000033.1:0-3337 GCA_017609605.1 Candidatus Parvarchaeota archaeon
TTTATTCTCCGTCTTGAATTCCTTGGTCCGTGACGTGGAACACTGCTTCCCCTTCTGGTAGGCAGGGACTGTCAACCATTTTCGCGACGCGTCTCTCACCTTTGCTTTTGCGCAGGTAGACGCGAAAAGTGCTGGCGTGTGCTAAGATGTGCCCACCTATTGCTTGCGTCGGGTCGCCGAAGAAGATGTCTGGTTTGGACATGACTTGATTCGTGATGTAAACAGCTAGGTTAAACCTGTCAGTTAGCCTTTGAAGCTGGTGCAGGTAGCGATTCAGTTTTTGCTGTCTAGCCGCCAAAGTCCCTCTACCAATGTACTCTGCCCGGAACAATCCCATAAGAGAGTCAATCACGACCAGCTTGACGTTGAAACCCGATTTTATCAGTTCAGGAATCTTTTCTGTTAGAAGCATTTGATGGTCTGATGAGAACGCGCGGGCAATCTTTATGTTTTCCAAAACTTTTTTTGGGTTCAGTCCCGCCGCTTCTGCCATCATTTCAATTCTTTTCGGCCTGAAAGTGTTTTCAGTATCTATGAAGACTGCGCACCCGTTTAACCCTCCTTTGCTTTTGGGCAGTTGGACGTTCACGGCAAGTTGTAACCCTACTTGGGTTTTTCCTGAACCGAACCCTCCGTAGAATTCGGTGATTGCTTGTGTTTCAGCTCCCCCACCCAATAATTTGTTGAGGTTTTCTGACGTGAAAGTTATCTTACCAACTTCTAAACGCTTTTTTTGGAGTTCAGCCCCGCTCATGAAACCCATTTTCAGTTCTTTGCGCGATGCTTGAATTATTTTTCTGCACGTGGTGTCCCCAAGATTGGTTTCTTCCATTAGGATTGATTGCGGGGTCACTGCTAAAGCCATTAAATCGGTGTAACCAGAGTTCCTGAGTTTTTCAGCGATTTTTTCGCCCACTCCTGGCAGGTCATCAATAGTTTTTTCGGTGTCGTCTTTCTCAATTATTTCTTCAATCTTCTTTGTTTCTTCTTCAATCATTTTTATGTTGATAGAAAAGCTTTGTTTGTTTTAAATCGTTTATTGTAGTTGGCCAGTATTTCCGCTAATATTTTCTTGTGAGTACTATGAATCCTGTGTGCCCGAGCATTCGCGTGTTAGGTCGAACACTTTTTTCAGTGACCTTCCAACCTCTTTCAAAGATTTCAATAGTCTTATCGTAATGTAAGAATTTTTTTTTGTCAACGTCTTCACAGTACTTGATTACTTGCTTTATCGTTGGAACGTAAGCGACTAGTCGACCCCCGTGTTTCAGCGCTTTTTCAGCTTGTTTCAGCGCTTTCCATGGTTCAGGAACGTCCAGAGTGATGACATCGTAGTAGTCTTCTGCACTAATCTTTTTGTACACGTCCTGTTTATGAAAAGTAATGTTTTCGCTTACCCCAAAGAGTCGTGCGTTGTACTCCGCAATTTTTAGAAAATCTTCTCTGACGTCGTAAGAATCCACTTTAGCTCCTTGCGTTGCGAGATAACTTGTCAGGAGTCCTGAGCCAGCTCCCGCGTCCAGGATCCTAGTGTTTTGTTTGACTCCCACCATAGCTGAGATGAATGCCGCGTCCTTTAAAGTGATTATTTGGGGTCCGCGCTTCATTTTCCTGAACAAATCGTTAAAACATGGTTCAACTATCCTAAACTTTTTTCCTATGTGGGTTTTGATTTCTTCGCCCGGCACGGCTCTTAAAACATCTTCTTTCTTTATCACGCCGTGACTTGTTCCTAAGTCTGATTTCAGCGTGTCCAGGTTAATGAGATGCCTAGCATCATCTTTTATGAGTAATTTCCAGTTCATGATGTGTTAAAAGAAATGGTGTGGTTATTAAAAATCTTTTGTGAAAAAAAATCGGAACACTTAAAAAAAACGTTTTTTTTGAAGAAGTGTTATGAATCCTGAATACAAGTCTAATTCCCGCATAGAATTGCTTAAGCATTGCCTTAACCAAGAAAGGTCTGTGGATACAAAGGATTTTCTTGGTTGTTTTGTCAGGCTTCACAAGAATAATTGGCCTTTACTCGTTGCTTACACGAAATCATTGGAAAGTGATTTGGAGTCAAAAGTTGGAGCCGTTATCCTCGAATCAGGCTTCAAGACCCGTAAAGTTAATCCCCACATCAAGCTCACCAAACCTCTTTCTTATAAAAAAATTCTTTCCGAAGGATATGACATGAAAGTGAAGCGCTTTTTTAAAGAGCGGGTTGAGTACGCTGAAAAAATCGCGATAAAAAAATTGCCAAAAGAACTTCCTGAAAATGGTCGAAGGAACTTGTTCGTTTGGGGTAGGGAAAGAATTCCTGAACTGTTAAAAAATAGTGTTAAAAAAAAAGTGAGTGCAGCCACTTATGCTAAAAGTCTTGATTCAAAAATTTTGGTGAACTATTATGACTTCAAGACAGGTCGGGAACAAAGCATTTTATACCAATTCTAGGTATTGGAATGACAAGTCATTGTACTCTCTTGTATTGTAAACATAAATTCCTTCTCTTCCCCAAGCTTCTTTTTCGTGCCATAAAACGAATTCTGCGATGCCAGCGTCTAACACCATCTTACTACATATAGTGCAGTAAGGCCTGCCCGACTTCTTAATCCTTCTTTCCTCACCCAAGCGCGCAAAGTATATCGCAGAGCCAATAATCTTGGTTGGATGATTTCTAAGAGCGTCCATCACAGCTCTTTGCTCTGCGTGAACGCAACAAGTCCTGTCCGACTTAAAATTGACTGGGATTTCATCTTTGAAGCATTTCTTGAGTTTTTCGTCTCTTGGAGGAGAGTTATAACCTGCACCAATTATTTCATTATTCTTAACTATTATGGACCCGCATTTTGAACGGTGACAAGTGGAGGCGAGACCAATCCGCCTAGCTTTTTCCAGCCATTTCAGCGCTTCATCCTCTTCCTTCCCAGTCAAAAACTTCATAATTCTCCTTTAACCTCTGCTTCCAGTCTTTTGAAGAATTCTTGCATGAACGCGTGTCTTTGTTCAGCGATTTTCCTGCCAGCGCCAGTTAGCATTTTGTCTTTCACCTTGCTTAGCTTGCAAACGTATTCGTGCACCGCGGTGTGCTCTGCTTGATAACGGGTATTTCCTTGAGGAATATAACTGTCAGGAACTTCAGCGAACACCGGGCTTCCTTTTTCTCCGTTGTAACTGTAAGTGCGGGCAATGCCTATAGCGCCAATGCTATCCAGCTTGTCTGCGTCGTAGAAAACTTTGGCTTCAAGGGTTTCTGGAACGTTTTCTCCGTGAAACCTGTGCGTCTTGATGCAGTGAACCACTTTCCCCCTCTTTTCGTATCCAATGCTTTTAAGGAACTTGTCCGCTATTT
>JAFCDO010000015.1:0-12994 GCA_017609605.1 Candidatus Parvarchaeota archaeon
GACCCCAAAAAGTTTAAAACAAATAAAACTTTTTCTTTTACTTATCGTAAAGATTCTAGGGATTGACGAAGCCGGCAGAGGACCAGTCATAGGTCCATTAATCATGGGAGGAGTCTTAATTCACGAAGAAAAACGCGAACTACTCCGCGAGATAGGTGTCAAAGACTCAAAACAGTTGTTACAGGAAAAAAGGGTTGAGCTCGCTGAACAAATAATTAAAAACTTATTATCCCACGAACTAATCGAGGTTAGCGCCGAAGAAATAAACGAATCAATGAACCGAGGAATAAACCTCACAGAACTTGAAATACAAAAAATGGCTGAAATCATAAACAAGTCAAAACCAGACAAGACGTTTATAGATATGCCCATGAAAAACAAGGAAGAATTCATGAAAAGAATCCAAGTTTATTTAACGCACGACTCCGAAATAATAGCTGAAAACAAGGCAGACCAAAAATACCCGGTTGTTAGCGCAGCGTCAATCCTCGCAAAAGTCAGGCGAGAAGAAAAGGTTAAAGAACTGCACAAGAAAATCGGTTTCTTCGGTTCAGGATACAGTTCGGATGAAAGAACCATAACTTTTTTGGAAAAAAACTATAAAAAACCAGAGGTTAATGCTTTCCTGAGAAAGAACTGGAAAACCTTGGAAAAAATAGAGGCGTCTAAAACCCAAACCCAAATAAACAGTTTTTTATGAATTATTGGACAAACATCCATTTTTTTGGGAAAATTATTTAAAAAAGTTCAAAACCCCTTTTTGTAATGGGCTTTCCAAGAGTCCCGAACTGCGTGTTATGTGATAAGATTATACTAACAGTTATTTGTTCGGGTTGCAGGAGGAAACACGTGACCGCCTGTCTGGAAGATTTCTCACTGCAAAAAGCAAGACTTTTCAACAGGCATTTTAGAGGAAAGGTTAACGATGAAGCAGAAGAACCGTTTGAGTTGAACTGCATTTACTGCGGGAAACTAGAGAACCTTTTTGTATGCGAGAACTGCTTTGAAAAAGCTGTTCAGGAATGGGTGCAATGGCACGCCCCAAAAACCATGGAAAACGTTGCAAAACTGTTCTGCTAAAACTTGCGAAAAAACTTTAAACTAAACCTTCCTCGGGATTCATTAATGATTAGTGAAATACTAACTTTTCTTAAAAACAAGTACGCTGAAAAAAACGTGATAACGTGTAAAGGAGCTAGAATAAGTAAAACCAATTTCCAGACTTTCAACCCGGAATTCCATGAAACAAGTGTTTACGCGATAGACGGGGGTTGCTCAATCCTGTACGACGCTGGAACCTGGTTCATCGCAAAAATAAAAGTGGGTCACGCAGAATACCTGAAAAACAAGGCGGGCGAAACCAGCAAAAAATATTATATGGCAGGAGTCTTCAACGAAGATGGTTTCAGCGCAGAGTTCTTCCCAAAAAATAATTTGACTCCAACGCAAAAAGAAGTTGAGAGCTGGGTGTCAGATAAAGGACTGTCAATTGATAAAATTTCTGACATTGTTAGCAGAGTCATGAAAATTTCGGAATGGAAATACGCTTACGAACTCTTAACCAAAATAATTGACGGAATCGTTCTAATGGATTCCCTGCTGATGGAAGATTTTCCGCATCACGCGAAATACATGCACCCAGCCATAGACGCTGCAATAGAAAAAAACTTGATGATTGTGGGGGTGAGCAAGACGTCTAGGCTCGGGACTAACACGGGAAGACCGCTGGTGTCTTATTTGGAGAGCATTGGACCAGAATCCGCTTGGGCTTACAAAATCCCTTCAAAAGGAAGTTCCTCAAGAATGTTCGGGGTTGATTACGCAGTCAAATTCCACTCCATGTCCAAACACGTTTTTAGAGTTCAATTCGAGAAAAACATGCACGAAAAACTGTCCCCCAAAAAAGCGCTATCTTTAATGGCGTTTTATTCTAAAGACCCTGAAATGCTCGGCTACCCCTTCCCGCTGTACTCTGTGGATAAACTAGTCAGGCTCGGCCATATGGAGAAAAGAGATGAAAAGTGGAAAATAATAATGCATGAAGGAGAATACAAATTCTTAAAAGACTGCGCGGCATCGGACTTCCATAATTCTATGGACAGGAGGGCGTACAAATGATCAAGGCTCCAATCGGAAAAATAATTGGTGGAAGCGTTTCTGGAAGAGCACTCATAAGACTTTTATCTAACTCTCGCGTCGGCGTTGGAGACATCCTCTTAGCAAGGAGCGATGAAGTACTGTATTTCTTGAAAGTATCTGATTTGAGGATTGCTTCATCAATACCAGACCAGTTCGTGGAAGACATTGCAGGGAAACGATTGCAAAACATGGTCACGGAACTGTTTGACGTTGAAGAAAGATTCTACAACATTGCAGAAGCTAAAACCATGAAGATAGTTAAAAATAATAGGTTCATGCCGTCAAGACTTCTGCCAAAACATTTTGTTGACGTTTACAAAGTAAGTTCGGAGGACATGCAATTCCTGAAAAAAAAAGGGGAGATAGAAGTCGGCAACTTGAGGGTCGGTGGAGAGGTTTTGAAGGACATAACCTTATCTTTGCCCGCGGACACGCTTATACGACACCACATACTCGTGAGCGCGGCGACAGGTAAAGGAAAATCAAACTTTGCCAAAGTATTCTTGAGAGGAATGCTGCACACCAATGATTACTCGTGCATTGTTTTCGACCCTCATGGAGAGTACTACGGGGAAAAAAATGTTAAAGGCTTAAGAGACCACCCTCTCCGAGATAAAATAGATTATTTCACTCCCCGGATCGAAGAATTCCCGGGATCTGAAAAACTCGTTGTTTACGCTCAAGACTTGACGCCGTCAGACTTTTTTGGCATAACAAGGTTCACTGAAGCCCAAGTTCAGGCGCTGGACGCTTTTTACAAAAAGTTCAGGAAGGACTGGATTAAAGCCTTGCTGGACTCTGACCCTGACGAACTAGTCAAGGTTTTCGGAGAAAAAGTGCAGAAAATCACGATAACCTCTCTTCAAAGAAAAATTGTTTACGTGCTAGACATAGAGGACGGCGAAGGACTTGTTTTCACCCTCAGGAAGAGGGAAGGAGAAGCGTTGTTCGATAAAATAAGGTCCAGCGTTCAGGAAAAGAAAATAATCATCATTGACACAAGCCTTATAGGTCATTCCAGCGAAAAACTGATTTCTTCATTCATTGTTCGCAGAATATACTCTTATTACAGAAGGTCTAAACAAAAAAGGCCCGACATGTTCAAAACACTTCCAGAATTAATGATACTCTTCGAGGAAGCGCCCCGCGTGCTTGGAAGAGAAGCGTTAGAGTCAGGGGGCAACGTTTTCGAAACCATTTCCAGGGAGGGCAGAAAGTTTAAGGTAGGCTTGTGCGCCATAACCCAGATGCCGTCATTATTGCCTAGAGAAATCTTGTCTCAGATGAACACGAAAATAATACTTGGGTTGCCAAGCGCTTCTGACAGGAACGCGGTCATCGAATCAGCCCCGCAGAACATTCAGGACGATTCCACGGAAATACAGTTATTGGATAGGGGTGAAGCCCTGCTCACCAGCCCGTTCATAGAGTTCCCGTTGCCCGTGAAAGTGTTCAAGTTCGAGGACATTTTGCAAAAAGATTTGGATAACGCGCGCCAAACCCGCTTGCCGTTAGGCATAGAGTAACATTTAAAAACCAAAACCAGCTTTTTTTTATTTTAATGAGACCTTACTTTGACAGAATAGCAATTTATTCAGCTTTCTTACACGTAGCCCGCCTGAGAATAGTCAAACACTTGTTGAATGAAGGTCCTACAACCTTTAAAACACTTGATGATTTAGTGGACTTTAATTCTAACATGACTGCTGTTCATTTAGGGGTTCTGGACCAGGCAGAAATCATACGAAAAAAAGAAGGAAAATACGTTGTAACACACTATGGAGCATGCGCTTTTGAAAGAATTGTGGGAATAAATCAGACTGGAAAAAAGGATGAATCCGAAAGCAGAATGATTTAAAAAAAACAACATTTTCCTTGTGTTCATGATAAGGTTCGCTCACGTGGCCGACACTCATTTGGGAGCGTCTAACTTCAAACTGGAGGAGCGAGAGCAAGACTTTCTCAGCGCTTTCCAGCAATTCATCGACAAGTGCGTTGAAGAGAAACTGGATTTCGTAGTGCACTCAGGCGACGTTTTCGACATGCCAAAACCCAAAAATAGAATACTGGTTTTCGTGGTGGAACAACTGCGCAAACTCAAAGAAGAGGGCATACCTTTCTTCACCATCCCGGGCTCTCACGACACAGGAGTTGACGGCACATTCCTCTCAGTCCTGGAAAAAGTGGGTTTGCTCACAAACTTGGGCAACCCAAGATACTTCGAAAAAAAAGAGGGTTCAATAACTTTGAAAGGAGAGGTTTGCAAAAACGTTTTTTTGGCAGGAATGCCTGGCCGCAGAGCAGGAATAAAAGATGTTTACCGAGTTTTGAAACCAGAATTCCAGGAAGCAAAGCTAAAAGTTTTTGTTTTCCACCATACGGTGTCAGACGCGAACGCGTTCTTCCCGGACATAAACACTTCCTTACTCCCGAAAGGATTTGACTATTACGCGGGAGGGCACTGGCATAAAAGATTTGAAACAGTGTTCAATAACGCTCCAATAGTTTATCCCGGCTCGTTGGAGAACTGCGACATAAGAGAAATGAATTATGGACAGCGAAAAGGATTTTTTATAGTGGAATTTGACGAAAAATTGAAATACTATTTGGAGCCAATCAAGGCTCGCCGAGTCGAATGGGTTGAAATCAACTGCAACGGGCTGAGCCCGGAAGAAGTTGAAAAAAAGTGCCGGGAAAAAATGGTTAAGGCAAGCGACAAACCCTTGCTGGTATTAAAACTCAAAGGAAGGTTGTCCAAAGGAAGCAGGAGCGAGATAAACAAGTCCAAACTCTTGGAACTCGCGATAAACGAGGGCTACCTGCACGCGCACACGTCCACATCCGACCTGTCCAACCCTGCAACAGACCTGGACTTGACAATCCGTAACAAGAGTGTGGAAACCATAGAACACGAGTACCTGACGAAAAAGGGTTTCAAAGAAAACGAGCTCGAAATAGCCAAAAAAATCATAAACCTGCTGGGAAGAGAGATGAGGCCATCTGAGATTCAGGCAGCTCAAAAAACTATTGCTGAGGAGGTAGAAAAAATTTTTGGAATATGATAATCCTCGGGCTAAAACTTTTCAATATAAGGTCATACAGAAACGCGAAAATAAATTTTGACGAAAAAATAAGCGTTTTTTCCGGCAGAACCGGGTCCGGCAAGAGCACGGTTCTCGTAGCCATAGAGTACGCTTTGTTCGGAAACATGATAAACCTGTCCAACAGTTCAATTCTTAGGCGGGGCGCGAGCCACGGCTGGGTCGAACTGTCCTTCAAGCAAAGAGGACACGAGTACACGATTACCCGCGGACTGAAAAGAAAAGGGGTTAGCATAGGTGTTGACGAGAAAAACATGTCAATAACGAAAAACGGGGAAACAATACCTTTGCTAGCCAGAGCAACCGACCTCACCCAAAAAATACTTCAAATCCTTGGCTTCCCGGAAAAAAGCAATCCCGTAGAACTCTTCCAGGTAACCTCGTACACGCGGCAAGACGAGATTAAAAAAATAATAAGCATGAGGCCGGAAGAGCGCCAACAATACATTGATAGAACCTTACAAATATCGAAATACCAGTTGGCTTACGATAACCTGAAAGACGTGATAAACTACTTCGAAAAAAAGAAAGAAAACCTCAAAGGAGGTTTGAAACTGGTGGAAGGAGTGAAAGAAGAATTGAGCGCGCAAGTTGAGGAACTTGAAAACCTGCGAAGAACTGTTGAGCAAACAGAAAAAGAGTTGAAAAAAGTGGTGGAGGACCACGAAAAAATTTATTCAGAACTAAAAGAACACGAAAACCACGAAAAAAGTTTTCAAGAACAAAAACAAGAATTTGACCGCGCCCTAGGACGAGTTCAAAACCTGAAAACTTCGATAACAGGCATGCAAGAAGAGCTAAGCACCATCAAAAAAAAGCTCGGAAAACAAGAAACGCTGCCAGCAAATTCTCATGATTTGGAATCCGAAAAAACAGCGATCGAAACACAAGTCTCAATGCTATCATCTCAATCCAAAGAAGTTTTCACACGTCTTGAGGAACTGGGTTCAAGAATACTTGGAAAAAAAACGTGCCCCTTATGCAAACAGGAACTGGATGAAAACCTGTTATCTGGAATAAAAACTGGTTACGAGCAAAAAATTGAGCAAATCAATAAAAAAATAGTGCAACTCAAAAAACAAAGACTGGAGCTTGAAGAAAGTTTGGGGAAAGCCAGGAAAGCAGAAGAAGAATCAAGAGAAATGGAAGCCAACAAGGTTTGGGTTAAAAAAACAGAGGAAAGACTGTCCACTTCCATGAAGGAGTGCGAGGAACTCGAGAAAAGAAAAATTGTTTTGGAAACCGAGTTAAAAGACCATGATAAACTCGAAAAAATGGTGAAGGCGCTGAGGGCGGAGGAAAAAGAGTTTTATTCCAAAAAAGAGAGTTTATCCCAAAAACGGGGAATCCTGTCATCAAACATTCACTCAATGAATGAAAAAGTAGAGGGTAAAAAACGCTTGCTCGCAGAATTCGAGATAACTGAAAAGAAAGTCAGAAAACTTGAAGAAATAATGAAGACTTTGAACAACTTGCGCGAATCCATTCGCAACATCAGGGAAGTGGTGCGCAACAAGTTTCTGGAAGACTTTCGCTACGAATTCCAAAAAAAGTTCGAAGAAATACGAAGGTCTGAAGGAGAGTACTCAGTGGACATCAAGAATGATTATGAGCCAATAGCTTTCGCGGACAATGAAGAAACACGGATAGAATCGTTAAGCGGAGGGGAAAAAACCAGTGTGGCCTTGTCTTACAGGCTTGCCTTATCAGAGATAGCTGCAAGGGCCAGCGAACTTCACCGCACCGAGTTATTGTTGTTGGACGAGCCGACCACGGGCTTCGACTCTGATGACATTAAATCATTGCCCCAAATCCTCCGGAACATTCAGTCAATACCTCAAATGATAATCGTTACTCACGAGCCAGAACTCAAAAACGCGGCCGACACGGTTTTCGAAGTGACCAAGAAAAAAGGGGTGTCAGAAATCACTTTTTAACAACTAAGAAGTGTAGTCACCTTTTATAGAAATATTTATAAATTGTAGTCACCCAACGTTAGTCATGCATGTTGAAGTTAGGGGTGAAGACGACAAGAAAAAATATTATTTAGCTCATTCCTTCAGGAGAGGTAAAAAAGTTAGAAAAATAAGGTTTTATTTAGGACTCAACCTATCCAAAAAAGAGGTCGAGAACAAAAGAAAACATGCAGAAAAGGTTTTGAAAGAAAGGATAGAGCAATACGAAACAATACGCGACCCATTTCATACAGCGCTTTCCCCGAAAGAATTGGAAGAACTCAAGACTTTAGAGGCAAAAGGAAGTATAAGGGTTTTGCACTTGAATGAGCGGGACTGGATTAAATTTACCCGAGCATTTACTTATGATACAAACGCGATAGAAGGTTCCACAGTAACCGATTTAGAGGTTAAGAAGATACTGGGAAAAAATGAATGGCCAAAAAATAGAACAAAGTACGAGATATCCGAGACTTACGGCGTATCAGAAGCCATAACTTACATAAGGAAAACCAGATGCCACATATCACTAAGATTTATCAAAAAACTGCACGAAATTGTTTTTAAAAATTCGAAGCCGTTTGCCGGTCAATTTAGGTCCAAAGGAACAGAAGTTGCAATTGTTGACGCAGAGGGTAATGTTGTTCACAGAGGAGCTCCCGCAACTGAAATCGTGAAATTACTTGGAGAAATAGTAAGATGGTACAATCAGAACAAGAAAAAGTATTCCTCGATTGTCTTAGCAGCGGTTGTTCACAACCAGTTTGAAAACATCCACCCTTTTCAAGACGGTAATGGCAGGGTTGGCAGGTTACTACTGAACAATATTTTACTCAAACATGATTTACCACCAATCAACGTAGAATTGAAGAACCGGAAGAGGTATTACAATTCCTTGCAGGAATACCAAAAGAATAGGAATATTCGGCCGACGATTGAGCTCATACTAAAAGAATACACGTCGTTGAAAAGACTCATCAAAAAATAGGTGACTACATTTCCTAATTAGGTAGTCACCTAAAATGAGGGGATAAGTCACCTCTTAACAATTAATTTACCTTTTGGGCATGGCCTGACTTCAAGCTCGGCGTCAGGAAACTTTTTGTTCTGCCAGTCAACCACGCGATCCAAAACCAGAGCAAGAGCAGCCACCTCGCTGTGAGGCTGGTTCCCAACACTAACGTTAAAATCAGCGGTTCCGTACAAGTCTCCAGGAACCTTTGGTCCTCCAACGACTAGCAATAAATCTCCTTTCAACTTTTTAACAGTTTTACCAAAATCTTCACCGTACATGGTCAAATGAATAACCTTGAAACCCTTACTTTTCTTCTTCTGCAAAAAATTTCTCCAACCCTTCTCGTAACCGACTTGAAAAGAACCACCCCACCTCTTGGCAACCCGTTTAACGCTGGACAGCAGCGACGAATCCTTCTCGCCAGAATAAACGATTTTGTCCGCGCCAAAGGCTCGCGCAGTCAACCCCACGTGCGTGGACAACCTTTTATCCCTTTCACACCTATGCCCTAAACGAAGAACAATAATCATTCTATCCTTTACTATTTACGAAAAGGTTTAAAGCTTTTCACTAATCCATTGTTTCACTTAAAAATGATCGGAATAATCAAAGAAGTTCCCGAGGACTTCGTGGTAGAAGAAGTTTTTGAAGGCAAAACGTACACCGTAAACCATTCCTTAACGAATCGGTTCAAAGATTTTTTCAAAAAAGGGATGGGAAGCTACGTTCACTTCACCCTAGTCAAAAGGAACTGGACGAGCGCTAAATCCCTAAAATTTATTGCGAGAAGACTTGGCATTTCATTCAAAAGAATGGGTTTCGCCGGCAACAAGGATAAAAGAGCTGTCACCGCGCAAAGATGTTCCGCCAAAAAAGTTTCTGTCAACGAATTGAAAAACGTCAGGTTAAGGGACGTGATCTTAAAAGATTTTGAAGTGAGGGACGAGCCAATCATGATTGGAGGCCTGGACAGGAATGAGTTCACGATAACGCTCAGGAACTGCAAGCATGAAGGGAAAGACTTGAAAAAAAAGGTCGACGAATTCTTCGAGGAAGCGCAAAAACATGGCGTGCCAAACCTTTTCGGACAGCAAAGATTCGGTGGCAACGAAGAAGTCGGGATGCTAATATTCAAACAAGATTTTGAAGGCGCGGTAAAAGCAATACTTTCCAAGAACGACGAGTTGAAAGCGCTGGCGGATAAAAATGATTGGAAGCAGCTGATAAAAAAACTGCATCGAAGACTGGACATTGAACTAGCGATAACCAACCATTTGGTAAAACACCCTAACGATTACGTCAACGCCATCAAGAAAGTTCCTAAAAGAATTTTCAAACTATTTGTTTACGCAGTGCAATCAAAAATTTTCAACCAAACAGTAACAGAATACTTCTCAAAACACGGAAAACTGGACGAAAACGTTCAACTCGTAGGATACGCCTCCAAGCTCTCTAGCAACCCAGTCGATAAAATAACCAAAAAGATTCTTAAAAAAACGGGTTTGGGGTTGAAAGATTTTAGGGTTAAGTCATTCCCGGAAATGTCGTGCAAAGGAACCTGGAGAAAAGCGCTGGTGTTCCCAATAAACTACAAGTTCAAAAAATTGGAGTGCGACACGATAACGTTCAAGTTCGCCTTGCCTAAAGGGTGTTACGCGACAACCATCCTGGAAGCAATAGAATGAAAAGATTAACAATTCTTTTAAGCGTGTTCGCCCTCACCCAACTACTCTTCATAGGTTTTTACGATTACGTTGGCTGGGACGAAGCAGCATACATAATGACTGGTAGGTATTATTGGGGGGAAAAAGTTTTCTACGAAGTCTTGAGACCCCCTCTTTACCCATTGTTCCTCGGCTTCATGGAAAAAATTTTGTTAATGCCGGCAGTGCCACCATTATTTGCTTTGCTCCTGTCCTTGAGCGTTTATTCAGTGGGCAAAAAATTTTTTGACAAAAAAACAGGGTTGTTCGCGGGAATCTTGGTTTACTTCGCTCCACTCATGATTAACTGGAGTCCAAAGTTCATGACAGCCATTCCTGCATCAGCATTATTAATGCTCGCCGTTTCCTCGCAAAACCATAAAAAAGTTTTGCTGCCAGCCATATTTTTCACGGCGGCCTGTTTAATAAGGTACCCGTTCGGAGCTTTCCTCCCCGCAATACTTTTGTTGTTCAGGGATTGGAAAAAAGCAGGAAGTTTTTTGACGTTAGTAACTGTTTTGTCCGCGCCATGGCTGTTGTACAACTTTTTTGAATTTGGGAACCCTTTGTACTCAATGACTGCTCAATGGGAGTACACTTCGGCAAATCAAGACGTGAATCCAGTGTTCTATTTGTTGAGCATTCCAGAATCCTTCGGATTCATTTTACTTCCACTGTTTTTAGTAAGAAAAAAAGATTTGAAGAAATTGCTTCATTTATGCTTGTTCATCCTGTTTTACTCATTTTTTTTAGCTGGTTTTAACCATAAAGAATCAAGATTTTTGATTCCCTTGATTCCTTTTGTATGCTTAGCGTCCGCGAAGGTTTTGTCGCAAAAAAAGTTTGGGGCGCAAGCCGTCCTGTTCCTCGTTTTGGCGAGTTCCATTTTTTTCTTAGCGTTAAGCCCTCAGCCTCCAGCAAATCATGAAACCGTTTTGGAACTGGCAGATTTCTTTTCAGACAAGCAGGGAGTGGTGATAACTCCTTACTGGCCGTTGATCGCGTACCACGCTAACCTGACTGTTCACGGCCCGACCACGCCGATTTACCGCGAGTACTGGATTGATGAGTGGAACGTTTCCTGGGTGGTAAGTGAAGAAAACCTGAAAACAAGTTTTTTAAAAGAGAGAAAAGTTATTTATGGGAAGAGCGACACATTATACGTTTACGAAGTGATAAAATGAATCCTATTTTAATCGTTAACCTCATGTTTACTTATTCCCTTCTTTACTTCCTGGTTTTTTGGATGGTAACTTACCTCTTAAACAGAAAAGAAATGATGAAGGACCCGAAGCCCAAACGATTTCCTTCAGTATCCGTAATCATTCCAGTATGGAATGAAGTGAAAACGATTAAACGATGCATACAATCATCTGTTGATTTAAGGTATCCTGGAGAAAAGGAAATAATAGTTGTGGACGACGGCTCCACTGACGGCACGAGCAAAATATGCAAGGAATTTGAGAAAAAAGGATTCATAAAACTAATCACTCGTGACAAAGGGGGGGAAGGCAAACACGTTCCATTGAACATAGGCGTTAAGGCTGCCAAAGGGGAATTGATATCCACCATGGATTCGGATTCGTGGTATGATAAGAACACTTTGATGCATTGCGTCGGCCACTTTGATGACTCGCAAGTCATGGGCGTTCGAACTTCCATAAAAGTGGCTGAACCCCGGACAGCACTGCAACTGGCTCAAAAAGTTGAGTACATTTTCGGTTTATTCCTGGCTAAGACTTTCGATTTTTTCAACAGTGTTTACGTGCTACCCGGACCTGGAGGAGTCATACGAAAATCGTTCATCGAGAAACACGGTTATTTCAAAGATAACATTACTGAGGACATGGAAATGGGTTTGAGAATACAGAAGCAGGGTTATAAGATAATGTCGTCAATAAACGCTGTGACTTACACGATTACTCCAGCAGGTTTCAGAAGTCTTTTCAGACAGCGCTTAAGATGGCTAACCGGTTTTATAGAAAACTTCTTTGAGTATAAGGGATTATGGGGTAAAGGCGTTCTAGGAGCTTTTCTGTTCCCAATGACTTTCTTGTTAATGCCTTCATCAATCCTTTTTGTTTGGACGGCCATGTTTAAACCAGCAATAAATTTTTTCAGTTACCTGAAGAGACTTCACTTGATTAATTATGATTTTCTTCCTTTCATACTCGGCTTCAACCTATCCGATTTATCCCCTTTGCTTTTAATCAATTCCACAAGCTTCGTTACATTAATGTTGATGCCAATAAGTCTTTTCATGATAATCACTGCTTACAGGATGGTCGGTGAAAGGAGTGGGGTGGTCGAAACAGCTTTATTCATGTTTCTTTACCCGTTCGTTCTTTCAGTGGTGTCAATATCCTCTTTTTATTTGAGTCTGCGCCGAAGAGTGACTAAAAACGATAGTCATAAGCTGTGGGTGAAAACATGAAAAAAAGCTTGAAAACTCATTTAATAACGTTCACCATAACCACTTTCGTGTTCTTTCTTGGAATCTTTTTAGGCATGAACTTTGAAACAAGCAAGACAAGTTATGTTGAAACCCATTATGAAGAGTTAAAAAGAATGGTTAGCAACTCGGAGTTAGAGTTCTATTTTATTCAAATAATGCAGACAAACATGCCTTGCGATTATTTCATAGAAGAATCTTATAAACTCACTAAGGAATCTGACGCGCTGGCCATCAAGTTGAACGATTACGAGAACAGTAGGGGTTTTAGCGACCCGAATTGGCTGGGGTTAAAGCATGATTACACGTTGTCATTGGTTAAGAATTGGATTTTTGTGGAGAAGATTCGCAGGGAGTGCAACGCCAACTACACGACAACTTATCGTTCTACCTTTCCTATTATAAGAAGAGGGATAAGCGTTTAATGGTTTACGCGCTTCAATCCGATTTGGACTTGCAAATCATGAACTTGCTGAACGGCGCTTTTAACATAACCACAATCCCTTCGTTAGTAATTAATGGTGATGAAAAGTTCGTGAACCTGTCTTCAAGAGAAGAGGTTAAAACAGCTGTTTGCAGTTCTAATGGAATGAGCTTTTGCTAGGAAACGTACCTGTCTTTTCTTAAGC
>JAFCDO010000034.1:0-3171 GCA_017609605.1 Candidatus Parvarchaeota archaeon
GACTAAGGTATGCTTCCATCATATTGTGCACTATTCCAGAAGGGTCACTTTCTAAAACTTGTTCTATTAGTGAATGGCCTTCTTCAAAACTTATAATCTTTGAATTCATCTTAAAAAACTGAAGAGAACTTCCATTTAAAAAGTTTGTTATTTATTGGTGGTAAAAAAATATCAAAAAAGGTTTCTAAAATGAGTATTTGACGCTCATCATTATTATTCGGTTCGCCGCTCGCTTAGAAGAGTTTGACACTTGAGTAATCCAGTAAACAATTTCTTTTAGCAAGAGCAGTCTTTTCGTTGGCATTTTTGAATTAAACAACTCTTTGAATAACCTATACTCAATATTCCGGGCTTGATGGCGTATCTTAGCAACTTCTGAAGCTTTTTCAGCAGCGCCTTCCATGTCATACCTCATCATCTCAATAGATTCCTTGATGACCTTAGCTGCTTCGCATGAAATTTTCATAAGCTCTTTTATCCTATTTTTCAGTTTCTCGTCAACCTTAACTCTATAAACCAGCAAGAATTTAGCAATCCTATCACTATTATCCGCAATGTTGTCCACGTGGTCAAGAAGCTCGAACCAGTCTTCGCTCGTGTAAGGGAGGAGTTGTCCCCTGAACAAATCCCTCGCAATATCATAATAAACGCTATCAGCTTCAGTTTCTGCTTTGGATATATCCTCAATTATTTCTTTAAGGTCTCCTTTATTGGAGTAAACATCAACAGCTTTATCAGTCAATTTTACGGTTTCAAAAACTTTGCCAGCGTGCTCTGAGAATCTTTCGAATATTGTTTTCTTTCCGCGACCAAAAAGCTTCATTACTGAGGGTTAGACATGCTAAATATTAATATATATTATGTTTTTCTTATTATAATCTAATGCTAGAAAGTTTTGTGATAGGTGTGGCTTTGCTGTACGCTTGGAGCATTGGAACCAACGAGGAAAGCATTGCAAGCGCTGTGGCGAGCAGAGTCATAAAGATTAGAACCGCTGTTATCCTGGCCGCTATAGCCGTTTTTCTAGGAGTATTATTGTTCAGCGGGAACGTCAGCGCAACCCTAAAAGAAAAACTTGTCGTGAACTTAACACTTCCAATGGTTTTTGCCGTGCTCCTTGCATCCGCTATTTGGATGATTTTCGCTTCTTGGAAGGGACTTCCAATCTCGACCACGACAGTGATGATCGGCGCCATGGTGGGAGTCTCATTGGTCACTGGATCAGGAATCAACACGAATACTTTGCTCGAAATTGTTTTATCTTGGATTATATCCCCTATCGCTGGGTTCGTCATCGCCTTCCTTTCTTACAAGGCTTTTGCCAAAACTTTCTTCAACATTATCAAAGGCTTTGAGACTCGGGAGAAACTTGAAAGAAGCATGTCAGGTATAAGCTTGATTGTTGCACTAGGCGTTGTTTTCTCTAGAGCTGCTAACGATGTTCCTAACGCAATATTTTTCTTCTCAGGAACCCAGAATAACTTGGCTTTTTGGGGTGGTTTTGCTGCAATGCTCGGCTTGCTAATGCTTGGAAAGAACGTTATCCGCAATCTGGGCACGAGATTAACAGTTCTAAGCCCGAGCGCAGGTTTCTCAGCCCAATTATCCACACTAATAACTATATCACTATTCACTTGTATTGGAATGCCTATCAGCGGTACAGCTGTTTTCGTGGCCGCGTTGGCTGGTTCTGGCAAGGCCCGGCGAAAAAGGGTTAATTATGGTTTCATCAAGGAGATTTTAGTTTCTTGGGTGGTGACTATTCCTGCTGCTATTCTACTTGGGGCGGGCATATTCTTGTTATTGTAAAAGTTTTTATTATGATAGAACCTTTACTGCATTAACGATTATGGATGAGAAAAAGCTTGACAAAGCGATTGTCGAAAAATTAAGGAAGTTTCCTTCAGCGCTAAGAATTTTCAAAAAAGTTATCAAAGACAAAGAAGCGCTTTCCTTTCTAGAATTGAGTAACACGATTTCAATAAAAAGGCTCGGTTACAACGACCATGGAAGGATTCACTCCAAAATAGTTATTAACAGCGCGCTAAAAATTTACAAACTCCTAGGAGTTAAGCCAAACCTGGTTAGAGAAGAGTTGGCCTCGGAAGAAGAAGTCATAATTATCCTCGTGCTAGCCGCTTTCTTGCACGATATCGGGATGTGTGTTAACAGGGATGACCATGAAAAGTGGGGGGTAATCCTCGCGAAACCAATAATTGAACGGGTTCTTGGCGAGCACAAGAACAAAAGCGTGATAGTGGGAACTGCTTGCGAAGCAATTCTCTGCCACATGGGTCGCTACAAACCAACTTCGCTTGAAACCGGTATTATCAGCGTGGCTGACGGGACGGACATGACTGCTGGCAGGGCGAGAATAACTCATTATTATTCCAAAAAAAATAAGAAAAGCATTCATTCTTACTCCGCGCTATCAATCAAAAACGTTGAAGTGAAAAAAGGGGTTGACGCGCCAGTATTAATAGAAGTTTTGATGACCAACCCTTCAGGAGTTTTTCAGGCGGAGCAAATCCTGATGCCAAAGCTCAGGAATTCAGGGTTAAAGAAGTTGATCAATGTTAAAGCAGTTATCGAAGACGGAAGCGAAGAAGTTATGATGAATTAGCCTTTCTTGAAAAGACTTGCAATCCCTTTGAAAAAACTTTTTCCAATCTCTTTTGTTATTTCATCCTTTATTTTAGGGAACTCTATTATCAAGTCAGCTATGGTTTGAGCGTCCAAAGCATCATTCAATAATGTTGGAATTATTTGCTTGAAAAGGTCCACTCTCTGCTCTGGCGTCAGGGTTTGAAAGAATTCAGGAGCCACTTTTTTAATCATTTCCGCTTTTTGTTCGTAACTCATTCGCTTTACCAGCCAAACAACAACTTTTTCCTTTAATCCCATAAAAAGACTTATAGTATTTCCTAGCTTAATAATTCTTTGTTCAAAATTGAAAAAAGTTTTTGTTATAGGTCACAGGAATCCTGACACGGACTCTATTTGCAGTGCAATAGGCTACGCCCACCTCTTACAAAAATCTGGTGAGAACGCTATCCCCTCCCGCGTTGGCTCTATCAACGACGAGACGCGTTTCGTGCTCAAAAAGTTTGGAGAAAAAACTCCTGTTTTATTGAAGTCTGGCGCGGGCAAGAATTTGATTCTAGTGGACCA
>JAFCDO010000035.1:0-5680 GCA_017609605.1 Candidatus Parvarchaeota archaeon
TATTGATCCTCGGTTTAAAGAAGCTCGTTTAAGATTAATTGGAAGTCTTAGCGAAAACATTACTCTTGCTGCTAGAAACGGCAAGTTTGACGATAAACTCAAGGAAATAACTCTTCCAGATGGACGACTTTTCTATAAAGATGTTAGTCAAGAAGAAAGTTTGCCCTACTTTTTAACAATAGAAACTCCTTTATCTTTTTCGCTGGGAATGATTCAAACAATGGTTATGGATATATCTGCAAGACTTCAGAATTACCCAATTTTTGGAGAAGTCACTCAAGAACAAGTAGTTCTAAGAAGACAGGAGATTTCTGATTCAATTAGAGAATATACGCGCTCAGTTCAGGAGAAGGCAACTCTTGTTGGTTTCGCAGGAGTAGGAAAAACAACTATCTTCAGGCTTTCAAGTTATGGAGAAGCTCTTCCAATGGTTCATAAAGCAACAGTTCCAGATACCATTGGAAAACAGGAATTCCAATTGCTTGATAAAAAAGTAATTCTTTGGGATGTTCCTGGCCAGATAGGGTTTTTACCGATGGTTGAAAAAACTTTACTTGCTGGAACTACTCGAACGATTCTAGTTACTGACAGTTCTCTTGAGAATGTTTTGGAATCAAAGAAGAAATTCATAAAGGATATTATTCCCAAAGCAACTCCTCACGCAGAGGTTGTTGCTATCGCTAATAAGCAGGATGAATCAACTGCTCTTGAACCCGGAAGAATTGAACAAATTTTAGGTGTTCCCACCCTAGGTTTAAGCGCGCTCCCCGACCCGGAGGAGATAGATTGCATCAGAGAAGAATTGAACGACTTCCTTTTTTACGGGAAGAAAACCAAGATAAATCAACCAGAACCATTAAAAGTTTATTAAAAAATGTCGTTCTCTAAATTTTTTTTCTAAACTAAATTTATTTACGCTTAATTAATCTGTCAATATTTCTATTGTTCCGTCCCTAACAAGGTTTGTCAAGATTGTTGGGAGAGATTGTCTCATTTTCTTTGGAACTTCGTCTTCTATAAAAGAAAACATTCCGTGCTCGAACATTTTTGGCAGTCCTTTATACATGGCTAATTCTTCTTCACGACCTTTAACTATTCCAAGAACGTCTCCTTCCTCAATTTTTCGGTAAAACTTTCCCAGACCATATCTAAAGAGTGAGCTCATTACTGCCCAGCACGCTTCTTGGTCTTCGCATTCTTGAAAGATTTTTTCAACACTTCTTCCTTCTTCAAAAAGCGAGTCTTCGACTTTTTCGTCAAGCGTGGAAACAGTCATTCCTTCCATTCTTTCTTTGTTTAATGAGAAGTAAATTTTGTCTTTGACTTCCGGGTCCATCGTGTGAAACGGGAACTTTTTGATTATTTCACGTAACAAGGGGTTTGACTTAAGCGCTGTTATTTCAGGCGTGTAAACCAATTTTTTTAGTAATTGCTCGGCCTGAGTAAAATAATCATCACTTGCAATAGGACTTAACACGAGCATTCCGAAAACGTCTTGCGTTTCATCCAAGATTACTTTTGAGTCCTTCCCAAAGGATTCTCCAAGCGTCTCGAATAACCCTGTCCTCCATTCTTTAGAACTAATTATTTCTTTTTCTAAATCTAAGATTTTCTTTTCCATTTCTCTAGGGTCTTGAAACATGTGAGTATGATAAAAAACCTTTTCTAATTGGATAGGATTTTCTTTTTTTCCTATTGCTACGAAAGTGTATGGTGAGATTTTTATTCCTTTCATGACTGAAGAAAACAGTATTTGGGTTTATAAAACTTCCCATTTATTCACTACTTGGCAATAGTAAAACTTATAAAGAAGTTATTTTTATTCTTTGAGAATGGTAAACAGTTGGGTTTTAACAAACCAGCACGATTGTACAGGAATCCTTTCCAGAGAAATCACTCCAGATAGTCTTAGCTTGGATGATAGAATGATTTTTTCCAGTCTCACGGCTCTGATGAATAAATCGGGTTATTCTCCTGAAATTCGTTCAATGGAACTGCCTGCGAGCAAAGTTTTTTACAGTGATTTAAGCGAGGATGAAGACGTTCCCTATTGCTTTTTTGTTAAAACTTCCATGTCTCAGAGTATCGAAAAGATTCAAGATGTTTTTGATGAGAGCTCTAAAATTGTTCATGATTTACCTCTACAAAAGGGTTATGAAATAAACACGGATTCTCTAGAAAACTTGTCGAGTTTGATTGATACTTGTTTTGACACCTTGCAGACCAAAATCGCGTTTGCTGGTTACGCTGGAGTCGGCAAGACCACCATTAGGCATTTGCTTAGGGGAGAACAACTTCCAATAATTCACGACCCGACCATGGGCGTAACTATTAAGCCTTCTAAGATTAATGGTATGTTAGGAAACATAATTGTTTGGGACACTGGGGGCCAGCAAGGTTTCTTGAATATGCTTCCAACTTATGTTCCTGGCTCTGACTTGGTCGCTGTTGTAAGCGATAGTTCGTTAGAAAATGCTTTGAGATCGAAAAAGCTTATTTCCACTATTCATGAGCACGCTCCTGAAGCTAAGATTGTTGGTATTGCTAACAAGCAAGACTTGCCCACCGCGTTAACGCCAGAAAGAGTTGAACAGATTCTTGACATCCCCACTTTGGGTTTGAGAGCTTTAGATTTTGATAAAAGGGATAATCTCATCCGCTTTTTGGAAGAACACTTGACTTAATCGCACATGTCTGAACCGTAAGCTAAGTTGTACGCGTCCCCTACCATGTCTTCAAACAAAGAACCGCACAAACCTATTTTTTGACCCATAAGCACAACCACTGAAATCAACCCTATACATTCCAGCGCTTAAACCAATCCATTCCTGCTCGTTCATGTCCCAATTGTTTTGAGCGTTGCATGATTTAACGTCGGTCTCATGATTACCCACCAACGCCCATTCGTTAGCCCCATCATCATACTTATAAATCATGATTTTAGCGTAACCCTTTCCCAGCGTGTAATACTTGTATTTAGGAGTATGTGTGGAGTATTCATCATAACGATTTCTTAGTTGGAAATAAGCACTAACACTAGTCAATTGACAAGTAGTCAAAGCGGAACAAGAATCTTGACGTAACTTAATCTGGTTAAAACCTCCTGCCAATTTTGATACAATATTACTCCCTCCACTATTGTGATAAGTGGCTGTGTCGTACCAATCTGCAATGTTTTGCCAAAACGCTCCAACCATCATGATCACCATCCCAGCTATCATAAACCCTGCTGCTACTGGCTCAAGTCCAGTTGCCATACATATGAACCCGATCCCCATTAACATAAATCCCACTCCTTGGATGAAGTGCGATTGTGCTTGGATAACATCTCCAGCAAGTAGTGCTTTCCATGCTAGGAAGAATTCTAGTCCTGCCATAATGAACGCTCCTATCGCTGCTATTCCATTGGCCGCCGCGATGCCAGTTACTTGTTTGTTAAGAATGTTTAATACTTTATCGCACAGAACTTTTTCAAAAATCGCGTTAGCCATCATTATATCTGAAGCACTCGCAATAACTCCTGTTAATAACGCGTCTCCAACATAACCTCGATTATACGCGTCGATTATATCCAACGCTGATACTGTTATTGTAACAACAAATAATAAGTCTAAATAGTCAAGCTTAGACCACTTACGCGCCATATCGGCAGCATCATCAACTTTCCCAACTGTTTTACCTAAAGGATTATTTACCTCTTTCAACAATTTCATATCTTCAATATTCTTACTAGATCTCATTGCGTTATCAGCAAGATTGTTTGCAACCCTATTAAATAAAGGAGGAACTTCTCCACGGGTAAACTCATATGTTTGACTTAATTTCCTCGGAACTTGAAAATCACTTGTTACAACTGCTTTTAAAGGATTTGAGTGCCCTTTAGCTTTCAATACTTCATCAATACTTCCCGTTCTAAGAGTTTCTATAAAAATTGGGTTATTTGTGATAAAATCTGGATCAAAAAATTCTGCTACAACTTCATTCACAAACTTCCTATCAAGATTGTTTGGGCTAAAAGCAGTATATGGATTATTTGGCTCTACATCTTCAATTACTTCTCTTACTTTAACCACTGCTCTCAAAAAAGCCTCGTCATCTGTTATTGAGATTAAAGATCTTACTGCTACATTATATTCATCTGCAGGACCTCCAATAGAAATCCCTCTTCTGATAACTTTTCCTGTTACTAACTCCATATCAGGACTAGCGTTAGCTACGGATATGCTCCGGATTTTACGAATCGCAACATCGTTTTCTTCCATAAACAACTCTAATAACCCAACAACTTCTTCCGCTGAGTTTGGAGGTCTATCCCCTAAAACAGATCTCTTAAACAATTCAAATGAAAATCCGAGTTCTGAATCTTTTTTTGATAACTTTTTTGTTATTTTTGATAAAAACTCTGTTGAATCAAGTTCACTAAACTCCAATCTCGTCCCAGAGAAGATAGATATATCATCAGTTCTACCAAAAAGTTTTAAGTCTAATATTAACTGTTGTTCTCTACCAAAACCATCAATTATATTATCACCAAAAACGCTATCCATAAAGACTAACATCAAAAATTTCTTTTCAGCATCAAAACTAAACCTGTTTACTGCTCCTATAATAGGAGAAATTAAAGTAGAGCTTCCTTCTGTATACGTTTCAATTTTCTTAAGGATTTCATTATATCTTGTAAGATCTCTTAAGAAATTTTCAGGATTACTCGAAAAAAGCTTAACTTCCCTTCTCAGTAGAAAGTTTATTTCATCAATATCTAAACACCTATATACCTCTTGTTCAACATCTGAGTTAAATGTAAGCCAGTCTGACATTGCTGTTCTCCCATTGGTTGCATAAGGACTTGTTTCTAACCTCCACTCTGTTTTTATGTAAAGTTCTAACGCCTCTTTAAGTTCTGAAGGAGAATTAAAATCAAATTGTCTATAACCCAAAAGGTCTGTAAGAAACTCCTCTCCAAAAAATGAGTTAGGATCTAGTGAAAGAGGTCTTTCTATTCCGCCAAATGTTACCCCTCCATAAGGCATTCTTGCAGAGTAATAAGTTCTAGTTAAAAGGTCTGTGCTACTAATCGCTCCTCTGGGTAATACCGCTGATTGAAATGCTTGCATAGAATTATGTGAAAACTCGTGAGCCCACACAGAATAAGCTAACTTCATGTCAACCCGTACATAGAAATCATCAAGTACATTATGTACACCACTTTCTGCCAAAGAGGCTGTCCCAAAATTTATTGTAAACCCATTTTTGTTTACATTAAGGTCTGCGCCTTCAAATGGACTTATAGATGTCTCAAGTGCATCTGTTCTAAATCTTGATTTAAAAAATTCTTCCATATAAATTGATGTTTCTGGAATATCTATTGAAGACTTCTTCAAAGAAGTTTTTACAGCTTCAATATACTCTTCAAGTATTACTTGAGATAATTCAGGGATAGGAGAATCATCAGCACTTCCAAAAAAGCGACGAATAACTTTTTCAGCTGTCTCAGGAGTAAATTTATTTTTTCTGAGGTATGTCATTAAAAACTCATTAAAGATTTTACCACGATTTTTATGAAAATCTTCTAAACGCATAAAACCAGAAACTAAGTCCTTTCTAAAAGAACCTATACTTAAATAGGAATTTGTGATATCCGCGTCACCATAACTTTCAGGCAAAGCGACCTTCATATCAG
>JAFCDO010000005.1:0-36780 GCA_017609605.1 Candidatus Parvarchaeota archaeon
TTTCTTCTTAGCGTTCTTCTCGCTCAAATGCTCCAACGTCATAGTAATCTTGTTGTTTCCTTGCTCGAAACCAGCTGCCTTCACGAAATAAACTTTATCATCAAAAATCCACATGGTCTAAACTAATTGGGTGTTCGACTTAAAATAATTTTCTCATAACCCTAAGAACTTATTTAAACAATAAAAAACCAGAATTGATTATATGAAAACAGCAGCGCTTTTGATGATGATATCTCTCCTGATCCCTAGCGTTTTTGCTCAGAACCAAACGATAGAACAAAATGGTTCGTCAACGCAAGTAAACGCGACTGTCATGGTCGAACAATCCAATAACCAGACTGTTACAAGACAGAACGCTTCTTCAGGGGAACGAAACATGGTTCAAACAGTTTCTGTTGTTACAAACATTGGAGAAAGTACGCGAATAAGCACTGCCAACGCAGTGCAAATAAAAGAACAGGCAAGAGTTCTAATAAGTTCGAACGCGAGCCAAGGAGAAATGCTTCAAGTAAGAGAAGAGATTAGGCAAAGAATCAACGAAAGCTTAATCATAACCAACATGACAAGCCAGGAAGTTAAAGCGCTCGTGCAAGAAAGAGTTGTGCAAAGAACCCAAATCATCAAAACTCAACTGGTCAACAACACCAGCAAACCCTTGCCCAGAGTTATGCATGCAGCAACACTTGTTGAATACATCAGGAACCTGAAAGACGTTTCGGAACTAAACCAATCAGGCATTGGAAAAAACGTCTCCCAAATCGCCGTACAAATGAACGCTTCAGTTCAAAGAATAGAGCAAGCAGAGCAAAAAATAAGATCCCAAGGAATCGGAATAGCAATACGGAACTTCTTTTTCGGCGGGGACAAGACAAGCGCAAACCAATTACTGGAAGAAACAAACCAGACAAGAACCCGGCTTCAAAAACTTGAAGAACTGAAAAACCAGTCCCAAGACCCTGAAATAAGAACAATGCTCCAAGAACAAATCAACGGCGTGAACCAAACCGTTCAAAAAATGGAGATGTTAGCGGTTCAAGAAAAAGCCAAAAAAGGAATATTCAGCTTCCTATTCGGATAAAACTTTATTTAACCTTTTTTTAAATAAACTCTTTTATAGCCTAAAACACTAAAGAAGTTCTCGTGAAAAAAAAGATTGTTTACGCTAATAATGAAGGAGTCTTCCTGCACATCCCCCTGCTCAAAGACTTACTAATCAAAAAGCAGAACTCCGTTTTTGATTTGTGCACGCATAAAGACACGATTATCGAAGCGAATTATGATGGAAGGATTTGGGATGTAATAAAAAACAAAGTTGTGGCTAAAAGAAGTCAGATTTACGATGCTTTATCTGTCGGATCTCATGATGGAGTTCTATATGATGGGAGTTACTACGGGAAGATAAGAGAAACTCTAAGCGGAAGATTGGTTGATAAAAGATTAGACGAGCATGGATGTTATCAACCAGTTCACTCTTTTGCAAGTCATGATGGAAAACTTTACGCTTCCGCGTCTCATGGTGTTTACGAAATTCGCGAAGGCCTAGATAGCAGGTTAATCACCAAAAGAAATTGGGTTTTATCAGTTTGCAGTCATGGAGGAAAACTTTACGATGCGGGAAGGCATGGCGTGGCAGATACTTTAACCGGCGAAGAAGTTTTCAATTTTGGGAGAACTCTTCCAATGCATTGGGATCATAAACAAGTAAACGATTTAATCTCGCATAAAGGAAAACTTATGCATGTTTTTGAAGGAAAACTTTATGATACTTTCAAAAACAAAAGAATCAGAGGTCCTGACAGAATAAGAGCTGTTTGCTCTATTGATGAACACATTGTTAAAAGATTGAAGGAAGAGGTTTTTAAATGAACCACAAACTTTTTTAAAACCGATTTTAAAAGTTCTCCTTTATTAATGAAAGTCAAACCCCTTCTTAAAAGCTGGGCGTTAAGCACCACACGAAACCTCACACAATTCTTAATTGGACTAGCGCTCTACGTTACAATATCCCTAAAAATAAATCCTTTCAACTTGGTTTTCGGGTTAGCAAGTTTTATGATAACCTATCTAGCAGTATACCTTTTCAACGACTTGATGGATTTCAAAGAAGATAAAAGAAAAGTCAAAGAGATTAAAGAAAAAGGAAGGTACAAACCATTAGTTTTCGGACACATGTCCCAGAACGACGCTGTCAGCTTAATGTTCTTGTTACTAATTATTGGACTGGTTTTAGCGTCATTCGTCAACTTCGTGTTCGCAACAATCTTATTTGTCTCCCTCTTCATGAACTTTTTTTACTCTTCAAACTGGTTCAAATTCAGGAAAACTTCTTGGAAGTTATCAATAGTCATGCTGATAGCGCAAGCCTCAAAGTACAGTCTAGGCTGGTTCAGCCAAACAGAACAATTCAACATGTTTCCTTTCTGGCCCATAATGATGCTTTCTCTTGTTTACATATTCTTCCTCCTAGTGTACAAAGCGGGAGGCAATTACATTAGCGTCAAAGAATTAAAAAAAGTTAAACGGCGCGGAAAAAAAATGGTTATAGTAGTCATCATACTTTTATTCATCTCCTTTACCATGACTCTACTCTTACACCCCTTAGAAATACCTTTATTCATCGCAATTCTTGCTGGAGTTCTATCCCCTTTCATATCAAAAAAAGTTGGTTTCGACAAAAGAATTGAATCACAAAACATGATTGTAGGATTAATAGGAATCGTATTCGTACTCTCAATTCTTTTATTCGCTCTGAACCCGAAATTATCCTTAGAAAGTGAACGTGTGGAAGCCTTCTCAGAATCGTTAAGACAAAACATGAGTCAAGTTTTCTTACAGAACAGCGAACTCCTCTGGGATATGATAACTCGTCCACAAGACTACTCGGAATTCAATGTTTCAGTCATAACCAGTTTAAAAGAACTTGAAATAAATGTTTCATCGCTTAATATTGGTTGAAAAGATTAATAAAACAAAAACAATTAAAAGGGATGATTATGAGAAAAAGCGTTCTGTTTTTGGCCTTATTCCTATTTCCTTCTGCTTTTGGCATGACCATGACCTTAGTCACTCCTGACTCATACCCATTACAATCAAATGAAGCAATAACGCTCTCCATAACTTATTACAATGAGAGATCCTCAACCGTGGAGGATTTGAGCATAGGGTTAACTGTTGACTATCCTTTCAAAACAGTTAACGGAGAAACTTACACTCGAGTCATTGGACAACTAAAAGGTCTTGGGAGCACCACTCAAAACTATAGAGTGATCACTTATGATAACGTGCCCTCAAATGATTACAACCTAAAGCCTTTCTGGTGCCTTGGAACTTGCTCCACTAAAGTATCTGACAATGTTCAAATAAGGTTCAGTGGAGAACAAAAACTCCAAATGATAAGTTACTCTTTCAGCAACGATGAATTATCCCCCTCCCAAGAAACTAATTTTACGATAGAACTAAAAAATTTTGGAACAGGAAAAGCTAGAGATGTGATAATCAACGTGTCCAACGACCAAGATGGAGTCATCCCCTTCATTTTCAAAGATAAGCCCAACTATTATTATCTTGGAGACATTGACGCAGGAAAAACAGAAGCAGTGACTTTTAACGTAAGAATCAGCAAAGACCTTAACCCAGGGGTTTACGCGATACCCGTACAAGTCAAGAGTGACGGCGAAACCACCAACGTCGGCGACCTAAACTTCGAGATATTCAACCAAGCTGACATCAGGATAGCTGTTATTGAAACAGACCCTAGCCTGCCAATTGAAGGCCAAGCCTATTCTTTGCTCGTAACATTGGAAAACATTGGGCAAGGAAAAGCTCGCTCAACCAAAGCCACACTACTAGGAAACATGATAGGCGATACTTCAAGCTATATAGGCGTGCTAGAAAAAGATGATAGTGACGTCGCCTTATTCGAAATACTGCCTGGCAGCGATAAAATCTTTCAGATAGAAATCTCTTACGAAGACGACTTAGGACAACACACTTTTACTAGGGAAACCACCATTAAATTAGAACAAGGCGAACGAACAAATTACGCTCCAATAATTCTTCTATTCTTCGTCATCGGAATCGCTTACTTTTTTTGGAAGAGAAAAAAAAGGAAGTGATAAGACTTGTTATACGCTTTAGCAATAAAAAATTTGTTAAGAAGAAAAAGCAGGACTTTAATATCCATTCTGGGCATCGCCATAGGAATCGCGATGATCGTCTCGCTCGTGTCAATCAGTGAAGGCATCCAATCCACCGTACAGGATTCTATCTCAAAAATCCAAGGAATTTCAGTCATGCAAAAAGGCGCCATAGACCAAATATTATCAAGCGTTGACGAAAGCTACGCTGATAAGATATCTCAATTGAGAGGGGTTAGGGCAGTATCTCCAGAAGTGTTTGCAATGGCTTCAACTGTTGAAGGTAGGGAAATCGTGTTCCGAATGGGGGCTGGACCTCCTGGTGTGGTGATAGGAGTTTACCCTGAGACTTATGAGGACTTAAAAAGCGCTGGTTACACGACTAACATTATTGAAGGACGCTTCTTCAAAAGCGACTCTGAAAAAAGCAAGGTCGTAATAGGAAAAAACATTGCGAGTAAATACAATAAAAGAGTCAACCAAAGATTAAGGATTGACGGGAAAAGTTTCAAGATAATAGGTGTTTTCGAATCCGGTTCCAACATGATTGATAACTTTATTGTAATGCACATTGATGACGCAAGAGACTTGTTCAATCTTCCGGAGAACTCTGTTAACTCATTTATGGTTGATCCATCCAACCCAGCTCAATCCGATGAACTAGCAAAATACATTAACCGAAAATTCAGCAAGCTCCACGCCAGCACTAGTCAAGAATTCGCCAAACAATTTGGGGAAACCTTCTCAATTATATCTCTCTTTACCCTTGCGGTTTCCAGCGTCGCAGCAATCGTGGGAGGGCTTGGAATCGCTAACACCATGCTCATGAGCGTTATAGAACGCACTAAAGAGATTGGTGTGCTAAAAAGTGTGGGCTGGTACTCTTCAGACGTACTTAAACTCATACTCTTCGAGTCAATAATGATAAGCGTGATTGGATTAATGGTTGGGGTGGGGATAGGATCATTCGTAGCCCTTTACATTTTTCCAACATTCATGAACATGCCTGCGTTGATCAACCTTGAACTCCTATTATTAGCTACAGGATTCTCCATTGGTCTAGGCCTGCTCGGAGGGATATACCCTGCCTACAAAGCAGCGAACATGAGCCCGTTAGAAGCTTTCCGAGGTGGCGATTAAATGATTCACATTGAACTGAAAAACCTTTGCAAAGATTTCGTGTTAGGCAATCAAGTCATTCACGCCCTTAAAGACGTGAACCTAAAAATCAAAAGAGGAGAGTTCGTGAGCGTGGTTGGTCCAAGCGGTTCTGGAAAAAGCACTTTTTTAAACATGGTTGGAGCGATTGAAAAACCTAGCAAAGGTGCAATGATTATTGATAAAGAAAACATTGTTGATTACGATGACAGAGAAAGCAGTGATTTTCGCAGGGAAAAAATCGGTTTCATATTTCAGACATTTAACTTATTGCACGACCTCACCGCCAGAGAAAATATTTTAATTCCCACCGTGCCAGACGGTATGCCAGACCACGCTAACAAAAGAGCGATAAAATTATTGGAGCAAATGGGTATGGCGGACAGGGCAAGTCATAAGCCAATGGAATTATCTGGAGGGCAGCAGCAAAGAGTTGCTATAGCTCGAGCGTTGATTAACGAGCCGGAAATACTTTTAGCGGACGAGCCGACAGGCGAGCTCGACCATAAAAGCGGCAACACGATAATTGAATTGATGAAGAAGTTGAATCGCTCAGAGAAAGTGACTGTCATCCTGGTAACTCATGACTTAAAAGTCGCTAAAATGGCTGACCGCATCATCCTTTTAGATGACGGAAAAGTGGTTTTGGACAAGCCTTCCAACAGGGTGAACATCAAAGACCTGATTATATGAATTCACAGGTTTTGCCTTAGGTAAACCACTATACTCATTATCACCACACCTATAACCGCGAACACCGCGATGATGACAAGGGTTTGACCTGTAGTATCCTCCACAGTCAGGACGAGATCTTCGCCAACAAGAGTTTGATTCTCTTCAGTTTGGTTTTGGGTTAACTCTCTTACCACAAATATTCGCGCTGGAGAACTAGTGACTGGCGTCAAATTATACGTTGTTTTCGCGACCAATGAGTACTCGCCAAGAGGCGTGGCTTCCGGGAGAGACATGACTTCAGTGAACACTGTCGTGCCATTGGCAATTATTTTCGTGGCGTTGAACTCTTGCAAAACAGTCTCTTCTAATAATAGCTTGTAAGTTATGTTTAAAGTTAGGCTTGGCAGTTTAGTCGTTAAAGTCATGTTGAAGAGCACGACGGTGTCCTGCAGGAAGTGCTCGGTCCAAGGGTTCACTGAAAAAGAGAACGGTTGCAATATCCCATTGTTGCAGTACCCTCCCTCATAATCAAATGACGCGTCGCTGAAACAGCAGCGGTCAACCTCGCTAATCCATTTGCCACAAGTCCTGCAGTTCTGCGAAGTAATGGTTCTAATCCACGACCCGTTGTCGCAAGCAAGGGAGGGGTTGCAAGTGGTTCCCGGGTTTAAAGTGGTTCCATGAGAATAGCAAACACTGTTCCAAACACAATTTGTTTCAAATAAACAGCACGCTTGACTGGAGCAAGTGCCGTTAATTATCGTACAGTTGGTAACATATTCTGAAACGTCGTCACCGCAACAAGCATTGTTAACCCAGGTAGCGTTGGAGCAAGAAGAGCTTTGAACTTCGCAGTAAGCCCTGTCTTCATCCCTGTCACGATAAGTGCAATCAGCCGAGCATAGTTTAGTGTCATTTAGACAAGTATTTACGGTAAGGTTCGCGCAAACAGTTGCTGCAGAGCAACTCGAATGGTACCCTGATGTCCTGCAAACCCCGGAATAAACTAGGTCGCAGTTCGCGTCGCAACCGTCATCTGAAAAAGCGCTGGCAGTTGTTATGTTGCAGACAGAGAAGTTATAGCTTGGCAGGTAATCCTCGCAGTAAGGGCTTCCACCACAGTTTGGCTGGCATGGAAGACTCTCTCCTGAAACGTCAACGTTCTTAATCTTTATTTGAACTGCTTGGCTTGACTGGGTTCGGAAAACAATAACTGTTGTGTTACTAATGCTTGTGAAAAGAAGAGTGAAGGACTGGTAGCCAGCGATTGAACTGTTACCGCACAAGTTTCCACTGCAAAACATGCTCGTATTGTTTATTAGCGTCCCGTTGAAAGTATTGTTCCTGACTTCAATATTTAAAACGTTGTACCTGCCGCCCGAACAGTTCTGATTAACAACTACCCCGTCCCAGTCAAACTTAAGATTATAAACGGAATTATTGTAAGTTTTTATCGTAGAGTAAGCGAAAACATCGCTTCCCTGCACGTAAGTTGTTGGGGACACGCATCGTTGAAGCGTGAACGATTCCCTGAAAAAACTGCACTCTGTTCCAAAGAAGTCTATGCACGTCGGGTCTGAACCGCAAGTCGTCATATTGGTCGTGTTGCAAGTCCATCGCATCTCGTTGCCCTGACACGAATAAGCGAGCGCAGTGTCCAGAAAAATTAGGGAAAACGTTGATAACAAGAAGAGCTTTGCAAGACCTTGCATAAAGAATATATTAAAAACCCTGCGTATTAATAGTTTATTCCTCGTTTTCTTCATGCACTAGTTTCTTTCTAACCACTTTTTCAACAACTATAAGCGCCATGGCAATGGCAACGTCAACCAACGCTTTTTTCAAAGCCTTCCTTACCACTTTATCCGCAAACAAGTCCAGCAACCAATTGCTTTTCTCCTCAACCATGATTCAATTCTTGTTTTTACAAGAATAAAAAACTTTTTAAAACAAGTTCAAAAACTATTGTTATAATACGGGAAGAGGTATGAGTCGAAGAAGTGTATGATAAGATGTTAAGTTAAAAAATGATTGGTTTTATTCACGCTTTGTTCGCAATGGCTTTCTCAAGAATCTTGGGTGTTAGCGTTCTTTGGAGCGTAATCGGTTCATTGTTGCCAGACATTGATTTGTTATTGCCAGTGCAGCATAGAATGATAACTCATTCGCTCGTATTCGTTTTAGCAGTTTACGTTTTGGCCAGGCTGGCTGGCAGGTCTAGGCAAGGGTTTGCCCTATCCTTCGGCATGTTGACCCACTTGTTCTTAGATTCTTTAACCACCATGGGTATCGGAGTGTTTTATCCTTTGCAAAACTTTTTTTCACTGGGTTTTGACGCGAGCCAGGCGGGTTACGCAACCATCCTCTTATCACTTATCGTTATCGCCAACCAATCCAGACTCAGAAGTTTTTTCAAACAATTCGGGGGAAAAAAAATTAAGACGGGCATGCGCGTGTCCGTGATTGCTTGGTTTATCGCCCTAATTTTTTGGGGTGGGGTGTGCCCTTTGGTTCACTCAAGTATTGGAGACATTTTGTCAGGTCTTGACGGTTTTTCTGAGAAAAAAGTGATGACCAGCGGTGTTGTTTGCTCGGAAATCGAAAAAAAAGTTTCCAAGGCTGGCAACGAGTTCCAAGTTTTCGAACTTTGTGATGGCCCCGATTCATTAGTGGTTTGGAAGCTTGCCAGCGTTGAGAGAAAAGATTTAAACAAAGGAGACCATATAAGTGTTTGCGGCTTGTTTACTCTCAAGTACTTGAGTTCGAGCGGGCCTGAGATTTACATGGTTTCAAAAGTGACATGAACGCGAAAATAAGTTTTAACGAGGTTAGAGACATAACTATTTGTGTAATCGTTCTTGGATTCCTTTTCTCTTTTGGCAGTTGGGGTGAAACCAAGTTTGACTTGGAGATAGGTGTTCAGAACTGGATTTTCTCCTGCCTTATCGTTGGCTTGGCGTTCGTCGCCCATGAATTGGCCCACAAGTTCGTCGCCCAGTCTTACGAGGCTAGAGCGGAGTTCAGGATCTGGCCTCAAGGCCTTGTCTTATCAATTTTTTTAGCGTTTATTTCCAATGGCTCGCTGATTTTCGCTGCTCCAGGGTTCGTAGTCATTTCCACGGCTTATTTCACGAGGATTGGTTACAAATACGTTCATCTTTCCAATGAGGAGAAAGGTAAGATAGCTCTTGCAGGGCCTTTAGCTGGTTTAGGCATCGCTGTGCTGGCCAAGTTATTGCAGCCACTTCTTCCTGAAATCATTTTTCTTCAGGTGTTGCAGATTAACGCGTGGATTGCGCTTTTCAATTTAATCCCCTTTCCTCCATTGGATGGTTCTAAAGTAATTATGTGGAGTAGGGGTTGGTGGCTTTCAGCAGTGCTGAGCACTTCTTTAGCGCTCTTCTTATTCCCCACTCTGAGCGTTTGGTTGAGTTTATTAGTCATAGGTGTTATCCTAGGCATCACTTTCATTGTTGTACAAAAGGCAAAAATATAAAAAGCAAACTAACCTTTTTTAGATTAAGTCAAAACACAAAAAAAAGTTTTGGGTGAAAAGTATTATGATTAGTTCAAAAAAAAGCAAGATTTATTCAAAAAAAATTGTTGGGAAAACAGTTGTTAGTAAAACAGGAAAAACTTTCGGCAAAGTCGGCGACTTAGTTTTTGAGTCAAGAACCGGTGAGCTGATTAGCATAGTGCTGAAGGAGCCTACGAAACACGCTTCTGACCTTGATTTAGAGAAAGAGAAGGGCGGATACTTTTTGATACCTTTCAACGCGGTCATGGCGGTAGGAGATCTTGTCGTGGTTGCTGAAGAAGACTTGATATGATTCTATAATTAACAAAAAGATTTGTTATTCTTTTAGGAAGAGTGGAAAAAAAATTTATTCTGAGTCTTCTGTGCTAGTATTCTTCATGGATTCTTTGTAGTCAACGCAGTCCTGGCAAAGACCTCTGCCAACGTCGCCGCAGTCTTTGCAGTATTCTGTCCCGCATTCCTGGCACGTTTCCAAGGTTTCAAACTCTTTTTCGCAGAGCTCGCACACCTTTAATTTAACCGCTTTTTTTTGGGATTTAGTCTTCTTCATGATCTTTGAATCCTCTTTTTATTTAAAATAGGATTTAAGCTTTTCGCAATGATTTAAAAAAGGATTCGTGAATTCTCAAAAATAAATTTGGTGGTTACCAAAACATATTTTTAACAGCAACGTTCTAATCTCTTCATGTCTTATAAGGATGACCTTGATTATATTGAGGTTAACAAGAAGAAGAATAAGTTCTTTATCGGGCAAGCCGTTCCAAGAACCGCTTATTATGTTTCGGAGTTTTTGGGTTTTATCAGTCTTGCAACCGAGCTTGTCAAGGTTATGGGCACATTGAGTTTTGATGCGGGCGACCCTTTAAAACCTTATTCTATCATCCCTATTGCTGATTTAAGCGTGGCAAACGTTGGAACTCCTCTTTCTTTTATAGGGTTTGGCTTGTTGTGCTACCTTGCTTACAAAACTTTGCTTTATCCAAAGTATGAAGAATATAAGGAGATGGAGCGAACTCTTGTTGAGGTTTTTAAAAAATCAGAGTTGGAAAAAAAGTTAAGAGCAGAATAGTTGCAAAGGGTAGGATTCCGCCATCACGCAGTCCTGCGCTTGACAGTTGGCGTAACTGCAAGGGTCGTCAGTGACGCAGTACGCTTTGCTTCCAAGTCTCACGCATTGTCCTTCACTGCATTGGGTTTCAGCGTTGCATTCAGCGAGTTTTTCTTCATAGCAGTAGTAATCGCATTGTCCTTTGCTGAAGTCGTAGAACCAGTTTCCTTGACAGTCTTTTGTTGAAGCGATTTCTTTGTTCTGCCTTCTGCAACACTCGTCGTTGTGTCCGGGAGTGACTGTTCCGCAGTTACTTCCTACGAGCTGGTCTTGAGATTCCCTATAATACTGCCAAGCGTCTTTTTCTTCCCCGTCAATCATGCAGACTCCGTACTGCCCTGCTTCACCTTCCTTTATTTCATAGGTGTGTCCTTGTTCTTCGCAGTACACTGCTGCGGGGTTGGCGAGTCCAGTTTTTTGAGTGCAACCTGCCATAAAAACCCCAATTATAATTGTTAAAGCAATTATCTTATTCATTACCCTTACTTCTTATTTTTTGAAGTTCTTAAACAATAGTCTTTGTTAGGGTTTCAGCCGAAAAACCTTTTTTTAAAAATGTTTTAAAATTTGTGAATATTGTATAAATCCTTAACAATGTCGTAGGCTTCTCCCATTATGTGATAGTGTCTTTGGCTTTTAATTCTTTCAATATCTATAACTCCCATGATTAACAGGGATTCAACGTGTCCAGAGACCTTTTCCGTGTCAATCAACCCGTCCAAACTTGAGATTATCTGCCCTAATTTTGGGGCAATCCCTTTTTGAGTCTGGTGTTCAAATATTTTACAAGCCACTAACAAATCGTCTGGTAGTCTTATCATTAGTTTTAACAAATCATTTCTTATTATAAGTTTTACTAAACGGGTTTGAGCGCGCCTGTCTCGTCCAAAAAGTCTTTTAACTCGTACGCTTTCCAAACTTCTTTATCCATCATCATCGGCCTGCCGATTATTAGGACTTGGTTTTCCGGGTCTGGCTTGGCGTAAAGGGTTCCGTAGCATTTTCCTTCTTCCCCAACCGCGTTCGCTGACGAGTAATCACTATCAAATCTCTCTTCAAGTTCTGAGGGTATTGGGTAGTGCATTTCTATTCTCAAGTAGTCTCCTTTTGGCAGTCCTATCATGTTGTCGTAGTACTCGCCGTCGTGGTCTCCTTGTCCGTGAAGGGTTATTGATTCGATTCCTTGAAAACCGCTTTGTTTGAGGATTTTCGCGAGCTTTTTTTCCGCAGTTCCTTGCCATTTCTTGAATCTCGAGTCTTGTTTGATTTCTCCTATGTCGTCCCCGAGTGTTTCGGCAAGGTTTTCCCAGAAACTTCGCGTTTTTTTGGCGTATGTCTGAAACTTTGGGAAGAACTCTGGTTTTACTGGAAAGCTTGCTTTCTGCTCAAATAAGGGTATTATTTTGAGTCCTGCCCAGTGCGCCCCGCTCATGAATTGGTGTGGTAGGTCAAATGAGTGTAGGCTCACGGTTCTGTCGTCGAATTGGTATGACATTTTTGTTTCATCTCTTATTTTTTTTTAGTTAGTCCATCTGTCCGGTATTTCGAAGCAGCCGTTCTCGATTTTTGTCCCGAATTCTTGGCGGTCTTTGATGAAGGCTCTGTAAAAGTCTGCGTCTATTAGTGCTGGCGTGCCGACCAGTACTTGGTTTTTCTTTTCATCGGGTTTTAGGTAAATTCTTCCGAGGTTGTACCCGTCGGAAGAGTTGTCCGGCCAACCACCCCACTTGTAATCTATTAATCCTTTGTACAGTTCTTCGTTGTTGAACGTGGGTGGTGTTGGAAATAATACTGCTGCTTCTATCAAGCAGTAGAGTTTTTCGGTGTCGGCGTCTAGAAAACCATTTCTTCTCGCTGGGTCTTCTTTTAGAGAACTGCCTCGGAGGTGGTCTTCGATGTCCATTTTTCCGTCAAGCCCGTAAATGTTTTGTTCTCTGACGTGCGCGAACAGGGTTCCTTCCATTGCCATTAATGGGTGTACTCCAATGTTTTCCCATCTGGGGGACAGTGCTTTGTTCGGATTTATCACGCTTCTGTCAAAGCCGCCGAAACCGCTTTCTTTTAGGATTCTTTCCATTTCCTCTGCCATGAACCTTTCTTGTTTCCTGAATTTTTCGCTATGTTCTCTAATTGTGCCCGAGTAACTCCCCGAAGAATTAAGTTCCTTGCATTCTTTTTCGCATTGCAGGAATCCTTGCACGAAATTGTTGGTTTGTTCGAATAGTTCTGGTTTTACGGGCAGTGCCATGGAGTCTTGGCTGAACTTTGGCACGAGCATGTAGTGTTGTTCGCCTAGGGCGTGGAAAACCCTGTTCCCTGCTGTCAGGTTGAAAGTTTGTAGGCTTATCGTTTTTTTTCCAAAATTGTAAGACACTTTTATCACCTTTTATAATAGTAATAGTGTTTTAATTAAATTACATCTTCATTTGAAGAAAAGTTAAACACTGTTATTGTTTTATTAGTGATCTGATTTTTTGGACTATTCCTTCTTCAATAACAGGTATTGTTGATTCAATTGCGTCGAGTATCCTGAATTCAAGTGTTTCTTCTTTCATTCTTTTGAGATGTTCCAAGTCTTTCTGTACTTTTCTTATGTCTGGAGCAATTTTTGAGAAGTGTGGGGATAGAATTTGGAGTTTTTCTGTCAGGTTTTGGAGGTGTTGTTTTTCGTCGTAGTATCCTTTCATAAAGCTTTTTAGGGATAGGGTTTGTGGTTCTGGCGCGTAAGTTATTCCAAGAAACGTTCCAGCGCTGGGTATGAGTTCTATTTCCGCGTTGTCGTGTCTTATGATGCTGTTTATTCCGAGGTAAACGTTGTCACACTTTGTTTGTCTTAGTTCGGGTTTTATCATAGTTCGGAACCTTAGTACGGCTGTTTTATCTTCTTTTTTGAAGATTGTTCCGTCTGGCAGCGTGTCTCCGAAGCCGTGAGCGTCTCTTCCTTTTTCTAGTGAATGGGTGTTTTGGAACGCGTTCCAGTAAGTTTTTATGACTTGGCGTGGCAGGGGTGAATGGAGGCTGGTTGGCTGTATTGCTTTTTCTATTTTGCTGAGGCTCCACTCTTCTGTTTCTTGGCTTACGTAGAATTCTATTGGTTTCCAGAATCCGCGCCCGTTTTTTATGGGCATGGCGTCGCCTGTTTTTTCTTGGGTTTTTTGTCCGACCCATACGAGGCTTGAACCTCCTTTTTCTGTTTCCGCCCACCCCCATCCAAAATCGTTGCTCGTGACGTGTGGCTGGTTGTCAAGAGTGTATTCAAAAGTGATTTCTTCAGGGTGCGTGCACTCCCAGATTTTTATTTTAACAGTATCATTCATCAAGGTTTTATTGAAAAAAGATTTCTTGTTATAAATGAAATGGTATTTTAAAACAATGTTTAATTATGATTAGTTCGGATAAGGTTAAAACTGCATTAAACAACTGGTTATTCAATCGTATTACAGAGTTCTTTGTCTTTTATCCACGTGGAAGGGTCGTCGTCGAATGGGAAGTTAAACCAGAAACCCCAAGCCCATGGCGTTTTACCAGAAGATGATCCGGGACCGTATATCCTTTGGATAATTCTTGCTGTACCAGATGAATGGCAAACCCTATAACGATTTAATCCAATGTATCCTTCTGCGTCGCCATTGCCGTATACAGTTCTTATCTGCGTCACTCCACCTTTTAGGTCATAGTAAGTATTGGCGCTGTCCTTCAATCCAGTGCAGGGGTTAATCCTATTACCAGATCCTTGAAGAACTCCGTCCATGTTTTCCAAAGCTTTGTCTTTATTTGCTGCTAATCTGTAACAATGATTGTCGGGTTGTGCAGCGAAAGCTCCTGTCAGAATTAAAACATTTACGAGAACTGCTACAAAAAAGATTGTTTTTCCTTTCATAATCTATACCCCAAAAAATATTCTAACTTAAAAGAGTTACTAAATTAGGACGCTGGGAGCAGGATTTGAACCTGCGCGTCCGTGAAGACATCAGCTTACCCGTGTTCTTTCTTCGTCAACGTTTTTTCGTTATTATTTTTTCTTTCGTGAACGTTTCTTTTATAAAGAAAGGTTCGGTTATTCGAGGCTGACGCGTTAAACCGCTCCGCCATCCCAGCAATAAACCTGCTTTAATCACCATTCTTTTAAAAAAATTATGATTGGGAGAATAGTTCGTTGAGTAAGGTATATAACCAACTTTAACCCTTTCTAATTATTGTTATGGTTCACCAGATTGTCCTAGGAAGAAGGTCAAGTGAAATCGAAAAATGGGGTACTGACGCGGCAATCCTGATAGGCAAACAATACATTACCATGGGCAAAAACGTCAGCATGGCCAACGAAGTCTTAATGGACGTTAACCGCCCCCACCTTGTTTTGATAGCTGGTAAACGCGGAAGCGGAAAATCTTACACCATGGGAGTCCTAGCGGAAGGAATGACCTCGCTACCCAAAAAAATTGCTGACAACCTAGGCATACTAATCTTTGACACGATGGGCATTTACTGGACCATGAAATACCCCAACCTGCGAGACGAAGAATTATTATCTAAATGGGATTTGAAACCAGAAGGTTTTGCGGACAAAGTCAAAGTCTACGTTCCAGAAGGAAAGTACAAAGAAGCCGTTGAAAACGGTCTGCCTGTTGACAAGCCGTTCTCCATAAAAACTTCAGAACTGACCGCGAATGACTGGCTAATCACTTTGGGAGTTGACCCGCTAAGCCCCATCGGAATCACTGTGACAAGAACTGTTTCCAGGCTGAAAGAAAAAGGAGATGACTACGGAGTTGAAGACATCATCGCCAGGATACAGGATGATTCGAGGGCGGAAAGAACTGAAAAAGACGCTGCAGAAAACTTGTTTCAAAGCGTCAAGTCATGGGGTTTATTCTCCAAACACGGGACCAGGATAAGCGAGATCGTCAAGAGAGGTGAAGTCTCTGTGCTCGACATTTCTATGTACGCTGGAGCCAGCGGGACTTGGAGTGTCAGGGCTCTCGTGATAGGACTAATATCTTTAAAGCTTTTGGAGGAAAGAATGAAATCCAGAAAACTTGAGGAACTTCAAAGCATTGAGAAAGGATGGTCCTTATTCGAAGATGAAGCAACGCTTAAAAAAGAGCACGTGCCTCTCGTCTGGCTGTTCATAGACGAGGCACACGAGTTCCTTCCAGCGGAAGGGAAGACTCCAGCGAGCACGGCACTGATAACCGTTATCCGGGAAGGCCGTCAGCCAGGGGTCAGCGCGGTTCTGGCAACCCAGCAGCCCGGCAAAATCCATTCGGACGTGATAACCCAATCAGACCTCGTCATTTCTCACAGGTTAACCGCGAAAAGAGATGTGGATAGTCTGGGCGCCATAATGCAATCCTATCTGGCCTCGGGACTGATAGGTTACCTTAACGCTCTTCCTAAAATGAGGGGTTCGGCAGTTGTTCTTGACGATAAACTGGAAAGAGTTTATCCCATCCAGATTAGACCAAGGTTCACTTGGCACGGCGGGTCCGAGCCTCAAGCAATACCTATAATCAAAAAAATATGAAAAAGGAGGTGATGAAATGGCGCTGTTCAAAGAAAAAATAACGTTATCCCAAGTAATGACTTTTATGTGGGCAGGGTTTTCGCTAATCTTCTTTATCATAATGCATTACCTACCAGAAGCGATGAGAACAACAGAGTACTACGCGAACATATTGTTCTTTTATTTGACTATAATGTTTGGTCTAACCTGGAATTTTATGATTAGATTAAAAAAATAAAAAACCTTAAACTTTTTTCATCATTTTTAATAGTTTTAAGTAGCCATCAACTTTTTTCTCGCCAGATATTTCATCCTCGTCGTAAACCTCAATAATTCCTTTTTTATTCAACTCCAAAATCTTAATCCAATCCACGTTTCCTTCACCAATAGGCGCGCCATGGGTTTCCCCATCACTGTCAGCTAAGTGCATCCAAACAACTCGTTTGCCTAAAGACTTAACCCATTCAATCAAGTAATCGTTGTTCTTGCAAACCATGTAAGCATGGCAAACGTCAAAAACGAGTCTCGGGAAAGGAGAAGACAGCATGTCCTTTTTCGTGCGAAAATAATCGTGCGTCAAGTTCTCAATCATTACCTTATCACTACCTAAAGAGTTCCATAAATCTGTCGTGTCTTGCATGGTTTTCAATGGGTGAATCACAACGCCGTGCAAATCGTTTTTCTCAGCTAGTCTGACGCACATCTTGCAAAGTTTCAAGTTCAGTTTTTTATGATTATTTCTATCAAAACCCACTGGTTGGTGCAGAACAACGTGTTTTGAAAAAGTTTTGACTTCGTCAACAGCTTTTTGAATGCAGTCCTCTGAATCGGTTTTTCTCAAAAAGAATTCGTAGCAATCTAATGGAGCAAGTTTTTTCCGCCAACAAATTTCTGCTTGACTAATATCTGACTTGAGGCCTAAAAGCATGAATTCTTGGTTGAAGTTATTTCTATTTAAGCGTTTGGCACTAGTGCGAAATTTATCTCAGAATTCGTGTCGTACAAAACCCTTTTTTCTTCCTCTATTTCTTCCAGTCGCGCAGTAATTGTCTGGAATAGTTTTTTATTCCTGGATTTCGTTGCGCTGTCAAGAAATTTTTTCAGTGAACGTTTTTCGTGGATTATTAATTCAATGATTTTCAGAACCTTTTTTTTAAGTGATTTCATGTAAGCCGAATCGTCAGCCCTTTTTAAGCATATGAATTGTTTCAAAAAAGGGTCTACTTCTCTAATCTCATGAGTCAATAATCTTTGGATGAGAATGTAATGTTTTATGTTCATCGCCCCAGTTCCATATCTTTGCTTGGTGTTAATCATTGGTTCGTGCATGCCAATTATAACGTCGCATAATTCTTTCATGAAAAAGTTAAGTGTATGGGAACGTTTTTAAAAAAGGTTAGTGGTTGGCCGATTTGTCCTTTAATCATTTACTCTTAAAAAGTTCTCTCATCGCCCCGAAAAAAACGGTTGAGAGCACATCCCTCTTTTTTGGCAAGCTGGTCATGAATTCTCTGAAGCGCTCGCTCTTAAAGAAGAATAGTGAGGACACAACAGTTATGAACACGATGTTAGCTGAACTTACTTTCTGTTGCAATTCAAACAGGATTTGAACGCCTCCCCCCAACGCCACGCCTATTGACACTGAATGGAATAAAAGAACTAGTCCCAACGAAAACAAAACAATGTTTTCAGGATTTATTCTTTTAATTTTCATTCTTCCTATAAAAGTCCCAACTGTTTTCGCTATGAAGAAAAACATGACCAGTGTTATAAGCAGGTCTGATACGAACGCGCCCATCATCGTGCTCACCGTTAAACCAGCTATTACTTGATAAATGAAATAGATGTAATACATGCAAAGGATTGTAACAAAAACGTTGTTTTTCTCTTTTTTCGCGAAAACGTTTATCATGTAAAACATGAACAAGGCGAAAGTTATTCCGAGGAAGGTTGTGTAAGGGTCTATGCTGGCCAGACAATAATAACCCGCAAGACTCGCGAGCACGATGAGATTGAACACGGGTCTGAAAACAACTCTTCCTTTTTCCTCGCCGAAAAAAAGTACGAAACCCCCTATTGAAGACATGAAATCCCTTATTAAAACAAAAAAGATTAAGTCTGTTAAGAATCTCGTGGCGTAAACGCTTAATTGCGCGAAGGGAAGAAGTCCTGCGTAAACTGGCTGGACAGATTTTATGATAAGGAAAAGCGCTGTGAAATAAAATAGTTTGGTCCAAAAATAGTCTTTTTTTGATTTAATGAAAACAATGCTTGTTATTATTAACGTGAACGCAAACACGATTTCAATATCGAATGATGGTCGTGAAAAAAATGCTGTCATAGTGGTTGTGAGAGCTAAGAAAAATGCGATGAGAGTATAAGTCCTCAAATTTTTGCTCAAGAGAACGTCAAGACCGCCAACGATTATGTTGCGAAGATAGGAGTAAAAGTTTCTTTCAACAAGTGAAGCCATCCACTACATTAAAAGTTTTTTCTGATTAATAACATTTTAGTCGAAGTGATTTACGTTACAGTGCTCCTTATAACCGCACCACTTGCAAAGAATGCTTGGTCGCGGAGCAAATTTTTGTCTCATCACGTTTTTCCTGAATTCTTTAATCCGTTGAGTGAGAATCGCTACTTGTTGAGAACTCACTGATTCCATGATGAGCGTGTCAGAACCAGAGAAATAGATGGCCCCGTACTTCACAGGTTTTTTCAGGAGAAGAGAGCCGTCCAAAAGTTTTTTGTAAAAAGCTAGTTCCTGCCTGTAATAATCATAGTTTTTTGAGTTGTATTTTCCGGTTTTCAGGTCAAGAACGACTAATTCGTCATCATAGTTTAGGTGAACCCTGTCCACGATTCCGAACAGTTTGTCGTCGTGATTGTGAACCTTGGTTTCAACCATGACGGGTTTGAAATATTTCAGTGGATAATCTTTTTCCAAGCTTTTATCCCAGCGCTTCTTCTCAAAACCAATAACGTTTTTCACGTGCCCGAGCACTTCTTCGCTCACGCCTTCAGGAAGTTCGATGTAAAGCCCTTCTTTGCGAATCTTAACGTTCGCGTGAAAGTTTTCCATGAAATCGTGAACCGCTAACCCTCTAAGCATGAACTTATTCGGCGGGACAGTGATCCCATCAACGTAGTGAAGTTTGAATTTGAAAGGGCATTGCTCATAAGTTCCTAGCCTGCTCTTGCTAACATAATCTTCAGCTAGGGTCACGTAAACATCGTCAGTCATTGGTGTGTGTCAAGAAGAATTAGTTCTCCCCTAAAAAACTTTTTGGGAGTTCTTCCAGTTATCCTTAAAAAAGTTGAAAAACTTTTAATGTAATGAATGAATATCATTTCATGGAATGTTAACGGGATTAATGCTTGCTTAAGGAAGGGTTTGCTTGAATTCATTGAAAAAGAGAAAGCGGATTTTTATTGTTTTCAGGAGATAAAAGCTTCCCTTGACAAGATTCCTGAAAAACTTAAAGTTTTGAAAGGTCTCCATTCTTTCTGGTTCCCTGCTAAAAAGAAAGGTTATTCTGGCGTGGCAGTCTTATCCAAAAAAAAGCCTTTGGCAGTGGTGAAAGGAATAGGTGTTGAAGAGTTTGACGATGAAGGAAGAGTTTTGACCCTCGAGTTCAACGACTTCTTTTTAGTCAACGCTTATTTTCCTAACGCTGGTGACGGCTTGAAAAGACTGGATTTCAAGCTCAAGTTCGATAAAGCGTTCCAAAAATTTGTTGAGAGATTAAAAAAGCCTGTAGTCATCGGCTCCGACTTTAATGTTGCTCACGAAGAAATTGACTTGGCTAACCCTAAGCAGAATGAAGGGCATGCGTGCTTCACGGAAGAAGAGAGGAAGTGGTTCGACAGATTCTTGAAAGAGGGTTTCGTTGATTCTTTCCGCGAGTTCGAGAAGGATGGAGGGCATTATTCTTTCTGGACTTATCGTTTTAAAGCGCGTGACAGGAATATTGGTTGGCGGTTGGACTATTTTGTGGTCAGCGAAAAACTGAAGAGAAAAGTGAAGAACAGTCTCATCTTAAAGAACGTTATGGGCTCGGATCACTGTCCAATCCTCCTAAAAATTAGATGATGATTCCTATTTCTTCGAAACTTTTTTTGAGTTGTTCAATGTTTTCGAAGTGGATGGCGTGCATGCCTAATCGTCGGGCTGGCAGGACGTCGTCTTCAAGCTTGTCCCCAATCATCACCGCTTCTCCAGGCTTGCAGTCAGCTGTTTCAAGAATTCTTTTGAACATGGTTAAATCTGGTTTGATAAACCCTGCTTGATAAGAGAATAATGCGTGGTCAACGAATTCTAACAACCCCGTTTTTTCCTTAACAAGCTCTATCGAGAATTGAGTGCTGTTCGATATTAACCCTATTTTATATTCCTGCTCTCTTAATTTTTCAAGCATTGGAATCGTGTGAGGAAAGAGTTTCACTTTGGCTTCAGCCACGTCCCTGATTTTCATTAGTAGTTCAACGTTTTGCTTGGTGGTTTCCAAACCCATTTCTTTACACAAATTTTCGTAAGCGTCTTGTTTGGACTTCCATTTCCTTGTTTGAATGGCGTTTTCAAAAACTTTGATAAACTCTTTTTTTGGAATTTTAACTCCCGTTTTTTCAAGCATTCTCGCGGTCGTGCTGTAATCTACGTCCCTGTAAGCAAGGGTTCTCCACAAGTCAAAAACAACGAGCTTAATCATAAACACTTAATACTAGTTGAAGTCATTTATCTTTTTATGGAATGCAAGAAAGAAGATAACCTCAAGTTCTGTAATTGTTCTTATCCTTGTGAGAAAAAGGGTTTGTGCTGTGAATGCATAAAATATCATAAGGAACTGGGAGAGTTGCCTGCGTGCTATTTTGACGACGCGACAGAAAAGACTTATGATAGAAGCGTTGAAAAATATTTGAGTTCAAAGAAATAATTTTTTTTCTTCTAACCTCTAAACAGTCCTGCGAGTACTTGGAACCCGTCAAAACCGGGGATGGGAATCATGTTGAACAAGAACAGCCAGAAATTGATTTTTCCAAACATGTGAACCATCATAAACTGGTCTGGCGTATTCAACAAATGCTTATCCACCAACACTCTCGAAACAAGGTAAAGACTGAGGTTAACCAACGGGCCTGCCAGCGCTATCAAAGAGAACGCGAGCCCAGGAACGTTTCCAGAAATGCTCACGTAAGCAGGGACCATGAATATCGGGAAGTTCATGTAACGCAAAGCCACTCCCATGGCAAGACCAAAATAATTAGCGTTGTAAACCGCTGTGGCCCCGAAGTACATTGCCACGAACTTATGGCCAAGCTCGTGCAGGATTATGGCTGCCCCGCCAATAATTGCTGAACGAATAAAATCTTCTCTCCTATTACCCGTTCCAGGCAGAATTCCTTGAAACATGTAACCAATGGCTAACCCGGTTACTATCATTGCAAAGATTTCGCTGATAAAAAACATTTTGGAGTTCTAATGAAATAAGTCGTATTTAACAGTTTTTCTTAATTAAACTACTTTGAAACCTTTTTTCTTCAATTCCCTAACCGTTGTTAACTGTATTTTATTGAAAAGCTCGGTATTAGACACTTTTGACAATCTTCTGTCCTGATAAAAAGACACTTCCACCCTAATCTTTTCTAAATTAACGTTAAGAATTTTTATTCCCGGCTCTTTCTTCTCCGAAACCCCTTCAATCTTTTTCAACGTTTTTTTGAGGTGGGCGAAAGCCTTCTCTATTTTCGGCGAGTTAACCAAAATGATCTCGAAATGTCTTCTGAGAACGTCGAACCGCGTTTTGTTCACGATAACCTTGCTCAAAACTATTTGGTTGGGGATCACGACGCCCTCACCGTCAACGGTTTTGAGAAGCGTGGAAGTAATGTTTATGTCCCGAACCCTTCCCTGATACTTGTTTTCAACGCTGATAACGTCGCCGAGCTTGAAAGGCTTGTAAATAAATATCATGAAACCGGCCAGCACGTTTGAAACAACGTCTTTCATCGCGAAACCGATGGCGAAACCTGCTATCCCCAGGCTGGCTAGCGAAGCAACCATCACGTCCTGCAAGCCGAGCAATGACAAAGAGATTAAGGTTATAACTGTTATGTAAATTATTACAAAAAACTTTTGGGCAAAGGATATGGCATCAGCGTTAAAACCAGATTTTTTCAAAATCTTCCTGAAAACCTTTACAAAAAGCCTCTTATAAAAAAGATATGACAATGCCAAAAAAATTATGCTATTCACAACGTTTCCAACTGTCATGCCGTCAATAAGAATTGTTTCAAACATTAACAAGACTTTGGCATCAGCGAGTATTTAATGGTTTTGGCAAAGTCACTTTTATGCCCTTATCTTGACAGGCATTAACGATTAATTCAAGATAATTCTTGATTTTTTCCGCGCCATACCCAGGTAGTCCTCTCGCCAAGTTGAGCAGAATGGAATACTGTTCACTTCCTTGAACAAAAATTTCTTCTGAGAGTTTTATCCTATCAACTTGAACTGCGAGCACCACCATGCCTTTAACCTCGTTGTTCAGCATGAAGAACAATTTATTGCTGAGCAAAGAAGGATTCTTTAACAGTTTACTTGCTTCCAAAGAAGAACAAACCTTTCTCGAAAAATCCACTAAGTGTTTTCTTAAATCGAGCGAATAACCGCGAGTTAACCTTAAAGGATTCGTAATTTTGTAATAAGCGTAACCGCGCAGATTCAGTTTGAGCCCGTCCTTCGTGAAAACTTCAGAAACCAGTAAACCCATCATTTTAGAGCGCTTGTCAAACCTCGCTATCTCCTCGCAAAAAGGCAGAAACTTTTTTCCAGGTCCAACAACTTGTTTCCCGCCAAAACCTGACACCACCGCCACGTGGTGAGGCCCAAATTCTTTAACAACCACGAAGTAAACAAGATAAGCAGATAATAGAGCAATAAATATATAAAGCGATGATAATACGATTGAAATCATTACACTAAAAAAGAGTTTTAAAAGCTTTTTATAGTTTACGAAGAGAAAAAAAAATGGGTAGAATCAGCACAAAATTAATTAAAAAAAAATCCAGAGAATTCATTAAATACAAAGAGGACGCTTTCTGCAAGGACTTTGAGAAAAATAAGCAGTCCTTGAAAGAAATGACTTCTTTTGGTTCTAAAAAGATTCGGAACAGGATTGCCGGACAAATAACTAAACGCATGAAAAAGCCTGAAAGGTGAACTTAATGGTTGAAGATGGAGAAATATTGATAGGTAAAAAACCTTTCATGAACTACATTACCGCCGTATCCTTACAATTCAGCAAAGGCTTAGAAGAAGTCTTCGTCAAAGCCCGGGGCGACAACATTTCCAAAGCGGTTGAAGTCGCCATGGTAGCCAAAACCAAATTTTTGAGCAACGTGGAAGTCGGCAAAGTCAGCATAGCTTCCGAACCATTCAAAGGCAGGGACGGCAAAAACAGGGTTGCCTCAAGCATAGCAATACAACTTATAAAAAAATGAATGTTCTCGACGTGCACGCACACATTGACATGCACGAATTCGACAAAGACCGGCGCGAAATAATCAAGAAGTGCGCTTCGCTCGGAATAAGTGTCATCAACAACGGGCTCAACCCGGAATCAAACCGAAAGACCCTCGCGTTAAGCAAAGAGTTTGACAACGTCCTCCCAGCATTAGGCTTGTACCCGCAATACGCCACCAAAATAAGTGAAGAAGAGGTTAAAAAAGAAATTTCTTTCATCAAAAAGAACCCTCCCATAGCCATCGGCGAGATAGGATTAGACTATAAGTGGGAAAACTCCCAAAAAGACGTGCAAGTAAAAGTTTTCAAGAAAATGCTCGGACTGGCGCAAGAACTCGGGGTGCCAGCAATCATTCACTCCAGACAAGCAGAATCAGACGTTCTGGAAACACTAAAAAGTTTTGACCTGAAAGTAGTGTTGCACTGTTTTGGCGGGAACAAAAAACAAGTCCTAGAAGGCGTCCGTGCAGGTCATCACTTTAGCATTCCTCCAAGAATCATGACCAACAGTGAAATGCAGGGACTGGTCCGACTAGTTCCTTTAAAACAAGTTTTGCTCGAAACGGACTCCCCATTCATGAGTGAAAGAAAAGGTTTGAGAAACGATCCCACCCACGTTCTCCACACCATCAAAAAGATTAGCGAAATCAAGAAGATGAATGAGGAAACAGTGATTGAGCAGATAAAAAAGAATCAGAAAATTTTTCGGCAAGTTTAAAAACACGCTTTCCATCGAGGAAATCATGAGAGGGTTTCAATGCATTGGAAGAGAGAATCACTGTAGCTGGGATTGCTGTTCAAAACCCTATATTGGACTTACTCTTAACGACGTCTTATCTCTTACTCCTAAAAGAATTGATGATTTATCAATTGGGGTTGAACTAACTGAAAAAAAGGATTATCACAGGGCAGGATTTTATCTTAACAAACATAAAGGTGATTGCAATTTTTTAAAAAGGGTCGATGAAACCGAATTTTTTGAATGCGTGCTGGAACACGAAGGATTCGGGCTTGACGTGTGTAAGGTTTGGCCCGCTAAAATCACTAAAAATAATTCAGAAGGAAATTTTCTGTTATTGAGTAATTACTACGTTATAGAATCTGCTGGTGGTTGCGAAGCGTTAAACCAATTAGATTTCAAGGAACAGCTGGAAGCCCTGACTTCTTTATTGGAAAGGAATCGAGAAATTCTTGAAAGAAAACTCAATCATGATGAATGGTTCACAAATCATTTGAACGAACGCGAACTGAACTCGGTTCAACTAGTCCCGGAAACGCTTGCTTGGGAGGGAAAAAAAGTTGAGGGAGGTAACACTTATTTCAGCCTGCATCATGATGGCAGGTTTTATGAAAAGGTTTCTTTTGTTTGAAAATGGCTGGTTTTCACTGTCAAGGCTTGGAAAGTAAATGCAGTTTTAAGTGCTGTTCACCAACGAATCTGGAAGTGTCTTTGCATGATATCGCTAATATTTACCCTGAAAAAATAAGGTGGGCTGATTTAGACTTCGTCCTTGATAACAGTTACCTTCAGTCAGGCGAATATTTCAGAATGATTTTCGTAATGCCTTTGGAAGGAGAACCATGCAAGTTCCTACAAGAATCCGGCAAGGGAGGTTACGAGTGCACCCTTGAAAACGAGGGTTTTGGATTGGACGTGTGCAAGACGTGGCCCGTCATAACAGCTTTAAGCGAAGACGGTTTTCGCCCAGCAATTTTTAATGAATCTTACTGCCCAGCCCTTCAACACCCGTTACGGGACGAAATTGTCGAAAACCTTTTTGAAAAAACGAAGAGTGTTAGGCGTAAAAAAGAGTTTTACAATCAGGATTTCAGCAGGTTTGTTTCTGGGAAAGAATTGTATTGGGAGGATTTTTCTCATTACCTGCTTGAATGGGTCAAAGGGCTTGACCTGTCCAAACCCAGTGAGGGCGCAGGTTTTTTCAGTCTGAAGTTAAGCGGCATTAATTATCCCAAAGTTAGTTTCAAAAGCTCGGTTGATGAAGTCAAAACCTTAAAATAATCCTAAACACTCAGAGAAACCCATGCTTGAAATAATTTTTTTAGGAACGAGTAGCGGCATCCCCACCAAGACGAGGAATCATGCTAGCGTTTACGTTCGCAGGAAAGGCGATTACTTTTTGTTTGATATAGGTGAAGGGACTCAGCGGCAAATGAAGATCGCTGGAGTCAGTCCCATGAAAGTCAACGATTTATTCATCACCCACTGGCACGGCGACCACGTGCTCGGGCTCGGCGGGTTCCTATCATCATGCTCGCTTGAAGACCGGGCCACGCCATTAATGGTTTACGGGCCTGAAGGAACCCAGAAGAGTTTTGAACACTACTTCAAAGCCATTCCGTTCAAACTCAATTTTGAGATAAAAATCAAAGAAGTGGTGTCAGAAAAACCTGTCATCATTAAGGATTCTGAGGATTACATGGTTAAAGCTGTTAACGTCAGGCACGGCGTGCCAACCCTCGCGTTCTCCATTGAGGAGAAACCTCGAAGAAGGATTAATTTGGAGTACACTAAAAAGTTCGGGTTAACCCAACACCCTTTGCTGGGAAATCTTCAGCGAGGAAAAGACATTGAATACAAAGGTAAAAAGATTAGCGTTGAAAAAGGAACTATCCTGGTTCCTGGCAAGAAATTTGTTTACGTTGGCGACTCTGGTTATTGTAAGGAATTAGAAGATTTTGTTAAGGATTCTGACTTATTGATTTGCGAGTCCACGTTCTCAGAGGAAACAGCGAAAAAAGCCAGGAGTTACAATCACTTGACTGCAGGTAAGGCTGCGTGGATGGCTAAAAAACAAGGTGTCAAAAGGTTAATCCTCACTCATTTCTCCAGGCGTTTCGCGAGCACTCGAGAATTGGAAAAAGAAGCTAGAAAAGAGTTTGACAACGTGGTCATGGCCAAAGACTTCATGAAAATAGAGATGAAATAAAAATTTTTATCCTTCTTTTTTTGCAATGAGTTCAGCGAGTTTTAAGGTGAACCAGCCGAAGATCGCGAAACTCACTCCCGCGCCAAAAGGAAAAGTTATTCCAGCAAGAGAAACTGGGTAACTCCAGTTCCCAAAGAAAACACCTAAGAAATCGTGCAATTCACCGGCCACGAACAAGGAAGCAAGGAATAACGAGTTTTTCTCATGGTACACGAAAGGAATGAGGACGAACAAGGAAGCCAAGTACCTCATCAAATCTGGTTGCAAGTACTGGCAAACCAAAAAGTAAACTATGATGGAAGCGAAAAAAAAGTTCTTGAAAACAAAGCTTTCAGGAAGGATTTCCGAAACTTTAAAGGCTAGAACGAGAAAAAACGGCCAGCCAAGCATTGCGTAGAAAGGCATTCTTGCTGACGAATAAACCCACAACAAGTTTCCAGTCCCAACCCCTTCCAACAAGTAACCCAAAACCAATCCTATCAACAAAAGGTTTTTGCACTTCTCATCCTTTAAGACGAAGAACAATGTTAGAAACGCTGTTGCGGAAAAAATGTTTGTAAAACTTTCTCCAAAAAAGCTAATGGAATAATTGCCCACAAAAGGAATAGACAATAAAGCTATGAGCACTATTAATCCTTCCCATTTTTTTCTTTCCATAATCACTCTCCTTTTCTTATGATTCAACGCATTTAAGTTTTTAGTTCGGAAGAAAAAGTTTTATTAGTTAGAACATGACTAATTGTTTATTGTAAGATGCCTTACTTGCTTTCCCCTATAACCTCCATTTTTTTCGCCATGACCGCAATAACCATTGGTGTCAAATGGCCTCACAAGCGAAGTGACGGGGATAGTCGAAGAGCGTGGACACTCATAGTTTCCGGATTTTTTCTTTTAACTGTTGGCGAGATTTTCAACACTTTTATCGCTAACGCGGAAGCCGAAGCGGTTTCCCAGCTACCCGCATGGATTTGCCTGTTCTACGAACTTCCAAGACTGGTTGGAGCAGTACTGTTCTTCATCGCCATCGTCATGCTGCCAAAGATTTTTACTTTGGTGATGAAGCAAGAAAAATAAGTTTATCAACCCTGTTTTAACCCAATATTTTTTTTTCCAGATTCACTCGGAGGACCTATGAGTTTCACATTCATTTTTTGTGGAAGAACGTTTTCAAATATTTTTCAGGGTTTCTAGTCACTTCTATATTCCAATCACGTGGAAAGCAGGAAAAGTAATTGGTTTGTATGAAGCGCTCATCCATGAATATGAGTGCGGCCTTGTCTTCATCGCTTCGTATCGCCCTGCCCGCCGCCTGGATTAAACGGTTCATCGCAGGAAAAATGTAGCCGTAACCCCACCCGTTACCAAACTTGTTCTCATAATAGTTTATGAGCGCCTTGGTTTCCAAGTCCGGTCTCTCAAACGGGATTCCCACGAGCACCACGCACTCCAAAGCTTTTCCTGGCAGGTCGATTCCTTCAGCGAAGCTTCCCCCCATTGTTCCGTGCAAAACGTTACCCAACAATCCCTGACGAATAAATTCTTTGAGCATTCCGTCACGCTCTTGCTTGCTCATCCCTCTGCGCTCGTGAAAAGTTCTTCTCTTCGTTTTAATGCCGTCGCTAATATCCTTCAATAAATTATATGATGGGTAGAATATCGCCGTGTTTTTGTCAACAAGGTTTATGAACGACTCGCACTTCTCCGCTATCCTTTCATATTGTTCTTGACTTCTCTGGGCGTAGCGGGTCGTGGTTTCAGGGATGACAAGAACCAACCTGTTATTGCTCGGGAATGGTGAAGGGTACTCTGCCAGTTCCGCGCCGGCCACACCTAAGAGGTCTGCGTACATTTTTGTAGGGTTAAGGGTGGCGCTCATCAACACGCTGGAATAGGATGCTTTGAAAACTTCTCCGCTAGACACGGAAGGGTCAAGGCACGTCTTATTAATTTCGAAGTAATCATCTTTTTTTCGCAGGATTCTGACAAATCCTTCCTCTTCTTTCAGCCATTCTTCTAAGAACCTACCCAAACCACCTATGAAACTTTTTTTCTTTCTTTTCCGGATTTCTTCTCCTGCGAACAATAGTTCGCCGACCAATTGCTCGAACGGTTCTCCAGAGCTTTTTTCAAAAAGACTTGTTAACCAATTTTTATCAACGTACTCTTCTTCTCCCATCTCTCCTTTCTTTTTTCTTAGTTCTTCCATTATGGGTATTAATTGGTTGAAAATTTCTGTTTTATCCTCTTTATCTGCTTCGCGCATGGCCGCGCCCAAGGAATTGGAAGTCATTCTTGATGACATCAAGTTCCTAACTCTTCCCGGAAGGTTGTGACTCTCGTCCACGATTATTATTGATTTGCCAAGCACTTTTTCCGAGCGAGATAGGAACGCGCTGCGAACGCTTGGATGAAATAAATGGTAGTAATCCCCAACTATGGCGTTCGCGTGCTTAGCCAATTCTAAAGACGCTTCGTAAGGGCAGTAACCTTTTTCCGCGCAGAGCCCGCACATTTCTTCAACGTGGAAAGGACCGTCATCCATTATTTCTTGAATGAATTCCTCTGCTCGCTTTTTTAGCACACCTTTTTCATCATACATTTTATTGTAGTTAGTGCACCCCCCTTCTTTTTTCAGGTCCCTGCAGAACTCGGAGAAATCATTGTTTTTTAGCTCGTTGGACGCGGGTAGTGGGCACATCCATTTTTTACCGATGACGTCAACACCCACTAGTTTCGAAGAGTATTCTTGCTTGATTTTTTTAAGGGTGTCTATAACTATTCTGTGCTGAGTGTGCTTGGGAGTTAAAAAGAAAACGGTTTTCCCGTTGTCTAAAGCGTGTTTTAACGCTGGACCTATTGAGGCTATCGTTTTCCCAAGCCCTGTGGGCGCGTGAACCAGTAATTTTTTGCCAGTGCTCACTGTTTCACTGACTTTCTTGAGCATTTCTAACTGCACGGCTCGTATTTTTTCAAAAGGAAAAAGATAATTTTGTTTGTTCACGCATCAGGACGAAGACGACAGAGTTAAAAAAGTTTTTCACGATTTGACCACAAAAAAAAAGGATAACATTTAATAAACTGAGGATTAAATCTTAGATTGATGAAAAGCGCCAGGGAAGATGTTCTCAACGTCATCAGAAACGTTAGGCCAGCGATAAAGGAGGAAAGATCGAATAGGATAAGGGAGTGGAGTAATCACACAATTCACTCGATAAGCGTTTTTCAGGACGAATTCTCAATTGGAATCGCCATCATTCTTTACTCGCTCGCTAAGATACTGGAAAAATATTCTTTGGACCCGAGCTTTGGTCCTAAGTGGAAGTTATTCAAAAAAAAGATATTAAAAGACTTTGACTGCATGGAAGAATCAGTCAAAAAAGGTGACGTTCACGCTTACTCTAAATGCACTCAAAGAATCACTGAGCACTTATCAAAAATTGATGAGAACTACAGCAAGTACGTTCGACAAGTGATTGAAAGCTCAAAAATCAAGAAAGGAAGCAAGGTTTACGAGCACGGCATTTCCTTGGGAAGAACTGCGGAAATGCTCGGGATAAGTAAGTGGGAGTTAATGGATTACCTTGGCGTGACGAAGAATCCTGACGTGAAACTAAACCTCTCAGAGTCCCTAAAAGAAAGGTGGGAGCACACCAAAAAAATATTCGGGGCCAAAAAATGAGGACCATTGTTTTTGACGCCAGTTCTTTGATAAGCATGTCCACGAGTTGTTTGCTATGGACTCTCAAAAAACTTAAGGAACGCTTTAACGTTAGATTCGTCATTCCTCCAGAAGTTAAAAGGGAATGCGTTGACAACGCCATGCATAATTACAGGTGGGGTCTGGGCTCCGAGAGAATAAAATCCTTGATAGAATCAGGCATCATAGATGTCGTAGACCCTGAAAACCTAAAGGAAGTAACTGATGAATTCATGAATTTCGCGAACAACGTGTTTGAAGCCAGGGGCAAGGCTATAAAAATAATTCATGCAGGTGAAGCAGAACTGATTGCTTTGGCAAGCCTCACAGGAGCTGAAACGATCTGTGTTGACGAAAAAACTATGAGACTCTTGATGGAAAAACCTGAGAACTTGCACATGACTCTTCAATCCAAACTACACACCAAGGTCAACTTCAACCAAGACATAATAGAAAAGTTAAGAAACGCTTTGCCAACAGGTTCTTCCCAGAAGGTTATTCGCTCAACAGAAATCATTAGTCTTGCTTACTCTGAAGGCATCATGTCAAAAGATTTAGGTAACATCAGTGATGGGAGTAACGCGCTCAAAATGGCTTTATGGTCGCTTCGTTTCGCGGGGTGCTCTATTTCCTCGCAAGAAATCAATGATTACGTTAAAATGCTCGGTTAAATGAAAATACGATTGTTTGGCACTGGAAAAAAAGTAGGTAACTCCATTATTCTGAAGAACAAAAAAAAGCGTGTTGCTCTTGACTACGGGTGCAAGCGCTTACAATTAGAAAAGATTGAAAGCCTACCTCCAAAAGTTGATTCAGCAATAATCACTCACGCTCACTTCGACCATTGCGGAGCCCTTTCTTTTAAAAAACCTAAAAAAGTTTATAGCACCAAACTAACAAGGGGTTTGTGCAGATTGCGACTAGATTCTTTCAACAAGCTTGACTGGGAAGGGGTTCGCTACAGAAGGCCTTTCGAAGCGAACGGTTTTGATTTCGAATTGTTCGATGCAGGCCATTGTTTAGGCTCTGCCATGATTGAAGTTGACAACGGCGTCCTCACTTACACCGGAGACCTTAACATCCGCGATAGGTTTTTGTGGAAAGGGGCGCGGGCCACGGACTTACAAAAGAACCCGGATTGCCTGATCATTGACTCTGCTGGGGCCGAAACCAGGTCTTATAAACCTTTTCAGAAAACTCTTGACGACTTGGAAACAATTGTGGATAAAGCGGTGGAGAACGATGACAGAATAGTAATGCTCACTGACCGTTTGTACGCATTTGAAACTCTTCATCATTTAGACCATTTTCTTGACGGGCGCGAAAACATTCACGTCGAGCCTTTCTTGAAAGACTTCATGGGTTTTTGTTATTCGGGGGTTGGCCGTAAAAAACCGAGAACAAGGTTTTTCAAAGGTTTTGACGACGAGACCAGAGTAGTCATTCTCACTAACAAGTTTCAAACAGAACAAGTAATTCAGCCATTGATTCATGAGAAAGGGGTTAGAATCATTCTTCCTTACACTTGGGGGCCAAGGGACAAATATTTGAAACGGTTCAAAGAACAATCTAGAAAACCTTTTTCTGAAAGGGAGAATAATGATTTTATGGGCTACTTGCACCAGTTGGATTGGGAGATTCATTCCAGTTCCAACGAGATTGAGAGTTTTGTTGAAGAGTTGTCTCCTGACAAAACTTTTTTGATTCACGGTGAGGACGTGGCTATGAAAAAACTTTCTCAGAGGTTAGACAAAAATGGTTTTAACGCTGAAGTCGGGTTGAATCATTCAGTCCTCAACATTTAAAATGCGTGGTTGTTGAAGAATATCGCGGAATGATGTTCGTCAGCCACTTCTTAACATCTGTTTTGGGCTTGCTATTTTTCAACGTTTTTTTTGAGCTCAGCGGGCCAGAGTTCCTTGCAGGCATTATTCTCACCTCTCTTTTAGCGGGGTTGCCGGACCTTGACTCCCAGCACTCCCGAATCTCGCGCAAGCATAAGAAAACTTCCTGGCTGGTCCGCAGGTTCACCAAGCACCGCGGAGCCCTGCACTCACCGTTCGTATTACTCGTGCTCGCTTGTTTCCTCGCGTTGCCGAGCTTGTTGCTCACAGATGACATCGTGAAATGGGTGTTGCTCATTTCCATTCCTTTGCAGTTGCACGCTTTCACCGACTTCCTCGCTGAAAAGACGAGCATTCTCTACCCATTAACTCGGAAGAAGTTTGGGTTGGGCGTGTTCAGGACGGGCTCAAAGTCAGAAAAAGTATTCGTAGACTTCATTATCATCCTGTCACTGGGTTTTTTTTTCTACTTGGATAAATGGTTTGAACTAACAATCTTACTGTTAACTTGGCTACTAACACTCCCTAAACAAAAATTTGTTTTCAGCAAAAGAAAAAGGATAAAAAAATAAGATTAATAATAATATATGAAAAGGATTGAATTAATAAAAAGCAGTGATTCTGGAGAAGAAGTGATCAACTTAACTCCTGTGGAAGAATTCGTGAGCGTTTTGGAAAAAGCTCTTGGAACCGAAGAGAACTTGAAAAACAGGAAGTCAGTGGAACTAACAACTTATTTCTTAAAAACCGCTAGAAACATGGATGAAAAACAGTTGAGATTCCTGACAAGCAAGCTTGTCTGCATGGTTGAGCGCTGGGCTTTCCTGTACCAATCCACGCTGGAAGACCCTGAAGCGCACTTAAGGTTTGTTCAGGATTACAGAAAACTGCAAAAGAAGATGGAAGAAGCCATGCCTGATTACAAAGAGTTCTTAAAAATGATTGAAGAAGTGCAAAAGATAAGCGGATAAGTAGAAGAAATACAAAGGATAAGCAAAGAATAGTGGAAAGAATATGGGGAATAAAATGGGTACCAACTTTTTTGATAAAAAAACCTTTATTAATAATTAATTCTTCAAATAGTGTTTATGACAGAAATACCTTCAAGCGTCACGACTTTCAAAGAAGCTGTCAGGGTTGTTGGCGTCATCGTCAATGACAAATCAGCTAAAGACAAATCTCTTTCAGAAGATCTTAAAATGCTTGCCAACTGCTTGCATCACTTGGGAAGGATTAGCAAAAACGACCCTTGCTGGGCAAGGATTTATCACAACGTGAGTTCGAGACTAAACATAGGGGCTTTTGTTGACGAGGCTTTGCTTCAAAGAATGCGTTTAACCCCCTTGCTTGACTTCGCGCCCCCAGATTATAATTTAACCGTTTTTTTGAAAGACCTTATCAGTGATTTGAGCAGGGTTTCTGTTTCAGTTGAAAAAGGTAGGAACAAGAATCTTTTCAACCTAAGAAAAGATTTGATTAAGAAAAATTTTGAAAAAGTTAAGAAAGCTTGCTTTAAGGGAGGGGATTTGAAAAGCGCTGACTTTCTTAAGGTTTACCTGGCTGCAGTGTTGTTAAGAACTAACGTGTTTGACTGGAAGTTTGTTGAAAAAAAGTTTTAGAAGCTCAGTTTTTCTTTTTTTCTGTGTTTGCTGACTAGTTCGAAGATTTCTTTTTGCAGTCCTTCCGGGTTCGAAACTGCTGTCAGGCTTCCTTCAGCACCCATTCTTCTATTGTAAGCTATTTGTCCTGCAAGGCTTTGAATCATCACGCTTCCGAAACCCAGCAATGATTCAAAGAACGAGCGTGAAATCGTGACATCACTAATCCTATCCAAAGGAATTGAATTAATGGTATAACCAATAAGTCCTCGCATGTAAATCACTCTTTTATTGGTAATCCAATAGTTTTGTTTGGAGTATCTTAGCATAGCATACGCGTACGAAAAAAAGGTGATTCCTAATAAAAGTGTTAGCGGAATCCATAACATTGATTGTCCTGCCGCGAAAAAGATTGGCATGGCCATAAACCCGATCGTGAACAAGGATAACAGGAAACTAGGTATGAACAAGTACCACTTGTAAGCTGGCACAGGTTTGATTTTTTTTACAATTTTTTCTCCTTCCTGCAGGTTAAATGGTTGTTTCATAATCTGGAATAATTAATGGATTTTCTGGTTTAAAAAGGTTCACCCAGATTTTTGAAAGTCCCGCCGTCAGATAAAATTGTAATCGTAATCTTCTGGTCTGGTTTTATCAAACTGGTCTTCCAAACAAATTGTCAGCCACCGAATCTTAATGTCTTTTTTTCTCCAGAACGTTTGGTCATCCTCCCAACCATAATCCTGTAAAATTATTTTTTGAGGGTAAAGCCATTTGCTCGTGTCATCGTAATTGTACATGTTTGATTCCAGGAATTCTTTTCTTTCATTGTTAAGCTTTTGAACTAAGGGTTCAAGAGTGTTCATGAATAATTCTGGAAACTTTTTAGTGATTTGTGGTTCCCAAAATTTTATGGAAGCGAGCTCCGAATAATAAGACGCCCGGAAATCTCCTGCTCGAAAAAAAGCTAAACGCTGTTTTCTAAACCTGTTCTTCCTGTAAATCTGTGCTATCCACGAACGCAACCCTTCAGCGGAATTGATTTCTTCTTCAATTGTTTTGAGAAACATTTCGTCAGGTAGTCCTTCAACGGTTTCAAGAATTTTTTCTTTTATTCTTAACGTTTCTCTTCCAGCGAATTCCTCAGTGTAAAAATCTTTCATAACGTTTCAATCAAAACAATTTTTTTTATTATAAACTTTGTATTTCGCATTTTTCCCATTCTCCTATCATGAATTGCACGAAGTTCACGCCTTTTTTACAGATAGAAGTTTGAAAGGTCGTATAGTACTCTTCGAGTTTGAGTAATTGGTTCATTCCTTTTGGTTCAAGGATGTAACTCCCTTTTTTTGAAAGAACAGATATTCTCGCGTTCTCCGAGTTTAGTTCCAGCACACCGTTACTCGAAATGCTTGGCAGCATTTTTTTCAGAACGTAATCTTTTGAAGATGTTTTTGGGATAACTTTCTCATCTTGCATACTAAAACCCATTTCTTCACGTAGCACGCTTTCTTCTTCAGAATGGATTGCAGGAGGTTTATCTGAATGAAATCTTGCAGAGAATTCCCTGTTTTTTTCAGTTAATTCTATTTTTACTCTTAATTTTACTCCGCTGAAATCTCCTCCCAAATCAACCTGTTTTTTCATGTGGGCTTTCTGGAACCCCCAATCGCAGAGGTATTCTTCAAGAACATGGTTGACCTGTTTCACTTCAGGAGTGCACGAGGGCCTTATCCATGTTTTATCATCAGTTTCAGGGTTTTTGTAAATGATTGAGATTGGTTTAACCCATAACGTGTTAATTGTTATGAAATTTTCAGGTCTGCTTACGTAAACTTGTCTTTTATCCCCCTCAAAATTTAATGAAACATTCGTTTCCGAGTCTAGGATTTCTTTCAGGAAGTGCTCTTCAATCACTGGAGTGCTTTCACAAATTTCAGGAAAGATTTCTTCAGCCGCTCCTGACGGGTAAACCACTCCTTCAAGGTTTGTGAAAAAAGGTTCTTCCATCAGAAACTTTAAGAAAACGAGTTCTGGTTTTAAGAGTTCCGATTTCTTTTGGTTAATAAATCGCTGAAGCGAAACACAAGAGTAACATTACCAGAAAAGTGTAGCCCAGTATTTTGAATTCTTCAAAATTCATGTTGTTTTATTCCGTGTTTCTTTTTTGAAAAGGACTCGTTTTTGTTTCGGTTTTGACCGAAGTTTTCGGGAAAGCTTTTAAGAACTAAAAAAACCTTATTTTGATATTATGGGTGGACTGAGTCTTGACAGGCAGTCTTTCAAAGTTTTGGCCTCTGACACGAGAGTTAATATTCTCAAACGCTTGGGTAAGAGAAGGATGACTTTGTCCGAGTTATCTAAAAGTTTTGGGATGAGCGTGTCAACCATCAAAGAGCATTTGGATAACCTGTCTAACGCGGGGCTCGTGGATAAAAAGGATGAGGGCAGGAAGTGGAAGTATTACGAATTGACCGGTAAGGGTGAGGGCTTGGTCAAGCCTGTGCGAACACAGTTTTACATCGTTCTCGGTTTTTCTTTATTGTTAATGTTCACAAGCATTTACGGGATTATAGGATGGGTTTCAGAGCCCGTCATGGTGAAAGGAGAAATGTTGGCCTCTCCAGTGCTGGAGAGCTCAGTTCAAGAAGCAAGGGTTTTGTCCGCGCCCAGTCTTGGAAACAATCTGTTTCTTGATTACACATTATTGTTTCAAGCAGGAATGATTATCTCAACCCTAATAATCGGTCTGAGCATCGGTTATTGGATTGGAAGGAAGAAAAGCGTTCTTTAAGGTATTAAGTTAAGAAGATTGTTCCAATATTTTTTTGAGAACAGGCATTCCTTTTGACATGTCTTCAATCAGTTTTGTTGAACCTTGTTTGATTTCCTTGTTCACTCTTGTCAATCTTTCGGTAAAATTTCTCTTATCATGCGGGTCTGAAATCATTTTGTCTCTTGAACGAATTTTATGATGAGTGACTGACGCGCCTTGAAATATGTGCCATAACGCCCACTTATCATCTCCAGTTAAATCTGTTCTGATAATATCG
>JAFCDO010000036.1:0-4431 GCA_017609605.1 Candidatus Parvarchaeota archaeon
GAATATTACTAATAATACTTTTAATTTTCACCGCATTTTTTTCATTCAACCACTTGAAAAAAGTGATTGGAAATAATCCCCTGTATTATTACGGGCTTCCTGATAGGGAAGGATTTTATTTGATTAAGATTAGCGTGGTCAATAGCATGAAGGTGAGCACTTTAACGTTTCCAGGCATAAACATTTACCCTGAATCCTTTCATCCCCTCACGGGATACTGTTTTCCTACAGAAAAAGAGATGAGTACTTGGGAGTGGGAAGAAGTGCAGGAAGGTTGGGTGAACACGACAGGGGAAGTTGTCCTCAAACTAAACGTTTTTTCAGAACCGTTAATTTCTGGAGAATACCCGAACATCCTCTTCTTAGGAGACAAGGCAAAACTTTTTACAGTCGGGCTTGGAAAAACAACAATGCTCGAACCTGATGAGATTCCAGAAAGAGAAAAAATATTTATACACGGCAGTAATCTAATAATTTTCAATTCTCTTAACCAACACCGCCCGGCAAACAAGTTCATACAAGAATACGCTCTCAGGTTCGAGAAAGGCGAGACTCCGGAGTTCGCTGTAAGAGGAATCATGACAGCGCTGTGGTTTGCTCAAGGCCCGTACAACGACTCAGAACAGATAAGGTACTTAGACACGGACTTGGCTAAAATGTTATTAAAGAAAGGTAAAATCACGAACAGTTGCGAGCACCACGCACAACTATTTATCAGCACGCTCAGAGCACTGGGCATTCCAGCAAGAAACGTTGAAATAATAACGGTCAGGAACAATATCTCGTATTCGGAACCCTCGCACACACTTGTCGAATTCTGGACACCGGAAAAAGGCTGGATTCTGGCGGATTCCGTAGGAATCTATGGGTTCTCAGAACTAGAGAATTACACAAAACTTTATGGGGACACCCTGCTTTTCATAAATTATGACGGTTGCACTTTTTACAATAAAGGAAAGTTGGAGCCCTGCCCTAAAAAGATGATGCACATGGATGTGTACACCCAGCAGAAACATGAATGTTTAACTTGCTTTAATTAGATTTCACAAGATGATGGAAAGTAAAAAAAGAATTCTTTAACTCCTGCCAGGATTTTATCTTAAACAACTGTTTTATTAAAAAGCTTGGTCGCAAGTAGAATTTTTTGTAAACAGTGTCGTAAACCTCTCTGACTTCGGACGCTCTTACGTCCTTTCTAAGAAGATTGCTTCCATCGTACTTTTCCCAATCCTCATTATTCAGTATTCCTTGTTTTTTCCAGGAAGCGTAAAGCTTTGTCCCAGGGTATGGCGTGATTAAAGAAAACTTAACGAAGTCAACATCGTTCATTATGGCGTGGCGCAAATCCCTCAAAACATTTTTTTTGACGTTTTTGGAATAACCAATCATGTAATAAACCTTGACTCGCAAACCTTCTTTTTTGCAGAGCCTTATAGCTTTTTCAATAACCCCTATTTTTATGTCTTTTTGAAGCCTGTTCAAGTACTTTTGTTCGCTGCTTTCGATGCCGAACCCGACGGTGTGGCAACCGCTTGATTTCATTGCTTTAACTGTTTCAGCGTCCAAACAGTCCGCCCTAGTGGAGCACGACCAAACAACATCCATTCTTTCCTTTTTCAATGATTTGCAGAACTTTAAAGCGCTTTTTTTGTTAAGAGTGAACACATCATCGTTAAAAAAAATTTCCCTAAAACCAAAAGAGTTATTCAGATATCTTATTTCTTCAACAATTCTTCTCGGCGAGTTCGTCCTGAAAGTTTTTCCAAAAACAGCGTTCGAGCAGAAAACGCAACTGTACGGGCAGCCCCGCGAGGTTATCATGTTTGTTGCTTCCTGCCGCAAAGCTAGGCCAGGAGGGGCGATGTAACCGTTTATCGGAACTAAACTTCTGTTAGGGAAGGGCAGTTCATCCAAGTTTTTTATCAAGTTTCTCGCAGGTGTGTTCACAACCTTTTTTTTATGCAGGAAGGATAAACCTTTTATTCCTTTAACATTTTGATTCTTTTCCAAACATTTTGTTAGTTCTTCAAAAGTTTTTTCGCCTTCACCTCTGACCACATAATCAACATTTTCATTTAACAAGGATTCTTCTGGAAGAACTGAAACGTGTGGTCCTCCGAAAACAACTTTTGTATTAGGGTTAATCGATTTAACAATGCGAGCAGTTTCTAAGGCGTTGTTGATGGTTGACGTGCTTGTGGTTAAAGCAACCATGTCAGGGCTCAAAAACCTTATTTTTCTTTTGAAATTATCATATGAGTGTTTAAAACCGATATTGTCTAATACCTTCACGTCGTTGCCAACTCCTTGCATGTGCGACGCTAGCTGCATGAGTCCAAGTGGCGGCATCGAAAATTTTATTTTACTAAAAATATGCTTCTGCGCCCTTAACCACGGAGGATTGGTGAACAATATTTTCATTTGATTATTCTTTAATTAGCCCGTACATTATTCCGAAATGGTAAGTGTAACCGCAAAAAACGTAATCCATTAACGGGTAGAGCAAAGGCTCCCAACTTTTTTCTTTAAAACTTTTTTTAACAGAATAAGGAACTGTTAAGATGATAGGTGATAACAAGAACACCGCCCCGATTAAAGGGTTGTGAATCGTTATCAGGATGGATGACAGCAAGAACAGGATGAAACCTGAAAGAAGGATTAAACGATTCTTGGAAAAACTGCTCTTCGGATAACGCCTGCAAAACATTCCAACACCCCTGCCCGTGCTGAAATACTTTTTGACACAAGTCTTGAAATCGGACGCGTGCTTGTGAAAAACAACTGCTTTCGGCGTTGTTTTGAGCTTATAACCCTTTTTTATTATTCGCCAAAAAATCTCGTTCTCGTTCTCCTCCAAGTAATGCATGCCCTCATCAAAACCATTCACTTCCTCCAAAACCTTTTTTTTGATTGCCATGTTCATGCCAACCATCAGCTCGTAATCAGAGAACAACTGTTTTTCCGCGTAAAGCTTTTCATCAAAAACGATTTCCTTATTGATTCGGGGTATGCCTGTTCTGTAAGCCCAGTCATGATATTTCAAGAAGAATGATTCCCCCCACCTTTTTATCGCGCCACCAGTAACCGCGACGCTCTCTTCAAACCCGTCGACAAGCTCGGACAACCAGTTCTTGGAAACCTTACAGTCACCGTCAGTGAACGCTATAATTTTTCCTCTCGCTTTCCTCCAGCCAACATTTCGGTTCTCATTAGCGTTTCTCTTCCCAAGAGAAGGAGTTTTTATAACCTTAAAACCAAACCTTTTAACAATTTCAGGAGTCTTATCATTAGAAGAGTCCACTACGATAACCTCATAATTAGGGTGGTCTTGAACTTTGAGAGATTTCATCAAACCACCAATGGTTTTTTCACAATTCTTTGTCGGGACCACAACCGAAACCAATGATTTCACGCTTTTTTTAGGCATTTCTCCACCCATCTTATAGACTTATAACCCGTGAGGCCGTTTATTACTGGTTCAGCCCTGCCCGCCACGCAATCAACAAAATGCTGTATCTCAGCGCGAAGCGTGTTGTTCGGAACGTGTTTTAAACCAGAGGGTTCTTTTATAATCTGTTTAGCAACGTCAAGAAAAATTTTTCCATTTTCACCTTCAACCAATAATTCCCTCTTTTTGTCCTTGCCATTCCAATTTAGATTTATTGAATAATTGATACCTCGAATAACTCCTGATACGAGCGCTTCGCTGTGATTGTTTTCCACTTCAAAAACTTCTGGCTTATCATCAAACAAAAAGTTGAGGATGTCCCACATGTGAGGACCCAAATCAAACAGTATGCCTCGAGAAGTGCTTGGTGTTTTCGTGTCAATCCAAGCGAGTTCAACTCTTTTAACCTTTCCTAACCCATTTATTTTTGACTTAATAAGTTTAAGAGCTGAATTGAAGCGATAAATATGGCCCGGCGTTAGGACCAAACCTTTTTTTTCAGCGATTTCATGAAGCATCAAACAATCCTTGGATTCCAAGCACATAGGTTTTTCTAATAGAACGTGCTTTCCCGCCATTAATAACTCTCTGGCTATGGTGAAATGGGTTTCGTTAGGAGTGCAAACACTAAAACAATCCAAATCTTTTTTCAGCAACGTCTTGTAATCAGTTATAAAACTTAAATCCTTACTTTCATAAAAGGAAGCCTTATCAACATCCGTGTCGCAAACAATTTTTAGATCTGCGCAGTTAACTTCGAGCCATTCCTCAACATGCTTGGAACCCCACCTACCAACACCGATTATTCCTGATTTAATCATATGGATAACTTAAAAAAATACCTTACTTAAAAATATTAACAGTATGGAAGTGTCTATCTTGGTGCCGTGTCATAACGAGGCCCAAACAATAAACCAGTCGTATCTTAACATAAAAAAAGTTATGGAAAAGCTTGGTTCGGAATACGAGATTCTGATAGAGGA
>JAFCDO010000016.1:0-16077 GCA_017609605.1 Candidatus Parvarchaeota archaeon
CGCAGTAATCTTTTTTTGGTTGAGGCGTTTTGAGAATTTGGCGAGGTTGGTGGTTTTGCCGACCCCGTTGACTCCGACGAACATGAAGACAAATGGTTTTTTCGTTTTCATTTTTTTGAAGAGCTTTTGCTCGCTTCCTTCAATCATTGCTTCCCGAATGGTTCTGGAGAGCGTGGTCTTGATTGTTTCCTCGACTTTTCTTCTGCCAGTTCTTGAGTGAACCAGTTCTTGTTCAAGGTCTTGTTTGATTTTGTCTATCACATCTACTGCGACGTTGTTTTCCATGAGCGCGAGTTCTAATTCCCAAAAAATGTTTTCGAATTCTTGCTCGCCAATCTCTTTTTCAGTTATTTTGCTCTTTATTCTCTCAAAACGAGTAAGCGTTTTGGCGTCCTTAAAGTCTGAAGATTTTTGTGGTTTCCGAAAACTTTGCTTGGTTTTCGCGGGTTTTCGGAAAACGCTCTTTTTCTTAACGTTTTCTACTGGTTTTTTTCTCTCTACCTTGCTCCTAATTTTTTTTAGGGATTCCCCAATTTTTTTTTTAAAAAGGTCGAACATTGTTTGAAGAAAACATACTAGTTTTTTTGAATTAAAATGCTTTGCTGATTTCTTGTTTTAGCAGTACAACGTCTTTTTCAATTCTTTTTCTTACGCTTTCGAAAACTTTTATTTGCTCGTCTAAAGATTTTTTGGCTGCGCTAATGGTTTTTTCGACCATTATCCCACTGCCAACGTTAACCAAAACGTTCTGGTCATCCAATAGTTTTCCTTTTAGAAGCACTCCTGAACCGAATGGGACTAAAAGGTCTGACCCCTTATTGTCTTTCAAGTCATCTAGGGATTCTTGTATGATTTTGAGCTCGGCCACTTTTTTTTCTATTTCAATTAATTGTTGTTCTAGTTCGCGAGCCTGCCCTCCCATCATCTGGAGTCTTAACGCTTTTTGCTGGTCTTTTTCCTTGTCCATGGTGACCAACTCAAATGTTTTTAGTCTTTTTTAAGGCTTACTGTTTTAACGAGGTCAGTAAACGTTTTTCGCTTTCATCTAAGTTAGATATCGCTGTTGCTAGTTCTTGCTTACAGTGTAATAATTTTTTGTCCTGGGGCATTAGTTTCTGCTTATCCTCTCTAGTTAATTCTCTCGTGTGCTCTATTACCCCAATTATTCTTTTTGCTTTTGTTGGGCTCTGGAAGATTTTGAGGAGTTCAGAAGTCAGTTTTTCCCTGATTTCTCCACCTAAATCCAACCATTTAATGTATGCTTCAACGCTTGTTCCGTAATCCATTGCTCTTCCAGCGAAGCTGATTTCCGTGTTAAGGATTGCTCCAAGACCTTCGAACAAAACGTCTCTATCGTGTTCTGAATACTCGTGTTTTTTTATTATTGGCACGAACGCGGTGTAAAAATTGTTCCAGTAAGGCTCGACTGGTTTAGCTCCGTTTCTGAGCACGCTCTTAACACTTGTTATCGTTGTCAGGGCTTGCGAGTAAGCCTCATAGTTTTGTTCAGTTACTTGTTCACCTAGTCTCGGAAACTTTGATAAAATGATTTCATCGTACGCTCTTTGAATAGATTTTTTCAGCGCTGGGTCTTCGTAACCCTGAATGACTGTTAAACCATCGTCTTTGAGGAGTTCTTCAATCCCTCCAAATCTTTCTTCTAGTTCGTGAACGTCTTCCATTCATGAAGAATGAATTTAAGTAGAGTTAAAAAATGTTTTTATTTGAAAACCCTTTGTTCTGGACGCTTGTGTTTCGAGAATTTGAGCCATCCTTCAAGCGAGAACTGGCCGTGCGGAGTCATACACTTGTTCTCTTCGGGTTTGTAGCTTGATTCGAGGGCGTGAATCCACCACGGCGAGTTCGCGAGTTGTTCAGAGTGTTCTTCTATTCCTTGTCTTGGCGCGACGAGTCTTATCTGTGATTTTACGTAAGGCCCCAGCGGGTGTGATCCCAGCCCAATTTTTTTGTGTTGTTCTTGGTCTTGGCAGAAATCGTTTATTTTTTCGACGCCCAGGTAAATTTTGGTTTTCGTGCCTTCCGAGTCTCTGATCTCGTGCTCGAGACGAAAGCCCTGCTCGTTGCTCGTTTTTACAATGGTTGTTCCTAAATCGCTTAGGAATCGCCATAGTTTCATCTGGTAGAAAGGGATGCCGCTTATCGGGGGTTCCGGATTAAAGTAAGCTTTTGGCGCGTAGAGCGTGAACGTTTCTAAAACCATGACCCGATTGATAAGTGTTTTAGGATTATTAAAGTTGGGTTTAAAAAAAATGGGTGAGGTGTTTTACTCGTAACTGAATTCCTGATTAAGTTCGCCCAACCTTTTTTCGTATTCTTGTCGTCTGAAATGTTCGATTCTTTCTTCAATTGACGGGTCTTTCATCATATTATCGAATTCGTTCATGCATCCTTCAACTTTTCTTCCCAGATAGAAAAAGTTTCCTAACTCCTCTGAAGATGTATACTTCCTTTTTGCATAACCGATTTTTTCAAAACCTTTATTTGAAATTATACCCCAAGGACTTTCCTCTGCCGGAATCCATTTTGGGAAGTCTTGAAAGTCTCCAAAATATTGCTCCATTATACTTCTTGTTTCCGGGTTCTCCGCACATTTATCGAAACAGGGTCCGATGAATTCCAATTCTAACCTAAAATCTTGTAATGGATTGTTTATGACTTCCTGAAGGGTCTGGCTTTTTCTTATGGCGAAAATGTTTTCCGCACTTATTTTAAAACCCAGGTTTTTCCATCCTGGAAGCTCTTTTTCTGCTTCCCATCCAAGGGTTAGCTCTAGCGCGTCTGGTTTTGAGCGCAGGTTTGAACCCCCGATATAATCTATCAGATAATCTTTCGAAGACGAGTTCTCCAGTTTTGCCATGTAATGACTGACTGTAAAACCTTTTGAAGGAAGCCCTGTTTTAAGAAATTCTTCTTGCAACATTTGATTAAACAAATCCTTTTGAAAAGATGCTGATAAGTTTAGAACTTTACCTTTGTACAGTTTTGGGATTATTTTGTGAAAGGGTTTTGCTAACATCCTTGTTCTAAATCGTTTAACTGTTCCACCAACAATTTTTAGTTTAACTGTTCTATCATCAATATTTATCACAATTCAATAAAAGAATTTATTTGGTTTTAAAAGAATTTCGTTTCTGTAAAACCTTATTTTTTTCTGGAGGGAGTTCTTCTAACAGTTTTTTTGACGGGTTTTTTCTGAATCGTTTTCTTTTTTGCTTTGAGAATTGTTTTAACAGGTTCTTTCTTGTGTTTAAGTTCTTCCTTCACTTCCTCTTTTTTATCTTTACCAGTGACTTTATCAGCAATTTTTTTGATAACGCTCTTCTTCTCCGCCTTGATTTCAATCTTTATTCCTTCAAGATGAGCTATTTTATAACTCGCTTCTTTGGTTTTAACGTCAGTTATTTCGACGGTGATTCTGGCAGGAGGTTTTTTCCATCCTCTCGCCCATATCGCTTGGTTAACACTTTTATGTATTTTAACCGGTTCTTTAGCGTGTTTGAGTAGGTATTCGTGAACCGCTTTGATGGCTTTGTTGGTCTTCTTCCATTTAGACACTTTGTTCGTTTCTCTTCGTAAGGGTATGGTGTATTTCATTTTTTTAGTCTGCCATTAGCTTGCTTCTTTTCCAATTTCTTCTTTTGTGGGGGTTGAGCCTCCAGCGGTCGCTGCGTCTTTTCCCAAACTTTCTTAGGATTGCCCAGAAAGGTGCTGGAACGCTTTCCTTCTCGGCTTTAATCAGCCTCAACTTTTTGGGTCTTGTTTTGTTGCTCGCCATACTTTTATTTTTTTGTTATCCTCTGCTTTTTCTTGTTGTTCGTTATTTGAGTTAATATGAGTTTGACTTGTTCGTCACCAATTTTCTCCCGGATTTCTCCTTGACTGTACGCCTGCATGATGCTGAGCTCGATTTGCTCGACGAGCTGGGGTTTCGTGATTCTGAGGAAATTAAGTCTTTCCCTCGCTTTTTTCGTGAGTATTTGGAAGCTGACCGATTTTTTGATGTTGTCTACTTGCTGTTTTTGTTGTAGTTCAAGCAGTTTTTGCTTTTTTATTTCCTCTATGTTCATTTCGCTGGGGTGTGGGCAGTGTTATCGAGCAGTTTTCTGCCTTGTTTGGATACCACTTTTCCTGGTTTTCCCCTCTTGTTTTTCTCCACTAGCTTGGCTTTTTCCAGTTGTTGTAGGATTTTTCTGAGTATGTTCGTGCTTGCCGGCGTGAACTTGGGTTTTTTCACGCCTCTCCTCTTTTTTCCGCCGAACTTTTTGCTAAGCCTCACGACTCCTACTGGTCCGTGAACGTAAACTGAGCGCAGAACTGCTGCTGCTCGGATGTACCACCAATCTTCTTGTTGCGGGGGTCTTTCCTTGTGACTACCTGTTTTAACGAATTCTGCCCATTCAGTGGGTTTTATGTCGTCGTACTTTTTTAATTTCTCTTTAACCCTTTCTATCAATTGGTTTGGGTTCACGTCGTAAACTGTAGTCATTTGTGCTGTGTAACTCTTTTTTTATCCTTTTTAAGCTTTTTCTCTCTGGTGTAAGGCTGCCTTTTTATTTCCTTGCATTCCTTGCACCGCGTTATCTTCCTGCCTTGTTTCATCCTCACTGTCGCGTTGTAACTAGGGATTAAAACTGAGTCACATTTTTTGCAAAGAAAGTGTTTTATTTTTGGAGGTATTCTTGTTTTGGTTTTCGTGTTTATTTTTTTTATGAGTTTGACGTATTTTTTGGCTTGTTCTTTGTCTTTTTTCACGGTTTGTTTGGCTAATTCGAACAATATTTCCATTCTTTCGACAGCAATTTTTTTCTCTTGACTCATCGTGTATTTTGAAGAACAGGTATGATTAATAAATTATGACTTTTTTTGTAATTGTTTGATGGGTGGAAAAAAAGGGCTTAAGAAGTTTGATACTGCTGTTCATTCCTCTCATTCTAGGAGAATTGCAGAAGATAGGGATAAGAGAAATTTTAATGAAACTGATTTAGAGGATTATTGGGAGAAAGAACTTCAGATTCGTGAAAAGTTTTTTTTAGATTATGGCGGTCCTTGGAGTATTGGCCGTATCGTAAGAGAGGTTGAGGGTTTAAGTTTCGTTTCTGAAGACAAGCTTGACGTTATGGCTGAGACTGTTGAATTAATGATTGGTTTAAGTTTTGCTCATAAAAAGGATTTTGAAAGGATTTCCATTTATGGGAATTATTTCAGAGAAGTTTTTAGTAAGAGGTTGTTAAGCATTCCTGAAGAAACCTTGTACACTCATCAGCATTTGTCAAGCATTAAGCGAAGTTTGGAGGAAAGGATTGACGAGTTAATCAGTTCTGGTAAGGATAAGTTCATGGAAGGCAGGCTTTTTGTCAGGGAAAAAGATGCGGGCAGTGTTTCTATAAGAGGTGCTTTTGAAACAGCTTTTGGCAGGGATAAGGATGCGTTAACTGAGGATGACTTAATTGCCAGTTTTGAGAAGAAACGAGAGATGTATTGGGATAAGCTCAAAAAGTTTGACGCCATGTCTTTTGAAGAAGTTGAATCTTTCGGTGAAGGTTTTCTTTGTCCGCGAAGCTTGGATAGAGTTTTTTTCGGCGATCAAGAGTCTTATTTTGAGGATTTAAAAAGTTTTGAGCACTCTGCTTTGAAAAGCTTGATTAAACGCAAAGAATATGATAGGATTGGACCTTTTTTCAGGAGGTTTAAGTCCAGGGCTTGGCTTAAGGATTTAGAAGTTTATGCTTTCAATAATTTTTCTTCTCTTCTTAACCAGTTAGAGTTGCGTGTTAAGAATGTTTTGCCAGGTTTTGAAGAGTTCGCGACCAGGACGGGCATTGTTAGTGACTTTCTAGAAAACCCGTGCCCTGAAGTGATGAGCACGGCAAAAGATTTTTTTTCGGATGACACGCATATCAAAAAACTTATTTCCGAGTCGGGTTTTGAAAAGCAGGACGAGCTCATCCACAGGTACATGAAGGTTCTTGGAAGCGTGGCGGAAATTTGGGAAAATGGAACGTTGTACGGTCAAGAGACTAGTGTTTTCCTCAACTTGCGAGAATTGGTTGAAGGTTTTGTCTTGAATTGGAGCTCCCAATTAGGAATGAAAGACCTTGACTTGTCTGGAGTAAACCCGCTTGGCTGTGTAAGATTAGGTTATGACGTTGCTCGTTTTTATTTGAAACAGTTTGAATCTTCGCTGAAGAATTGGCGTGAAATCAAGAACCAGAAAAGGGATGCGAGTTATTTTTTATAGAGTGATTACGACTTATTGGTTTCCCGCTCAGTTGCAGTACACCCAATAACGCGTCAAGGCTTAACTTCCGTGTTCGAGATGGGAACGGGTGTTTCCCCTGATACTATGGTCGTAATCAAGGGATATCTGTGAAAAAGATTTTATAAACGTTTCTATACCCAACAAGCAAAAATCTTAAATTTTAGATTCATTTCTAAAGTCTTTATGGATGAACCGTGGAAGAATATAATTAATGCTCCTATCCTGCCAACCCATATCGTTCAGCATTTTGAAGGTTTAGAAGGAACGCTGAAAGAAGGCGAAAGCCTCAGCGAAATAACTATTTTTATAAACGAGGTTACTGATAAGGACAGGAAAAACCAGGAGTTTCTTAAAATGCAGCCAGCAAACGTCGTGACAGTTTTAACAAACGAAGGGCCCGGTCATTATGATGAAATTTTAGTGTCCAGGTATCAAGCGTTTCAAAAAGAAAACATTGAAAAACATCACTTTGACCTGTTTTTTCAAACCGGCTGGCGTTCCCAAACCAGTCCTACTGAGGACCCGCAATGGTCCACGCCTTTTCAACTTCCATTCGAAAAATTTGGGTATTTCAGACCTGTTCCTTATGACATTCGGACTGATGACGCGGCTCCCGTGGAATCTTTTCAAAAAAGAATCGCGCATTTGATGAAAGATTTTAAGAGAATACTGGTTACATACGATAAGCACGTAAAAACTTAAATCCTTATAAAACCTATAAGCATTCGATGAAGAATCCTTTACGCAAAGAGGATAAAGAGGTTAAGAAGATTGGGGTTGGCTGGCTGGGAAACGCTTTCTTATTCTTAATCGGTGTTTTCTTCATAGCATTCTCTGTTTTAGCGATAACGGAATCCATTTACGCTTCAGGAATCCTTGGCATCCTAATAGGTTTGTTCCTAGTACTGCCTGTTAACACTTTATTGAAAAAATTCGCTAACATCGAGTTAACCAACACGATTAAGTTTTTGATAACTGTTGGCGCAGGATTCTTGTGGCTCATCGTTTTAGGAACGGAAGTTGGCGGGTGGGCCGTCGAGGCAGTGAGCCCGTTGCTCGGAACGCAAGGTTTAGGAGAGGAGTTCATTGTTCAAGGAAGTAACACGAATTTTTCTTTCAACGTTCAAAACGCGGAGTTCTCAGAGGAACCCATTTTTATAGGAGGGTCTGAACGCTTGGCCAGCGGTGTTTACTACATGATAAACTGCAGTGTTAAGAATCTTGGCGTGGAACCGTTCGCTTTTGATTACCACTTTTTCTTAACTGATTCTTTGAACAGGACGTTCTCCCCGTTCGGGGCTTCTGGTTTTGATTCTTTGCTCCAGCCGGACTTGCCCACGGGAGCCTTAGTCATTTTTGATGTTCCAAAAAACATTACGGGACTGAAACTGTTGGTTCATGACTTTAACAGTTTTGGGAAGCTAAACACTTACAATAAAGTTAACTTAGAATAAAACGGGATTTATGGGTTAGATATTACTTTCTTTTTAATTTCTTATCTAGAACAAAAATTGATATACATGATAAGACATACCACCAACCAAGTGTTAACACAAGAGCTAATTTAACAATAATTGATGGGGTGAGGTCATCAATAAAAGTGATTGGTAGAAGGATAAAGAGATAAAAATGATTTGCTAATGAATAAATCGCGTTAACTAATACACTTCCACTTACTCCAAGAACTTCATCAAGAACAAATCCTGAAAAAAGTGTTAAAACCGCTATTACCGGAAACATTAAGGTTACAACTATTTTTTTCTTCGTTATCCTAAAAAAATTTATGACCCTGTTTTTTACCATTTTAATTGTTACAACAACAATCTAAAATTTATAAAAGTTATTCTCTTCAAATCACTGCACTTTTTTCAGTAATCAATTCAATGATATCTTGAAATCAAAAAGTTTAAAAACAGTTTTCTTATTTCTTTACTTTATAGGAGTAAAAAAAATGTTAAGTTTAATAATGCGTGTAAAGGGTTGGGAAAAAGTTGATGCAGAACCGTTGAATTTCTCTGGCTTGCACACTCATTTCAAGAGTTTAGACAAAAGAACTTGCTAATAAGTCTTAATAATGAAATCATCACTTACTGAACTTAAAGGATTGAAACCAAGAATGGTTTCTGGACTGCAGTGGACTCTTCAAATAAGTGAAGAAGACACTGAAAGTTATTTCTTCGCTAACCTCCAAGCACTCTATAATATTTATGATTTAATCCAAACTGAACGCTACTTGATAGAAGAAACTGCTTTTTATTTGGGAGAAGCCAAAGTTACTTATTCTTCGCGAGAGGAATCTCTCAGCGATTTTGACAAATTCTTCCACAAGTTTGAAGACGTGACTGCAGGTCTCAACTGGGCGCTCGGTCAAAGAAAAGTTGATATAAGATTTGGGTTATATCCCGTGCGCACGGAAAAAGACATTGGGTACGGCGTGGCGGGGCGTGTCCCGCTGGAAATCGCCACGCTTGAAGTAAAAGGATTTGTTGAAGAAACATGTGAATTCTTTTCAAAGTGGTTTTCAGAAATTTATTCAGACTTCACACTCTCCTACTTTAAAAAACTCAAGCTTTTCGGAGAGCCGAGAATAGACTTGGATGGGGCTGCAACGCTTGACCTCCAAATAGAAGAGAGGATTGGTGAGCGCGCGGACAAGTTAAGCGAGCTTGTCGCAAGTTTAAAAGAATAAAAAGTTTTTAAAACCTGTTTAATCTAATTTCTAAATTGTTATGAAAAATGTTGTTCCAATCAATGTAAGCAAGAATGTTGATGAGTTACTGAAAAGTTTTGAGGATTGCGGAGCCTTAGGGGCGGGAAGCGTTGGACGCGCCAATTCACTTGTTAAAAAAATGTTTGACCAGGATTACTTTGTGTTCCTATCATTTTCCGGCCACCTTATCGCAGCGGGTTTGAGAAACATTATTTCTGACTTGATAAAACAAGGCAAAGTGGACGCGATCGTGACTTCTGGAGCTGGACTGGTTCACGACATCATTTACGCCCTCGGTGGCGCGCACTATCAGGGAAGCTTCAACGAAAACGATGAAGAACTCAAGAACAAAGGTTTAGGGAGGGCTGGTAACGTGTTAGTCCCCACCAAGAGTTTCGAATCCTTTGAAGAATTCTGCCAAAAAAATTTTGAAAAGATTGAAGGACCCTTAAGCATTCAAGAATTCACCCATGAACTTGGTGGTTTTTTGAGCGACGAGAACAGTTTCCTTTATCAAGCTTTCAAGAAAAAAGTTCCTGTGTACTGTCCAGGTTTTCAGGACTCAATGCTCGGACTCCAACTCGCACTTTACAACCAAACCAAATCACTGGTCGTGGACGCGACTAAGGATATGATGCACATGAACTCGCTGCTGGAGCAAGCCGAAAAAGTTGGGGCCATAATCCTGGGCGGAGGGATTCCAAAACACTACACGTTAGGAGCTAACATTCTAAGAGGAGGGTTGGACGCTGCGGTGAACGTGACGACTTCAACTCCTTTTGACGGCTCCCTCTCCGGAGCAAGGTTAGAAGAAGCTAAGAGTTGGGGCAAAGCCAGCGCGAAGTCCAGTCTAGTAACAATTTACGCTGACGCCACCATAATCTTTCCTTTAATGATGAGCGGGGCGCTATGAAAACAACCATTATTCTTGCGAGGCATGGTAGAACTGAAAAAAATTTTAATGGTTTTTTCCAGCCAGTGGACGAGCCCTTAAACGAAATTGGTTTTGAGCAGGCCCGACTCCTCGCGGAGAGGTTGAAAAAAGTGGATTTGGACGTTATTTATTCAAGCACTTTCCTGAGGGCGAAGCAAACAGCAGAAACCGTGGCTCAGGGCGAAGACATTATTTTTGACGACTTATTGGTTGAGAGGCGCAACGGCAAACTAGCCGGGATGAACGGGGAAGAAGTTGAAAAGGCTTACCCTGGTTTCTTTGAGTTGAAGAAAAACCCTGATCACGTTTACCCTGGAGGGGAGAGCACCAATCAAGCGGTGAGCAGAAGTCATGAATTTATCAAAAAATTGCTGAAAAAAAGTGTGGGAAAAACAGTTCTTTTAGTGACTCATGGAGTAATTATTCGCGGTTTATTGAACTATTTTTTCGGGGTTGACATTGTTGACGCTTTCAGAATTCGTTTATACAACACGGGTTTGAGCGTGATAGAAGTGGAAGATGGGGAGGGTCATCTCATAATGCTTAACGACGCTTCGCATCTTGGTGACACAATGTTTTATAAATTGGGAGTTTTTAAGAGTTAAACAGCAATGATTACTGCCGGCTTACTGGTTCTTTCTTTTATCATGGGTTTTTCCATAAAGTTCGCTGACATGATTCTTGACAATCACTTAAAAATTTCTCGTCCGAACTTCTGGGCTTTCACCAGCGGCTTGGTCGCGGCAGTCTCATGCACTCTTATTTTAGTCAATAATTTGGAGTTATTGCCTTTGATGATTAGCATAATTCTTGCAGTACTATTGACAAAAAAACTGGATTCAATGGTCTATTTTTCTACAGTGCTAATAGTTTTCTTTTTCGCGATTTTTTACTTGTCGTCAGAATTCGTTTTATTCTGGATTTTTTTTATACCAGCTATTCTTGATGAAGTGATGAGTGATTGGGCTGACGCGGGAAAGATTCGCAATAAAAAACTGAAATTCTTTTTCAGGCAGAGAACATTGCTAGAAATCGTTACTCTCGCGTTCATAGCTGTCACTGGGCAATGGGCTTTCATAGCATTATTTTTCTTTGACACTGCGTACATCACGTGCGAAAAAATGTTTCTTAACAAGAAACTATTGATAAAACCAATACGTTTATAAGAAAAAAAAGGTTTTGTGATTATTTGAAAAAAATGAGAAAAGATTTGTTGTTCGCGACACCTTTAATCCTAATCCTGTTAGCCATACCAGTTCGAAGTCGGCTCCAGCCAAGCACCAATACCTGGAATTAACTGGGTTTTACTGGGCAAACAGAACTCAGCAAGCCCTGAAGAAGGTCCCATGAAAGAAGGCGAGTACAGAGTAGCAATAGTTGTACCTCAATTGGCTTATGGTCCTGCAAACGTGATAATCGGGACAATAACCATGTCTGCTCAGGAATTCATTAACGTGACTAACGGGACTGAACTTGTTAACGGAAGCATTGTCTCTTTGCCAGGCGACATGGTTGACTTTATGGGCAAGAGTTTTGAAAGCGAGATAAAAGCTGAGGTCGTTGAAGCAGGTGAAGAAACAGTCACTTTGGGTATATACAACCCGAATCCTTTCGCTGGTGAGAGGATTGCTATCGGGGTCCAATTGGAAAAGATTTACAAATCTTAATACCAACTCATATTTTTTTGCAGAAGTGTTGTACTGGAAAAATTTTTCTTGGTGCAGCTTCTTTAAAAGAAGGTGCGTTTACAAACAATGCGAGCAAGGCGAGCAATGGGCCGGCAATAAAGTAAGGAATGATTACTTCTCTGACCAGTTCTCTGGTCCAAAAGTTTCCCAATGGTTTGAAAGGAGATTTTCTTGGTGTTAGTGAAGCAATCATCACGTCTTGTAACGCGTCAAAAACCCATCCTAACGCTAGGAAAGCCCATCCCTGAAGGAACGCTAGGGTCCAGAGAACGGCGAAACCCACTTCTTCCAGCCATCCTAGATAATATCTGTTTGTTTTCATCATCCAGAGCGTTTCCGCGCTCTCGCAGAAACTTGTCTGACCCGTTTTTTTGTGAGCTATGTAATAAGAGAGTTGTCTCATCCAGTTTGGGATGAGTGTTGCGACAAATATGATTACCGGGTTCATAGTATTTTTAACAATTCTTTCATTTTTTTTATCACGTGGTCAGCCCCTGTTTTTCGAGCTTCTTTTCCTTTCAATGTTCCGGAAAGCAGTACTGTTTTCATTTTTGCGCGCTTCCCTGCAGTGACGTCGAACTCCGAATCACCTACCATCACACAGTTTTTTGGCTTCACCCCTGCTTTGCGAGCGGTTAGGAGTAATTGTTCCGGGTGGGGTTTTGGGTGAACTATTTCTTGAGCACTGGTTATCACGTCAAAAAGTTCTTGCAACCCGAACACTTTTATGTCTAACAGCAAGTTCTTGCGAGTGTCCGAGCTCGCCACGCACAGCGTGCACCCTTTTCTCTTCAGTTCTTTAAGTGTTTGTTTGACTCCTGGGTTGAGCTTGACCTCACCGTTTTCCAAGTATTTTCTGTAAAGCTTGTCTTTTTCTCGGATTAAACCCAGAATTTTTTCTTCAGGCACGAGTGGAGCTATTTCTTTTATGATTTGGTGCGCGTGCATTCCGAACAAGTTCAATATTTGTTGTTCTTGAATTACGTGCCCTAGCCCTGCTAATTCTTTTTTGAACGCTTTCGCGTGTGTTCTGGCGGAATCGATTAGTGTTCCGTCCATGTCAAAGATGATTGTCCTCATTTTTAGATGTTCCAGAAAAGTATTGCCAGTACGAGCATTACCACCATTATTAAGATTATAGAGAACTTTGAGTTGCTCAGTTCTTGTAACGCTATCCCTTCATCGTTTATGCTAGTGAACCTGGTTGGAGGAGCATAAATCTTGACGAATTCCATTATCATGCTGGAACTGGTTTGTTCTTGTATTCCCTGTTCTTGCCGTATTTTTTTTGAGTAGTGGTCGCCGCCAGTGAACTCATGAATTATGGTAAAGTTTTTGCCATGGTCTTTGAGAAAGAGTATTGCGTTGTACGTTGCTTTAGGGGTCGGGTCTTCTCCCCCTTGGTATTCCGCGAAAGCTGTTCCTGTCCAAGACTTGTTAAGAATGTTTTCAGCGTCCAAGGCAGGGGTTTGGTTGAACATTTTTTTTATGAATTGATATTGTCTTATCTGGGTTGGCCCGAACCAGGGTTCGTCCTTGTTTTCCGCGTAATACGTGTCCGCTGAACTGGTTATCTGTCCTGTCATGTTTTCACTGAGTTCTAACCCTCCTGTCGTGTTAAGGATTGTTATTGCGTGTTGAGTGCAGTCCAAGGCGTGACTTTTTCTGGTTTCGTTGCAGTAAAATTTTTGTCCATCCCAATGGGATAAGGTATACGTGTTGACGCTTTCAGTGCTGGCCAGGAATAACAGGTTTTGGGCTGATAGTCCTTGCACCACGTTCATGGTTGTTTCAAGGTTTTCCCACCCCCCGTTTTCTTGACTGACCCTCAGTTTTATCATTGGGGTGAAGGCTAGAAGGATTAGAATAATCGCCAGCATTTTTAGTCGCATCATCTTTATTTTAGTTTGAAACCGTATCCTTTTTTTAGCACGTCCCCGATGAATTCGAGTAGTTCTGGTGCAATGTCGTCAATCATTTCGAGTAATCCCACAAAATCAAGTATTTTCGTGTCAACTTTTTCCCCTTTAAGATCTATTTCCAGTATTTCTTTGTCTTTTTTCTTGATTATAACGTTCACGTCGCCTGATTTCAGGTAGTGGATTATTTGAGTTATCATTCTTTTTTCCTCCTTGTTTTCACGTTGAACCCCACGTCGCCTGACAGTATTATCTGGTAGTCTCCCAGGTTTATTTCGAGTTCTTTTAGTTTCACGCTCGCGCCTGTTTGCTTGTCCGCGAAGAGGGACAGTATTGCTTCGATTAAATGGTTTTTTTCAAGGCTTATTGATTCCAATATTTTTTTAACGTCTTTTTCATCCATACATGGTCACGCTCCCGTCTTTTTTCTTGGTTTTTAAGGTCATCATTTTTTTCGTGAAGTCTTTGAGCTGTTTTTCGAATTTTACGGCTTGTTTTTCAAGAGGTTTAGTGTCAACTTTGGTTCCGAACATCTTGTTCAGTATTTCGATGATGTTGGCTGCTGCCACACCGTCGGGAAAGTTGGATTGCGCTTCTGACATGAGGCAGGTAGCAGGTATTTTTTGTGATTCGCATTCTAAAAGTAGGATTGCGCTCACGCCCACGATTATCCCGTTTTTGAGTTTTCTAAGCCCCAGTTCTTTCATTTTTTTTTCCACTCCTTTGTTGGTGGTCACGCAGAACACGTCGCTTTTGCCGTCAACTTCTATTTCTTTGATTCCTTCCAGGCACACTACTTCTTTGACTTTCTTTTTTTTCGCCCACTTCCCTATTTTTTTAGCTATCTTGTACCCCATGCTTTTTGGCACTGGGAACTCGCTTCCTAGGATAATCAGATTATGTTTTTTGCTGTAGTAAACCCTGATAGGATACTTTACCACTCCATCAACCAGGATTGCCATTGGAGGGAGTTCTGGTGATTCTATGTGCCCGACGAGTTCGGCACCAAGTTTTTCCGCGTAGTATTGCGCGGCTATAACCCCTACCAGGCCGACTCCTGAAAAACCTTCTATGAGGGCGGGCCGTCTTCCTTTAATCTCTTTTTTTAGAATTATGTTAACATCATCCATGTTTAGAAAATAAGGTGTTTCTGTCTTATATGATTTACTCCCAACCCTTTTTTGCCAAAAGCTAGGAAATCAAAATCCTCAAAAAACCAAAAAAGTTTTTTGGGACACCAAAATTTTAGTTTTGAGTGGATTTCTGGCTCCCCAAAAAAAAACCAATTGGTTTTTTCAAGGAAACGGTTGACGGAACACTGATTGACCAATTTTTTTAGGCATACGCTGAGGGTGGCTGCTGTGAGCGAGCGTGTAGCCAGGCCGCTTCTTCGTTAGCTATTGTTTGAATGTCGTAGAGCGTGTCCTGCCCCACACTTCCTTCATTCACTTTTTTGTCAAATTCTTTGATCACTTCTTTGACTTTTCTTTTCACGAACCTGTCTTTTATTTTCAGGCGAAGATTTTTCATGGTGTCCGTGGCTAACCGGATTTCTTCCCAAGTGTCGAAAACTTTTTCTGCTTGGCCTTGCAGGTAGAATTCGTTGTTCTGGTAAGCGTAGGATTGTTCGAAGAATTTCATTTGCGCGAAAACGGCTTTGAATAAATGGATTATTTGCACGAATTTTTCTAGGATTTCTTCGTAGAATTCTTTGTTCTGGTTCTCATTTTTTGTTAGAAACAGTTTTATCATGCTGTGCGCGAAGCTGAGCCCTATGCTGAACAATCCTAGTCCAACGGATATCAGTATTGCTCCTGAAATTATGAATGTAACGTCAATAACCTTGTCATTGCCAGCTATTTTTCCTTGCAAGGAAGTGTCTTGCGAGCCAGCAACTTGTTTGACGCATGCCTCGGATATTTCTAAGAATCTTTCTAAGTTCTCGTTCACTTCTTTTTGGAAGCTTGGTTGCGGATAGCCTGTTTGAGGTGCAATAATGTTTCTGACTAGCGGCCCAAACCCTGCTATCGCGAGCGGCATTGCAGGGTTTTTTTCCCGCATTTTTATGAGGTCGCCGTACTGTCTGCTCGCTCTTTTGTTCCAATCCTTATCTAACTCTATTTTTTTCTTAATGTCATCCCAGCCCCGCCGAATTTTTCGGTCGCTGTTTTGTTGTTTCCACGCTTCTAACCTGTTCATGAAAATGTCTTTGTGGAATTGCAGTACCATTGAATGAATTGTTTCCAGTTCTTCCGCCAAATCTCTCAAATAAGTTATCCTCTTTTTTTGGTAACCGTATCTAGGTGTGATGAAATAGTGTCTTAAGAAAGTGCCGAAGTAAATGCCTCCGTACAAAATTTTTATTACGTTGTCATCCCCGATTTTTTCGCCTTTCAAGAATTTTTTTTTGGTTTTGCGAACCTTGTTGTAGTACTCGTCCACGCTTTTCATCCACTCGTCAACCATTTGTTTTGCCATAATCAATCAGGTAGTATTTTGTTCTGTTCTGGTTTATAATTCTTTTTCAAACAACAAGTTTTAAAAAA
>JAFCDO010000006.1:0-36911 GCA_017609605.1 Candidatus Parvarchaeota archaeon
AACAAAAAAATTGAGAAGAATGGTTACGCTTACAAAACTTCTGTAGGATTAATTTTTGACACTGGAAAGTTCAAAGACTACGCTAAATTTGGTAAGCTCAACCTAAAAGCGCAGAAAGCTGGGGCGCGAGTTAAGGTTGATGAAGAGCGCAAGAAACCCTGGGATTTCGCGCTGTGGATCACGAACCAGCCCAGCCATATCATGCAATGGCAATCCCCTTGGGGCAAAGGATTCCCTGGATGGCACTTGGAATGCAGTGCCATGAGCATCAAGTACTTAGGAGAACAGTTTGACATTCATTGCGGTGGGGAAGACCACATCAAAGTTCATCACACTAACGAGATTGCTCAATCAGAAGCCGCGACTGGGAAGAAGCCTTGGGTTAGATTCTGGTTGCACGGCGCGTTCTTAATCATGCAAAAAGACAAGATGAGCAAAAGCGCGGGAAGTTTCGTTAAAGTGCAGGACTTGGTTGACAAAGGTTTTGACCCGCTGGCTTACAGGTATTTATGCCTTACAGCTAATTATCGCTCCAAGCTCTCTTTCTCGTGGAAAGTTCTAGAAAACGCTCAGAAATCTCTTAACAGTTTCCGAAGCAAGATTAAGCATTTAAACGAGCTTAACGAGCCGAATAAAAACAATAAGAGAAAATATGTTAAAAAATTCGATGCCCGCGTTAACAATGATTTGGATTTGCCTAGCGCGCTAGCTTTAGCGTGGAGTGTCGTGAAAGCCAAGGACCTTGGAAGTAAAGAAAAAGTAGAATTGTTATTGGATTTTGACCAGATATTCGGTTTAAAACTCGCGGAATCTTTGAAAAAGGGGAGTGCGCCCAAAAAAGTTTTAAAGCTCATAAAAGAAAGAGAAGAAGCGAGAAAGAAGAAGGATTGGGTTGCTGCTGACGCCCTGCGAGACAAGATTAAAGGTTTGGGATGGAAGGTTCAAGACTCGCGGGAAGGACCTAAACTCGAAAAAGTTTAGTTCACAACTATTTTACCTGTTCCAGTGGTGTACGAGTAAGTAACGTTTCCTTTAATTTCGAATTTGTACTCAAAATTTTCTCCAGGGTTCAAGGTGGGGGACTCGAACAAACCGGACTTTATCTTGTGAGGTCGAGAATCCTGATTAATCCATTTGATGGTGTCGCCTTGGTTGATGGTTATTGAATCCTGGCTGATTCCTCCATTTGGGTTAAGGGTTATGGTGAAAACGTTTTCTCGAAGATTTTTTTCGCCAAAAATGTTCATTGAGTCAATGCAACCAGATAAAAACACGAGAAGAATTACTGCAGAAAAAATTTTTTTCATTGGAGTAATCTATAGAAATGTTTGAAATATTAAATTTACTCTTTTATCACGCCGTAGCCTACGAGTCTCCACCTGTTTCCAAAATGCTGGGACAACGCTATTTTTTCGCCTTTCTCAATGCACACAGGGATTTTCAAGTGCATTTTAATGGTTTTGCCTTTGATGCCTGTTATCACTCCTAAGCTTTTGGACGTCCAGACGTTTATCATCACTGGCTCGTTCATTTTTAAGGGTTCAACGTTAAGCTCTTTTTTCGTTCCGACCACGCGTTTCATCAAATTAACTTCAATTGTTATCGAATTCCTTACTGGCGGAAGTTTTCCAGCGAGACCTGCAACGTTTCCTCCAAGAGAATCAGACCTTGCCAAGTAAGGGTCGAGTTGCGTGCCTATCCCTATTGACCCGCCAGGACTGATTTCACTTACTTCGTGGCCGCCAGTGTTTAACGATGTTATCTTGGTTTTTATTGGATTGTACTCTTCGCCTTCTTTAATTCCTGGCCTGATTTCTAACACTTCCCCTGTTTTGAGTTTTCCCTGTTTTAGTGTTCCTCCAAGAACTCCGCCTAAGATCTCGTCAGGTTTTTTGCCGGGTTTGTTGACGTCAAAACTTCTGGCAATGACAAAGATAGGTTCTTTTTTAGGATCTCTTTTCGGGGTGGTTAAGTGTTTCTGAATGGTTTGAAGTAGTAAATCAATGTTGGTCCCGAATTGCGCGCTTACAGGGATTATTGGCGCGTTCTCCGCAACAGTTCCTTTAACAAAGGATTTTATTTGCTTGTAGTTTTTCAGGGCTTGTTCTTGAGTCACGAGGTCTATCTTGTTCTGAACTATGATTATTTTATCAATGCCTAAAATGTTGAGCGCCATCAAATGTTCTTTGGTTTGAGGGCAGGGACAGTCCTCGCTCGCAGATATTAATAATAATGCTCCGTCCATCATAGCGGTTCCTGAAAGCATGGTTGCCATGAGCATTTCGTGGCCTGGAGCGTCAACGAAAGAAACTTTTCTTAGCGGAGTCGTTGGAGTGCCGTGTTTCGGACACTTTTTTTTGATGGTGTAACATTCCGGGCCTTCACACTTTTCACATTTTCGAATGGTTAAATCCGCGTACCCTAATCTTATGGTTATGCCTCGCTTAAGCTCTTCTGAATGAGTGTCAGCCCACTTTCCGGTGAGAGCTTGGACTAAGGTTGTTTTGCCGTGGTCCACGTGGCCGACGGTTCCAATGTTCATTTCAGGCTGCACTGGTTCTTTCATCACTCTTTATTTTCCCATGTTTTTTTAGGTTCTTCTTTAGGCTTAGACTTTTCCTTCACTTTTTCTTTCTTGACTTCATCTTCCTTAGGTTTAGCTTCCTCTTTTTTGACTGTTTTCTCTTTTTGAGGCTCTTCTTTCTTGACTTCTTCAGATTTAGTTTCTTTCTCGGGTTTGGATTCTACGCCCCAGAGTTTTGGAACTTTTTCTTTGCCTTCTTTCACGCTTTTAGTGTTGACTTGAATCACTTCCTCGCTTATCGTGTTTCCTCTAACAGTTTTTTTTCTTCGCTCGCCTTTTCGTTTGGGTTTGAAGCCAACGCCTCCTGAGAGCAGGACTCTTTGTCTTCGGGTTCCGCGAACGTCTTTTCTCAGTGGAAAACCGGATTTATCGCTGCCTCCTGTTATGAGCAGTTCGTAGCCTTTTAGGCCGAAGTCTTCGCCTGAAAATTTTTCGCCAATCTTTTTGTTTAGAAGTTTGCCGTGAGTTTCGAATTCTTTTTGGTATGATTTACCGTTTTTTAATGATACAATAAGTTTCATGTTTTCACTCCCGAGGCCTTTTTCATCCTCAGATGGTTAGAATTGTGTGACAGGGTTTTTTAAAGGTTTTTCTTTCAAATGATTTCGGCTTGACCGCTTTTCACCAATTGATTTAATACATTCCAATAACCATGAGCCGTCGAATCTGCTGTGATAATTTCTCCAACAGAAAAAAATTCTCCCCAGTGTTGAGCTTGTCCTGGTGTGAAGGGTTTAATCAATCTTATTTTATCTCCTTCGAGAATTCTTGTTTCAAAGCTTAATTGATCATAATTAAATAATGAATCAATGACTCCTAAAACATCTGATTCTTCTACTGGCTTGTCCTTCTGCAAGACCTTTCCATCAAATAAGTCCATCACTTCTTCAATTGATTTTTTTCCGTCCAATGCTGGAATAATCACCCCAAACAGTTCACTAGTTCCTCCTTTACAATAAGGAACTTCTCTTTCAAGTTGTTCTATTTTTGCAGTGGTTACTGGACAATACCTATCCGAAGATTTAACTGTGTTAAAAGGAAATCTTTTAACAACATCAAAATTAAATTCTTTTACCCCTCTTATGTCGCCTTTTCCTTGGTCAATTCTTTTAAGGAATTCCCAATTCTCCTCAAGTCCTTCAATTAACGCGCTTAATTCTTGCCTATCTCTTTTTAATTTCACAGAACCATTTTTGTCAGCTATAAGCCATGCTTCTAAACGCGAACCTTCATGTCTTGAGACAACAACCGAGTCACTGTAACTAAATCCTTTTATGTCATCCGAAAATATTCCTAGAGCTAAGAAAAAACCTGATAGCATGTCAAGATCCATTATCCCTGTCCTCTGCCCAATACCTAAAACGCCCACCCCTTTAGGCAAATCATTTATCAAGCAAGCGATGTAAGGGCTCTGAGTTATTCCATGATAACCTTCTTCTTTCGCTGGTCCAGAATAACTTATCATCTCTTTTATTCCCATATTAGAATCAATTTTTCAAGCATTTATAAATCTTTTTGTTACTTTTAAGTGACTACATTCCCCACATCGGGTCTTTTTTGCGTTTGATGCTCAATATTTTTTTAACGGTTTCAACGTCTTCTTCTGGCAGGAATTGTTTAAGCTTTGATTTTATTAATAAGAAATCTTTCTTTGGCATGTCTGTTATCAGGGTGTCTCCTTCTTGCAAGTTTTTTCCTATTATTGCTTTGCTTATGGATAAAGCAATTTTTTCTCCTTTTTCTGCTAATTCCACATTTTTGCTTTCTTTTTGTATCCCTTTCACTTCTCCTAGTTTGGTGCCGTCTTCCGTCATGAGCCTGTATCCTGGCTTTATTTTTCCTGTTATGATTTCGAAGCCGGCTACGGCGGGATTTTTTTGTCTGAAAACGTATCCTGGTAGCAGTCTGGCTTGGGCTGGGTAAACAATGTTTTCAAGCTCTTTTTTCTTCTCTGACTCTATCACTTCGTCTTTCCATTCCAGGTAATCGTCTAATAACTTGTATATTATGTTGTTGAGTATAATTTTTATTCCGTGTTTTTGGGCTAGTTGTTCAGCGTCTTTGTTCGTGTTCACGTCGAATCCGAAGATCGCTGCGTGAAACTTGTTTTCTTGTTTGGAGTTGAGCGCTTCCATAACATCGTTTTTTGTTATGTTTCCTATTCCTGCTTTCCTTACCGGTATTTCTTGTGATTTGGACAGGTTTATGATCGCTTCTGCTGAGCCAAGAGTGTCTGTTTTGATGATTATCCCTGATTTGTCAGTGCTTACTAGCACGCTTTTAACTTCTTTTTCAATGGTTTTCTTGACCTCTTCTATGAGTTCTGGAGTGGCTTCCGCTATCGGCATCCCTGCAACCACTGTTTCCAGATTTGAGCAACTAATTTTTATTCCTGCTGCTGCAGTCACGCTTTTCACTCTGCTGAACTTGCATCCTTTTTCTCTGGTCGCCATGAGGGGAGCTGGTTTGAGCAGTGAGCGTATTTTGGTTATGACCGGTCCTTCCAGTCCGCCTATGACTATCATGTCTCCTTCATCCAATCTGCCGTCGTACACCACGACGTCTAAGGTTTTGCCAAGCCCTTTTTCTTCTTTGACTTCCAAGACCACTCCTTTCGCGCATCCTTTTGTGTCCACGTCTAGTCTTCCTTCTAAGTATTTTTGTGACAGTCCTGACAGCAAGGTTAATAGTTCTGCTATCCCTTCTCCTGTGGTCGCGCTTACAGGTATTATGCTGACCGTTTTTTTGAAGTCTTCTACCCTATCGAATCTGTCGCTTTCGAACCCGAGTTCCGCGAGCGAGCCGAGGATTTGGTAAACCCTGTTGTCTATTTCTTTTTGAACGTATTCGTTTTGTTCTTTTATTGCTTCAAGGAACGATTTTTTTTTCGTGTTCTTCCAGGAGCTTATCAAATCTATCTTGTTCGCGGCGACCATGAAAGGCCTCTTGCTTGCCCTGAGTATTTCTACTGCTTCAATGGTTTGTGGTTTGAAACCTTCGCTCACGTCCACCACGAGAACCGCTATGTCCGCCAGGTTTCCGCCGCGTTTTCTCAGATTGGTAAAAGCTTTGTGGCCTGGCGTGTCTACGAAAAGTAGGCCAGGAATTTTTAGGTTGAACCTGAATTTTTTCAAGAGGTTTCCGCACAAGTCTTTTATCACTTTTATCGGAATTTCGGTTGCGCAGATGGATTGAGTTATGCCACCAGCTTCTTTTTCTTGCAGCGTTGTTTGTCTTATTAGATCAAGTAGGCTTGTTTTGCCGTGGTCTACGTGACCGAGCATAGATATTATGGGTTGTCTTATGGTCATGATTGGTCACCTCGCAAAACCTCCTAGGAATATTTTATTTATTTCTTCATGGGTGTTTTTAAAAGTTTTGAAAACTTTTTTTTCAGTATTTTGGATAGTAAGAGGGATAATTTTTTGATTTCCGCGTAGGTTGGGAAAGAATTGTCAAGAACGTAGTGGTAAATGCTCTGGTCTTGCGCGTTCACCCCGTAAATTTTTTTGTATGTTTTCACGTCTGTTTTGTTTCTTCTTTTAACGTCTCGAAGGGCTTGTTTAAAGGGCTTGTTATCTCTTTTAGCGACTCTTATAGCGATTTCTTGTTCGTCTCCTTTGACGTAAATTCTTATTTGAGCGTGCGTGCCTGCAGTCCAGCTGGTTATTCTGCCGTCCAGGACGACGCCTCCTTTTCTGGCGAGTTCGAGCATTTTTTTGTCGAGTTCCAAGTCCACTTTTGGGTTGCGGGTTGCCGAGAACTTTTCTAAAGTCATTCCTTCTTGTTTCGCCTTATCGCGGAACAGTTTTCCAGCTGTAACGTATTCTAGCCCGGTTTCTTTCGCGATTATTTTGGCTATCGTGGTTTTGCCAGAGCCCGCGAGTCCGGACACGGTTATTGTTAGTGCTTCGCTTTTTGGACCGTCAAATTTTTCTAGTTTTTTGATGAAAGTTCCCATTCCTTTACTGGTTTAGAACATTTGTTGGTTAAATAATTTTATTCAAAAAGCTTAGACAAGATTTAAATTTTACTTTTTAGTTCTTTTTATCTTGTGGTGTGTTTCTCGTCGTCTCTCTGGTACGAGTGCATTTCTTTGTCCTTGAACCAGAGCTTTATTTCTTTTTTGGCGTCTTTCTGGTTGGCTGACGCGTGAACCAAGTTTTGACCCCTGATGAGATAATGAGCGTAGTCTCCTCTTATCGTGCCTGGCAGGGCTTCTTCTGGCCGGGTGGTGCCAACAATTTTTCTGACCGCGCTTATGGATTTTAGTCCTTCAACAACTATTGCGACGAGAGGTCCTTCTTCTATGAATGACGCGAGTTCTTGGAAGAATGGTTTCTTAACGTGTTCTGCGTAATGCTGTTCGGTAAATTCCCTGTTGAGCCATACCATTTTCATGCCCACGATTTTAAGCCCTCTTTGCTCGAAGCGTTGGAGTATTTCCCCGACTAACCCTCTTTGGATGGCGTCAGGTTTCAGTAGTACGAGTGTTCTTTCAATCATTTTTTTTTCATCAGTATGCTTTCGCTATGTAAACGGTTTCTTTGGCTGGTTTGCCGCACACAACGCATTTTTTGAACTTGTTTTTCTCCCCACTTATTTTTTTGCCTCTAACCAGTCCTCCCATTTTTTCTATTGTTTCAGCGCAACTCACTCCGTCAAGGTCTATGCTGCAGAACCCTGTGCAAGCTATCCTTCCAGCGTTCAAGGCGTCTTTAACTTCTTTGAGCGCACTCGTTTTTTTGACCAGGCTTGTAAACCTGCGAGCGTGTCTTTTTTTCAGTTTTGCAGTGTAATTTTTTGCTAAATTGTTCACGTGTTCTTCCAGTTTTGTTTTCTTGACGAATTCTCTTTTACCGTCTAGCCTGCTAACGACCGCTGCCTGTTTTTTCGCCAAGTCTTTTGGCCCTATCTCTATTCTGATTGGCACGCCTTTCATCTCCCAGTGGTTGAATTTTTCGCCTGGCGTTTTGTCGTCACTCCAATCCACTTTTGTGATGTACTTGTTTTCGAATAACTTTTTGATGTTTTCGCATTCTCTTCGAATTTTTTGTTCTTTTCCTTTGAAAGGTATGGGAATTATAATTATTTGAACAGGAGATAAGTCGAATGGCAGTATGAGTCCTTGGTCATCGCCGAGGATGGCTATCATCGCCCCGTATATCCTGCTTATTGCTGGGCCGTAGCACGTGATGAACCCTAATCTTTCTTTTCCGTTTTTGTCTGTGAATGTCACGTTGAACGGTTTTGAAAAGTTGGTTCCGAGTAAGTGCGTGCTTGGTAGTTGTATGACTTTGCCCGACTCGGTTAGCGCGTCCGCAGCGTAAGTGTGCACTGCTCCTGGAAAAGTATCCCATGCAGGTCTTTGAAAGAACATGATTGGTATCGCGAACTCTTCTTCAAGCAGTTTATGGGTTGTTCTCATGTCTTCATGGACTTGCGCCATGGCGTCTTTCATGGTGGCGAACACGTTGTGAGCTTCTATCCAGTGGAATTCGCGTGCGCGGAGGAAGGGTCTAGTGGTTCCTTCATTTCTCCACACTTGACATGACAGGTAGCGCTTGAAAGGGAGGTCTTTGTAACTGCGAATCCATAGCGAGTACATTTGGTAAAGCGCGGTTTCGCTTGTTGGTCTTAGCGCTAATCTTTCATCAAGCTTTTTTTTGCCTGCGTGCGTTATCCAGAACACTTCTGGCGAGAATCCTTCCACGTGTTCTGCTTCTAGTTTGAAGTTTCGTTCAGGTATCACTGAGGGCATGGTGAGTGGTTCATGCCCTAGTTTTTCCAGTTCTGCTTCGTACTTGCCGTACATTTTTTTGATTGTTCTCGTGGCCCATGGCATGTAGCACACAAATCCTTTGACGTTGTATCTAGTATCAGCTAGTTCTGCTTTGTTTATCAGTTCTGTGTACCACTTACTGAAATCTTTCTCTTTTTTGGATTGAATGCCTAACTCTTTTTTCTTCGCCATTATTCAAGATTACTCATTCTTTTTGCTTAAAAAATGTTTTGATTAATTATAACAATTCTTATAAACAGTATTGATTTTGGATTCTTTGATAATGGCGATTTTATTGAAAACGAGTTCTAATGGCATTAATCGTTTCCGCGATGCTTTAGAAAGGAATGTTTGGGCTGTCAGCAGTCCAGTCACTTTTCGTCTTAGTCGGTTCTGTTTCGCTGAAGAGGATAGGAAAGGCGTGGCTTACTGGCTTTTTGAGACTTATAACATTCCTGGCGCGCCGCCCAAAGAAGCTTATCCTCCGAACAGAGAACTTGTTTTAAGTTATTCTGAAGCTGTCAGCGATGTCAGTAAACCTTTTGACCGGTTGCTTAACGAGTTCGGCGTTGAGAGCTTAAAAACTATTGAAGGTGGTTTAGGGAATTTGGAAAAAGTTTTTTCAGAACTGTGTTTAAGAAGGTCAAAGCAATAATCTTTTTAAATGATTACTTACCCTCTTTTAAAAAATCTTAATTTGAAAGGACGTGTTAATTGATAATGGATTGTTCAGTGAAAATCGTTGTTTACGCTAAAAACAGTGGCAAAAAAGAATTCTTGCTGAGCAAGAATGAAAAAGGGTGGAGAATAATCCGGGGAACTGTTGATAGAAAGGAGCAGCCGTACACTGCTGGAATCAATGAAGCCAAAAAAGCCACGGGCATTTCTGGTTTTAAGCGTTACGAGTACTTGGGTGAGATTCATTGGGATGATGGGCGAAGCTGGGATGACGTTTTTAGCATGTTTATTGAAAAACAAGAAACTCGTCCAGGGAATGGTTACAAGGAGCAAAAATGGGTGGGTTATGCTGAAGCGTTAGCCATGTTAACCAAAGAAAGTGATAAGAAAGTTTTAAGAATGGTTAATTCAAAACCCGAATAACTCATCCCTAAATTTTTCGAGCTCGTCGTAATCGCTTGAGTTCAAAACTATGAGGTAGCGCTGCTTGTTTTTAACCACGTGCTCAAAGAAATCTTTATTCTTTTTCACGTCTGCCTTATTAGCGAACACTAATGTGGAGCGCGGAAGACTTACTTCAATGACTTTATCTTTGCTCTCCCTCCAACCTGACAGGTTTGAGGAATCAGTGAATAATTTTATTTTGTGCTTGTCGCAAGCACTTTTCAATTCGGTAATGCTGAAATCATTAGCCCGGTAATGGTCTTGCGGGAGGGCGAGGTGCCAGCCTTTATTTGACAAGGCGCTGGCCTTGTTTAACACGTTTTTGAAAGAGTATAATTCGTAGCGGTGAACGACTTGCTTGCCTTCCTTATCCGTTACCACGCCTGACTTCAAGAGATTGATTGACGTGTTGTTTGTCTTCAAGTTTTTTCTAAGCGTTTCCACTTCATCGAAGATCATGTCAACGTCTAAGTCAATTGGTATGTTGATTGTCAGAGAGTATTGGATTCCGTGCTTTTTTCTCAAATGGTTAAAAGATTCTAGGTTGTGCAAAACGTATTTCAGTCCTTGGACTCCTAGGTTCAGGTTAACGTTCTTAAAATCCTTAAACCCTGGGATAATTTCCTCGTGCTTCAGCAAATCTTTCCCTTTAAGCTGAGCTGAAATCCCTATTATCATCAAAAAATAGGAAACGCGGCTGGTTTAATAAGCTTTTTGCAACTCCAACGCAAGAATTCACTCTTTTTTTTTCTTAGTGACCCATTTGACTTTTAAAGGCTTCCTAATCTTAGCGTTGCGCTCACACTTTTTAGAACAATAAGGTATTGTCTTACCATCATTCTTTAGTAGCGTGACTCCAGTGCCTTTTTTTATGGTTTTTCCGCAAAAACTGCATTTCATTTTTTTTTTATTTTCCTTTGTAAACTTTGAATAACTTTTCTTTAAAAGCTTTCTCGGCTATTTCCAAAGTTTTCTTTTTCAACTCTTTTTTAGGGATTGATTCAGCGACAAAAACTTCGTCTTTTTTTATTACGAAAACTTTTTCGCCGAGCACGACTTGAAAACACTCTTCCTTTGTTGAGAAAGAATATCCTTCGGCTACGCGTCGCGAAACTTTTTTCATCACATCATCCACTTCTTTAGGTTTCGCCTGTCTTAAGCGGTAATGTTTGATCATCTTCTCCTGCCAGTTAGTGCGCCGGCCTCGAATTCCGTGTTCCTGAGTAATAGTATGTCCTCAACCCTTACTGGACCTTTAACGTTTCTGCGCATAACCTTGCCTTGGTCTTTGCCTGCTAATATCTTGCACCTAACTTGAGTGACTTCTCCTCGAACCCCTGTTCTACCAATGATTTCTATCACTTTTGCTGGAAAAGAACCGTCGTATTCCTCAAACTCTTCTGCTTCGGGTTTTATAATCTCTTTTTCAACTTCTTTTTTGACTTCTTTTTCGATTTTTGGCATTTACTTGTTCTCCTACACTCACTTTTTAAGCGCTTGAAGTTTGGTTTCAAGTTCTTTCAATCTTTTTTTTGCCTCGCCAGCTTCCATTAGCGCTACTGCAGCGCAAGGAACTTCTATTCCGCAAGCATTGCCTATCTCGTCTTTAGTGCTGCCTTTAATGCATGGAATGTCTTTTTCCTCGCATAAAGGGTCTAAGTGCATTACTATTTCTGGCGGGTCAATGTCGTTGGCCACGACCACTAGTTTAGCTTGTCCTCTTTCAACCACTTTCGTGACTTCGTTAACACCTTTTTTAATCTTGCCGCCAGAGTTCCTGGCTATCTCAATTATTTCGAGTGATTGTTCCAAAAGTTCTTTCAGTACTTCCATTGTTTTAATTCACCTCAAATCTTAAATCGATTCACGAAGATTTTTTTTTCTATTCGAAGAAAAAAACCTCGAAAACGACTTCTCATTGGTTTTTTTTACTTAAACCTCTCCCTCCTTTTATAAAACTTATGGTGTCTTCTCTTCTTCTTTTAGGCCGTACAAAAACAGTTTTATCATGAAGAAACCGATTATCGCGCCTGCGAAAGTGAAGATGATGTAAGGGAATGTCGTATCAAAAATGAACTTCAAAGTGAATGGCCATTCGTAAAAACTGTGATGAATATCGAAAAAGAATACGAATAAGAATGATAGCATTGCGGGAATGAACAGGAAAATCGCGTCAGCAATTAACTCCTCTTTCATGATTTTAGACTTCCTTACTTTTCTTAAACGCTTCTTCATCAAGAACTAATTAAACAATCACTTATTAAAAAAGTTTTATAAAACCTTCAGGACAAAGTTAAACTCAAATGAAAGTTGTAATTCTCGCTGCAGGCAAAGGAACTCGAATGCTTCCTCTGACCAAGGATAAGCCTAAGCATTTCATAAAAATCAAAGGCAAACCCTTCCTACATTACCTTCTCACTGACTTAAAAAAGGCTGGTTACAACGATTTCGGGATAGTAGTGAACTACCAAAAAAAGGTGTTCAAAGAATACGCGAAAACCTGCGAGTTCAACATAACTATAATTGAACAGGAAAAAACGAGGGGCACCGGGGACGCCGTGAAAAGCGCTAAAAAATTTGTGAACCTTGAGGAATTCGTGGTTGTGATGGGAGACAATCTTTACAGTCCAAAAGACTTGAAAAAACTGGACAAGAAAAACGATTATTGCTACGTTGCAGGCAAGAAAAACGAGCGTCCAGAACTATACGGCGTGCTTGTCGAGGAACACGGAAACCTGAAAAAAGTTATTGAAAAACCCAAAAAATTCGTTGGAGACCTGGTCAACGTCGGGTTATACAAGTTCACTCCAAAAATATTCGACGCCCTGAACAGGACTGGTTTGTCTCCGCGCGGCGAATACGAGATAACAAGTGCAATAAACGTTTTGGCAGAACAAAAATTGGTGAAAGTTGTAAGAATGAATGGTTATTGGCTTGACTTCGGCAAGCCCGAAGACGTTGAAAAAATAGAGAGTTTTCTTAATCGTGCGAGTAAATGAAAACGTTCTTCCCGTCTTTACGGCAGAAACCATACCTTTCGAATTGAACAATGCTTCCAACCTTAAGTTTTTTGACGCTGGGCTCTGCCAAACACTTCTCTTCGCGAAGCTTGCTTTTCATGTTCAACTCCCCCTCAACCAGTAATGGTTCGCAGTGAATCACTGTAACCTCAACCGCTTCAGGAGCGACCCACTGAACCTTCTTAGAATCCCTAATTAGTTCTTGGCCAGAGTAAATCCACGAACCCCTTTCTTTCTTTATGTTGTACAAGTCTTTCAAACGAATAACTTCTCCTTTCCCAATTTTCAGGTCTTTCTTGTCAACGTAAAACACGCCTTCAGTTTTTATTTTTCTTGAACCCATTTTTTTGAGTGTCGGATGGTTCGGGATCACCGCAGTCTTTTTTGGAGCTTTTTTGACAATGATTTTCTTCGGGTTCGGGACCAAGAATTTTCTAAGCGTTTTATCGTTTAACACTCGTCTATTCAATGAATAAAAAAAGTTTATGTCTATTTTTCCTTTAGCTTTTGATATCCCTACTTCATAGCACAGGGCTGCAAAAGTTTCCGGCACAATCCCTCTTCTCTTCATTCCAACTATTGTGGCCATTCTAGGGTCGTCCCAGCCCGTCACGACTCCATCCTCAACTAATTTGCGAGCGTCTCTTCCCTTAACAACAGCTCCTGTTATGCTGAACCTGCCGTATTCAACGTAGGTAGGTGTTTTGAAGCCCATTTCTTCTATGAGTTTTTTCTGAAGGCTGGTGGCGAACTCGTTAGTCCTGATGACGTGAGACATTTTTTCAAAGCCGTCTTCGAACGCTGCTGCGAAATCGTATGAAGGCCAAACCCTATACTTTTTTTTGGTCAGCGCGTGCAGGCGAGTGATTATTCTGAACATGGTTGGGTCGCGCAGTGAAGCGTCCTTGTCTTTCATGTTTCCTTTAAACCTGACAATAGCGTTTCCTTCCCTCGTGTCAGCGAGCATTTTTTTCCAGAGCTCAAAGTTTTTTTTAACAGGGTTGCGCCTGCAATCACAATCTTCTTTATCCCACCTGTTTTTCTTTATTTTTTCTCGAGTGCAAGTGCAAACGTAAGCCTTGCCTTTTTTCATGAGCTCTTCCAGTTTATCGTAATAAAGAGTTAATCGTTTTGATTGGATTATTTCTTTGGAGTAATTGACGCCCAGCCACTTCAAATCGTCGCGAATGGGTTGGTAAAACTCTTTCTTAGCTGTCAAAGGGTTCGTATCTTCTAATCTGAGAACAGTTTTTCCTTTGTATTGTTTGGCGTATAAGTGGTTGCGCATGAAAGAAATGGCGTGGCCCACGTGCAAGTACTTCTCCACTCCAGGAGGTATGCGGGTCTTGAATTTTCCCACGACGATGTTGGGCAGGGGTGAAAGCCTTTTCTCTTCGACCCGCTTGTCCAGCGCGTGAGAGTCTATTCTAAGCAGTTCTTCTTTTTGCTTTTCCAAACCCCAGTCATCTACTTTTTTGACTGTTTTCTGGATTAGTGGCAAGAATTTTTTTAGTTCGTGCTTGAGCTTCGGGTGCGCGCCGAGGAAGCCTGATATCACTGGTCCTATCGCTGGCTTGCCTTTATGCGCTACCGCGTTCTTCAAAGCGTACTTGAGAATGGTTTTCTCTTCTTCGCCCACCATTTACTTTATTCTTTACTAAATGGTGGGTTAAAAAAGTTTAGTTTATCTCAATTTTTTGTCCGTTTTGCAGTAAGTGCACGCTCTTCCCGAGCTGGTAACCCATATCCTTAGCGAGGTTAGTTGCGCTGGCCAGTTTTCTGATGTCACCGTGGAACGGGATGTAGTGTTCTGGGTGAACGACTTTGAGTAAGTCTCTGTGGTCCTCTCTGGCAGCATGCCCGCTAACGTGAATGTCTTTGAACATTCTAACCTTAGACGGTTTTAGTCGTCTCTCGAGTTCCGCGCGGTTAGCCTGGTTTACCGGGGCTGGAATGATTTCTGACGAGAAAATCAGTGTATCCCATTCGTCAAACGTGAAGGGAAGTTCTTTTCTGGAAATCCTGTCCAGCACTGAATGAGGTTCTCCTTGATGGCCTGTTATCACGACCAAATACTTGCTTTGGTGTTTCATAACTTGTTTTAAAGCTCTTTCAATTCCTTTTCTTCTGCCATAAATTTCTGCGCCTTTAGTCAAATCAACTATGCCTGCGCGGTTAGCCGCGTTAATGTACATGTCCATTGACCTGCCGAGAAAAATCACTTTTCTGCCCATTTTTTCGCCTAAGTCTTTGATTGTTTTTAAACGCGCGATGTGCGAGGCGAAAGTTGTTACGAAGATGGCGTTTTCTTGGTTTTGAACTCCCCATAGCACGTCTTTGAGCATTTCTCTAACCATTGATTCTGAAGGAGTTTTGCTTTCCCTTTCTATCCTGACGGTATCAGCTATCAGGACTTTAACTCCTTCTTCACCAAGCTTCTTGAGTTTCTGCATGTTTGTCCTCTTCCCAAGAATCGGTTGGTTGTCCAGCTTCCAATCACCTGTGTACAGGACTGTTCCTGCAGGCGTTTTAAGCGCGATCATTACGGAATCAGGGGTTGAATGCGTTACGTGTATGAACTCAACATTAAAGTTTTTGCCAACCTTTTTTTTCGAGCCGGCTTTCATCACGAATATCTTGTTAGGAATCGGGTTCGGCTCTTGTTTCAAGCTTTCTTTAAGCACTTCCATCGCGAACGGCGTCCCAATTATTTCTGCGTTTGGAAAAACGCCTGCCAGTTTTGGGATTGCTGAAATGTGGTCGAGGTGCGCGTGGCTTATAAGTATCGCTTTTACTTTATCAATCCAACTTCCCATGTACTGATAGTCCGGGTAAGCCCCAACGTCTATCATGTCTTGCAAGGAATGTCTTCTTGGGTCGTACTGGCCGAAATGCATTAGCACTTTCTCCAGGTTCCAACCCATGTCGAGAAGAACTACTTCTTCTCCTATTTTTACTGCTGTCATGTTGCGACCAACTTCGTCGTAACCTCCGACAGCCATTATTTCAATTTTCATTTTACTTTATTTTTTTTTATTTTATTGTTTTTTTAGTTATTTCTAAACTTAAATTCTTAGCGAATTTTTGATTATGAAATGATTTAAGAACTGCGAAACCTTCGTTCTTCAACTGAGTCTTAAGTTCCTTAAGCGAAAATAAGTGATAATACCTCTTATAAACCTTTCCTTCGTGCTTCCAGCCCACGTAAAACACTTTTTTCTCAGGGTATCCTGAAAAACGGGGTTGCTCAGGGTTCCAAGCCATCACCAAGCTTCTAGACTTTTTTTTCAGCACTCGCTTAACCTCTTTCCAAGGCGGTTTCTTGAAATGGTTCATCACTGAAATCATTAAAGCTCCTTTGAAAGAATCGTTTTTGAACGGCAGTGCCTGAAGGTCCGCGACTATCACCAAGTCATGTTTTTGTTTGGCCAATAAGGCCATTTGCTTTGAGAAGTCGATTGCAACGAACTTGTATTTTTTGAGCGCTGGAAAGTTTCTTCCGCTACCGCAACCCAAATCCACGAACCATTGTTTGGTCCTGAACGTTTTAACGAATTCCTTGACTTCCTGCAAGGGGTTGGTTCTGAAAACGTTCCAAGCACTTGCTATAGCGTCGTAAACAGGTCTAAGGTCTTGCATGTGAACACTTTTTTAACATTGATTTGTTATAAAATCTTTGCATAAAGTCACTGTCCCTTTTTGTGATATAACTTTAAAAAAACTATTTTGTCATCCTCTTTAAAAAAGCGGTATGATAATCTAAAAGTATGGACATAAATTTCTCGTGTGCCTTTTCTTGCGAACCTCATTGGATTCCCTATTTCTGAATTACTGATTATTCTGTTTATCTTTTTCTTTAGTTTTGATTTAAATCGGCAGTCCCTGATTTTACTGACTTTTTTCTTAAAAGAATGGTCAAAGTAAACAATTACCATAATTCTAGTTCTTTGAGAAAGTCTTTGCCATCCAATCCGACGAATTCCCCTTTTTCGTATTTTCTGAAGGCTTCTTCAGTTTTTCTGGCAAATTCAACATCTTCATCAAAATTCTTGTCTGCATCTTTCATTCTTTTCATGATAATTTGTTTTCCTGATTTGATTATGATTATTTTTTCACCTTCAACAAAGTCTTTCCTCATTTTTAAAGGAATAACTATTTGTCCTTTGGAACTCAGTTTTGTTACAGCAACTTCAATCATGATTTAGTAAGAACAATCTTACTTTTATAAGCTTTTTTGTATATAAACATTTTTTAATCATGTGTCTCTTGGTTAAGCTCATGAGGTTTTACGCTGATTTTCACTTGCACTCCAAATACAGTCGGGCCTGCTCTCATGTCATGGACATTCCTCATCTCGTAAAGTACGGGAAGATGAAGGGTTTGAACCTTTATGGAACAGGTGACTTCACTCACCCGCAATGGTTTGAGCATTTGAAGGAAACACTGCGCGGCGGGGAAAACGGCATTTACGAAAGAGACGGCGTTAAGTTCGTGGTTAGTGGAGAAATCTCGCTCATTTACTCCCAAGGAGGTAAGGTTAGAAAAAATCACTTGCTAGTCATTCTTCCTTCGCTTGGCGCGGCAAGCCAAGTTAGGGACATGCTCGGAAAAATAGGGAATTTGAAAGCTGATGGCAGACCGATTCTCGGCATGAACTCAATAGACTTCACTGAGAAAGTCATTGAACTCGTGCCTGACGCCATGATAGTGCCAGCACACTGCCTGCCTGACTCGGAAAACATACTTACTGATATAGGTGTTCGATCAATAAAAAAAATAAGCAAAGGGAATAAAGTATTATCCCATTCCGGAAAATTTCGTAAAGTTATTGACGTGTTTAAGAGAAAATATACCGGAAAACTAAGACACATAATTCCTTTCTATTTCACAATGGGAATAAAGACTACTCCTGAACACCCCTTTTTAGCTATTAAGACTTATAAAAAATGTTCATGGACGAAAGGCACCTGTAGAGAAAAGTGTTCTAAACTTAAAGAGTGCAAGAACAAATATTATTTAGAATACAAACCAGAATGGGTCCCTTGCAAAGAATTAGAGGTTGGAGATGTCATTCTCTTTCCCAGAATTACGAAGATAAAGGATAAAAAAATAATTAAAATAAGTGATACCTCTCCAGGCATTGTAAAAAATGATAAAATAAGATTAGATAATTCAAATGCAAAATCAATAAATAATGTCATACGCGTTGATACTGAGTTCTGTAGGTTTATCGGGTATTTCTTAGCGGAAGGCTCTATAATGAAAGACGGCATTTCATTAACGTTTAGTGCTAAAGAAAAAGAATACATCAAAGACGTTGAATTATTAATAAAAAAAATTTTCGGGATTGAAATAAATAAAAAACGAATTAAAGGAAATAGTTGTGAAATAATTATTTTTTCTAAAGTTTTAAAAAAATTTTTACACAAATTACTTTACAAAAATGGGCAAAAATCACCTAATAAAAGTTTACCTCATGAATTAATCCTTTTACCCTATAATAAAATAAAACAAATTTTTCTCGGCTGGTGGCGGGGCGATAAAGGATATACCTCCTCAAGGGAACTAGCTAATGCTATGAAAATTATTTGCTTAAAATTGGGTATAATACCTTCCATTAGAATTGACTCAGCAGAAGCTCACACGAAAAGGGGCAATCACGTGTTTGAAGGAAGAATTATTGAAGCAAAACAGGATTCATTACATTTTAGTAACCTTTCTTTTCATGAAGAGTCACTGGATTTATTAGAAGATCCAGTATTCCGAAAATTCAAAACAAAAAGAAACACGCGACACGGTTGGGTTGATACTAATCATGTTTACTTGCCAATACTCAAAATACAAGATGAAGAGTTTAATGGACTTGTCTATAACTTAGAAGTGGAAAAAGATAACTCTTATTGTAGCGAATTTGCTTGTGTTCATAATTGCTGGACGCCGTGGTTTAGCATGTTCGGGAGCATGAGCGGGTTTGACTCCATGAAAGATTGTTTTCAGGACCAGTTGAAGCACATTTTCGCCGTGGAGACCGGGTTAAGCTCGGACCCTGCGATGAACTGGCGGGTCAAACAACTCGACAACATGACGTTACTCTCAAACTCGGATGCTCATAGTCCTTGGCCTCACCGGGTTGGCAGGGAAGCCAACGTTTTTGAGTTCAAAGACTTGACTTATCAATCGTTATACAACACTATTAAGCGCAAAGACCGTGAAAAGTTTTTGTTCACTATAGAGACAGACCCTGCTTACGGCAAGTATCATTGGGACGGGCACAGGGGTTGCGGCGTGTCAATGCCTCCCGCCGAGTCTAAGAAGTTGAATAAGATTTGCCCGAAGTGCCATTCCAGATTAACTATCGGGGTGGAGCATAGGATTGAAGAATTAGCTGACCGCCCGAAAGGCTTCAAGCTTGAAGGAGCAATTCCTTTCAGAAACTTACTGCCTTTGGCGGAAATCATTTCCAAAGCGATAGGCAAGGGTGTGGGCACGAAAACTGTTTGGAGTGCTTACGAGAAAGCTGTTCGCGAACTAGGGATGGAATACGGGATATTGTTAGACGTTCCGAAGCACGAGTTATCCAAGGTTTTGGGTGACGATGTGGCAAAAGCGGTTTTGATGGTTCGCGAGAACAAAGTTCGAATCAAGCCGGGTTTTGATGGGGTTTATGGAGAAGCTGATTTCGGACAAAAACACGAGAAAACTGTTTCTTCAAAACCTGCGCAGAAAGGATTAAACACCTGGCTCTAAAAAAAAATTTTCAGGGTTTGGTCAAGTTCTTGCAGTGCTTCCTCGCCCTTAACGTTCAAATCGTGTTTCAGGCATTGTGTTAACTGGATTCCTAGTTCTTCGCACGCTTTTTTCAGGGCTTTCCAGCTCTCGCTCTTAGGCTTGAAATAACCGAAAACTTTTTCGTATTCGTGAGCTGAAAGATAGCTCTTCACCCTTTGTTTGATTACCTTGATGTACAATTTCTTGACCTCTGGCGTTTCTTCTTTTTCAGGCCAGTCGTAAGAATTGAAAGGGTAATGGTCAGCGAACTCTTCTGGCACCACACCAGGATTTGAAATAGCAATTAAGTGTAAGTCCCTATACTTGCGAGTGACTCGCTTGATGGCTCTCCACGTTCTGGAATGCGTGTAAGGCTTTTTGTAAGCGCATGGAATGAACAACGCGTAATTTTTTGAGGGCTCGTACAAGCGCACGAGGTAATCTTGCCATACTTTGAAGTGCGGGTGCAACAACTGTTTTTTTGTAGCGCCAACAATTTTTTGCTTGGCTGGCTCGGGGAATCGGGGCTTAAAATCAAAGTTCGAGAAATCTGTTTGGATTTTCTTATTATTAGTGAATGGTTTGACCAACTCTTCGAACTCTTTTTTGTTAAGGGGTTTCCACTCCCCTTTAAGCCATAATTCATTGATGGGGGCGTTGGCGTGCGGAAAAGTGTTTATGAGCACGATTTCGTCGGCGTGTTTGTCAGCGAACTCCACGCTTTGCTTCAAGCTCTTCTCAACGTTTTGGGCGAACGGAGGGTTGACTAATACGTAAACCTTAACTCCTGCTCCCCATTTTCTGAGAACGCGCACTGCGCGCAAAAAGTCCTTGTTCGTAAAACCTTTAGCCAATCTCTTTCTAAGCGCGTCATCACTGGTTTCCAAACCCATGGCTACAGTGAGTTTCAGGCCTTTGAACAAATCCAGTTTTTCCTTAGTTACGAATTCTGGTCGGGACTCAACAGTAAGTTTCTTCACTCCTTTCTCCTTAACCAGTTTCACCAAGTACTTGAGAATCTTATCAGAAAACTGTTTCTCGTCCAGGACCGAGCCTGAAGCAAATATTTTGACGTGCTTGCACGGCGTGTTCAACGCTTTATCCAAAGCGTTCTTGACGCAGTGAATGTCTACTTTTGATTCTAGTCTTCCCCAACCGCAGAAAACGCATTTTCCCCAGGAGCATTTGCCTGATGAGAGAATTAACGTTTTTTCACTCGTGTTTTTTGACTTCATTCAACAGGTCTTCTTTTTGCGTAACACCTATAAATCTTTTGACTTCTTCACCGTCTTTGAAAACAATTATGGTGGGAATGCTTTTCACGCCCATCTTTATCGCTTCTTGTGATTCGTCAACGTTCACTTTTCTGACTTTAGCTTCGCCTCCCAACTCTTTATCTAACTCGTCCATTATTGGTCCTTGAATCTTGCAAGGAGGGCACCAGTCAGCGTAGTAATCAACAATTTCTATCATAATATCACCTCCAAACATCTTTTCAAAAGTTTTTGTGATTCTTTTCTAACAATTTTTTCGAGTTCTTTAGATTTTTTTGAGCAGTAAACATAATACCTTCCTTTTTTCTGGTCGCAGCACTCGCTTCTTCTATCAACTAAATCTTTTCTGACAAGACTGTTCAAACTTTTTTGTATAACGCTTCTATCCTTGCACTTTTTTTTGGTTAGCTTGTTCGCTGTCGTGCACATCCCTTTTTTTATGGCGAACAATACCTCAACGTCGGTCTTATTCAGTTCCATTAATCTTCTGAGCTCGTTCATTTCTTCAACCTTTGCTTCGCGATTTCAAGAGCCGCGTCTCTTGAGTATTCTCCTTCTTTTACTCTGGTGAAGACTTCTCTTGTATTGTTAACTATTTTTTCCTTGACTGTTTTGAACATTTGTTCTTCGTCGCCTCCAATGTATTCAATGTATGAGGATATGACTCCTCCTGCGTTAGCGAGAAAGTCGGGTACAACGTGAATTCCTTTATCCTGTAAGTTTTTCTCAATTTCTGGATGTATCGGTATGTTCGCTGCTTCCACTACAAGCTTGGCTTTAACTTTCTCCCAGTTTCCTTCATGGATGACGTTAGGTCGCGCTCCTGGAATCAAGATATCGACGTCAAGTTCGAACAATTCTTTGTTACCCCTTATTTCCGCGGGATAATCTGTGACTGTTCCCTTCTCTTTTTTGACGTGGATTAACTCTTTCACGTCCAAACCATCCGGATTGTAAACCATTCCTTTAGAATCAGATACAGCAACTATTCTCACCCCTTTTTTTGATAAGAATTGGGCTGTGAAGGTTCCAACATTTCCAAAACCCTCAATCGCAACGCTCGCCCCTTCCAACCGGATTCCCAAGACTTTACAAGCTTCTTCAGTGGCTTCAGCCACTCCAAAACCGGTTGAGCCTAGCTCGTGGGGCAGTCCCCCCATGCTTGATGGTTTGCCAGTGCAAGATTTAGGGTCTTTCAACTCGTCCGCGTAAGCAGCCATCTCCCGCTCCGTGGTGTTCATGTCAGGACCTGCAACATACTCTCCTGTTAAGTTCTTGAGTCGTCGAGCGAATGCGCGCAACAGCTTGTCCTTATCGGCGGTCTTGCTTGCTTTTATCCCTGCCTTCGCCCCGCCGAACGGGATGTCTGCGAGAGCGTTCTTCCAAGTCATGGCTCTAGCCAGGCCGAAAACCTCTTTAACACTTATATCAGGAACTAAACGGATTCCTCCTTTGCCCGGCCCGCGTAAAGTATTATCAATCACTAATACTCCTTCCAAACCTGCTTTGTAATCAGTGACGTAAACAATTTTTTCCGGACCAATCTCATCCATAAAACCTTCAAACTCTTTCATGATTGTGCATGAAACTTGCACAAATATTTAAGTGTTTTGGTCAAGATAGCATTGATTCTATGCCTTGTTCGAGACTTATTTCTGGTTGCCAGCCGAGCTTTTTTATTTTGGTCGTGTCCGCGATTCTCGGGTCGGGAATTGTTTCTTTGGGTTTGTCAATGATTTCTGCATTGAATCCTCCGATTCTGTTTATGGTTTCAGCCAGTTCAAAGAAAGTTGTTCCCGTTCCTGAACCAATGTTATAAACTCCTTCAGTTTTTTTTTCCATTAAGAACTTCATTGCTTTAACAATATCTTGAACATGGATTAGGTCTATTTGTTCTCTTCCGTCGCCGAATATGTCAATTTTTCCTTTTCTGGCTTTTTTTATGAAATCTGGCACGATTCTTTCCTGATGTTCTTGGCCTGGGCCGTACCCGTTGAATATTCGAGGAATGCATGTCGGGATCTTGTACTTGGAGCAAAGAGTTTCTCCACGAATTTTTGAACGCGCGTAGTGGTGCTCATCCTTCCTGAAGGAGGAATCTTCTGTTAAAAGTGTTGGAGAAGTTTCGTATACAAGAGCTGATGAAGAAAATAATATCCAAGAAACATTGTAAGCTGTGCTAGCCATTAGAACATTGTTTATTCCTGAAACGTTTTCTTTAACTGCGAGTTCTGCTTTTTCTATATTTTCTTTGGGAAAATCTGTTCTATGGGATTTCGCTGCGAAGTGAAAAACACGATCAACATCTTTTGTCGTGTTTATAGCGTCTTCAAGGTTTGTGACGTCCATTTCTTCGCTTGAAGGAGTCAGGAGTTCATAATCGGTTTCTAAGTGTTTAGTCAGGTGCTTGCCTATGAAACCATTCGCCCCAGTTATCAAAACTTTTTTTTTCATCTTGTTTTTGAGAAATATTTTGTTTTTTAAAAGGTTTCGAAAATCGGCAGTGTTAAAAGTCATTCAGGAAATTACTTTTTTAGTATGAAAAGAAGCTTGTATACAAGGAGTTCTGCGAAAAAAGAGTTGAACGAACTAATCGATGTGCTTCGCGTTGAAGAAAATTCTGTTAGTTTCAGGGAAAGTTTTTTCAGTGTTTGCCAGATTCTCTCTCAGCACTTGTTCTCTGAAGGAAGTTGTTGGGAAAATGATATTTTTCTGTATAATGGTTTAATCAAGGCCGGTAGAAGGTTCACTCGGGGTTTTTATGAAGAAGGTCCGTTTATTAATTCTTATTTGAGCGAAGTGTTGAGTTTAGTTCCTGAAGATGTTTTTGGTTTAAAAACAGGTTTTGTTTCGAAAACCAGGCATTTAAGAATGGGGATGGGGTCTGCTTTCGATTTTTTAGAAAAGTTTCCTAAAGCTTTTGACGAGGAAGTGGATTTAGTTGTAAGTGTTGAAACTGGAGGTTTCGAGCCTTCTTGCTTTGCGATGAACTTAACAGGTTGTGATGAAGTTCTGCCTTTAAGGTTTTCACGGCTTTATTTACGGGACACTGTTGTAAGAGTTCCTAACGGGTTATGTAAAGAATCGTTGAGTGATATTCTTAATGGGAAAAAGGTTTTGGTTATGGAGGACCGTATTAGTAATGGTCAGAGCATAAGGAACGTTATGGATTTTGTTAGTTTAAATGGGGCGAAGCGTGTTTTCGGAACTGCTTTGAGTTACACGACAAGAATTTTTTCAGGCCCTATTAATTGTCCAGAGATTTCTATTGAATCTTACACTCCTTTGATTATGAGAATCACTTAATTTTAAGCGAGGCTGGGTATTGCTTTTTTGAAGTATTTCTTTAGAACTGTTAAGAATTCTTGGTTCATTTTTCTCGTGCCTATCCCGAATCTGAGCCATTCAGAAAGGTCGTAAGCTACTTTGAGGGATATTTCTTGTTTTTGAAGCCATTCCCTAAGCTCCTCTCCTTTACCGACTTTTATGCATAGGAACGTTGTTCTTGAGTCATGGACTTGTAAGCCGGACCCCCTTATTTTTTCCGCCATATAATCTCTTTCTTCTTTGATTTTCTGCCAGTATTTGTGGTAGTATTGTTCGTCTTTTATCGCTGACATCGCTGCTTCGACTGCGAGCCCGTTGACTTCGAATTTGAAGTAACTCTTAGTTTTTTCGATTATCTTAGGGTTGGCTATCGCGAACCCGAATCTTAGGCCTGCGAGGCCGTGAGTTTTTGAAAAGCTTCTGAGAACTATGAGGTTAGCGTATTCTTTTACCCATGGAAGAACTGTTTCGCCGTGATAGTTGAAGTAGCATTCGTCAACGCATACAAGGCAGTCAACAGATTCTATGATTTTTCTCAAAACGTTTAAGTTGGTGTACCCTCCTGTCGGGTTGTTTGGGTTGGATAGCCATAGAATTTTAGCGCCTTTGCAGGTGTTGATTACTTTTTCGTATGGGATTTGAAAATTGTTTTGGAAGCAGTCTACTTTTTCAATGAATGCCTTGTTTCTAAGAGCTTGAACCGCGTACATTGGAAAATCTGGTTTTAAAACGACAACTTTGTCTCCTTCCTGCAGAAGGTCTTGTGATAAAATGGTTATCAGTTCGTTTGAGCCGTCGCCGACAAGAATCCAGTTTTCGGGGTAGCCCGTGTATTCCTGAAGGGTTTGGTAAAGTTTTTCGTAGACAGGGTAATTATTAACTTTTGAAGCGTTCTCTTTTATTGTTGAAATCACTAGTGGAGAGATGGGGAATTTGAATTCGCACAGTCTTAAGTCAAGCATTTAAGGGAGTATATCATCGTACTTTGTATTATTTATTTGTTTTGCAGGTTAACAGCAGTAGAGCTCTTTTGGTTTACCTGATTTGTTGCCGAAAGGGTTTCCTGTTCTGCGAATGTTCTGTATCATTTCCTTGTTCTTTGGACTCTCAAGCATTGACCTTTTTTTTCTAATGATTTTAAGCACGTCAATCCTGACAGGACAATTCTCTTTGCAAGCAAGGCAGGCTGTGCATGAGTACAGTTTCTTCCAGTCTTTTTCCAGTGCCAGGCCTTTTGGCCCGATATAATGGTTTCCGAAACCCGATAGTAATTGCTGGTAAGCCGGGCAATAATATAAGCAGGAACCGCAACTCAAGCAAAGAAGTGCTTCACTCAAACCTTTTTTTATCAAGTCTCGTCTCCCATTATCCAAGATTATTATATGAACTTCTCTCGCCCCCTGCATTCCTGTCACCAATTTCTTCTGGACGTCAGCGGTCTTGCTCGGACCAGATATCACGTTCACGTAAGAAGCCATTCTTGACCCTGTTCCGTAAATGGACAGCGCTTTCATGGTTTTCATGGCTTCCTCATTACTCTCAACGATTTTGTCCAAGCTCGTGATTATCACGTGTTTTTCAGGTATGCGGGATACGAGACTTATGTTGCCCTCATTCTCCAGGATGAAAACGCTTCCTTCACTCGTGACCGCGTTGGCTCCTGTTAACCCGACATCTGCTTTAAATATTTTTGGACGGATTTGTTCGCGAACCCATTTCACTACGGATTCAGGATTGGCCTGGACTTTATTCCCTGTCTTCTCTTTTATTTTCTTCACGATTTGCTCAACGCTTATAGTTATGGCTGGCGTGACCGGGTGTTCGGGTTCTTCATCGCACAGACCGACTAAGTAGTCTCCGCAATCAGTTTCAGTGACTTTGTTCTTTATTTTTTTTAGGAGTCCTGATTCCTTGATGACGTTGGATTTGCTCTTCGCAATATTATCCGAAGGTTTCACTATTTTTTTGAATTGTTTTACCAGTTGAGCGGGTGTTTTGGCGTGGTAAACTTGGAACCCGCTGGACTTCAAGTTTTTGACAGCTTTTTTCCACAGTTGTTCAAGGTTTTTTATCGCGTTTTCCCTTATTGCTCTGAGATCGTCTCGAAAAATTTCTTGGTCTATTTCTTTCAACGCTTTTTTCTTGTTGGAAGCGTAAACTTTTTTGGCTGTCTCGAGTTCTGGAATCATTTTATTGCCTCCATCAGTGCTTGACTGAATTCTTTCACTTTAACGTCGGGGTTGTCCAGTTTTGCAGTGCATAACGGGCAAGTCGTGACGAGCATTTTGGCATGGATTTTTTTGGCTTGTTTTAATCTTTCTTCGCTCATCTTATCACCGAGTTCTTTTCTGTTCGATGCGACTCCCGCGCCCCCTCCACAGCACAAGGATTGGGCGTGGTGGTCTTGCATTTCGATTATGGTGTAACCCATTTTTTTAAGAATTGTTCGGGGCTCCTCGTAGAGTTGCGCGTACCTGCCGAGGTGGCATGGATCGTGATACGTTATCCTGCCAGAAACTTTTTTGAGTTTTAGCTTGCCTTTCTCGACTGCTTTGAGCACAGTAGTTGTTATATGTTCAACTTCCACACCCCATTTTGGAAAGCGTTTTTCGTATTCTTTGAGCATGCCGTAGCAGGCCGGGCAGTTGGTGATTATTTTTTTGATTGAGTAATTTTTGAATGTTTTGAGGTTTTTTTTAGCGAGTTTCAGAAAGTCTTTTTCGTATCCTGCGTTGAGTGCTGGGGACCCGCAACAAAATTGTTGTTCAAGCATTATGAAATCGACTCCAGATTTTTCTAGAATTTTTTTGTAATTGTCCTCTACTTCAGGATAAACTTTTTTGGTCAGGCATCCTGAGAAATACAACGTGTTGCCCTTGAATAAGCGAAACATTAAAACCATCCTAATAGCATGCCTATTCCGAGGATTATCATAAAGCTTCCGAGAAGGAGTTTCATCCAGTTTCTTTTCCCTTCTCTCCATTTTTCCATTTTTTTGGTGCCGACTCCAACGTAAGCAAGCGCTAATATCACTATTAACGGTAGAATGAATATCGCGTTGTATAAGACTAAATATGGAAGAGCGTAAGCTCCTGATTTAGCTAGGAGACTAAGTATTGCAAGGTAAACTCCTCCAGTGCAAGGAAGTTCGAATAGGGATACGAGGAATCCGAGAGTTATTGCTGCGGGAAGAGTTGCTTTCCTAGAGTATTTGGCAATTATTCCTTTGCGCGAACTCGATATGTTGAGGCTTATTCCTTTTCCATAGAAAAAGAAGTCTTTAACGTTCACGAGGCCGAAAACAATTGCGATTACTGCTGCAACGTAATAGATTATGAATGTTAGGGCTGTCACTTCTTGGATTAATGTAAACACGCCGATCCCTGCTAAGAGGTAAGTTATGAAAACCGTGATGATATAAATAGATCCTATTTTCACGATTTTTTTCTTAGAGCCTAAAGAAGTTATGGTTGAGAGGAGGAATATCATTACTGCGAAAGCGCATGGATTGATGGAGTCAATAACTGCTGCGGCAATTATCATAAATAGGGTTAATTCGTTTTTAGTGCTTGTCGTTCCTCCTTGAATATCCGAGTCTATCCTACCTTGGTTTATGCAGTTATCAACTTGTTTTGATAAGTTGTTTATTATCGTATTTGGTCCTTGAAGAACTCCTTTTTCCCCGTTGCACCTGATTATTATGAGTGGAACACCATCTCTTATCCCGAATTCTTGCAGGACGTTAGAGTATTTAACGAGGTTCGTCTGGTTTCGAGATATTTCGTACGTTGTCAAGTTAGGAATGTTTTTTAAGGTTCCTGTTGTTTCAACGTAAGCGCACCCGTGACAGCCATACATTTGGTAGAATTCAACGCTAACGCTCAGTGCTGGCGTGAACAAGAGTAAAAGCGTTATTAGCGTTAATTGTTTTCTCATTAAGTGTTTCCTTTGGAGTGAAACAATATTTAAATATTTGTTTCAAATATTGAAACTGAGGGATTTATGAAAGAAGGACTGTTATTGATGACTGTTATCACTGGTTTTGTTTTCCTAGTTTCTTTCGCAACTCTTTACACAGAAAACGTGATTAATCATGGAGATTCTTGTAGTTGTCCTGTCCCGATTCCTTTGGTTGTTTTGAGCATGGCTTCTCTCGGGGTTTTCGTTGGCACCTTGATTTTTTACGGTTTCACTTTGTTTTCTGATAAGAAGAAGAAAACAACGGGTTTGAACCTTTTGTTTTCGGTTTTGTCAGGGGATGAAGAAAAACTGGCTAAACTCTTGGCAGATAATGGTGGGATTTTGAAGCAGTCCGAATTGGTCAGGCTTTCTGGTTTGAGCCGGGTAAAGGTTAGCAGACTGGTTGACAAGATGAGTAAGAAAATTGTTGATAAGGAAACAAAGGGAAAGATTAACGTAATAAAATTAAAACAGAAGTTCAGGGAGTTTCTATAAATCCACTACTTTTCTTCCTATTGACCCCAAACCACACTCTAAAATTTTAGCAAGTCTTTTACCATGGTTTTTCAAAACCTTATTTACAGTTTCATAGTCTGAACCTGCAAAAACAAACTCAGGAGGGCCGGCCAGACTTGTGTAATCTGAAAAGACTTGTTCAAGACCGATGTCTCTTTCAAGAACAATTTTAATGTGACTCCGGCGAGCAAATGCTGGACCCATTTCCTTAAATCCTATGAAGCTTTTTGTTTCTGGTAAAAACTCTTCAACTTTTTTTAAAACGCTTCTGTGAAGGTCTGCGGATTCGATTAACTTGTCTACTGATGGAATTCCTTGCTCAGCATCTATTTCCACTTTATAGAGAAATGAAATGTTTCCCATGACATTCTTAATTGTGATTAGGTCTTAAAAGTCTTACTCAATGAATCTTTTGATTATTCCAGCCATTATTTTGAGTTCGTTTGAATCCGCTCTCTTAGCCCTGCTCGGGTCAAGTTCTCCTGCCTCAAATATAGGGATTAAGTGGACGTGCGCGTGAGGCACTCCAAATCCTTCAACAACCAAACCTATTTTTTTGGCGCCAGTAGCTTTCTTGAGCGGAACAGCTAATCTCTTGGCTTTCAAGAATAGTTCTGAGTAATCCTCATCGGATAAGTCAAAAACGTATTCTTCATGTTTTTTAGGGATTACCAGTGTGTGCCCTGGGTTCAGTGGGTTAGCGTCTAGAAAAGCCAAGTGTTTGTCATCTTCCCACACTTTATGCGCAGGGATTTCATCGTTTATTATTTTGCAGAAAATGCAGTCCATAGCATTTAATTATAAGTGGTCAGGTTATAAAATTTTTTATAAAACCCCACTCTTTATTGTTATCATCATGAATTTTGAAAAATTATCCAAAAGAATCAATGAACTGGAGAACAAAGTCAGGCAAAAATTACCTCACGACCATCCGCAAATCATTTGTGCTTTGAAAGCGGTTGAAGAACTCGGCGAGGTCTCCGACCTTCTGGTCAGGAAATGGGTTGGGGCTCGAAAAGGAAAAGAGTTAGGGGCTGAAGAATTCAAGCAGAGACTCGGCGAAGAGTTAAGTGACGTCATCATTCCTTTAATTCAAATAGCCACTTTTTACGGCATTGATTTGGAAACAGCTATTGAAGAAAAAATAAGTGTGCACTTTAAGAATTGGGATTAACAAATGTTTTTAAAACAAGGCAAGTAATTAAAAAAGTAAATGATACTCTTCGAATTGAAAGCACGGGACGCTGGTGGCAGGATTTGCAAAGCCATAATAAATGGTAAAGAATTGGAAACCCCTGCGTTCCTACCAGTTATTAACCCGAGAATTGACACAATTCCCGTTAAAGAATTGAAGGAGTTGGGCGTTCAAGCCCTGATAACCAATGCTTATTTCTTGTTGAAAAATCATGAGGGCGAACTGAAAAAGGGGGTTCACGACTTCTTAGGTTTTGACGGTGTAGTAATGCTGGACAGCGGGGCTTTCCAATTGATGCGTTACGGCAGCGTGAACGTCACGAACCGTAAAATCATTGAGTTCCAGAAAAAGGTTAAGCCAGACATTGGAGTAATCCTTGACGTGCCAGTAGCAAAATCTTCTCGAGAGGATTTCGAGCACGGAGTTAAAGAAACTTTAAAGCGCGCCAAGGAATGGAAAAAATTGGGTAAAGGAAGCGTTAACTGGGCTGGACCCGTGCAGGGAGGCCCTTATGAAGACTTGTTGAAAAAAAGTGCTGTGCAAATGAGCAAGCTCGGCTTCGACATGTACTGCGTGGGCTCGCTCGTCCCAGCCATGGAAGAATATGATTTCAAGAGAATGGTTGACCAAGTTATAACTGCTAAAAAGAATTTGCCGTCCAACGTTCTGGTCCACGCTTTCGGTGCCGGACACCCCATGGTGATGCCTTTACTCTCCTTGCTCGGAATCGACCTGTTTGATTCCGCGAGTTACGCCATATTCGCCAAGGAAAACAGGTACATAACTGAAAGAGGAACTATTAAACTAAAAGATTTGCGAGAACTTCCCTGCAACTGCCCTTCCTGCTTCAACAAGAAGCCTGAAGACTTAAAAGAGCCGGGTTTAGCGAGGCACAACTTATATGTTATCTTGGCAGAGGTTCGCAGGATTAAACAAGCAATCCACGTGGGCAGGTTGTGGGAACTCGTGCTGGAAAGAGCCATGGTTCACCCTGCTTTGCTGGAAGCCACCAAGCACGTCTTGGAAAATCATTATGAATACTTTTTGGATAAGGATCCTTTGACCAAGCGAAAAGCTTTCTTTTACGCTGGAGAGGTTTCGAGCTACAGGCCAGCCATCGTCAGGGCTAGCCAAAAATTTCCTGGTCAAGTGCCTTCAGCTTTAAGGATTGTTTATCCTTTCGGCCAGTTTGAAGGAGAACAAGTGTTCGACTTTGATGACGAGTTATACACTGAACTGGAGACCTTGCGTTTGATAGGGGATTACTGGTTCGGCAAAGGTTCTGGAAAAAAATTGTTTCCCAAAAAGTGTTGGATAAAGTACACTCGAACTGGCAGGATTCACCAAGTTTTTCTAGATGAAGATTTATTAGGGGTGCTCAGGACGAGTGACGGGTACTTTGCATTACACAGGATGGGTGCGCTGAGACTGAAAACTAAACTAAAAAAAGTTGTTGTCAAAAAAGATGCAGAATCTTTCGTGCTGGAGGGCAGGAACGCGTTAGCAAGATTCGTGAAAAAAGTTGGTAAAAATGTTTTGCCAGGGGATAGCGTGCTGGTCACGAATTCTCGCGGCAAATTCTTGGGGGTGGGTGAATCCCTTCTTAACAGCAAGGAAATGCTAGAATTCGACTACGGAAACGCTGTCAAGGTCAGGGAAGGTTTTGAGAAACCTGTGTAAATCATTCAACTTCAATGTACTTATCGCACAACTTCTTTATGAAGAATTCTTTTTCTTTAAAATTCTTAACAAATATTAATGATTTATAATCAATTTTCCTAAATTTTAACCAAGAAATGACTCCAACCTTATTCTCACTCGCTGTTATGATTATAATATCCTTACTGCTTGGTTTGAAAATAAGAGGTAAAAATATTGTTATTAAAGGAAAAAATTTTTCAATAACCCGATAGATTTTAAGTAACCCTCCTTTTGGAGCGTAAGCAATTGTTCCATCAAAATCCCAGCCTTCATGGATACCTTCTCCTTTCCGAATATATTTTTCTTTCATAAGTTCTCCTCTATCTTGTCACAAATGAAATCTAAATCTCCTCTAATTTGAAGGATAACTGTTTCATGAGCCAAAAGTTTAGTGAACTCCGCTCTTTTTAAAGATAATTCGACGGTGTCTAAAGGCATAAGAGGTCTGCTGTAATCATGTATGTTTTTAAAAACACTTCTTATCTCCATGCTGAATTGTTCATATAAATGGAATCGTGCTTTATCAGTATCCGTCCAATTGAGTAATTTATTCTCAGATGCTAATTGAGGGTAAACAAACATTTTCACAGAACAAGGAGAAGAACTAACTTCGCAGATTTTTTCAATACTTAAACAATCTTCTTCAAAACCATATTTCTTTTTCAGAAAATCATTATCTTCTTCTAAAAAATGGATTCTTCCAACAATTTCTTTTTTAGGATTCATCACTGTCATGCTTTCTGAAACAAATTCAAACCCTTTTTTTCTTGAAAGGTTTATCGCTACACTTGTTTTTCCTGTATCCTTCCAGCCAAAAAGAATTACTGCTTTGCCTTGAAATTCAGCGCAACTTGAATTGATACAATACATGTTTTTTTCTTGTCTTCTTCTTTCAAGAACGTGTTGGGCCATGAAAAGTACGTCAAGAGCATTATTACCGGAATATTCGAATAACGGATAATTTTCTGAAAGTGAGAATTTATCAGAAAAATTGACTCTAATGATTGGTGAGCTAAAGTCTGGTTTATGTAAGCTTAAACTTGGAAAACCTTTTTTTATGAAATCATTTTTCAATATTTGTGTGAGAAAACTTTCAGGGGCTTCAACATTAACCCCAACTCCACAACTACTTAATAATACCCTCATAATAATCCCCTAAAACCCTCGCGTTTTTTTTGATATCAAAATTGTTGGATAAGTGCTGTCTCGCCTGTTTGAGTATTTCTGTATTATCTTCATTTAAAGCATTAATCAAAGTTTTTGCAAGATCCTCCGGATTTTTTGGATCAAAAAGATATCCTGTTTTTTCATCAATAACTTCTCTCATCCCACAACAGTTAGCTGATACAGGAACGCAGCCGCAAGCAACTGCTTCATTAAGAGTTATTACCGTTCCTTCCTGTTCAAATGCGGGGTGGACAAAAACTTTAGTTCGATTGTAAAGCGGAACTATTTGAGAATCACTTATTTCTCCTAAGAAACTTATATTCAACCCAAGTTTTTTACTTAAGGACTTTAATCTAAAAAGTTGAGAACCTGTTCCAGCTATAACCGTTCTAATGTTAGAATTATTTATTATGGATAAAGCATGTAAAAAAGTATCCACACCTTTATGTTTCTCCAATCTTCCCAAATAAAGAAAATCTATTTCTCTTTTAAGTTTTAAGTCCTTAAAGCGCTTTAAATTAATACCGTTATAAATGGTTGGAACATTTTTCAAGAAATTCTTGTGTAGTTTTTTCCATGCTTTTGTAACGTAATCTGCAACACTAACAAATGCATCAGCTCTTTTCAAAGATAAACCATCAATTTTTTTGTATTTGGGAGCAACTCCATGTAAATGTAAAACGTTTTTTATTCCTTTCGGAATCGCTAAAGAATCAACAGTGTAATGCGTGATTATTAAGTCATAACCTTTTAGACTATGTTTCGCTAGGCTCGCAAACGCTTTGGATTCTTCATCCCACTCATCACCAGTCCTTGGAATTTTTTTTAGCTCATTTTTCAGAAGTATAATTTTTATAGGATAATTCATCAACTCTTCAAAAATTTCGGTTGGCCTATTGGTTGCAGAAGTTATTAGGGAGACTTCAAAGCGTGAACAGAGTCTTTTGATTTGTTCAGCAGTGATTCTTTCTCCACCACCCACATAATAACTTAATCTTGGGTGATACTCAAGAATCTTCATCTAGTTCTCCTAAAATTTTTTTAATAAAACTTTTTCTCGAAGGATATTTTATAGAATTTATTAACTCGTCTGAAGATACTTTTTTGATTTTGATGTCACCAGAATATGGTTTCTTGTTAACTTTAATTTTATAGAAGTAATGAGTCTCTTTCTTGTTTTTATGATGGCAACGGTTACTATCAAAAGAGTAAGTTACTTTTATCTTTTTTATTAACAGTATATTCTTCGGCTTGAGTAATGTTTCTTCTCTTAGTTCTCTTATCAAAGCTTTTTTATTGGACTCTCCTTTATCTACTCTCCCACCAATCAGTTCTAAGCCTTCATCGTAATCTGCCGCGTAAAAACCATTTTTATAGTATAAAAAACAGTAAACAGCTTTACACATTTTTGTATCCCCCTATTTTCCTCCCAACATAATCTATGAGTTCTGTCAAAAAAGCTTTTGGATTTGGAGAAGAAAACGCTTTTCTAAGTCGAGGCGTGTAATTGTTGTACCAAATGTTTTCTGTTATCTTCGGATTTCTTTTTTCCAAATATTTTTCTCCAGAACCATACTTTATAGCTTTTCTAAAATGTTGAAGTAGATTGTGTTTATGACAATGAAGGACAATCATGTTTGGGTTGAAAAGAAGCATACGATTTTTTTCTATTGCTCTCCATTGTAAGTCCAAGTCTTCACAGCCCTTCCCATCAAAATCTATGTCAAAAAAAGTTTCTGATAGAAATTCTTTTCTTATAGCCATGTTCTGACCTGAAATTAAATACATTTGTTTGAAATTATTTTTATTAAAAAGTCTCTTCCCTCGCTCAGAATGTTTTCCCGATCTTTTTTTGTATTTTATCTCTCTAAAATCGTTAAAAGGCATTTTTTGGGATAATCTTCTGCCATAAACAATATCTACATTTTTGGGAATTTTATCAATTTCTTTAATCCAATTTTTTGATGGTATGCAATCCCCATCAGTAAAGGCAATAATGTTTCCAGAACTCTTTTTAAATCCTAAATTCCTGGATTTTGAAATTAATAGACTTCTGCTCGAAAAAAATTTTTTACAGCTAACTGAATCAATAAGTTTCTTTGTTTTTTCATCACAATCGTCAGCCATGAGTATCAACTCATACGGTTTTTGTGAAAGAATGTTTTTAAGACATTTATCAATCACCAATGATTTGTGTACTGAAACAACAACTGAAATTTTATTCTTGAATACCAGTTAGCTCCTCCCCCTCCATTTCTGTTTAAATAAACATTTTTTTAGTTTAAAAAAATTACTAAAAAAAGTTGTTGTCAAAAAATATGCGGAACTTTAAATGTTTGGAGATAGGAACGCTGTCAAAGTCAGGGAAGGTTTTGAGAAACCTGTGTGAAACGGTTTACTGGTTAAACACCTACTTTTTTTCTTGAACCATAAAAGATATTTTCGAAAAAATATTCCAAAAAAAATGATTATGCCTAATAGTTTGAAAAGTTTAGCGCTTAATAGGTGTGTTTTCTTCCAGACTTCGTCATTACTTATGGTCCAAGGAGTTCTAATTCCTATAAACCAATTTCTTTTTAATTTTTTCATAAACATTCCAATACCGAAAAAGAGTAAACTTAATGCAGGCATTAACATTGTTGTCATATCAAAATCATAATTTAAATTAGCTAATATTGTTAAAATAAAAGTATAAAACAAAAATGATATGAAAACTAATATGAATACATCATAATGTTTTCTAAATTTTTGTATGTTTTTTTTTAAAGGATCTATTTTTGGGATTAAAAGGAATAACGAGTATAATCCAATAAGCGTTAACGGAAACAAAAATACTCCCCAAAATTTTGACATGTAATTATCGACTTCTCCTTTCGCATTCCAATGAGATGCAACTTTATCCCCTTCAATTCTTTGATAGGAGTATATTGCTATCACAAACGATAATAGGATTATCAAAACAATAGCGATTGTTGTTTTTTTCATTGTTATGTTCATTCTACGCTGATTCTACTTAAATTCTTTGTACGGGGAAAATGTCATATCAAATTTATCTCCAATAAATTTCTGCGAAACTAAACAAAGAAATTAAACAAAATAAAAAAAAATTAAAGAAAAGAAGAATTTTTTACTCTTCTTCTGAAAAAGCTTTAATTGCTTCAAAGTTTTCAACGATTAACTTGGCTTTTGTTTTGCCGAAACTAAAAGGGTACTTTGAGTCGTTGTCTCCTTTCAAAACAATTAATTTATGTCCTTTGTATTCTGAAAACTCAACTGGCATCCTAATTTTTAGCATGAAACCATTTAAAAAACTTACTGAGGTTCAACCGATTTGGCTCATAAGACTTACTATTGATTGTAGGGACGTGATTATTCTGAAGAGTTGTGTTGGAGGTTCAACCCGAACTTTTCCTGTTAGGATTCCGTTAATCATTGAACCTAAAATCTTAATCATTACTGCTGGTCCTGGCCCGTCTTGCGGTCCTCCAAAACCTCCTTTCTGGTCTTCCCAGTGAGGTGTTTCCGTGCGGACGCCCTCAACTTCTTTTGTCTGAGTTTCGATTATGTTGTAGAGGAAGTCAAATTCAATGGATATCGTGGCGTCTGGCGAGTCTTCAACAGTCATTTTTTTGACTTCCATTATTATGTCAGGATTGATTTTCATGACGATTTGCGCCATTGTTTCGTCTCCGTCAACGAGCTTCAGGCCAATGTTTGCTTCTCCTCCGAAAGAATTGCTTATGCTTTTTATCACGTTGTAAACTTCTTCATTGTTTCTTATTTCTTCTCTTTCTTCATAAGTCGGTCCTTCAACCACTCCTTCGCCGAGTTCTTGGTCAAAGTTTTTCTTGAATTCTTGTTTTATCATCTCTTTTGTGGGGAAGATCCATACTTGCATGTAGGCGTGTGGAACTGTTAGTTCTTTGCCAAAAGCTGTTGTGGACTTCCACTCTTCCCAAACCTTTATGCTTCCGAACTCGTTGCTTCCTTCAGCAGTTATCAAGTTAAATCCTTCCGGCCAGCTATCTTCTTCCAAGCATTCCATGGTTGTATGGGCGATTCGTTCAGTGTTTCCCATAAGCCTGCCGTAGAGTTCGCCGAATCCTCTCATGTGTTTATCCCAGTCTTCGAGCGAGCCGCTCACGTATTCGTTTAAGAACCATTGCACGAACTCGTTGTTAAAGTCTTTTTCAAGTTCTTTTCTTTCTTTTAGCAAATTGTCTAATTCTATTTGACACCAGTCTTTCATGGAGTTCATCATTTCCTGGTCCTTAACTTTTTGGAGTTCTTCGAGTTTTTGGTCTGAGCCCCACGCGTCAAAGTGGGCTCCAGCCCATTCGTCTCCGTTTGACATTGATGAGCATTCAGCTCTTAGGAGTAATTTGGCTTTTTCCTCTGTCCACCCTTCTGATTGTTTGCACTCGAACGTGATTACTCGTCTCCAATCACATCTTGATGACGGGCAGTCCGAGTCTTTTTCGCACATTTTTTCTCC
>JAFCDO010000017.1:0-11364 GCA_017609605.1 Candidatus Parvarchaeota archaeon
TCGGAGATAAACAGTCCGCAATTTTCTTCAAAGCAGAATACAATTCTCTTGATTTTTCGGTAGGCGATCTCGTAAAACTTGAAGGAACCGCAGGAATATTCAGTGCAACGCCATGGACAGAAAAAAAAGTATTCATACAACTAAGTGTGGATAATGCAGAAACAATAACAAAAAATCAAGGAGTAGCAACTCCTGAACAAGGAGCGTCTTCAGAAGTAAACCTTGAAAACAGGGGAAAAAGGATCCTGCTCAAAGAACAAAAACCAATAAACATTTCCGAAAGATACGGGGCGTACATAGTCGACTTCGGGAACTATAGAGCAATTTTCACAACAGAAGTTTATGACAATCCCTCCACAGAAGATGTTTATGAAATTCAGGGTTTTGTTTACGTTCTTGACGAGCCCTACTTGCGAGCTTTGAAAGTTGATAAAACTTAAAAACAGCAATTCTTTCAGGATTAAACCATGAGAATAGCTCTTGTTTTTCCGTACGGCTTCGAGACTTACAGCCCGCCAGTAGTGATGGCTCACTTGTACGCAATAGCCAAGAAACACGGGCGCACAAAAGTCTTTGATTTTTCGTTACCATCGCACAGCCCTCTCAAATTAATGGGCAAAACTTTTCCTAAATTAGCGTCACAATTATCTTACTTTTTTACCATAAGAAACTTGAGTAACAACGTTTTCTGCGGTTCAAAACTTTACAAGTTTTACATAAAAAACAAGTTTTTTAAAAAAATCAGGAAAAGATTATGGAATAAGCACTTGAACTCGTCCTTTGAAAAAGTCAAAGCGTTTAAACCAGATGTCATCTGCTTATCGCTGCCCATGCCTTACTGTTATCCTTTTGCAAGACGGATCGCGGAAAAATACAAAAAATTTGATTCTAACTGCAAGATAGTTTATGGAGGTTATTTCTTAACTCACTTGTTTAGGAAGATATTAGAGAATGATTCGAGCGTTGATTTCGTAATCCCAGGAACCAACGACTCTGTTTTGGATAGCTTATTAAAGAATTTAAAATCAGGGAAAAATCCTAAACCTGTTAAAGGATTGGCGTACATTGAAAAAAATAGGGTTCTTTACACACGACCTAACAAAAAAGATATGTCCATCATCCCAGATTTTTCATGGGCGAATTGGGGAGATTATCCTAACAAGACTTTAAGTTACGGGTTGTCCACGGGTTGCGTGCACAACTGCAAATTCTGCACTAACCGCAGTTACTGGGAAGGCTATGAAGAATTAAACCTTTCAACGCACATAAAAAACGTGAAACAAATCTGCAAAGATTCTGGCATGGACGAAGTAGATTTTACAGATTCATCGCTGAACACTCCGAAACAAAGAATGCTTGACGTTTGCGCTGAAATAAACAGGCAAAGATTAAATGTTAGGTGGAGTGCCTCTTTCAGAGCGCAAAACTTTGACAAAACAATCATAAAGGAACTGGAAGAATCTGGTTGTTACATGGCATGTATTGGTGTAGAAAGCGGTTCTGACCAAATACTTAAATCAATGGATAAAGGATTAACTAAAGAGGAAATTTATAGGGGTCTAGCCCCCTTTAAGGGTTCAAGAATTCAAGTGCCAACAACATGGATACTCGGGTTCCCTGGTGAAACCTTGAATCAAGGGTTGGAAAGCTTGAACTTCGCTCTAAAACTATTGAACAAAGGATTCATTCACGCAACTTCATTCACTGCAGGCATAAAAATCGACACTTTCAACTACCAAAGATTCAAAAAACATTTGAAAGATAATTCTGAAAAAATTGGTTTCGAAGAATTAATATCTGACGACATCGAAAACCACCTCAAGTTTTACTGGAAAGGATTGTGGCTTGACAATAACAAATTGTATACCCAAAAAATTGGCGTGACAAAAGACTTAATGGAACTGTATTCTTTCGCCACAAGCCTTGACGCGTTAACCGGATACTTCAGCGCTTACAAAAAGAGTTTTGGACTCAAAAAAATCGTTCTAAAATCTGTTATAAAAACATCTAAAAACCGACTAATTAAATCTTTCAATTCACTTGGCGTTGAAAAAAAAGAAAAACTAATAGAATTCGGACCTTTTTTAAAAAGCTTGGAAGCCGGGAAACTTATTTAAATTAAGAAAAACTCTAAAAATGATATGAAAACACGAACCACGACCTATGCCTCCAGGGTCTCCCAAAAAATAAAAACTGATTCAAAATTCTTCAAATCCTACATAACAGACCTCAGAAACGTGGTACTTCAAAAACAAAAATTAAGCCAAGTTGACTGGAACGACTTAAAAAAAAACCACACAACATTTCTCTTAAACGTTACAAAGAACTGCAACTCGAACTGCAAGATCTGCTACGCTAAAGATAGAAACAACGATGAAATGACACTAAAAGATGTTAAGTTCGTCATGTCCAGACTCGGCAAAGGCAAAAAGATAGTGATAACCGGAGGAGAGCCCACGACACGACAAGACTTATCTAAAATAATAAAACAAGTCAAAGACTCAGGCAACCACGCTTACCTGTACACTAATGGTCTCAAACTTTCGGATAAGAAATACGTGCAAGGCCTAAAAAAATCAGGAGTAGAATTTGTAATCTTTTCATTCGACGGATTTAAACCGGAGACTTACAAAAAACTAAGGTCAAATCAAGACCACTTAACAGCCAAACTCCATGCACTGAAAAACCTGAAACAAGAGGTCATGAAAACACAATTATCCTACACAGTGGTTCAAGGAATAAACGAAAAAGAACTCGGGAAAACAGTTGACTTCGCAGTCAAAAACAACGATTTCATAAAATCAATAACGTTCACGTGCGCCACCCCAATAGGCAGGTTTGACGTTGAAATCGACGACTTCCTGACTCCAAAAGATATAATCGAAATCCTTTCTGAAAAAGGAATTAGAAAAGAATACTTCACAGAAACCAAAAAATTCTATGATAACATGGGAAAAATCCTGTCCCGAATGGGCAGGAAAAAAATTGACAGAAAACTCTCCCCAGAAGCAGTATATGAAATAAAAGAAGGAAAAATGGAGGAAATAATAAAACTAGAAGACCTAACGCGGTTCAATAAAGACTTTGAAAACAAAAAATTATTAGGAATCCTCGGATTCGCCTGGAAATACAAAAGACTTGGATCTGAACTGATTAAATCAAGATTGGATTTAGTAAGATTTGAGAAAAGAATGGCTCGAAAAAACATATTAAACATTTTTCCAACAATGATTGTCACGCCAATAAAAAGCAAAAGAAGAGTGGACACCATTGAAATCATGAAGAAAAAAGACGAATTCCTTCAATGCGCCACCCCAATATAAAAAAAACATTTTTTAAGTTAGGCGTGCTGGTTCAAAGTACATGATAAAAAAAGTTCTGACGCTTTTACTCGTGTGTATTGCTTTTCTGATTAGTCAGACTTTCTTAAACCAACTCCAATTAGGGTCATTAACCCTGTTTATAGCGATTTCAGTTCTTTATCTCAAAATCCCTAAAATTGATAATTTGCACGCTTACGCGATAATCTTTCTCTTTTCATTCAGTCTTTTGTTTTCTGCAGGGCTTTTCGACTTTACAGGACCACCTCTTTTTGCAGATCACCCAGTATTCCAATACTCATTGACAAAAGTTTCTGAAAACTTCGCTCAAGGAACATCCATGTTTTACGACAACGAAACTTTCACGGGTGGGAGAAAAGTACAAACAATTCTCGCCCCAAACACTTGGATTCTTAACATATTTGAGAGCCAAATAGTTGTTTATAGACTAACATTAGCGTTCGCGTTCATACTCCCTTGCATTGGTTTATACTCTTTGGTCCGAAAAAAAGTTTCTGCAAAAACATCTCTAATATCTGTTCTTCTTTGGCTCGCGTTCCCGCACCACAATTTTCTAACAGGAAGGTTTACTGCTTACTTGGCCATCGGGTTCGGGTTATTCGCCTTAACACTGAATCAAAAAAACGCTAGAAAACAGTTATCTTCAATTATCTTTTTAGTATTATCTTTAATTTATAACCAAATAGTTGGGGCATGGTTCCTGATAATAACTCTCGCCATTTCTTTTTTTAAAAAGAGAAAATTTTCAGCTTTATCTTCAGCGATTTTAACACTTTTCTTATTCCAATACCTTTTTGCTCAGGGTTCGGGGCTTGTAGAATACAACACATCAATTATGGAGTTCTTTTACCCTTTCCTTTTTCAATTCAATGATATGGTCTTCAACCTTTATCTCAAACACTCAATTGCATTAATCCTGTTAGGAACCCTTTCTATAATCGCTGTAAAACAGGATAGGACCGGTCTTTTAATGCTATTCGTATCAATCTTCATGCTATCATTTGGCTTTTTCGGAGGAGTTTTAGGGCAAGCCGTTTTGAAATATGGGGCTTTCCTGTTAAGAGTTTCTTTAATCCCGATAACCGCGTTAATAATTGAAAAAGGAAATAAAATCCTTAACTCTTATGCGATTTTTACCATATGCTTTTACACGTTTTATTTATTCACTTGCTGGAGTAATCCTCAAAGCCCGCTTTACCAAGAAGTCAACGGCTTCACGCTTTGGGAAGCGGAAAGATTGGACATGGAATCAGGAATCCTGTCCTACCACCCAAACCAAAGATTTGAATCACTCGTAGGGATGATAAATCTATTACCCGACACCCCGGATTCAAGAATACTATTAGAAAACAGTTTTAACAGGGAATTCGGTGGTTACTCCCCAATACTACTTCCCGAGCTAACAAACAGGACTTTTCTCGGAGAAGAATACCCCCTAAGCTCTCTCTTAGGAAGAGAAACCTTTTCAGAAGGACTGTTCCTCGGAAAACCAATAAAAGAATATTCAAACAAAGAAATTGATAAAGTCTTACAAGCTTACAACATAAAATACATAATCGTTTGGACAGAGGATTACGAACAAAAACTATCCCAAAACCCTAACCTCAAATTAATGGGTGATGCAGGTTTCTCAAAAACATACGAATACCTTAACTCCAGAGAATCCTTTTCAGAGCCGGAAGGAACAACAAATTGGAAAAACAATCACGAATTCGATTTCATAACCTCTGGAAAAAAAGATGAAACAGTTCAGCTAAGTTTTTCAAAAACAGATAACTTAAAAGCTTTTTACGAATCCGAAGAAATAGATTTAATGGAAGACGAGTTCAATCTAATTGTTTTAAAACTGCCTAAAAACGGGGACCAAACTATAACATTTGTTTACCAATGAAAGCAAGCGTGATAATAATAGCGAGAAACGAAGAAGAACACATAGAGTCCTGTCTTGAATCCCTGAAAAAACAATCTTTCAAAGATTTTGAGACCTTTTTTATCGATGACGGGAGCTCAGACAACACAGTTAAAAAAGCAAAAAAATTCAAGGTAAAGATTTTGGAAGGGAAAGGAAAAGGAAGAGCTCACGCCAGAAACCTTGGAGTAAGCAAGGCAAAAAACCCGATCCTAGTTTTTTTGGACGCTGACGCCGTTGCAGACAAGGAATGGCTGAAAAACTTATTAAAAAATTTTGAGAAACAAGAAGTTAAAGCGGTTGTAGGAAAAGTGATTCACACCTCAAAGAAAAAAAACTTGCTGACCACACTATTAAAAATTGACGCAGAGTACAGAAAGAATTTTAACAAAAAACAAGTGGAATACTTTGATACTGCTAACTGCGCGATAAGGAAAAACGTTTTCAAAAACCCGGAAGTTTTCGAAGAAGAAGAGCTCACGAGGGGAACAGACACTTATTTGGTCAACAGATTAGAAGGATTAGGCGTTAAGATAATTTACGAGCCAAAAGCAGTGATAACGCACTATGACATACCAGAAGAATTGAAAGCGTTTGCAAAAAAAGAGTTCTGCCATGGAAAAGATTTCTCCAATCTTTTCATCAAGACCAAAAAATTGAAAGGTTACGAACACGTCAGACCCTGGCTCTACATACAACCATTATTGAATTACTCTCTGTTTACTCCAACATACCCATTCAACGTTTTAGCCATCCTTCTTTTAGCCTTGGTCCTTAACTCAAGTTTATTCGCTTATACCTTCAGGAAACGGGTAATATGGGTTATCCCAATGTACACATTATCTGTTTTTAGAAACTTTTTATGGTTCATTGGAAGCATTAATCACATTGTCAAAAAGGTTGTAAAAGATTTTTTTAACTGAAGGTTTGCCACTTCTTTTAGAACACTTTATTCTTGCTCCACTCTGAAGATTGTGGTCAGCTCGTTAAAATTCTTTTGACAGCACCCAGTGAAATCTTAAATAATTGGAACAACTAATCTTATTTAATGAAAAGGCTTACCTCAGCGATTTTCCTGACAAGCATATTCATATTAGGATTCCAAGTTCTAATCTCAAAAAACCTTGACCAAACCATACTCCTCGCAGCAGCAGTGATAATGATAATCCTGTTCAAGCAGAAAAAAAAACTGTACAAATTACTGAACGAAAAAAACAAGCTTTTTTACTTTCTTTTAACGCTCTTAGCAATATTCCTCCTCTACAACGGAGGCTTGTTCTCTCAAGAATTCTCGGTTAGCGATGACTTCTCAATCAATTTTTACAGATCCCTAGTCGAGTACGAGTTTCTGCAAGACCACGAGTTCATGGGTTTTAACCAGCAATTCCACGCGGGCTACTACGTTTTCAACAATTACTTTTTCACTTTCTTCTCTTACGTTTCACTGTTCTTCTTTTTATTCGGGATTGAGCCAATAGTTTTTCAAAGCGTTTACGCATTAATGCTTATCATACCTTTATTCACGATTTACGCGTTGTCAAAAAAATTGGGTTTGAACAAGCCTTACAGATTTCTGGCATCCCTGTTCTGGCTCTTAACGCCTCATTACTTGTTCTCAAAAGGAGAGTTCGTTTACTTCGCCCTGAATCTAGGCCTGTTAGCAACCTATCTTTACTTGCGAGATGATAAAAAGAGCCATTACCTGTCAAGCCTGTTCATGGGCTTAACCTTGATAAGCCACCCAATTGTTTTCTCCGCATTTCTCCCACTGTTTCTTCTCATGAAAAAACCAAAGAAATACATCCTTTACTCACTGGTATTCTTACTTGTTTTTTTACCCCAAATCGGCTTGTTTGAACAAGGGTGGGGGGTGCGAGGTGCGCCAGAAAGTGAACTGTCTGAAAACTCCCCCCTAAAACAAATGTTTCTTGTTGAATTCCTGTTCAACTCTTTCCCAATATTCTTAATTCCTTTCCTACTGGTTTTCACCAAAAAGGATAAACCGATAATTTGGTTCGCGTTGATAACAATTTTTTTAATAATCTTTATTTTTTACTCTAATGGAGATTTAGTAAATATTTTCAGGATATCAAAATTCGTTGACGTGCTAAAAGTTTTCTTGATAATCGGTACATTCCTGTTCTTCCAAAAACTGGAAGTTAAGACTAGGGCTCAAAGAATATCTTCTTCATTACTAACCCTTTTCGTAGTGTCTTTTGCTTTATCTAACACGGTTTACTTAACCCTCGCTTGGGATGATGCCAACCACCCTTTCTACGGTTTCTGGTATAAGGATAACTTGTCAAACACTTTTAGCCTGCCCGTAACAAAAATGTTGGCCGTCCACGCGAGAGAAGACACGCAAGAATTATTAGACTGGCTTTCAATTCCTTCACCCGATTCAAGAACCTTGGTCGAAGTTTCAAGCAATTTTATGATGGGTGGAGAGCCAACGTACTCGTTATCTTACACAACGGAAAACCAGTTCATCGGACCCCCATACTTTTTGACTCAAACACCTAATAAGATTTCAACATCGGCTTTTGACGGCAAGATATTTGGCAAAGAGGTATCAGATCTGACGTATCAGGAGTTCCACGAACACCTAGAGAATTTTAACATTGAAAGAATTGTTGCTTGGTCCCAAGAATTCAAGGATTATCTAAAGAAGGATTCGGGCCTAACACAGATCTATCCGTTAGATAACGATTTTTACTCGGTCTTCATTTATGAGAATTGCCCGGAGTCTTTTGCAGAATCGAAAACGCTCGTCTCGCTGAAGTCTTGGAAGCCCATAACACTACAAGTTGACTCTGACAAAAACTTTACGTTAATCCTTAAATCGCATTACGCTCCGCAATTCCACGCTTTTGTTGAAGGAGAAGAAATACTTATAACTGAGACAGAGGATTACGAGTTCATGAGCGTGAACGCGCCAGCAGGAAAGTATTCAATAACTATATCATGGAAGAGTTCAACTTGGGAGGAGATATCTAAATACAGTTTTTTACTATTGCCCATGTTATTCCTGTTTTTAGCTTTTAAATCCGGATTTTAAAACTTCTTTCAAGTTTCCGAAAAACTTTTGGAAACCAAGAGTTCTTAACAAGAAAAAAGCCCTTGCAGGGTTTTTGTAAAACTCTTTGTAAGCAAGTGTCTGAGACTTTTTCAATTCTTCACCAGAAAGGCTTCCCCGCTTCAGCGCTAATCCAGCTTCTTTTCCAAATAAATCCCAATCAGAAGATTCCGCCAGATCAAAAACTCTTGTGCCGGGGTAGGGCGTTAGAATTGAAAAAATGGCGTACTTTGTTTTGAGTTTCTTGGCGAACTCAATCGTCTTCTTGACGCTTTTCACTGTCTCTCCCGGCAAGCCAAGAATGAAGGAGGCGTGAGTGTTCAACCCAATTTTTTGAGCGTTCTCAAAAACCTTTTTAATCCCATCTGTGGATACACCTCTTTTAAAACTGTTAAGAATAGCTTGATCTCCGGATTCCACTCCAATGAATAAGTTCGTGCAACCAGCTTCTTTTATTTTTTTCATGAAATCGACGCTTGCCAGTTCAACCCTCGTGCCAGCAAACCATTCAAAACACTTGTTCAAACCACTTTCTTTGATTAAAGAGCAAAGCTTGATAACCTGTTTTTTGTCAACCCCGAACGTCGGATCCACGAACTGAATTCTTTTAGCCCCAAGAAAATGAACATCTCTTTTTAATTCTTCAAAAACGTTTTCAGCACTTCTGGAACGATACCTTCCGGACACGTTGTAACAAAAAGCGCATTGGTACGGGCAACCCCGTGAAGCGGAAACAGGGAGTTCCAACTGTTTCTTAAAAGGACGCAAGTGATCAGTATATAATCCTTCATAAGATTTTAGATTGAACAAATCCCATGCGGGAAAAGGAAGAGAATCCAAACTCTTCATTAGTTCGGAAGGCTTGTTCAAAAAAACTTTACTGTTCTTACGGAAAGATATTCCTCCTATTTTTCTTAAATTAACCCCTTTAGCGAGATCTACTATGGGGAGTTCTCCTTCTCCAACAACGCACGCATCGAAGCCTTTGAATTCCTTTAAAGTCCTAACCGGCAGAGATGAAGCGTGGGAACCTCCAAGCACAACCTTGGTTTCTGGAAAATCTTGTTTTATTTTCGAAGCGGTTTTAGCTACACTTTTTATTTCTTCAGTGTAAGCTGAGAGGCCGATTAAGCTTGGAGAAAAATTTTTAATTTCTTTAAACAAGTCTTGCCCGATTTGAGGGTTAACCAGTCTAACTTGAAAACCATTTCTTTCAAGAACTGCGCCAAGATAAGCGAGACTTATGTTTGGAATGGTTTCTTTAACCTGGATGTTGTCCAACAGTCCAGATTTATCAGGAAGGCTTAACAAAACTTTCATTTCAGAAAAACTTTTTCAACCTCCCTGTAAAAAGTTTTAGAATTTCAAAACTATTTTTGATCATCTCATCTGGGTATTTTAAGCTGAGTGAGGACAGTCTTGCTAAGGCTTTCGGTCTTAAATAAAAGCTTTTGTAAAACTCTTTTTCCAGTTGGTAAGCGCTTTTCTCGTTCGCTTTTTCTTGAACCTTTTTTATCTTAGTTCCCGGGTTGTAATTAAAATGAGAGATTATCACGAAATCCAGTTCAGAGTTTTTAGCAAACTCAACGCTCTTCGCGAAGTCCTCTTCCCTCTCAATGTCTGGATTGACCATGAACCAGCCAAAAGTCGTTAAACCCGCTTTTTTCAAAACCTTTATCTGCTCCAAAACTTTTCCGAGATCGTAACCTTTTTTATAGTAATCCAAAACCCTTTGCGACCCGCTTTCAATGCCTAAAAAAATTCTTTCACAACCAGCTTTTCTTATTAGAACAGCTAGTTCTGGATCAACGCCTTCAGCCCGGCTAATGCACTCCCACCTCAACTTTAACCCATTTTCAAGCATGGCCGAGCAAAGCTCTTTTACCCAAGAAGGTTTCAGCGTGAAAACATCGTCCACAAACCTCACATAAGTTATTCCTTTTTTTTTAACGTCTTTCAGTTCATTTATCACGTTTTTAACGCTTCTCTGTCTGAACTTTTTTCCAAACGGGTGGACACAAAAAGTGCATTGGTACGGGCAACCCCTTGCCGTTTGAAGAGTTGTGAAAGGCTTTCCGAAAAAAGGAGAATTATAAAGCGAGTTATCTATCAAATTCCTGTCAGGGAAGGAAATTTTTTCAAAGTCACATAAGGATTCTTCAGTATTAATGACCGCGCCCCCATCTTTTTTCTTATATGATAGTCCTTTGCCAAGAATTCCAGAAATAAATTTTTCGAACACGCCTTCAGGCTCACCACTTATAACAAAATCCACGCCGTTTTCTAAAAGTTTTTTAACAAGAAACCTTGCAGAATAACCAAAGCAAAGAACCTTGAGATTCGGCAAACTTTTTTTGATGAGTTTAACAGTCTTAATATCGGATTCCTCATTGTTAAAAGACAACATAAAAATGATAAGGGACGACTCGACGGTTTTTAGCTCTGAGACCAGAGAGCCCAAGCTCTTTCCTTCTGCAATGCAGTCAATGACCTTTACTTCCGCCCCTTTTTTCTTGGCAATTGTCGCTAAACCCAATAATTCAAGAGGGGGGAATAAATAGTTTTTTGACTTGAAAAGACAGCCAAAACGCCTAACAATCCGCTTCTCTGAAGGAAGGTTGACAAAACAAATTTTCATCTAGTTAAAAAGCATATCGCTGAAACCATTTCTGCGACCCTCTCCCAAAAACCGGTAACGTAACTAATGCTGAACTCGTAAGTGCCTGGTTCTTCGAGTTTGAACCCCATGAAACCATCCTTAGTGGGGAAAAGATTTATAGAACTATCATTCATTCGCATATTCTCTGAAAAACGGTAGCTGAGAAAAACCGTGACGTTACTGGCTGAACTATTAACATCAACTTTTATCACATTACCATCTAAACCTGCTGTGCCAGAAACCCCTTCTTTATCAAACCAGACGTAGCTATCAATCGCGTCCAAATACTCGAACACTGTCACGTAGTTTGATATGGAGTCATTGTTGGAATCAACAACGTCAAAAATGACTGCGGGAACCTCATCACACCAAGGCATAA
>JAFCDO010000018.1:0-10598 GCA_017609605.1 Candidatus Parvarchaeota archaeon
AAAGACCTTTGGTTATGACGATTGACGAATTCTTAGAATAATCAAAGGTATTCCCTGTCAAGAACCAGTTCGCTCCTGACGTCTTGAACTCCTGGAACCACTTTTATTTTTTCGTTCAAATCATTCAAATACTTCAATGTCTCTGTCCTGCAAATAGCTATCAAACTCCAATTGCTCTGAACATGAATCAACTCTTTCAATCCACCAAACTTTTTTAGCTCTTGAGCAACGCTTCTCCCGTCATCGTCTTCAGAAGTGTTTATGTAAAACAAAACTGTGAAGGGCTCGCCAATCCTTTCAGGGCTGAGAATCGCTCGATAACCCTTAATGATTCCTTCCGTTTCAAACTGTTTTCTCTTCCTGAAAACCGTGCTGATAGGAACACCTGTCGCAGAACTAATCTCTTTCACGCTGGCACCACCATTTTTTTCTAACAAGCGCAAAATTTTTAAGTCTCTTCTGGTAATTCTCATGCTCAAACTGAGAGAAAATCGCGTTTAAATAATTATTTATTCCAACATTTTATACCACTTACTAGTTAAACAAAACGTTTATAAAACGATATGATGTTTGTTAGAAAACATTTAAGATGAACGAGAAGAAATCTGAAACAAAACTTATTGTCCGAATAGTTGGTAGGGACGTTGACGGACTGAAACCCGTGGAAAGAGCCATCTGGAAGATAAAAGGTATTTCTTTCATGTTTGCCAATGCGATTATGAAAAAATCCGGTGTTTCAGGCAAGAAGGTCGGAGACCTTAATGAAAAAGAATTACAAAAAATAGAGGACATCATAACTAACCCTGATAAATATGGCATTCCTGAATGGTTATACAACCGAAGGAAAGACGTTAAAACCGGAGAAGATTCTCACTTGCTCGAAGCAAAACTGGAAATCCAGAAAAAATTTGATGTCAGAAGACTGATGGAAATCAAGTCAAGACGTGGTCTAAGACACTCTCAAGGCCTGAAAGTTAGGGGTCAAAGAACTAAAGCCCACCCAAGAAGAGGGGCGTCAGTTGGAGTGAGAAGGAAAAAACAACAACCAAGCAAAGGGAGTAAAAAGTAAAATGGGGGATCCTCGAAGACTTAAAAAAAAGTACGAAAAACCTTTACAGGCTTGGAACAAATCTAAAATCATTAAAGACGCTGAACTCAAAAGCAAATATGGTTACAAGAATAAAAAAGAGCTATGGAAGATGGAGTCCATCCTGAGAACGTTCAGGAAACTGGCCAGAAACCTGATTGCCCGCAAAGGAGAACCTCAATCCATAAGGGAATCAGAGCAAATCCTTGGAAGACTCAAAAGAATAGGGCTGCTTCAAGACGGAGCTGTTCTCGAAGACATTCTGGCATTGAAAGTAGAGGAATTAATGGAGAGAAGAATTCAAACAATAATTTTAAGAAAAGGCTTGGCTCACTCAATAAAACACGCGCGACAATTAATAGTGCACGGTCACGTCCTGATCGGGGACAAACCAATCACGAGCCCTTCATTCATCATTAAAAAAGAAGATGATAACAAGGTGGTGATCAAATAAATGATTGAGGATAAGAAAAAAGAAAAAGGGATTTGGGCGGTTGCTCATATATACTCGTCTTACAATAACACGATAGTTCACATCACTGACACGACAGGTTCCGAAACTTTCGCAAAAGCTAGCGGAGGAATGATCGTGAAACAGTCCAGGCTCGAATCATCTCCCAGCACTGCCATGGCAGTGGCTAGCAAAGCCGCGGAAGAAGCTAAATCCAAAGGAATTATTGGAGTGCGAATCGAGATAAGAGCGCCTGGAGGCCATAACGGCCCAAAATACCCTGGTCCAGGAGCGCAGTCAGCGATAAGAGCTCTTGCCAGAGCAGGGTTGAGAATAGGCGTGATAGAAGATGTTACACCAATTCCTCACGACGGGTGCAGGAAAAAAGGTGGTAGAAGGGGGAGAAGAGTATGAAATTAGATGTAAAACTGATTCAAAAAGAAAAAAATAAGTTAAAACTGCTCATAAGCGGGGTCACCCCGCAATTCGCTAACGCGATTAGAAGAACGATAATGAACTCTGTTCCAACAATGGCAATGGAAAACTTGGAGGTAACGCAGAACTCCTCAGTGCTTTACGACGAAATGCTTGGATTAAGGTTGGGGCTTGTGCCACTAAAAACTGACTTGAAAAGCTACAATTTCGTGAAAGACTGCACCTGCAAAGGAAAAGGGTGCGCTAAATGCACTGCCACACTTTCATTAAAAATCAAAGGACCTAAAACCGTTCTCGCTTCAGACATGATTCCAAGCGACCCTAAAATCAAACCAGTTTACCCTGAAACAATCATAAACTTTCTGCAAAAAGGACAAGAAATAATTCTTAACGCGAAAGCAGTGCTCGGAACAGGCTCGGAACACGCGAAATGGAATCCTGGAACCGCCAGTTATAGATACTACCCAATCATTAAAATCGACCAGAAAAAAGCTAAGGCCTGCAAGACCAAGAACTGCGTTAAAGCCTGTCCCAAAAACATACTCCAATCAACTAAAACAGGCATAACAGTCGATAAAAAAAAACTGTTAGACTGCGACTTATGCCTATCATGCATGGAAGCATGCGACTGCAACGCTTTAATTGTTGAAGGAGATGACACGAAATTCATTTTCGAAATAGAATCATGGGGACAACTGCCCGTCAAAGAAATACTGCTAAAAGCAAAGGAAATACTTAAAAAAGAGTTTTCAGAATTACAAAGTAGCATCAAGTAGGCGGGGGTGCTGGAGTGGTCAAACAGGCAAGGTTGAGGGCCTTGTGGCTTAGTGCCTGCGCGGGTTCGAACCCCGTCCCTCGCACTCCCAAAAAAAAGGAAAAAAACAAATGGTTAAAAGAACTGGACCAACAAACAAGGAACTGAAAGAGACTATCCTAGCCTTAAAAAGAACCAAAAAAACGGTTTGGAAAAGAGTGGCTGAAATGCTCGAAAAACCTTCCAGGCAGAGAAGAACTCTTAACATACGAGACATTGACAAAAACGCTAAGAAAGGAGATACAATAATTGTTCCAGGCAAAGTCCTAAGCGAAGGCCTTCCCTCAAAAAAATTCTCTGTAAGCGCATGGCAGTTCTCCAGCCTAGCCGAAGAAAAACTCAAGAAAGCAAATTGCGACGTGCTAAGCATTCACGAAATAATTAAAAAAAATCCTGATGGCAAAAAAGTGAGGATATTCGGATGAAAACAATCATAATCAACGCTGAAGACACGGTTCTTGGAAGACTGGCTTCATACGCAGCCAAACAAGCAAGAGAAGGAAACCAAATCAGGATAATAAACGCTGAAAAAGCCATAATCACTGGCTCCAAAGAAAACATTCGCGAAAAATACAAGATAAGAAGGGAGCGCGGAGACGTTTACAAAGGACCTTTCTTCCCAAGAACAGTCATAGGACTCGTCAAAAGAAGCGTTCGAGGAATGCTCCCCTACAAAAAAGATGCCGGCAGAAAAGCTTTATCACGAGTAAAAGTTTACAAAGGATTTCCCGGAGAAATAAAGGGAGAACCCATCATCCTTAAAGAATTCACAAGCCAAAAACTTAAAAACCCCAAAAAAATGAGTGTAGGAGAACTGTGCAAATGGTTAGGAAGCAAAAAGTAAAACCCTCAGGCATTCACGTGTCAAGCAAGAGAAAAATGGCGGTAGCCAGGGCAACCATCAAAAAAGGCAAAGGAGTTGTAAGAATCAATTCGTTCAACTTGAACAATTTCGGCACCCTATTATCCAGAGAAAGAATCAGGGAAGCGTTAACGCTTGCAAAACCGTTTTCAGACGAAGTCGACATAAAAATCAGTGTTCAAGGCGGGGGCTGGAGCGCTCAATCAGAAGCCGTGCGAGCAGCCATTGCTAAAACACTCGTTATATACTCGAAAAGCGATGAACTCAAAAAAAAATACTTATCATACGACAGGCACTTACTAGTAGCTGACACGAGAAGAACAGAACCCCAAAAGCCTTACAGGTCAGCCGCAAGAAAGAAAAGAATGACAAGCAAGAGGTAAAAAAAACAAGATGATTATCCCTATAAGATGTTTCACGTGCGGAAAACCAGTAAGCCACCTATGGAAAGAATACACTGAAAGAACTGGCAAAGGTGAGAACAAAGGAAAAGTCATGGATGACTTAGGATTAAACAGGTACTGCTGCAGAACCTTATTCGTCGGCCACGTAGACCTAATAGACGTGGTATCAAAATTTAAAAAAGGATAAACCTTTTACAAAGAAACGGGGCTGTAGTCTAGCTTGGCAGGATTCGAGGTTTGGGACCTTGCGACCCCAGTTCAAATCTGGGCAGCCCCACTCAACACACAACCAAAAAAAAAGAATCGTTAAAGTTAAAAAAAAATGGGAAGAACCAAAAAAATCGGCACGGCAGGAAGATTTGGAGCTAGGTACGGTAAAAAAACCAAGGATAAGCTAATCAAAATAGAGAAAAAACAGAGAATGAAGCACGAATGCCCTTCATGCCAGAAAAAAACTTTGAAAAGGGAGGCGAGCGGAATATGGCTTTGCACAAAATGCGATTACAAAATGGCAGGCAAAGCGTACACGCCCAAATAAATGATGGAATACACTTGTTTCAATTGCAGGAAAATAATCGAGTTCGAAAAAAAACTGAGAAAAATACGGTGCCCGTGGTGCGGTGGAAAAATATTGATGAAAATCAAACCAAAAATAGTCAAAAAAATAAAAGCACGATGAAAATCACTTCAACCATCGTATTCGAATTCGCAGACCAAACTCGACGATTGAACGTGCAGAAAAGCTTGGAGCCCGACGTTCAAGGAGACAACAGGGAAAGATGCAAAGTAAACGTCAACGGCTCAGGGAAAAAAATGAAAGTGGAAATGGAAGCGACTGATGAAACCGCGTTGAGGGCGAGCACGAACACGTATCTCAAAACAATCGCTTTACTAAGAGGAGAACAATAAAAATGAAAATGACACCCGATATCAAAGAAAAACTGATGAAAATGCAACAACTGCAACAACAACTAGAAATACTCATGTACCAAAAACAAGGAATCAGCGTTAACGTAGCCGAAATCGAGAACGCCCTCAAAGAATTGGAAGCAACCAAAGACAAAGAAGTTTATGAAGTGGTTGGCTCGATAATGCTCAAAAGAAAAAGTGAAGATCTTAAGAAAAAATTATCAGAAAAGAAAGATGTTACTGAAATACGAAAAACGTCACTGGACAAGCAAATCGGCAGTCTAGCTGAACAATTAAAAAAGCTCAGAGAAGAAATAAACCAGGCCCTACCAAAAAAAGGATAAAAAAAAATGGACGCTGTTACCGCCATAAACGAGATAATGGATGACTCAACCCTACCACGAACTGTTAGGGAGTGCTTAGACAAGGTTAGAACAACTCTAAACAAAGAAGAAGATTGGGAAGCAACCAAAGACGAAGTCATTCAAATGCTCGAAAAAGTCACTAGAGACCCTAACATGCCCACTTACACGCGAACACAAATATGGAGTATCGTCACAACCCTCGAACTAGCTCCAAACCAATAATGGAATTCCATAAAACATATAAAAGCAAACATAATTCTTTTTAAACAATCATAATAAACGAGTTAAAAAAAAACATGAAAAATCATTTTGGGAAAATAATAAAAAGATTATCCGAATCAAGTTCTGAAGACGCTTCAGGAGAAGATTACATTGAAATAAATTCTGAAGACATGAACAAAAGCACTGCAAAAATAATGCTTAAATACTTCACCCTAAACGACTTTTCTGACGTTAAACCCGTACTTGACGCGCTGAGAGCAGGTTACACGATTGGCTTGATAAAGATTAGCCCTCTCAAAGAAAAAGACCTCAGCGAACTGAAAAGAGCGATATCCAAGATTAAAAAGACTTGCTACGCTTTGGAAGGCGAGCTCATAGGCATTGATCAGAACTGGCTTGTTGCAGTCCCGTCTTACGTGAGCGTTTACAGAGAAAAAGTGGGTTCCGAGCAAGGAGCAGTGCCAGTATCAACGGACGATTTCGATGGATTATAAAAAAAATATTTCTTTTTTTTCTTGAATCACATGAAATGATGTTATTTTTTTTTAGATATTATATAATTCATGAAACCTAAACAGAAAACCTTATAAACAGTTCTATTGTTACCACTTACTAATGGATACAGTTTTTGTGAGTGATTTAAACGGAGATTTATCTCTTATCGAAAACCTTAGTGGAGACGCTGTTCTACTCTTAGGAGATAATATTTCAAAACAAGCTTATGCTCACAGATCTATAGATTTTTTAAAAGAAGAAACTCGAAGAGTGGCCAAAGAATCTAAAGACTTGTTTGACCACGTGGCCTGGCTTTCAGGCAACGCAGACCTGTCAGAACACTTAATCAAAGACGTTCTCGAGCAAGAAGACGTTCAACTACTCACGCAGGAATATGATAAAATACATACTTCTAACATAACTCGTAAGCTCGGAAGTCACGTTCTCAAAAGACCGATAATATCCTTCGGTCCAGGAGCCACGATTGGAGGAACAAGACAGTATCGGATTGAAGAAAGTGCTAGACAAAAAAGCGAGTTCCCTCAATCAACCATTAGCGTTGTTCCAGAAATCAACCCTGTCTACTCAGGAAACCTTTTCAGTAGTCATTCTTACAGCCTTGCAAAAGAACTTAACGACTTCATACTTGTCTCTCACAATCCTCCTTACATGGGGACAGAACTTGAATTCTCCACATCAATAGGCGACCTTGACCAGATTACCAAGTCAAACGTTCAAGGAGTGCCTGATAGCATCCACGTCGGGTGCGTTTACTTCAGACAATTGATCGATTTCTTCCAAGACAGGAAGTTCGAAGCCTTTTTCGGCCACATTGAAGAAAAAGGCGGCGAAGAAGGGTTAATCGGCGAAACCAGTGTTTACAACGTTGCAGAACACCCAAGAGTCATCAATGTTTAAACAAGCATTCCTGAAACCCACAATCCTACCAAAAGACCAGTGGTTATGAAAGGCATTGCAGGGTAAAACTTCTTCTTCTCTCCGATGAATAATAACACGGCCAAGCCGAGGACTGCCCCGAATATTGTGAAGAACGCTGCGGCCACGCCGTAGGACGCTAAAACAACTCCTTGAAAAATCAGTGGCAGGGCGACGTCCCCTCCGCCAAGCACGAGCGTGCTCCCACGCCAATTAACGATTAATCCTGCGAACAGGCCCTGATCCTTGTTTGATTTCGCGATCTTAACCATGTGCTTAGTCATGAAAACTGAAACGAAGTCGTAAGCACTGATGATTAAAAGAAAAATGATTACTGCCTGAAGGCTGAAAATCGTGGAGAAGAGCGCGCCAATGCTCGCAAACATCATCAGGTTCAAAAGGTTAGCGTAGTACTCGTCCTTCTCGTTCAAACGGATGAACGCCAAGATTCCCGCAATCAATAACGCGGTAACGGGTTCCAGAAACATGTATAAAAAAATGCTCGTGGTCGCGGTCACGGCTACGAAAAACCAGGCTTTCCAAACTTTCCACAACTGAAACTTGATGATTAAAAGGAATATTGTGGTGGCAATGCCTATGAATATTAGTAATGCGAGGACTGGCTGTTCTTTCTCGAAATCCGAGTGCTCCATGCCGTAAGGCAGTTCACCCGCTTCCTGATAAAAAATGTTAACCCATAATCCGAGTAGTTGAGAAGCGACGAATAGTGATAGCATTATTAGCGAAACCTGAACTCCTTTCACTTCACGAACCTCGTCTTGATTTTGTCATTGATTGTTATGAAAACGCTTTGCCCTTTGGCGCCGTGACCCGCGTTCACGCATAACGTTTTTCCAATCATTTGTTTTCCCTGTCCTTCATGGATGTGGCCTGCAACGCACATTAAAGGTTGGTATTTCTCGATTAAGTAGCGGACAATGTTTGAGCCCAGGTGCTCGCCTTTAACCAAGTCCAGTTTCGTCTCGTTCGGAACGTTGTGCGATAAAAGAATTACTTGTCCTTTAGCCATTTTCATCTGCGCTTCAAGTTTCTGCACTATTTGTTGGTAACCTGCTTCTAAGACCAGTCCTTTCTCTGTTAAAACTCCTTCGGGTCCGCTGGACATGCCGTAACCGATTATCGTGAACTCTTTGAACACGCCTCTCTGGAGTTCGAGGTTGAACACTTGTTTGCAGCCCCGGGTTATGTCTTTGAAATGGTCTTCGAAATAATAATCCCAATAGTAGGGGGATTGCTTGTTCATTTCTTTCAGGAACCTGTCCCCGTATAGGTCCACGTTTCCCGGGACGATTAGGACGGGTTTTCTCCAGGAATTAATTTTTTTAATCACTTTTCTAGCTGTTTTAATGGTATGGTCTATTAGCTCTTCTGCCTTGTCCCTGCCTATCTCGTCGTACCACGGTTCTTTGAATTCTCCGCTGTGTTCTTTGAATATTAGTTCCCTGATTTTCTTGAAATCCCCTAGGTCTCCTGTGCACAGTACAGCGTCAAAATCTTCTTTAGGTTTTTTGGGCGGGACTCCGTGCAGGTCGCCGATAGCGTAAAACTTCATTTCTAAACCCAATTAACTAATTCTTAGTTTAAAAGGTTTTTTTCGGAAGTCTTAAAAACTCTTTTCATAAATGTTCTGTGTAATGGGGTTTGAGAAAGTGGTTCGTAACGGGGATTACACTAACATTCATATTCATACTGGGCAAGACTTTTCTTGTCTGGACTCCTTGTTCGAAACGTTCCCCTTCGAAGAAATGGTTACCAAACCTTTTGACTCGCTGATGACCGCGTACGATATTAATAGGGTAAAAAAAGAACGAGAAAAACTATTGAATGATTTAATAGAGGTTCAATGCGGTTTCATGCAAGAATTTTTAGAAAAATTAATGCAGTCTTTAATGATACCATATACTGACACGGAAAACCTTGACTCAGTGGTTTGTTATGATAAAAAGAACGGTTGCATCCAATACAACCTTTTAAGCATGCATCCACAAATGGACTTGGATTTTCAGATTCATCGAAAAGAAGAGTTCTACGAAGTTGAGATAAAAGGACTGCCTGAAGGTTTTCCCAATCTAGAATAAATCTCTGCGCCAGAACAGAACTGCACCGATAAAAGAGAATATGATTGACACGAGCATTGTTATCAAAAACGCTTGAGGATGGTACTGGATTGGCAGTCGAATGTTCATGCCGTAAATGCTTGCTATCAAAGTTGGAATCATGAGGATTATCGTGATGGATGTTAGGAACTTCATGACCCTGTTCTGATTGTTCGAGATTATTGAAGCGAAAGCGTCCATAGTGTTTCCCAAAACGTTTGAATGAATGTTAACCAATTCCAAAGCTTCATCAAACTCGATTATAACGTCCTCTAATAATTCTCTATCTTCCTCAAATCTTGTGAAAGCCCGAAACCTGTCAAGTCTTCTTAGCATGACTCCTATTGATTTGATGGAAGTCATGAAATAAACAAGTGCTTTCTCCAAACCCATCAGTTTTACGAGCGACTCATTCTTCACAGACTTTATGAGCTCTTCTTCCAGCAAGTAAGTCTTCCTGTCAATCTCTCTCAAAAATTTGATGTAAAGCTTAGCTAAGCTTAACAGTAAGTTCAGAACAACTTGGTGTTTGCTTTTGGCAACAAACTTTTTCTTTTTAAGAACAGATATTAGGTCTGTTTGGTAATAGCAAATGGTTATCAAATAATTCTTGGTTAACATAATCCCCATCGGGACGGTGAGGTAAACGAGGTCCCCAACTTTTTTAGGAACCCTTATTATTATGAATTCATCATTCTCCAGTTTTTCTATTCTGGGCAGTTCATCAACGTCTTTTATGGCTGATAGAACTTCTTCTTCAGGAATCCTTATTATCTTATTCAACTCTTTAATCTCTTCACGAGTAGGTGCTTCAACGTTAATCCAGCAACCCTTCTCCGGCTTGGACAATGGTTTGAAACCAGTATTAGAAGGTTTTAGGAAATCAATCATTAAACAATTAATTGTAAATAGTTATTTAAAAGCGTTTTCGCAAAATCAGGCCAGCTTAAATATACCAGTCCTTCGGTCTATCATCGTCTCGTCTTTTGGGTGAGGCGTTAGTAACATCTAATAAGAAGTTTAGGAGGTGTTCAATATAGCTTGAATCAAGGATTTCATAATCTCCTTTAACTTTTTTCTTTGATACATTATAACTCATCGTATTATTTGTAGAAATTTCAAGTGAGTAGTTAGGAATATTTGAACTGTTCTCAGAATTGGCGAGCAAATCTTTACTTAACGTGTACCCCATAAAATAATAAAAAAGAATCTGATTTAATAAGGGTTTCGTTAAGGTTAAGTCGATAAAATTTTAAATGGTTAAACCCTTTTACAAGGGAATTGAAATGAAAATAAAGCTACCAGACGGTTCAATAATGGAATCACCTAAAGGAATCACTGTTAAAAAAATCTCTGAAAAAATCGGTTCCGGACTCGCAAAAGCCGCGCTGGCAGGAATGGTTGACGATAAATTAGTGGACCTTAATTACAAGCTAGAAAAAGACTCTAACGTTAAAATCATCACTTACAAAAACGCTGAAGGCAAAGAAGTTTTCAATCA
>JAFCDO010000007.1:0-84954 GCA_017609605.1 Candidatus Parvarchaeota archaeon
TCCTTTATCCCAGGCTAAAATCATAAATACACAGCTTCTAGCGCGTTTAACAGAGGTTCTTAAGAGCATGGATGAGCGCTTGGAGCAGCTGGTGAAGCTTGACGAAATCTTGGATTTATTGAATAAGAGCAAGGAGGAGATCGCGGATAAAGGGGTAATCTCGGAGAACTTGGATAAGGCGATAAGGCAGTTGCAACTCATATCGATTAAGGACAAAGAGGTCATAGAGGTCCTTCAAAAGAAAGGAAAGCTGACCGCGGATCAAATGTCTAATGAGATAAAGGTTACAAGGAGCACGTGTAGTTCCAGGCTGAATCGATTGTATACATTAGGACTTTTGGATAAGGAAGCTCTTGGAAAACGCATTTTTTACAAAATAAAAAAGGACTAAAACTTTTAGTTTTTTATAACATGTTTTATTGGGTTAAAGTGGCTCTATAAGGCCCTGTTTTCACCGTTTAATATAGGGTCCATATGCTCTAAAAACGATGTTTTTTAGGGTTGTGGCCCGTTTGGACCAAATGGCCTAGTCCAATGGGTCCGGAATGAAAAAACGCTGCTTTTGAATGTCTCTATGGTGTAATACTGGTTGTGTCAGGGGGATATATATATGTCTTATTTTTTTGAGATTTTCTATTTTCTGCCGGTCCACTTTGAAGTATGTAGTTTATGATTGAATAAGGGGAATCTCACTTTTTTGAGATATTCTCACTTTTTTGAGAGCTTATATACTGAATGAACTCGTTCATTTTAAACTTAAAAATAGTGTACTTGAGTAATATAGCTTAAATCGTGTAGATATATGCTTCTAGAATCTTTTTGTTTTGGTTCTTTTGGTTTAGTTAAAGTGTGTATAAGAAGTAAGGGGGTCTGGGTCTTGAGTTAAGATTCTTAGGTTTTTAGTTACAAGTCTTATAAGTTCATTCTGTTGAGTTTTTTAATCGAATGTTGTGTTTAGGCTATTTGGACCAGATTGAAAATTTTAGTTTCTTACCTAACGGAATTTTTTTGTACAAAAACGTGAAAAAGTAAGTCTTAAAAATATGAGATTATAATAATGTGTTATGTTTGAGTGGGCAGCTGTTCGGGGAGGTATGGAGATTGAGAAATTGTTGAGAATGCTTGTTGGCAAGCAGAGCAATTTGGCTTTAACCATACTTGTTTACGCTAAAAAAGTGGGTCCTGAGGGCTTCGTGTTCGCAGAATTGCTGGACGAGTTCGGAAATTTGATGGATAAGTCACCCTCTCGAGCTACGAGTTATAGGATTGCTCTTAAAATGCGCAGAATTGGTTTACTTTCTTATTCTTATGGGCGCTGGTTTATCAGTGATGAGTACGCTAACGCTTGCAAAAGAGTTTATAATCTTTGGAAAGAGTGGAGAAAGTCTTAGTCTTTTAGGAAAGCTTTGTTTGACCGTCCCCTGAATCCGGTTCCTGTTTGTTCTAGCTTAATGAACCCTCTTTTGTTTAGTTGGGAGAGGTATCTTCGGAAGCTTCTTTCACTGAGCGTTCCTCCAGAATCCGTGTATTTTTGGAAAAGGTTTCCTGTTATCATGCCTTCATTTTTTTTAATGGTTTCAACCACTTTTTTCTCTTCTTCTTTCAGGTTGCTCAGCGAACTTCTTATTTTTAAATTCTCCATTTTTTTTATTGCTTCTTCCATGTGATCCAATCCGATGTAGTCAGAGTTCTTTTTTTCAGCAATCCTGCCTGATTCTCGCATAAGGCTTAAACCCACTCGTATGTCTCCTTTTTCTGAAGTGATTTCGCTTATCGTGATAAGCACTTCTGGCCTAACAACTCCAGGGACAAAAGAGTATTTTGCACGTTCTTTTAATATTTCTAGAATCTGGTTTTCAGTGTAGGCTGAGAATTTTAGGTGTTGAAGTGAGAGTCTTGAGCGAATTCTATCTTCTAAACGGAGAATTACGTTCTTGTTGTTAGTTATCATTATTATGGAGCTTCGCGATTCCAGCGCTTCGAATAAAGGGTATAAAAAGGACATGTCCTGCACTTTGTCGAACTCGTCAAAAGCGAGTACTATTGATTTATCGTTTTCTACTTTTTTGATTATGTTTTTCAATAAGTAATCACTACCTTTACCTCCGAAGAAGAGGATGCCGAGTTTTTTTGCGATGGCTGAGTAAACGCTATGTTTTGAAGGTGTGCTCCAGCAATTAACGTATACTGGCATGATTTTTGAACTGAATTCAGGTATTTTGCTGAACAAGTATTTGATACAAGTGGTTTTACCAATTCCTGGGGGTCCATAAATCAGGATGTTAGAACCGGACCTGTCTTTGGCGAGGGGGGCGATTGACGCAGCTATTTCTTCTTGTTCGGAATCCCTGTGAAGAATGTTGTCTGGTAAGTAGTTAAAGTCTAGGACGTACTCGTTATTGAATATTGGTTTTTCCGAGTCAAGGAATTTGTCGTAGATTGTTGTCATAATTTTTCACTGATTTATGGAATATTGGCCAACTACGTGGATTATATTTAAGCTTTGTTAAATACATTACTGTTCCAAGGTGATTGAATAAATGGAAAACTTAACTTCAATGGAAATCAGCAAACTACCTTTGTTAAACGTTGTTGCGTTAATTAATTTTTTTCAGACCCAAAACTTCGGGGCGTTCCTCGAATCCTCTAAGGGGGGAGTGTTTCTAAGCGTTCTAGACAAGTCGCCTACACCAGAATGGCTCTCAGCGTAGAGCCATTCAATTCACTTACTTATGGAAGAAGCGTTGATTAAAATCTTTCTTACTAAAATGAATGCGATTTAGTGGTTAAAGGAAAAATGACTTCAGTTAATACATAGAAATCCTTAAAAAAAGACATGTTCATGACTAACTTGATGTACAGCGAGTTTGAATACGTTAAAAGAATTTTGAAAGGCACGTTAATCCTTGAAGGAGCGGACCCGAAGAAATGCGAGCAAGCCACGGCAGGATTCAAACTGGCAAAAAATCAGCAAGGATTCATTGATTCTATTCTGAAAAAGTATTCTGAATGGTGGGGTAAAGATGGAGAAGAACTGTTCAAAGAGAAAAAAGAAATGATAGAGTTGATTCACGCCAACCCGGATAAGGATACAACCCAGGTCTGGGAAAGAGTTGATGAGATTGAAGGGATTGTTGACGTTAAAATAAAAGAGTTTTTTAAAGGAGAGTACGACATAAAATAATTGTTTTACCGCACAGAAATCTTTAATTAACCAAACAGTCTCCCTAATTCTTATCATGCCAAGAATTTTTAAAAAAACGCATTTTTGGAAGGACAAAAGAACATACCTTGATTTAAACGCGGACGAACCAAGGTTAGAAAAAGGTTTTCCAAAAGAAGGGGCGGTGACCTTGAAGATAGGGGATCAGGACGGTTTAAAAGCAGCGTTCAAAATGCAAGTCGATGAGGTTAGAGCGTTTAGAGATGTTCTCAACCTTTTTATTGAAAAACATGATAAGGAAATGTGCGAACTGCACTTTCAGCAATACTCGAATTATTCTCAAAGCCAAATGAGCAGTTCCGAACCAGTGAAGGAAGAAGTGCGGGAACCGGTTTTTTCACAGCAAGCTGAAACAAAGGAAGAGCCTGCAAAAATTTTTGAGATGAAGGAACCTAAGAGCGAAGAACCACAAGTCTTTAGCTTTGGAGGAGACGACTCCGAAACCGAGAAAACCTCTGAAACTAAATCCGGTTTAACCCTTTTTGAGAAAAGCGAAGAAGAGAAAGATAAACCAGCGCTAAAACCTTATTATTAACTCTTGCGATAAGGAGAGTTAGGTCCTGTTTGTTTCCCGAAGTAATTTTTCTGTTGTCCGTATTGACGAGGTTGTTGACCGAGATTTCTGGATCTCTGCTGCATTTGAGTTATGTACAGGTCTTCTTGTGATAGGTCTTGACTGCCATAATCCTTTTTTCTTAGGATGAAGAAATATAGGATAGCACCTATTACTATCACGTAAATTCCGAAAAATATTGGGGGAATGAGTTGTAATTGGAACATGGTTCTTGCCTTATCTGTTTCTGACATCCCTACTCCAATTGTTTCTTGTAATTGGATAATCAGGTTCATAGCAGAAAAAATAACGTAGAATATGACTAATCCTGACACGAAAACCGCTGTAGCAGCGATCAATAAATCAGAAGTGGCTACTTCGCGCATGTTCTCATAAATACTTTTATTAATTAATTAAATTTCCTATAAAGAGTAATAATGAGAACAGTTTCATCAGAAACACCTTTATCTGAAATAATGTTGCGCAGGTTTGAGAAACCATATTCGATGAGTGTTAGGAGCGCTGTCCGAAGATTTTGCGTGTCAATTGGCCTGCTCCAACCAGGCGATGGTCGGGACTCAATTGTTGACATCCTGCTTATGTTCCTGAAAGCAAGAAAATCAGGTCATTTCTTAGAAGTTGGTGACATTCAAGACGGGTTAAAAAAGGATAATAAGAACATCGCTGTTTCAAATGTTCGTCGTCAAATAAAAAGACTGAAACATTACGCTTTGGTCGAGAAAAGACCGGAAGGTTATAGACTAATAGAGTTTGAAGGGTTGGGGGAGTCCGTTGTTAGAATGGAAAAACTTTTCGTGCAACCCAGCTTGGACAGGATAAAAGAGTACGCTTCCTTAATAGATTCTCATTTCACTTTTTCAAAGGATTTGATGAGGTCTCTGAAATAAGTTGCAATTTCTTTTCCAGGTTTTGTCAGGCTTACCAGTTTCAACCTTCCTTTCTTTTCGAATTCCACTAAGCTTTTCTTTTTTAGTTCTTGCAATATTCGCACGGTATGAGAATAAGTGCAGTCAACCTCTTTAGCAAGTACTGAGGCATATTTATTGTTGTTTTTTAAGAGCTGGACCATTATGAGAACGGGTTTTACTCGTAAAAAAATGTCTTTGAGAGTCTTTTGATCGTTTTCCATTAAACTCAAAAAAACGTTTTTTGCTTTAAAAAAATATATATTCTATAGTATATATTTGAAAAACGTTTTTTCTTAGCTTGTTTTAAGTTATAGTGTTTATGCTCGTCCAATTTTTTTCTTTTAGTCTTATTTAATGGCTAATTTTATGTCAGAAGTCTTAACAGTTGTTCTTTTAGCGTGCTTGGCCACCCTTACGGCGGACTCGGATATCTCTATGCCTATATCTTCTAAATGTTTTGTTAGTGCGGTGGCGGCTTCCTTGCTGACGCGCTCAACCCCCACTATTTTACCAACTTTTTTCAGTATTTTTTCGATGGGAGTTACTGGCAACCCGGTTTTTTTGACAACTTTCTTTTTTTTCATTCTTCATCCTTTTTGGAATACAGTGTCTTTTAAATCTTCTTTAAACTTTTTTCGTTAAGGTTTTTGCGACAAAGTCGGAAAAAGGTTATGTCCCTGCCGGGATTTGAACCCGGCTCCCAACCTCCGCAAGGTTGAATCCTATCCAGGCTAGACTACAGGGACGATAAGGAGTAATTGTTTTAACACCGCTTTTTTAATATTTATTGTTTGTGGGAGAGGTATTCGAATAAGATTTTTGAGCACAATTGAATCGTCGCCGGGTCCGTGTTGGCTTCTACCAGGTCAAACGCTTTAACTTTTTTTAACACTGCGAGTGCTTGTACGAATTGGAGAGCTTCCCTGGAGGTTAGTCCGCCGGGTTCAGGCCACCCCGTGCCCGGGGCGAACGCTGGGTCCACGACATCTATGTCGAATGATGCGTAAACGTTCTCGCAGCGAGATAACAGGTAGCGAACTGCTTCTATGGTTTCGTCAACTCCTTCGTTGGCAACGTCTTTCATTGAGAAAACTTTGATTTTTGATTGTTCTATGAATCTTTTTTCTTGTTCAGTCCAGTTCCTTAACCCGATTAGGATTACGTTCCATGGTTTGACCAGGCCTTCGCTTATTATTCTTCTGAGCACGTCCTCGTAAGTCGGGAGTCCCGTGTCGTTCTCGCAGTCAGCGTGAGCGTCTAAGTAGACCAGTCCTACTTTGTTGAATCTTTTTGAAAAAGCTTTGAACAAGGGGTGTGTTATGGAATGGTCACCTCCAATGCTTGTGAGAAAACTTTTTTTTAGGATTTGATTTGCTTTATTGAAAATTAGTTTGTGAGTTTTGGCAATCCCTTGACTGGACTGCTTGACTTCTTCCACTGAGAAAACAGGAGTTTTCCCGTTTTCCCCTAAGAAATAGTTCTTGAAGCCTTTGACTATCAGGTCTGGAGCGTCTTTTAACCCTTCCTTTTTTTTCAGATTTCCTTGGTCGCATTTGACTTTAAGCAGAATCATTGTTACGTGTTTAGAATGAATGGTTTTTTAAAAGCTTTATTTTTTTTCGTCAACCATTTTTATTGCTTTAACAGGGCACTCATTGGCGCAAATACCGCAACCCTTACAATAATCGTAATCCGCGATGAACTTGCCTTTTTTGAACTCGTAAATGCATCCTTCAGGGCAGACCGCCCAGCAGTTTCCGCATCCACTGCATTTTTTAACGTCAAAAATGGGTCTGCGGTCCCTCCAACTTCCAGTTTTGTTATTCACAGAGCTTCCCGGTTTTTTGATTACCGCGCCTTTACTGGTTTTCATTTTGATTCCTCGTAAATTTTTTTGACTAGTTCAACATTCATTTTGGCGATTTTACCGTCGTACTTGTCGTTGACGGCGCTAATAACCGACTTCAAACTTATAACTTTTGTTATGGCTGCGAACGCTGCTAGCAAGCCCGTGTTAACAATGGGTTTATGAAATATTTTAACTGCTTGGCTCGTGACGTCGATTGTTTTGACATCGTGTTTTAGCTTAAATTCTTCGGGTTTCCTCTGCGTATTGATTATGATTAAACCATTTTTTTTAAGCCCGTTAGTGATGTGCAAGCCGTTGAGTAAGGTTGGGTCAAGAACTAGCATGTAATCTGGGGTGTAAACTTGCGAACGAATTTTTATCTGCTTTTTGTCTAAGCGAGCGAACGAGGCGACTGGAGCGCCAGTCCTTTCAGTGCCAAAACTCGGGAAAGCCTGAACGTTGTAACCTTCTTTGAAAGCAGCCATGGCTAATAACTGCGAAGCAGTTACAGCGCCCTGACCTCCGCGTCCATGAATCCTTATTTCAATCATTGTGTAAGATTTAAAAAACTGAAGTTTTTTAATATTGCTATAAAGAATGGTATCATTTCAGGATTCTCTAAATTTATTGGATGAGTATGGAATACGTTTTGCGCGAACCCAAATCATAACTTGCTTTGAAGAAGCCAAGAATTTTGTGAGCAAGAACAATTTTCCAGTAGTCTTAAAAAAATTTCCTAAAAACCCTTCTGTTCATAAAAAGGGTTCTGGCCTCGTGATAACGAACATTGCTGGCAATAATGATTTGTCAAAAGCTTTTTTGAAATTAAGTTCTAAAAGGATTGATGGAGAGTTAGTGATTCAAGAGCAAGTTAAAGGGGTTGAAACAATAATTGGGGTGAAGAAAGACCCTGTTTTCGGTGAAGTAATAATGTTTGGTTGTGGAGGGGTTTTCGCAGAACTTTTTGAAGACGTTAGTTTTCGCGTGTGCCCCTTATCTGTGAAGGATGCTGAAAGCATGGTTCAGGAAGTTAAGGTTTTTGGAATTTTAAAAAAGGATAAGGCGGATATTCAAGCCTTGAGAAAAACTTTGTTAAAAGTTTCTGAAATGGCCATGAAAGAAAAAATTATTGAAATGGATTTAAACCCTTTCATCGTGAACGAGTTCGGCGGGGTCGCGGTTGACGTTAGGATTATTTGAAAAAAGATTCTGGAACATTTTTAATCATGTCGAAAACAGGGATTCCAGCGTTTTTCAGCAATTCTTTTGCTTTCTCAACTTTTTTTCCTCCGAGAAAACAAGCCACGACAGCTCCAAGATTTTTCTTGTTTTCTATGATTTTCTGTGCGGTTAGTGCTGGCTGGCTCATCGCTTGAGGCGTGAACAGGACGATTAGCGCGTCGTAGAAAATTTGTTTCGCCAGAGTTTTTAGGACGCGTTCAAAACTTTGAGCAGACGCGTCTCCCAAAACGTCTATGGGGTTGCCATGACTCCACGAACTAGGCAAGAACTTGTCAAGCTTTTCAATTACTTTTTTAGGCAGTTCAACAACTTGCATTCCTGAGATGGAGCAAGCGTCAGTCATTAAAACTCCAGCACCTCCAGCGTTGGTTAGGACGACCACTCTTTTATCTTTGATTAACCCGTAACTCTCTATTACTTTGCTCGCGTTAAATAATTGTGTTAATGAATTGCATTCTTTTGCCCTGCACTGCTTGAACGCGCCTGAATAAATTTTGTGAGAGCCTGCTAGAGCGCCTGTATGGGATTTCGCGGCGTTCGCGCCGGCGAGTGATTTTCCGGCTTTAAGGATGAGAATAGGTTTTCTAGCTTTTTTGCAAGTTTCAATGAATTTTTTACCATTTTTTAAGGATTCCATGTACACGGCAATAACTTTTGTTTTATCGTCTTTGTCTAAGTAAGATATGATGTCTGAGATGCTTGTTTCAGTCATGTTACCTATTGAAACGAATTTTGAGAAACCACTGCCTTCTTTTAAGAATTTGTCAAGAACCGCGACTCCTAATGCGCCGGACTGTGAAATAAATGAAATTCCTCCTTTTTTCGTCATCCCGTTGAAGAATGTTGAGTTAAAATTCTTCCAAGGATTAATTATTCCTAGACAGTTCGGGCCAATCATTCGCATGCCATAACTCTTGACTTTTTTTAGAATTTCTTTTTCTAAACTAGTGTTTCCTGTTTCGCCGAAGCCAGCGCTGATGACAATAACGTTTTTAACGCGTTTTGCTCCGCAATCATCAATAACTTTTAGAACTGATTGCGCTGGGACAGCTATCACCGCTAAATCTATTTTATCTTCTATTTCGAGAATTGATTTATGAGCTTTTATTCCAAGAACTTCTCCGTCCTTTAAGTTGACCGGGAATGCTTTGACTTTTGAGAGGAGAAGGTTTTTCATCAGGGCGTTGCCCACTTTACCTTTTTTTCTAGAAGCCCCGATTAATGCAACGCTTCGCGGTTCAAAAAAGTTCTTTAAATCACGCATGGATTAATCTTTGGAGCAGGTATTAATTAAATTTTCTTGTTTGGAAGTGTTTGACAATGTCAGAATGGATTTCTTCTGGTTTTCTGATAACGTAAGCAATTTTGTCATCTAAACTGTCGAAGCGTTCGCTTAACTCCTCTAATGTTAAGGGTTTTCGCAGGTAAGTTTGGGTAAGACAAGGGAGGGTTATGAGAGATTCATCCTTTTTAGCGTTTATGTAAACCTCGTAAACGCGTTGTTGGAATGCCATGTCTTCTTCATGGATATCTTTTTTTCTACCTCCTAAATACTCCCTGTCCTTTCTGGTTTCTGATGAGCGTAAATCTGCTAATAAGTAGGCTGCTTCTGGAGGAACTTCAAGGAAAAACTGTAAGTCTGGTTGAGGAAGTTTTGATTCATACTTTTTTATCTTTTTGATTAAGAGTTCTCGTTCTTTTTTATCAATTATTCTCGCGCCTTGAAACGCGATGTTGGAAAGAGTGAACCTATTATAAATCACTATATTTCCTTTTTTCGAAGATTTTTCAATAAAATCTTTCTGCTCATATCTATCATCCGCGTAAGCTTTGGCGGCTTCCCAAGGAGATAGTTTAAGCTGTCCCTTGAGGTAGGGAGTTATTTTTTCTTTGCTTGTAATCCCATCATAATTAGGAAAACTGAAAACTTTGAACGAGAATCCTTGCGAGGACAAGTAATCGGTGAACTTATCAACTTGCCGTTTTTTACCGCACGAATCAATGCCTTCAAAATTAATTATCATCAACCAATTAGAAACGGTTTTATTGTATAAAAATGTTTATTTAATAAAAAGTGAATCTTTGTTTAAAACAAGTTTTTCGCAAACCCTTAGAAAAAGAAAGTATTTTTATTATTTGAACTTCTTTTTATCATGCAATGATGCTCAATATAGGATTTGAAATAGATGCTGACGAGCTAGTAACAGGAAGAACATGTGTTATAGCTCAGTCAGGAGCCGGGAAATCCTACGCGATAGGCGTTATTCTTGAAGAATTGTTGAAGAAAAACATTGCTTTTTGCATTGTTGACCCCGAAGGAGAATACAAGTCGTTGAAAGAAAAATTCAGTATTTTATGGGTTGGAGGGGAAGGAGCAGACGTTAAGCTTGAAGAAACAAATATTTCTGATTTGGCTTTGAAAAGCGTGAAAGAAAACATTCCAATAGTGTTCGACCTTTCTGAAACCCTGGACGAGAATGTTAAGGTTAAAAAGTTGTTCGAATCCCTTTACCAGACTTCTTCCAAACTCAAAATCCCTTACTTACTATTGATAGAGGAAGTGGATAAGTACGCTCCACAATCAAGTAAGAACATGGTTTCAGGACTGCTCGAGATAGCTAAGAGAGGAAGGAAGCGAGGATTGGGGTTGTTAATCGCTTCTCAAAGACCTGCTTTCGTTAACAAGAATCTTTTATCTCAGTGCGGATCCCAATTCATCGGAAAACTGACCATTCGCAACGACATTGACGCAGTAAGATTTTTCTTCGAGGACAGGAAAGACCTTTTGAAGCTCCCTGACCTTGATAGGGGTCGTTTCTTTGCGATGGGGGATGTGACAAAAAACAAGACGCTATTAGTCAAAATAAAGAAAAGGGTTACCAGACACGTTGGCTACACTCCAAAAATTGGCGAAAGATTGCCGCCAAAAATTGAGGAAATCAAGAAGAACGTGGGGCGAGCAGGGGTTGAGCTGAAAGATGAAGGCGCGTTGAAAGTCAGGTTAAGCAAGGAAGAACTCGTGAAAACAGTTGAAAAAAAGAGGAAAAGAAGATTCAAGTTATTTGGAAAGAAAGTTGAAGAGATGGGAGTTATAAAACTGGTTTACGAACCTTTAGTTAGGGTTGGGTTGAGACTGATAAAGCGCTCTCTTACAGGTAAAAGAAAGTTTGAAGACGTTGTACTGGTCCTTGACGGGTTGACAGGATGCTTTGTGCACGGTGATGACAAGGTTTGCGGTGTTAAGAATCTTTTAGGATTGACTTCTATCCAGATAAGAGTTATGCTTGAGCTCGGAAAGTCGAAAAAGGATTTGAGTGTTAGCGATTTGGTTGATAAAACCGAGTTGAACGAAAACGTTATCAGAGACGTTCTTAAACAATTGCGGTCAAAGAAAATGGTGACAGTCACTGGCAAGAAAGGAAGGGCTAACCATTATTCTCCTTTGAACAAGTTTAAAGTCCCGAAGATTAAAAGTTTGAAGCAAGATTTTGAATCGGAAACCAAAAAAATGAAGGGTGAAAAAATTCTTCCTAAAATAAAGGAAGTGGATGTGAAAGAGTTAATTAAAGGTTTTACGCAGGATTCAGAGGTCATGAACTACCAAATTGTTTACAAGCCGTTCTACACTGTTTCGTTGAATGGGAAGAAAAAAAGGGTTGTGAAAGTCGACGCTTCTAAGAACTGAAATCTAACTTTTTTAAGCTGATAATTCTTTTGTACATTAAAGGGTGGGTTCTGAAAACTTCCATGAACGAATGCTTTTGCTCTTTTTTAACAGCTTTCTCAAAATCTTTTTTGTTCATGCCAATCAAGTCAGCAATTTTAGAAAAATCTTTGCGAGCGCTGGGGTCTGCAATGTAGAAGGTTGATAAGCCTTTATCCGCTTTTGTCGTTTTGAATCGTGATGTTCCGTAACCTATTTTGGCTAGCGCGCTCATCATGTCTTTAGGACTGGTATGGTAAGCACTGAAAGCGTCTGCCCCGTACTCGCGGACTCTGGATAGCCATAAGACCATTAAGTGTCCAATCATCCTTGCTAGCATCGCGCCAATAAAGATGAGTATGCCGTAACCTGATTCTCGTCTGCCTCGAGGCTGAAACGTGATGGCGATGAAATACATTAAGAGGGGAATTATGCTTGCTATGGTCATGATTATCATGTCTCTGTGTTTTACGTGACCTAGCTCGTGGCTTATCACAGCTCTTACTTCTTTTTCGTTGAGCGTGTCGAGCAGTCCGGTTGTCACGCACACGTTCGCGTTGGATTGTGATCTGCCGAAGGCGAAAGCGTTCGGGCCAGGGTTTTTCGTGATCCATACTTGAGGTGTTTTCAGCCCGGATTTTTTGGAAAGTTCTTTAACCATCTTGTAAATTTTTGAGTCTTTTCGGACGGGTTGGAGTTTGTAAATCCTTTTGATTATGCTGGGTGAAAAGTACCATTGGAGGAGAACTATTCCTGCTGCGAAGAACAGGCCGAGCATGATTCCTGGAGCCCCGCTCGCTCCGCTGAACCATAATACAAGTCCGAGGATTCCTGCCACGAAAGAAAAGATTAATCCAATAGTTATTGTTGCGACAATGCTTAACTTGTGAACAGGATTCATTTATTGATTAATAGAATAAGAAAGTCAATTAAATAGTTTTTCAGTGGACCGGGCAAGAATCGAACTCGCGGTCTCCTCCGTGCGAGGGAGGCGTCATACCACTAGACCACCGGCCCAACATGTAATTATCCTTTTGTTAAGAATGAGGTTTTAAAAACTTTGTTTTAATTAACTTCCACTATAATCCTACATATTTTTGGAGAATTAAAATGTTTTATGAGTCGTGCTTTCTTCCCTAATTTTTCCGCAGTTGGTTGAACAAATCTTGTGAACAATTGTTCAGGAAAATCTTCTAGACTAGTTATTGGAGGTTTCCCATATCTTTTTATCTTGATTTTGAACCGGCTTATAGCGTAAGGTTCTCCACTCGTTATTAGTAAGTAACCTTCTTCAATTAATTTTAAGGCAAGTTCGGTTTGCTTGTTGGCGTTACCCCACGGGTCCAGATCAACCACGTTAAAATCAAATGAATTTATACTTTTCAAGTAGTCGAGACTGTCAGTGTTAACAAGTTGAACGTTTTCAAAATCTTGAAACTTTTTTTCAAGTGCAGAGTGCCTTTCCTTGTCTTTTTCGATTGCCAGAACCATTTTTGCTTTTTGAGCGTACATGCTTGTGATAATCCCTGCGCCCGCAAAGCCGTCAAAAACCTTGCTGGTTTCGTCAACGTACTCGTTAATGAACCATTGGGTAATACTTCTTTTCCCTTTTTCATAAGAATTATTAAAAATCACTTTTTTCATTAGAGATCTCCAAAGTCCTTAAAATTTATATGTAAGCATCCCACCAGGTTTCAAGTTGGATTCTAGGTATTTTAACGTCTTCTTCCCAACTGCTGAAATTCTCTATTTGTATTTCCGCCAAGGCGTAAGCTTTCTTTAAGGTTGTGAAATCATGCCCGGAAACTTGGTTTAAAGCATCTTTTTCTTTCAAATTCCGCAGAAGATTTATCCCCTTATTAACACATTTTGTGTATTCATCCATCCTGTTTTTAGTGATGGGAAAAACGCTTTGGTCTGGTTGCTTGTTTAAGAAATAGCAAAGCGAGGATTCATATTTTTCAAGCACGGGTAAAACTTCATCTAGCAATTCAGATTTTAGAACTTCAATAAATACATTATCAGCAATTTCCATAATTTTTTGTTGATTAAAATGATTTTTATAAATGTTCCGAAAAGGGCCTAAAGGGATTTGAACCCTTGCCTGCTGGTCCGAAGCCAACTGCGCTATCCAGGCTACGCCATAGGCCCATCATTTCTTTTGTTATCAGGAGCTTTTTAAGCTTTTATTTATTTAGAACAATAAAGGTTTTAAACCTTTAACCAGTCTGTTTTTCTTATGAAAGCGATTGGTTTCGATGTTGACGGCACGATGACAAAAACACATTCTTTTAAGATTTTTAGAAAGTTTTTGGGAATGGACCCTGGTCTTTACAAAACACACGTGATTGATAGAGGAATGAAGGTTCATGATTATAGAGAAAAAGTGGAGATTCCAGAGATGAGGAAGCGGGCTTTGGAGATGGGCGTGACGAGAAGTGTTATCGAAGAACTTTTTGAAGAAAAAGTGGAGTTGATGGATGGAGTGACTGAATTCATAAAAGGTTTGAAAAAGGATTATGAAGTTTTCATTATTTCAACCGCTATTGACGTTTACGTGGAGACTGTTCTGAAAAGGGTGGGCGTATCCTTGGATAAAGTTTTTTGCTCACAATCAAGTTATTGTTCTAAAAGAGTTTTTGAAAAGTATTCTTTTCCTTTTGAGGATAAAGGAGAAGTCATAAGAGATTTAAGGAAAGAAACAGGTTGGAAAAAAAATGATTTAGGTTTTGTAGGTGACAGCGAGAATGATAAGGAAGCGTTAATGGAAGCGGGTTTTCCTGTTTGCGTAGGAAACGCAGATTTAGGGATTTCATTAACGCGCGTCAAGAATTTTGAAGGGTTGAGCGTTAACCAAGAAGGGTTTGATTGGCTCAACCAATAAAATTCTCTTGTTTTACCCCTGTCGTGAGGAGAGGGAGTTGTCTCAGAACGGGTCAGTGCTACTCATCCTTTCGTCAATAGCCGTCGCAATCCTCATCAACAATTGGGGATACGAGCCCGGAGGGATTTGAACCCTCGAACCACAGCTCTCTCGCAGCGCTCAAAAAAACCGAAGTTTTTTTGGCGCGCCGAAACCGTGATTGATTTCGCCGCCCTCAAAACAGGCTTGTGAACATCATTTATAGCTGCTCTGTATTGTATTCGAATTTCATCAGGCTATAGGAGGCTGTTGCCCTATCCAGACTAGGCCACGGGCTCGTAATAAATGATTTGAGAAATACTCTTAATAAAAGTTTTGGAAGGGCAAAAGAATTTATTTTTATGCAAAGTCACCATTCCCAACATTTATAAAATAAGTTTCTGAAGAATTTATTATGTCAATAGATTTGGCTCTTCATAATCACATAGCAAAGATTCATGTGAAAATAAGTGATAATTTAAGCTATTCAGACTTAGATAGAAGAGTAGTTGAACTAGCTGCTCAAAAATTTGGAAATTTGGAGAATAGTGAATTAGTAAACCCACAAAATCTTTTGTTATTTCAAATAATTGGTGAAACGTGTGAAACAGAAGATTTTACCAGATACAGAGAGGGAGATAATCTGTTTGAAGATTGGGCATTATTTGATTGGGTTTCTGAAGCGTATGGAAAAGTAGAATCTCGTTGCCCAATCTCTGAATTTCTAACTTTGTGTCAAAGAACAAAAACTGATTCTGAATTGAAACGATTAGAATATCTGGCTGTAAACGTCAAATTGAGTTTGGCACATGGATACCTTTACAGAGACGCGGATGGAGATTATTCAATTCGGACTCAATTAGAGAGACCTTGGCCTCAGGAAAAATTAATCGGTTACGGGTTCTATATGGATATATGGAATAATTGCATACCAGATTTCAGTAAAGAAACTATGGGGAATATGATGGGTCGTGTTACTGCAGTAATAAAGGATGAATACTCTCAACTTGTCGAAATTCTACAGGAAGAAATCAGATAATATGAGGTTACTGAGACTTGAATTTTGTGCAAAATGATTTAAACTGTTTTTAAACTCTTTTGCGCGTTTAAAAAACTCTTGGGAAAATCCTGCCCTTTTTTTCAAGACTGAGGAGGAATTTGTAGTGCTCGTCACAATAATCTTGAATCTCTTCAACCTCTTTTTTGGCCAGTTTCTTGTACCTGCCCTGCATTCCTAAATACTTGATGACAGGAAGCCTATTAACAACTTTTTTAGTGAACTTTAGCTCTCCGTTAACTATCTCGTAGAGAGGAGCTAATCCTGTTTGAACCGCTAGCTTGGATATTTCAATTGTTTTATCATAAGGGTATTTCCAGCCCAGCGTGCATGGAGCGTGAACTTTGATGAAGGAAGGACCTTTTACTGCCAGTCCTTTCTTAACTTTGTCATGCAAATCCTTGTAATAACCAATGGCTGCCGTGGCAACGTATTTCGCTCCGTGCGCTGCCATGATGAGTTCTATTGGTTTCCTGTTCTGGGTTTTCCCATGAACCTTTTTACCGTATGGCGTGGAAGTCGTGTCAGCGAATTTCGGGGTAGCACCGCTTCTTTGCACACCCGTGTTTGCGTAAGCTTCATTATCATAACAAACGAAGAGGAAGTCATGACCTCTTTCCACTGCTCCGCTCAGAGCTTGGAGCCCAATATCATAAGTTCCGCCATCTCCAGCGATTATTAGCACCTTGGTTTTTTTCTTCAACCTTTTTAAGGCGGTTTCAATTCCTGCCCCGACTGCCGCAGCGTTTTCGAAATTGGCGTGAATCCAAGGGAGTTTCCACGCAGTGTTAGGGTATAGCGTGCTCACGACTTCCATGCAGCCAGTGGCGTGAGCGATTATGGTGTCCGGCCCGGCTGCTTTGGTTATGATTCGCATGATTATTGCTGGCCCGCACCCGTTGCAAGCGTTATGGCCTTTCATGAAATACTCTTTTCTGTCCATACCAAGAATTTTACTCATTTGATTCCCACCCATTCAACAACTTTTTTACCGGCTTTTTTGATGGCGTAAGCAATGTGTTCTTTTTTAACATCCCTACCACCCAGTCCCATTATGAAACCGCTAACCTTTTTTTTGGGAAGCAATGCTTTAACTTCGTTGTAAACCGCTCCGTTAGCGCCCAAGGAAATGTTTCGGTCAATCACTGCAACGTTTTTCGCGTTAGCACAAGCTTTTTCGAGCGAAGCGCTTGGGAAAGGCCTGTAACACTTAATCCTGACCATTCCTGCTTTCAAACCGTTTTTTCTCAAATCATCAATGACTTCTCTGGCAGTGCTCGCAACGCTTCCAATACAAATGACTAGGGTTTCAGCATCTTTTGATTTGTAAGTTTCGATTAATCCGTTGCCATAAATTCTGCCAAACTTTTTGGCGAACTCATCGTTCACTTTTTTAATGATTTTAGCGGAGTTAAGCATTGCTTCATGCAAGTCTTTTCGAAGTTCCATGTAAGAGTCTGGCGCGCCCACTGGTCCCATCGTGACAGGTTTTTTCGGGTCGAGCTTGAAGAAAGGGTTGTATTTTGGCAGGAAAGAGTCAACAAGTTTTTGTGACGGGATGTTGACGGGCTCGTAAACGTGTGTTAATTGAAATCCATCTAAGCAAATCATTACTGGCAGCAGCACTTCGTGGTCTTCACCTATCTTGAACGCTTGGATTGCCGTGTCAAGAGCTTCTTGACCGCTCTCCACGTACAATTGAATCCAGCCAGTATCCCTTTGGGAGATGGAATCTTGATGGTCGTTCCAAATGTTGATTGGAGCGCTAAGAGCCCTATTCGCTACAGGCATGATTATTGGAAGTCTCATCCCAGATGCAGTGAAAAGTACTTCATGCATGAGGGCAAGGCCTTGACTGGAAGTTGCTGATACTGTGCGGACGCCTGTTGCTTGCGAGCCGATTGCAGCGCTTATCGCTGAGTGCTCTCCTTCAACCCTTATCATTTCAGCGTCTAATTCTCCGTTGTTCACGAACTGCGCTAAGCGCTCAGCTATGATTGTTTGGGGAGTTATTGGGTAAACGCTTAGAACTTCTGGTCTGGCTAACTTGATTCCTATAGATATGGCATCCGAGCCAGAGATAACGTTCGTTTTCCCGTATTTGAACTTAACAAAAGCCATTTATCACTTTATTCAGGGAAGCTGCTTTTATTTAATTTACGGCTATTAGGTTAGAACCCGAATGGGTTGAGGGCGTGAAGAGAAACAATGACTATGATGAGTACTAACGTGATGAAAAGAACTTTTCCAGGGGAGATTTCTACTTTGCTTTTGTATTCGTCAAAATATCTTATGATTCCACCCGTGCTTGATGGAGCACTGATTTTTACCATGACAACCTCATCCTAATTATTTGTTTATAAAAGTTGTGGGCGGGCTGTAGCCCGCTTTTTGTTCAAGAGAGGCATTCTACTAAGCGACTACTTTATTGCACCTCAAAAAACTTCATTGTCAAGTTCTTGAGGGTTCGAGTCTTGCACCAGCCGGGTCGACCGTTTCACCAGCGATTTTTATTCGGGGATTTCTGCTTTTCAGCGTCATCACGTTTCCCGATTGCTGTATCGTTTCTGCTTCGTTGCCACCTTTTTACAGGTTTTCGGCTTTTTTTTTGTTGGTGCACAAAAAGTTCATTACTTTTTGGCACCCCAAAAATCCTTGGATTTTTGTTGGTGTGCGGAACTTCCTCAGTTCACAGGGAACCGTTAGCCTCTCAGCCCGCCCGGACGCGTTGATTTCAACGCGCCATAACGGAAATACCACTTAGTAGTGGTCAATTCACGTATGTTATAATTCAAGAAAAATTGGGTTTAAAAGCTTTACTCAACCACTAAACCTTCGACGTTTCTGAATCCCATCACGTCTTTTTCAGTGTCTACCGCGACTTTTATCAGTCTTCCCATGAGGTCTTCTGCTTTAAAACCTTTAAGCTTAACACCTATATCTGTTAGGAATTGCCTGCATCTTTCTTTTCCAATAATGTCGCAGTCACTGAATTCAACCAGATTATCAGGGTTTTCCATTCTAACGCTTAATTCTTTCATCCCATAAGCATTTTTTCCGCAACTCGCTCCTATTACTTTCCATTCTTCTATGTGCGGGTGTAAAATTTGTTTGAAGTAATCAGCGTCGTTTCCGCTGTCTTCTACGTATTCTTTAGTTAGTGTTTCGTAAGGACGATAAACCTTCATCACTTTTTAATAAAAATAATCCTGTTTTTAACATTTTTGTTTTCTTATTTGAACACGTAGACAGTCAAATTCTTTCCTTCAATTTTTGAATCATGGGTGGGAACGATTTTTTCGATGAATTTTTTGACTTGCTCGTCTTGCTCATAAAAACTAAGGTAAACTTTTTTGTAACCCATTGACGAGGCTTGTTTTATAGTGTTTTTTATTGCTTTACCTATTTGTTCTTCTCTTTGGTTTTCGGGAATGGTTGGCGTGTCGTATTGAGGGACTTTGAAATAAGGCATTTTGAACGGGTCACTAGTGGTTTTCATGTTCATTTGTTCTAGCATGAGCGTTTCAGGACTTGCCATGCCATAATCTATTTGGTTGTTCAGCATGTAAATTATTAGGTCATCTTCTTGAGCTTCAATTAGTCTTGCTGTTTCTTCCAAGTCAGTTATCACAATCCCTTTTTGTTGTTCCACGATTCCGGTGTACATGGAGGTCAGGCCTATAAGTATGATGATTGGAACAAAAACTTTGTTTTTTTTGATTAGTGAGGCGCTGCCTTGAGCAACCCAAACGCTTAGAGGTAGCAGGACTTGCAGTATATATCTAAATCTTTTGTGTGGCAGCAAGTCTCCGAACACTATGGTTCCGAGAAGAAAAGCGAGCATTAGAATACTGGTTTTCCTGTCTTTTTTGTGAAGCGTGTAAGCGCCGTAAACAATTATTGGTGTGAACAATCCTAGTTGGAGTAAGAGTTCTTTTTCGTAGAATGGGAACAAGTTTTCGTTGGTGCTGGAGCCCAAGTCGACCAGTCTTTCAAGGAAGCCCGCGGTTATCAGTGACATGTGATACCAGGGAGTCACTAGCATTAATGCAATGATTATTTGGGGTGTGAAACGCTTCAATAACGTAAAATCAAGCTTTTTTTGGAATAAAGCTTTTAGGATGAAATAAGTGATTACTATGGAAACGATTATTGGTAGTGCAAGGTTTCTGCTGAAAGTAATTCCTCCTAGCAGGAGTCCTTGGAAAAAGGTTTTCTTCCACGAGAATTTTTCGTCTTTGAAGAAGTAGTACAGCCACGCGAACGTAAGCCCGAGTTTGGCGTTATCCTGAACGACTTCCGTTGACAGTTGAATAAATATGGGTAGGGTTGAGATGAAGAGCATTGCAATGATTCCTTGTTTTTCTCCGAGCTTGTCTCTGGTGAAAGCGTACGCGAACCAGAGAGTGATTGCTCCGAATAGGATTGAAGGCAGGGTTGACGTCACCACGTTCTGACCCCATAAAATGTAGAATGGGATTGTGGTGAACTCGTATAATTGAGGGTATTTGAACATTGAGTAAATGACTGGGAAGCGCGTGTGGTAGCGGGCAATGAATTCAAGGTAGTCCCAACTCCCTGTTTCCAAACCATAATTGATGTAATCTATGTAGACGATTCCTGGCATGGCGTGCACGGCTTCGTCCCAGGCTAAAGTCTTGTCTGGGTTGATGAGGAAGATTAATGAAACCGAGATTAAGGTTATGAACGCTAGTGCAATTTTGTCGTAACGTTTCATTCTATTCATTTAGTTTTCAATGTTTTTTATTGCTATCGCTACCCGTTGTTAAAAAAAAGAAAAAATTTAACCCTTGTTTTAAATCCTGGGTTAATTGGGATTATCGATGAAGACTAGCATGAAGTGGTAGTAAAACTTTGATTTAGTTATCGATGAAGACTAGCATGAAGTGGTAGTAAAACTTTGATTTAGAGCTGTGCCCTAAAATGGTTCCTCCAAAAAAATGTTTTTCTTGAAATGTATTTCTTTTTTTTTGTTGATTTTCGAGCGATTAGTGGTGGCGAGCTGAACACGTTACCGTGCTTACACTCCCACTCTATCAAACCCGTCTTTTAACGGGTGCTCTCAAACATTGCTTCTTTTCGCGGAGGGTTTCGAGCTTAGATGCTTTCAGCTCTTATCCCGTAGCGCGTAGCTGCCCAGCTTAACGCCCTGTCGGACGACTGGTTGACCAGAGGCGTCGATTCTTCGTTCCTCTCGTACTAAAAGAACCTTCCACTCAAGCAATGAACACTTCCAGCAGTTAGAAACCGAACTGAGTCGCCCCGTTCTGAACCCAGCTCACGATCCCTTTTAATCGGTGGACACCCGCACCCTTGGCCGCTTACAGCCAAGCCTTTCTTGGGTTTGAGCTAGTGTAATCGGGTGAGGTTAAAAAATCAGCGGGTGACGCTGAATTTAGTCCTCTCTAGATATACGACTAGATTGTATAGTTTTTAGTCAAGTAAGACCCGTTTTCTGCACGGCCAGGATAGGAAGAGCCGACAGCGGGGTACCAAGCCTCGAGGTCGATAGGAGCTTTTGCCCGAGACAAGCCTGTTATCCCCAGGGTAGCTTTTCTGTCATTCCAAGCCCTCAATAATAAGAGTCTTGGAGTTCGCTATGTCCGGCTTTCGCCCCTGCAATCCTCTCTGAACGGAATGCAGTCAAGCCAGCTTTTGCCATTACACTCTACGTAGGATTTCTGACCCTACTGAGCTGACCTTTGAGCGCCGGTGATGTTTTATCGCCGGCGTGCCGCCCCAGCCAAACTGCCCACCAACCGCTGTTCCCTTTCGGGTTAGACGTGTAAGTTTTGAAGAGTGGTGTTGCATTGGTGACTTGGACAAAACCGAAATCTTGTCTTCGACGTCTCCCACTTACTCTACGCAACAAAACCCGCAAATCAACGACAGGCTGCAGTAAAGCTCCTGGGGTCTTTTTGACCCGCTGGAAGTCCCTGGCCTTTGCACCAGGATAGTGTGTTCGCAGGGTCTCGGTCGGGGACAGTGGGAACCTGGTTACGCCGTTCGCAAAGCCGCCAATTAAACGGCAAGGCATTGCGCTTGCTTAAGAAGGTCATAGTTACCTCCGCCGTTTACTGGTCCTTGGATCCGTTGAAACAGATGTTCAGATACCAGCACTGGGCAGGCGTCGGCGACTATTCAAGCTGTTTCCAGTTAGCAGTCACCTATGTTTTTGATAAACAGTCCGGCTCCCCTAGTCAGTGCCCCCAGTTACAGCCATCAAACGATGACCGTTGCTGGGACTCTTTCTACCGAAGATACAGAGCTAATTTGCCGATTTCCCTCGACTCGAGTTATTCCCTACACTCCTTCCCCTGCTCAGGGAGGGCACCAGTGTTGGTTCTGGGTACGGTCACACGAGATCCTTACCATGAATTTTTCACGGGATCCAAGACTTGATTAAACCCCTCATACAAGGGGCTGGGTTGATTTTATCAGGTTCTCACCGTTACAATACTCCCCTGACGCATACAACCAAACAGGGCGACGACCCTGTAAAACCTATCTCGAACCGTTTCATGGTCTTGTGTTGCCACGCGTACTCGTGTGGTGCAAGAATATTAACTTGCTTCCCTTTTCGGTCTTTCCCGGTTAGGGTTGACCTTAGGACCGACTAACCCTTGGATGACGACCATTGCCAAGGAAACCTTGCCCTTACGGAGGAAAGGATTCTCACCTTTCTAAGTTGCTACTACCGACAGGATTCTTACTTCTGAACGGTCCACAAGTCCTTACGGCCTTGCTTCTGCCCGAACAGAACACCTCGCTACCTGACCGCGCTTACGCGCGACCACCATGGTCTCGGCGGTTTGCTTAGCCCCGTCCATTTTCAGGGCATCCAACCTCGGCGGGTGAGCTGTTACGCTTTCTTTAAAGGATGGCTGCTTCTAAGCCTACCTTCCCGCTGTTTTAGGATTAAAACCCTTTTGATGCACTTAGCAAACACTTAAGGGCCTTAACCATGGTCTGTGTTGTTCCACTCTCGGGATCCCGGCTTACCCGGAACCCCCGACTCCCGCCATCTACGATTATCAAGGCTTCGGAGTTTGAAAGAATACCGACTCCGTTAGGAGCCTAAACATCCGATCAGTAGCTCTACACCTTGATACATCTCCAGCGAGGCTGGACTAGGGTCCACTTCGCGAGGAACTAGCTATTGCCGGGCACGATTGGTATTTCGCCCCTACACCCAAGTCAGAGGATCGCATGCACACAGAACCCCTTCAGACCTCCATCCCCCGATAGGGGGACTTCATCTTGCTCAGGCGTAGTTCGTCCGGCTTCGAGTCGTGCACTAGTGACTTAGGCGCTATTAACACCACGCCCCTCACCCAATAAAGGGTTGCGGGCTTCTCGCTTTCGCTTCGACTTTCGTCTCGCCACTAACACACATTCCCTGTCTCGTTATCCAAAAGGAACTCTGCAACCATGAAACTTACGTTTCTTTCTGGCCGCAGATTTACCATAACTACTCGGTTTCAGATTCTTTTCACTCCCTTATTTAGGGTTTTTTTCAACTTTCCCTCACGGTACTTATTACTCTATCGGTCTCGAGAACTATTTAGGGTTAGAAGTTATTGACTCCTAAATTCACACGAGAATCCCAACTCGTGCTACTCAGGGTACAACTTTTGGCTTGTCAGTTTGCTCTTACAAGACTTTCACTTTCTTTGGTGGAACGTTCCAGTTCACTTCAGATTCATTGACAAGTCAGTATAGTTGCCCATAACACCACATCTGGACTAAATTGCTTCAGCCCATTCAGTTTGCCCTGTTCCGCTTTCGCTCGCCGTTACTGACGGAATCTCTAATTGATTTCTTTTCCTGCGGGTACTAAGATGTTTCAATTCCCCGCGTTACCCCTTAAAACCTCCGAAGAGGCTTAAGTAACCTCGAAAGGTTAAGATGCCTTATTCAGGAATCCCCGGATCAAAGAATGCATGCTTCTCCCCGGGGCTTATCGCAGCTTGCCACGCCCTTCCTCGAATCTCGAGCCTAGTCATCCACCGAATAGCGTAGTTAATCAACTTATTTTTTTTTGTATTTCAAAAGATTTTTTTGTGTTAAACCTTTTGAGGAACACACTCTACTTCCATTGTTACTACCACTTATGCTAGCTTCATGATTATTAAATCCGCTTTCACTCAACCATCCGTTTGGGTGTCTGAGCATAGACACTGCTTGATTAATCTCTCTAAATCTCGTAAATTAAATAAATAGAATCTCAGAGTTGCCTCATCACCGATTTTTTTGAACGATCTGTTTCCGTTCAACCAATGCCAATCAGGAATACTTTATTACTGTTTAAAAAGGTTTCGTTGGAAAATTTTTTGGAATAGGTTCAGCGCCCCCTTTTTTCTAAACTAAACTACAGTAATATTTAAAAATATGTTGTAATATAAAGTATGACACTATGTTGGATAAATATCAAAGAATGGTTCTTGAGGACAAAAAATACCTTGACGTTTTCAAACTGCTCGCTCAAAACGGGATAAAAATAACTTTAAAAGAATTGGCTGAGAGGGGGAAAAAACCATCTTTTTTTATAAAGCGAGATATGGAACCTCTTGTTGATGTGGATTTGGTTCATTACAATCCAGAGGACAGGATTTATTGGTTGTCTGAGGCGGGAGAGATTGCAAGGGAAAAAATTGAGGTCGGAGAGATTACAATAGGGGGACTTGAATTAAGGGTTTGATAATTTTTTGAAATTATGAAAGATTACGAGTTTGACGTAGTTCTCCAGATTACATGATTTAAAGGGTGTCTCTTGATAGGTTACGGGCACGAGATTACTTTTTGTCTAAAAGAGTTTTGCTCAAACGGTTTAGAAACATTTTAAAAAGAACAATTAGTCCTATTTTTGGAAATGGACGAAACTGAAGAGATATTTGGAAAGGTTACAAAAAGCCATGCGAGTTATTTTGAGAAAATCCATTATACTGACGCGCTCAGAGAGCTTGCAGAAGAAGTTCCTGTTATAATTAGACAATCTCTAAAAATTCTTAGTGATGGAAAGGATTGGGAGTGGAAGAATTTGGGCCTGTTATTTTACTTGCTGAAACACGGAGAGTCCCGCTTGGACAAGATGGCCGAAGACTTAAGCATTCCTGAAGAAGATTTAGAAATCGGGCTTAGACCCTTAGTGAGTTCAGCTTTGGTTTCTTGTTTTCCTCGTGGTAGAGGAGATGATTATAAACCTGTAGATGACGATTTTAGACATTTTTTTGTTTACGCGCCTTCAATAATGGGAGAAGATATAGTGATTGGTTTGATAGAAGCGTACACGCCACGTTTAAAGGTTAACGTTGTTGACAAGAAATGACCGTGACGATTGATTCAGTGGTGAGGATTCAGGGACATCACTTGAAACATTTGCAAAGATTTGTTAATGGAAAAGAATTGTTCTATAACCCTAAGAAAGGAGAAGGTTTTAGGGAAAACGAATCCAGCATTTTTGAAAAAATTTTGGGGCAGAAAGTTGAAGTGTTATTAACTGACGAGATGGATGATGTTTGTAGACGTTGTATGATGAAGGAAAATAGTTGTTATTCTTTTGGAACCGCGCTTTATGATCAGAACGTTGCGAAAAAATTAGGTTTAGAAATTGGCAGAGCTTATTCTTCAAAAGAAATCATAAAGGTATTACAATAAGGTTTAAAGGCATTATCTTTTTTTTATGTGCAAGTGAAAAATTGAAGGTGTAAAGGAGATTTGTTCTGAAAAAGGAGTATACAAGCGTTCTGGAAAGGTTCCGTTAAGCGTTTATGACGATTTTATTTAACACCCAAAAAGCTTATTTTTGTTGTATTACAGTAATTATTATTAATAACAAACGCGTCGGTCATTAAGATGAGCAAACAAAGTTTTTTTTCTAGGTTTATATCAGCATTTAAGATATTTTTCAAGAGAAAAAAAAAGCTTGCTTTAGGCATTTATGGTCCTACAAACGCTGGAAAAACCACTCTTGCGAACAAGATAAGTATGGATTGGACTGGAGAGGAAGTTGGAGCGGTTAGCAGGATTCCTCATGAGACCAGACGAGTTCAGAACAAAGAGAATGTGCTCGTAGAATGGGAAGGCAAGAAATTAGTCATAAACCTTATTGACACGCCGGGAATCGCTACTAGAGTGGATTACGAGGACTTTACCAAGTTCAAACTTAAAAAAAAGGAGTCTCAAGAAAGAGCGAGAGAAGCCACGCAAGGAATAATTGAAGCGATTAAGTGGTTGGACAATATGGAGTGCGTTCTGGCGGTTATGGATGCGACTAAGAACCCGTTAACCCAGGTTAATTTAACTATTCTCGGAAACCTTGAGGCGAGAGGAATTCCGGTAATCGTTGTTGCTAACAAAATTGATTTGAAAAAAGCCAATCTTAAAAGGATTGAGTCAGCTTTCCCGCAGTACACTGTTGTCGGTATTTCTGCAAAGGACGGGAAGAACATAGAAGGTTTGTATAAAGCAATATTTGATACAGCGTAAAATTTTTTGTGCATGAAAAAAAAGAGGAGAAAAACTAAGAAAATGGATAAGTTAACACTACACTTTATTCCCTTCGAAAGATTCATTAATTTGTCAAGCGATGACAAAACTAGCACGATTCTTGAGTACACTAAGAAAGGTAAAATCATAATCATTGAATCCTATCTTGACCCTAAAGAGCAGGCCACGCTCATAACAAATGTTATGGGCAATATTGATGGCAAGTACAGCGGGGTTGAAATGATATCTTTTACCAGAAAAGATTTTCAGAAAGATAACTCGTTTTATGTTAGATTAAGGAACGCAGCCATAGACTTGCTTTCCGGAAAAAAAGCGGGATTAACCATTGTAGGACCAGCAAATATTGTTAAAAAAATAGAGCGGAATCCTGAAATGATAATGCTCTCAATAAAGTGATTTTTCAATGCCTCATAGATGTGTTCGTTGTGGAAAAATGTACCCGGATGGCGCGCCAGAATTACTTACTGGTTGTGTTGACTGCAAGTCCAGGTTTTTCTTCTTCATTAAAAAAGAGAATTTAAAGAAAGTCAAGTTACCCGAATTAACTTCTAAGGAAGCGGATCAGGTTGAGAAGGATATTAGAAAGATTATTGGCGTGGAGGATGATGATAAGCCTATCGTGCTGGACCTGGAAACAGTTCAAGTCATCAAACCAGGGAAGTACGTTATTGATTTGGTGAAAGCGTTCAGCGAGTCAGGGCCAGTGATTTACAAGTTGAAAGAGGGCAAGTACATGATAGACCTTACGCCGAGCAAGTGAAAAAGAATCGAAACTCTTAAAAGAGAACGTGTGAAAACAGTTCTTTGATGAAAATCGGGATTGATACTCTGGTCAATGATTTTTTGGACGATGTTTACCCTAAATATTGTAAGCTTTCAAGTTTTATCAAGCCGGACAGGTTAGTTTTGAAGATAAAGCAAAACTTGGGTCAGAGTTCGCTTGAAGAAATGCAAAAAAAAGGGTTAAATGGTTTTTTAGACGAGTTCGTTGACATTTGTGGAGATTGCGCTTACCTGCACAAAGAGTGCTGGGGCGCGAGGTACACGCAAAAAACGGAATAATTATAACATCTACAATGTTTTTTTGTTTAGTTATGGGCTTTTTTGGCAGAAGAAAATTAAACAAGTTCAATCAAATGGGACTAATCCCTGCAGGAAACGTTCCGGAAGAAGAGTTCGTCAAACAGGCCGAAAAAAGATTGAGGATGACGAAAACGTTAAGAGAACTTTTAGAGCTAACAAAAGCGCACGATATTGATTTAAGTCATGTATTTGAATGCGTGGGTTTTGAGTACATTAAAGAAAGGTTTCCAATCAAGAAAAGTGAAGATTTTGAAATAATCAAAAGAAAAGAACAAATCTCCCCACTAGGCGTTAAAAAACCAGTTTTTAACGAAGTCATACTTAAAGACGAGCGAATAAATACGTGGGGTAAACGTAGTTACGGAAAATTCTTAACACTTTTTGATTTTATCGCGTACGAAGAGACTGGTTGGAGAGAACACGGCGAAATTAAAAAAAATCGAATAGTTCTTCATGAAAACATTCATGCCATAAGAACCAATTTTATCGAGCCAGCAGAGTACATGCCCGAAGTATTAGAACTTCCAGAAATTGTTTGGGGTGGGGCGGAAGCCATAGAGATATATGAAAAGAGCAGATGGGATGAAGAAGAAAAGAGGGGTCAAAAGTTTTCTACCCCCAGTTTTTTTGACGTGGCTTGTTCTTACATGATTATTAGGGATTCCAGTCCTGATTTGAATGTTAGCGCCATGGCTGTCAGGATGACTGCTGAAGAAATTTGTTACGCGTCCAGAAAAGCGGTGAGCGGCGACAATTATCACGCGGGGTTTTTCATAGGTTTTGGAAAACTGACTGGTAGAATTGAGCAAACACTGGACCAGACAATTCTTGAAATGCGTGACGAAGGACTAATGCTTGAGTACCGGGCAAAAATGATTCTTGACGTTGGAAGAATGTGAATGTGCCATCAATTTTCATAAGAAAAAACTCAAAAAAGAAAAAAATTTGGTATTGTTGATCCGTCGTTCCAAGCTATAACTCAAAAAAATGGCGTCAGTCTAATAATTAAATTTCGGAACCAATTTCGCTATATTTATAAACGCTATTTAATCGTTTATTAAACTGTGAGGTTATATGTCAATAGATGATTTAGTTACCCAAAATTTGTCAAGTGAGTTAATCATATTTAGCCACGAGAGGAGTGATGATGACTATTTGAGAATTACAGCTTCGCCCAAATCAGGAACATTTGTGGAGGATACCAAAAATATTTTAAGGCTTTATGAGGTGTTTATGAGAAATTCGTTGTATGAACATGATTACTCTCATAGAGAGATTCTAGAATTCGCTGGAGACGAAAAGAAAAAAATATTCTTCCTGCCTTCCCAAGTAGACCCAAAAATATTAGGATTGACGTTAAAGGCTGTGAAAAATCTATCAGAAATTTTCGTGGACCGAGATAAATTCAGTAGTCTTGTGGAAAGTATTGAAAATGAAGTGGCGTTCTCAATGATGCAGAACATTCCAATAAATTCTAGAAAAATCATGTCAGAAGTAGGAATCTTCGCAACAGAGTACTAAACTAAATTAAGATTGTAATTCTCCTTCCGAACTTTTTTTTGAGGGCTTCAATAAGAGATTCTTTAAGCCACTTTTTTCGTTAACGTGCTCAAAAAACTAGAGTTTTTTGGCGTTTCAGAAACAATTTTTGTTTCTGCTGGTTTTTGCGACGAAGTCGGAAAAACACTCGAACCGATGATTTTCTGTGTGCCGAAACCTTTGATTGGTTTCGAGCAGGGTAGGAGTGGACCCGACGCGATTCGAACGCGTAGCCTCCTCCGTGCAAGGGAGGCGATCTGCCAGATTGATCTACGGGCCCAAAACTTCGAATCACTTTGGGAAGTGATTCAACCTTATTGAGCAATCATTTCTTGAGAATGTTGGTTTTAAAAGTGTTTTGTTGAGAGAAAAATTGCTTCTTTGAATTATGGCTTTCGCAGATTCGCAATTAAATTGAGGGATTGCCAAAACTCTTACGAGTCGTCTGGCAATCCATTAAATGTTTTTTTTCCCTCCGAGTTGTATTCTCGATTTGACTCATCTTATTTCTATAATCCCTTTGCTAAGGACAAGTCTAATATCTCTTTATTGCGCGCTTTACTTATATATTTTATCGTAAAAGAAGAGTATTTGAAGTTTTTTTTTCAAGAAATTTTTTATAGTACTAACGATAATACTTGTTTTGATGGAACGCTTATTAATCGGTTTAGGGGTAGTTGCAGGCGTAATAATTGTCGCGTTGCTCGTCGTGAACTATCTATTAACCCCGTACGGACTTACTGTTTTTGATGTGATAACAATTCTGTTCAACTCTTTTTCGAGTTCAGCGTCTCTCCAATCATTTGATTCCATATCTTCTGAAGATTTAGGGGAAGAGGTTTACAACCAGTTGAGAGATGATAGAATAGATGCGATTAATACTGTTGAATCGTGGAGGGCGGACGTGGAGGATGTTAATAATGACCCTGAAATGGTTTCAGCAATTAAAGCAGAGTTTGGAGAAGAGTTCACGCTTTACATGTTTTCTTATTATTATGCTGACCAGTTTAGTTTTAAGGTTTTTGAGTGGACCATGTCGCAAGAAAATGGTTTGATAACGGTTTTTGAGGAGGGCATGCCGGAGAGTTACGACGCGACTGTGGAATTAAATAACGAGTTGGTTATTCCTTTGCTTGAAGGAGAGTTAACGGAAGACGAATTGCTCAGTCAGGTAAAGCAAGGGAACGTGAAAATTATTCCGATAACAATGCTTTCAAAAGCAGTCAGTCTTTTCCAGCGTTTTTCTTCAACAAGTTAATGATTTCAAGTAATTCTGGAAACTTGTTTATTGAAAAGTTGTGGAATTCGAATTCATGGCCGAAAACTTGACCGTACTTGGCTAGCACGGTAATCATGCCAAGCCTGTTGGCTCCTGCAATATCTCTTTCAGGGTTGTCACCTACAAAAATGACTTGTTTCGACTTAACCTTCAGCGCTTTCAACGCCTTCCTGAATGGAAGCGGGTGGGGTTTGGCCTTGCTGTTTCGGCTTCTGCCAATGACGACGTCGAAATAGCCTTGCAATCTTAGACCGCAAATCCTAAGCCAGGCTTGCATTACTGGAGCGTCGCTGACCACTCCTAATTTTAAACCCATTTTTTTTAGTTTTTCGAGAATTATTTTCACGTTAGGATAAGGTTTTATGTATCCTTCTTTTATCCTGCGGTACGCCACGATGCCAGAGCACATTATTTTGTAATCTATTTTTCCAATCGCTTTTTTTAGGAATTTTTGAAATATTCGCTGGTACTCAATGCCATGGGTTTTGTAGAGTTCGAACATTAATTCAATCGCTTTTTTTTTGTCCATACTTAAACCGTTCACTATCATGGCGTCAACAGCTGCTTCCACGCTTTTGTTCTTCATCGTCGTGTAATCGATTAGCGTGTTGTCAAGGTCGAAGAGAACTGCTTTAATCATGATAAAAAAATAGTTCACGAGTTTTTAATTATCTTGTGGTTAGGCAAGCCTAGTTATTGTTAGAATGAAAGAGTTGCATGAATCTTTGTGTAGCGTCCAACCCTCCTGTTGGAGTGATAATTTGTTTTCCCGTTTTCTGCACACGGACCTCACTATCAAAAAATTTTTTTAGGAGGTGATCCATCCGCACCTTCCGGTACGGATACCTTGTGACAACTTAACCCCTCTCGCCGAACCCAGGTTCGAACCAAACAAAAGATTGGGTCTCACCTAAGATCAACTCGATTGGTTTGATGGGCGGTGTGTGCAAGGAGCAGGGACGTATTCACCGTGAGATTATGATTCACGGTTACTAGGGATTCCGTCTTCATGAGGGTGAGTTACAACCCTCAATCCGAACTGAGGCTGGATTTAGGAGTTTAGCTTCTCCTCTCGGAGTCGCATCCCATTGTTCCAGTCATTGTAGCGCGCGTGTAGCCCAGGGAATTCGGGGCATACTGACCTGTCGTAGCCCTCACCTTCCTCATCCTTATCGGATGCAGTCCCTCCAGTGTGCACCAAACCCGGAGGAATGGTTAGCAACTGAAGGCGAGGGTCTCGCTCGTTGCCTCACTTAAGAGGACATCTCACGACACGAGCTGACGACGGCCATGCACCACCTCTCAGCGCGTCAGGCAAGCCCGTTCAAGCTGGCCTTCATTCTGCTGTCGTTCCTGGTGAGTTTTCCGGCGTCGAATCCAATTAAACCGCACGCTCCACCCCTTGTTGTGCTCCCCCGCCAATTCCTTTAAGTTTCAGCCTTGCGACCGTACTCCCCAGGCAGCCCGCTTAACGTCTTCACTTCGACACTGCACGACCACGTGGGACGCGCAGCACCTAGCGGGCAGCGTTTACAGCCAAGACTACGCGGGTATCTAATCCGCATCGCTACCTTGGCTTTCATCCCTCACCGTTAGACTCGTTCTAGTCAGGCGCCTTCGCCACCGGTAGTCCTCCTGGGGTTACTAGATTTTACCCTTAACCCAGGAATACTCCTGACTCCTCCCGATCTCAAGCCTGGTAGTTTCTCTGGCACGTCGTTCACTTAAGATGGACGATTTCACCAAAGACTTACCAAACAGGCTACGGATGTTTTAGGCCTAATAAACATGGTCACCACTCGGGGCGCCGGTGTTACCGCGGCTGCTGGCACCGGTCTTGCCCACCCCTTATTCGCCAAGAGTCTTACACTTGGCAAAAGCCATACCTTTGGTATGGCACTAGGAATCCCCCCATCACGCTTTCGCGCATTGTGGAGTTCTCGTGACTGCTGCACCCCGTAGGGCTAGGGACCTTGTCTCAGTTCCCTTCTTAGGGCTACCACTTTCATGGCCCTTACCGATCAAAGCTTTGGTGGGCAGTTACCCCACCAACAGGCTAATCGGCCGCAGACTCATCCTAAGGCGCCGGAGCTTTTGGTAAATGGACCTTCCAGTACCTTTTACCTATGGGGTATTATTCTCAGTTTCCCGAGGTTATCCCCCACCTTAGGGCAGATTATCTACGTGTTACTAAGCCGTTCGCCGAGGGCCGAACCCTCGCGACTTGCATGGCTAATTCGGATTCCTAGAGCAGTGACCTCCAGCAGGATCAACTGGAATTATAACGGGTTTACTACTCTTTTTTTTTTCACAACAAATAGGTTGGATATCGCCTAAAGATTCATGCATCATACCCACCGTTGGTGGGCACTCATCCTGACTTGAACAGAAGCCTTTTTTTTTGGCACGAAAAAAACAGGTTTTTATTGGGAAGAGTAATTTTTCATAGACACTACAAGATGCAGTGATTCTCGAATTACCCGCCGGAAATATTCAATAATCCTTTTTTTTTTCATGATCTTAAATTGCTACAGTTTCAGATCAATTCTATAGGATGAGAGGTTTTCTTTATAAAGTTTTGTATTAAAAAAAATGTTTTTAAGCTCGTTTTGTGTAAAGATTGACGTGAAAGAGGAAAACAAGAATCTTTTGGTGGCAGGAGTTTTAGGAGGATTGGGTGGGGGCTTGGCTCTTTTCATAATCTTCAGTTTCTTTTTGCAAAACGAGTCAGCTTGGACTTATCTGATTTTCTTTCCAGTGTTTTATACGCTTACTTATTTTTTGTTCGGAAAGTTTTTGAATCGTGTCTCTGTTTGATTTTGTTGAGCAAAGCAGTAAAGTTGTCATCGGACTCAATCACTTCTTTCTGATAGACAGCTATGTACCTGTTTGGGTAGTTCTCAACCAGTTCTTTCCATTGTTGGTTCACCCAAGTTGTATTATCACTAATCTCCTTAAAATCTCGAATAACTTGTTCGGGATTCGCTAACATATCCTCTATCATTTCTTCAGTTGATGGCATACTAATACTTACGAGTGATAGTTATAAAAACGTTATGCAAGGCTTAATCCAGAAGGTCTTCGACGGTTAACACGTTGTGTAAGAGAAATTTTGGTTCTTGTAATCCTCGTTTGACAATCACGTGATATCCAAGGATTTCAGCACCCGTTTTTTTAATGATGTCTCCTATTTCTCTCAGACTTTGTTATCTTTTTCAGTTGGGACGTAACCGTCAATAAACTCTTTTCTGCCATGGTTTTTTGGAGTGTTTCTTACCATTGCTAGTTCAAACCCTTTCATAGAACAGAGCTTAACAGCTAATGGCAGTCCTCCGTAACCAGATGCGGCAATGCAAGTAGTTTTTTTGTCCATTTTACTCCATAATAGGCGACACATTAGTTTTAGAATGTTAGAGTAGCCAAACGCTTTCTTGATGTCAACATAGAAATCAGAGGCTTCAACGTTTTTTAATCTCACTGGCTCTTTGTAAATCACTTCCAGTTCTTTTAGTCTTTTAACAAGTTCGCTTTTCATTAATTTTTGAGTGTAGGGGCTGGGATTCGAACCCAGGAACCCACTAAGAGACAGGGTTTCTCACTAAAACTTTTTGATTAAACTTTTTCGCAAAAAGTTTAGTCCTAAGCCCTGCGCCGTTGGCCACTTGGCTACCCCTACAATGATAAATTAATTCGTAAAAGAATGTTTAAAAGCGTTTTGGTGGAGAAAAGTTTAATACGCTGATTAGTCTATTAGATCTTATCATGCTTTATAGAGATGAGGTTAAGAAAGAATGGGGTGCTGTGCGCAAGAAGATAGGTTTACCAAGCATTAATGAGTTTGAAAGTTTTTTGTGTGTGGATTTGAGGCTTCCAGTTGTTGAGAGCGCTTTGCTACTTCTTAAAAGCAGGGTAGCAAGTTTTGAAGGGTTAATATACAGCACTTTAACTAAGAGGAGTTATTTCTTTGATGTTGAAGAGAGTTTTCTCACATCATCTGAGAAAAAAGTTTTGAAGAAAAAGCTGAAAAAAATTGCATGTTTGATTAATAATGTATCATCAGCGCTTTGTGGTTCTAAAAACAAAAAACTGATGGTTCTGGAAAGCACTTATGAGACTGTTAAACAAGATTTGTACCCTTTCTTTAAAGATCATTACAAAAAAATGAGTTCAAAGTGGAAAAGTAAAGAGGAAAAAAAGAAACCTGATTCATCTTTTGGTTAACATCAACCTTCTTTTTTCCAAAGAAGAAACCTTGATTAAAAACTTGAGAACTTCAATGATTACTTAGCTCTTTCTCTTTGCTTTCTTCTCTTGCGCTTTCTTTCCCTGATTTTTTTCTTACGAGTCTTCCACCTACACCTGTGGCTTCCTCGTCTTCCAATCGTTTTCTTCCAGTTCCTTGAGCTTCTCTTCATTTGTGCGTTAAGAAGTATTAACCTTCTTTTTTAAACCTTTTCCTTAGAAACCTGTTGTAAGCTTTTAGGAACCCGCCTTTGACGTGTTGTAGAATGGGTGGACTGTACTTACCGAAAGATTGGGTTTTTCCTCTTTTTACTGCTTCCAGTACAGCGTTCACAGTTTTTTTTGAATCCACAAGCGTGAAAGCATTGCCTAATTCTTTGTAGAAATGAGCGTCACTGCCTCCAACTTTTGGAAGCCCGTGTTTTTCAGCGAAAACGTCCGCGTTACTTGAAGCTAAAGGCCAGAGTGTTCGAGCATTCCGGGTCTCCACCGCGTGAATGAACTTTGGGTTGAGCCTTCCCCGGTTAATAGCTATTCTCATGTAATCATAAGGGTGAGGAACTATTACCACGCCTCCTTGTTTGATGATTTCTTTGGCAGTTATTTCAGCGCTCATCAAAGGTTTTATTGAAGTCTTGATGTTCAATCCTAACAAGTGGCCTTGTTTAGTGCTGATTTCTTCCCCATAAATCGTTAAGAAATCTTTAACCTTGACTATTTCAGGAATGGCGTCGTGGTCCACGAACGCTGCCCCGTCAAAGCCTTTGCTTTTCAGGATTCGAACAGCTTTTTTGACCTCGATCCGCGAGTGGTCTCCTTGAAGCGTGTGAACGTGAAAATCAAATTTTAGCATGGTGTCATCAAACCTTCTTATTCTTTTTATTGTTTTGCTTAGAGCCTCGTTTCCTTTTTCTGCGGAATTCTTTCTTTATCGCTGAAAAAATCTCTTTACCCATTAGTATCGCGCCAATGTTTCCAGTAATCCAAGGCAGGAAGAAGAGAAATGTTCCAATCCATACAACGCCCATGCCGAGGAGGATTATGCCCGTAAAACCTACAGGGTATCCTGTGAGCCAGAGGATAAAACCGATTTTTCCAAGTTTTGGCAACCCTTTGATTATTCCAAGAATTTTTTTTATTTTTTCTTTCACGGGTTAAACTATCTAGGAGTTAAGAGTAATAAAGGTTTTTAAAGACAAGAGATAATTTTAGGTTAATTGATATTAAATGAAAGATGAAAAGAAAAAAAAAATAGTTAGGAATGTTTATGGTAAGATAGCGAGAGGAAGTGGTTGCTGTAGTGGGTGTGATTCTGAACAAATAGCTAAAACTATTGGTTACTCTGACGAAGAGATTCAAACTGCTCCAGAAGCCAATCAGGGTTTGGGGTGCGGAAACCCAACTGCAATTGGAAATATAAGGAAGGGAGACATTGTTCTGGACCTTGGCTCGGGAACAGGTTTTGACTGTTTTTTGGCCGCTAAAAAAGTGGGTTCTTCAGGTAAAATTATTGGTGTTGACATGACCGAAGACATGATAAGAAAGGCAAAAGGTTTCGCTGAGAAACACAATTTTAGTAATGTAGAATTTAGATTAGGGGACATTGAAAATTTACCCGTTGAAAGGAATTCAATTGATGTTATAATCAGTAATTGCGTGATTAATCTTTCTCCCGATAAAAGAAAAGTTTTCAAGGAGGCGCATAGAGTTTTGAAGTCTGGAGGGAGAATGTATGTTTCAGACATTGTTTTATTGGAAGAGCTTTCAGAGGAGAAAAAAAATGATGCAAACCTATTCGCAGGATGCGTTAGTGGAGCATTAATGAAAGAAAATTATATTAAAATGATTGAGAGTTCAGGGTTTAAAGTTAAAATCATGTCCGAAAACAAAGAGATAAGTAAGACACAGTACGACGGAATTTTGCTTGAAAGCTTGAGCGTGGAAGCACTAAAACTTTAAAAAAAGTTATTTTGTCAATCACCATTTTTATCTACATGGAGAAATTATAGGAATATTTGAAAAATGTTTAAGTCGTGGTCTTTGCTTTTTTTTTTGGGGGGGGGTTAAATAATAATTGATTAAAATCCATTTTTTCTAAAAAAGAAAAGTCTTAAAACGAACATTTTCTGAAGTTTTTCTTATGAGTTTAATGACTGACGATTCAGGAGATTTCTATTTATCTCCTGGCAAGGTGGTTTCGTATGTACTATCCAGTTTTTCGAGCGAGGATAGAATGAGTTTTGATACTGAATCATTTTTTTCAGGGCGTGAAGGTTTTATTGTTAAAGAAATGGTTAGAAAAAATGTTCGGAAAAATGGTTACTTTTACACAGATTATGAGGGCGGCGAAGGAGGGAAGGTTCTTTTCAAAATAATTCCAAATGTTTATAGAGGCCCAATTGAAATAGAAGAAGCTGTTTTGGATACAAAAGGTCTTGAAAGTTTTTTAAAACCGACTACGAATTTTGATTTTGAAACAGAGTCCGTTGTAAAAGTCTCTAAGAAAATATCTTCAAGTCTTAACGAGTCAGAAAAACTGAATCCTCTTATTGTCAGTGACAGAATTGTTGACTGGATTCAGGATAATATAGAATACTGTTCAGTTCCTAAAAGTAGTGTTGAGCACGTTGCTGGCTGGGTTGAAACACTTTCTTCTGAGCAGAAAAGAGACTCTTTCACGATTCTTAATACAAGTTATAATATTAGAAGTGATATACTGAAAAAGGTTGCGAGACATATTCGTTTACCAAACAATGTCACAGATGATTTTGAGATTGCTAAATTCGTTATGAATAAAGCAGGAAATATTGGAGGAGTATTCAAGTTTTTCTGGCTTGGCGAAGAAATGACTGCTAGCAGAACTTTAGAGAGTGGTATGGGAAAATGTACTGGGCAGGCACGTCTTTTCGTGGCTTTAACGAGAAGTCTTGGGATTCCATGTCAAAACGCGGGGGGTTATCTAGGGGGTTTTGACGGCGGGAATCATGCTTGGGCGAACGTTTTTGCACACCCTTACGGTTGGGTTGAATTTGATCCAACGAACGGAGAAATAAAAGAATGTGACAGAAAATATTATGGATACAAATTTTTTAAAGAAAGAGGAAGTTATCCAAAGTTAAGTTTAATTGAGCGTGAGAACTCATCAAATCAAGATCTTGAAGAGATTATTGAACTTCTCGAGAATAATCAAGGAATCCTGCATAGGCTTATAGGAAGAAAAAAGCACGCGAAAGACATAGAATTCCTGCAGGGTTTAAGATAAAAAAAAGAAATGAGGGATTAGACGCCGCATATAGTTTTGATAATTACTCCTTTTTCGTAAACAGTGATTTCGTCATATTTGTTGTAATCATCAATTATTGTAACGAAATAGAATGAGTCAGTTAGGGTTGTTACAGATTGAACACTTTGGTTTAAATCTTGTTCTTTTAGGTAGTCGTTTACGAATTGTTCAACTTCATTTTTGTTATTAAGAATAGTAGTTTTTTCGTACAGTACAGAGGAGTCCGGGCTTGAATCATCACACCAACAATTTGGGACTTCAGATTCAAACACGTCGCACACGTCGTTGGAGACATTATTACCTTCTTGTGCAGTGCAACCACTAAGCAGGATTATTACAACCATACTGAGGAAAAGTTTTTTCACAAACAATTATGTGGGATAAGTGATTAATAAAACTATTTTCAAGAAAAAAAAAGGTGGAATGCCCCCACCGGGATTTGAACCCGGGTCACAAGCTTGAAAGGCTCGCATGCTTGACCGTACTACACTATGAGGGCGGATGGGCCTGTCGTGATTCGAACACGAGACCCCCGGCTCTCTTAGAGCGAGGGAACCCTTTTATGGGGATTCACTGTCATATAAGACCGGTGCTCCACCAGGCTAAGCTACAGGCCCGTAAACCAATAACCTTTTCTCTCTTCTTTAATTACACAGTTTTTAAATCTTTTTCTCCCGAAACCCGATACAATTTCTGGAAGTAAGCAAGAGATAACAGTATAGACCTAGCTAAATCCCCCTTGATTTCGTCAAAACCTTCTACTTGATCATCAACGGACTTTTTCAAATGACAACCAGTGATTTGCAGTGATTCCCTAACGTACGGCAAATCTCTTGGAAGCGAGTTAGCAAGTTTTTCCAACCTGTTCAAATCCTTCTTTTTAATTATCCCCAAAATATCTTCAACACAGAATTCATCGTCAATCGAAACCATAACAAAGGATTAAAGAGCGTGTTAGATTAATAATTTTATTGTAGTGTTCGCCGTAAGTTTTTTAAAACCGAAAAAGCGTTTTTTATGAGAAACAATTACGCCCGGGTAGCTTAATGGTGGAGCGACGGACTGTTAATCCGTAGGTCGCAGGTTCGACCCCTGTCCCGGGCGCTCAAAACCAAACAAAACATTAAAAAGAAATGGCTCACAATTAATTCTAATAAATGTTATCCGACAAAGAACTGAAAAAAAAGTATGGTAAAGAATACTCGCTCAACCCGGACAAGTATTACCCAACCAAGTTCATCAAAAGCCAAAAGTTCGTAAGAGGAAAGTGCGAGAAATGCGGCAAACACTTCTGGAACCTCAACCCGGAAAGAAAAGTTTGTGGGGACACGGCTTGCACAGAAGGATATGGTTTCATAAACAACTCACCAGCAAAAGTTAAGCTAACCTACCCCGAAGTGTGGAAATCATTTTCCAAAACCCTCCAAAAAAAAGGTTACACACCAATCAAAAGATATCCTGTGGTTGCTCGCTGGAGGGATGACATACCCTTCGTTGAAGCATCAATAGACGATTTCATACCCCACGTGATAAACGGTGTAGTCAAACCCCCTGCGAACCAGCTCACAGTCCCACAATTCTGTTTAAGGTTCAACGATATATCAAACGTTGGAATAACCGGGGCGCACTACACAGGATTCATCATGATCGGCCAACACAGGTTCGAAAAACCTGAAAACTACGACCCTGACGCGTACTTAGAACACCTTTACGCGTGGTTCAACCAAACGCTCGGCATCCCCGCTAAAGAATTCACTTTTCACGAGGATATCTGGGCGGGTTCAGGCAACTTCGGGCCCTGCGTAGAAATCTTTTCAAGAGGAGTCGAGCTAGCAAACCAAGTCTATATGCAGTTCAAACAAACCAAGAACGGGTTCAAAGACCTAAACCTCAAAGTTCTGGACATGGGGATGGGGCACGAAAGAATCTCATGGTTCACCAACGGGACACCCCAATCATACGAGACAACGTTCCCGCACGTAATCAAAAAACTAAAAAAGAAAACGGGAATAACGGTTGACGAGAAAATACTAGAAGCATTCATGCCCTATTCAGGATTCCTCAACTCCGACGAAGTCGAAGACGTTGAAAAAGTGTGGAAAACCATATCCAAAAAAATAAGTGTCAGCGTTGAAAAAATCAAAAAAACAATTCTTCCTCTTCAAGCAATTTATTCAATAGCAGATCACACGAGAAGCCTATTACTAGCGATAAGCGACGGGGCGCTGCCCTCAAACACGGGAGGAGGCTACAACCTAAGAGTCATTTTCAGGAGAAGCATGGACTTCTTATCCAAACACGGCTGGAACATAAACCTTGCAGAAGTGTGCGAATGGCACGTGAAAGACCTTGAAAAACTCTTCCCAAGAATTGGAGAAAACATTGAAGAAGTTAAAGAAATAATTGGCGTGGAAGTCAAGAAGTACGAAAAAACCAAGAAGAGAATGAAAAGCATAATCAAAACCATCAAAGGAATAGTTTCAACAGAAAAAATGATAGAGCTTTACGACTCTCACGGCATCAACCCGGAAACACTGGTTAAGGAAGGAGTTCAAGCCAAAATCCCTAAACGCTTCTTTGAAATGGTTGCGGAAAGACACGGAAAAGTCAAGAAGAAAAAAGAAGAAAAAAGGTTCGATGTCCAAGGCATTCCGAAAACAAAGAAAATTTACTACAATGATTACAGCAAGGTCGAGTTCAAAGCTAAAGTCCTAAAAACTTCAGGGGACAAAGTAATCCTGGATAAAACAGGTTTCTACCCCACGTCAGGGGGACAGATTCATGATAAAGGATTCATCGCTGAAAGAGAAGTAGTAGAAGTTTTCGACGAGGAAGGAGTCGTAATCCACGTCATCAAAGGGAAACCACCCAAAAAAGGAGAGGAAGTCTTCTGTAAAATTGATTGGGAGCGCAGAAAGCAACTAGCCCAACACCACACAGCAGTCCACGTCATCAACGGGGCTGCAAGAAAAATCTTGGGAAACCACGTGTGGCAAGCAGGCGCTGACAAAAACACTCAGCGAGCAAGAATAGACATAACGCACTACGAAAACCCGTCGCCAGAACAATTAAAAAAAATCGAAGTGTTAGCGAATCAAATCATAAAAAAATCTATTCCTGTCCAAAGTTTTTTCTTAGGCAAAGGTTTAGCTGAAAAAAAATACGGTTTCCGCGTCTACCAGGGAGGAGCCATACCAGGAAGCAAGCTAAGAATAATCAAAATAGGAGAATTTGACGTCGAGGCGTGCGGAGGCACGCACGTGAAAAACACAAAACAAGTCGGTGAAGTCAAGATAGTTGAAGTCAAAAGAATACAAGACGGAGTAATCAGGCTAGTGCTGAAAGCGGGCGAAGCTCTTGAAAAACGCTCAAAAGAGCTTAAAGAGTTAGCTGACGAAATCACTGAATTATTGGGTTGCAATTACTCCAAAATACCTGAAAAAACAGGGGAACTGTTCAAGGCTTGGAAGAAAAAACGTAAAGGAAAACCGTTCGAGTTCAAAAAAGGAAAACCCGGCAAAGGAAGCATACAAAACCTTAAAGAAACTTTGGACGAAGCCGCGAGCCTCTTAAAAGTCAGGAAAGAGCACCTGCCAAACACTGTAAAAAGATTCTTAAAAGACTTAAAAAAATGACGAGACAAAGCTTCCCACAAAACTGGATGCTAGCACGACCAAGAACCCGATGATAAGGTGTTCTCCAACAGTTTTCCAAATACTTTTCTCATTCTCTTTAGCGATTTTAAAACTGAAAAAAGCTAGAAGGGAGAAACCCCACAACACGCTCAAAAAAACGGCGACGGATAAATCAAGAAAAAGAACAGGCACGACGAACGACAAACCAATCAAGAACTTAGCCAAAAAAGTTGAAACAGTAGCTTCCCAAACACTTTTCTCTTCGTTACCCCCAGCTTCCTGCGACACGTGAATACCCAAAGAATCAGATAAGGCATCAGCCAAAGCAATAATCAGCAAACCTCCAACAACAACACTGCTGGAATTAGTTCCGGCGCTCAAGCCAACCAATAAACCCAAAGGAGTGATGACCCCTGAAGTCAAGCCAAAACCTAAGCCAGTCCAAAAAGATTTCTTCACAAACAATTAATAAGAAACCACTTATTAAAAAAGCTTAACCCATAATGAAACCTGCCTTAAAAAAACTATGCCAGGAACTCGGATGCCCTGACCTAATCAACTCTTTAAAACAAGAACTGCCCAGATACATCCGCGCCAACCAACTAATAATCAAATCAGAAAAATTGAAAAAAATTCTTGAAAAAAAAGGTTGGACACTAAAAAAAATTGCTTGGAACGATTACGGGTTCAAAGTCGTAAAAGCGCCGTGCAAGCTGGGAAACAATTTGGAGCACGCTATGGGAATGTACTACGTGCAAAACGCTTCAAGCATGATACCACCCCAAGTCCTAAACCCCTTGCCAGGGGAAAGAGTTCTGGATCTTTGCGCGTCACCCGGCTCAAAAACCACGCAGATAAGCATGCTTATGAAAAACAAAGGAGTGGTGGTGGCGAACGATTACCTGCCAAAAAAAATAGTTTCTCTCCTGAGAAACGTTCAAAGATGCAGGGTGACGAACGTGATAGGAAACCTTTCAAGAGGAGAACAACTTTCCTTTAAAGAAGAGTTTGACAAAGTCCTGGTCGACGCTCCCTGCACAGGATTAGGAGCAGTTCATAAAGACCCGAAAATATTGAAGACGTGGAGTCTCTCAAGCATCAAAAAATTGTGCGCTAAACAAAAAAAGTTGGTGGAAGCAGGGTTCAAAGCCCTCAAAAAAGGAGGGGTAATGGTTTACTCGACCTGCACGTTAAGCGTGGAAGAAAACGAAGGAATAGTCAACCATTTAATAAAACTCGGAGCAAAAGTTGAAAGCATAAAAATCAAAGGCTTGAAAACCAGGCCAGGAATCATCAGAGATTATAATCCTCAAGTCAAAAAAACGGTTAGGGTTTACCCAATGGACAATCAAAGTGAAGCATTCTTCATAGCGAGGATAAAAAAATGAAGTTTGAATACATGAACACTAACGAAGTCAAAAAAATCAACGATTTCCTCGAGCAAAGGTTCGGCATAAGACTTGAACAATACTATTATCTTAAACAAAGAGACAGGATCTGGGTTTTTTCAGGCGGGCACGAAAAATTGGAAAAACTCAGGCCAGGATTCACCGGGTTCAGGTTAGGAATAATTGACAAACGAAGAAGTTTCAAACCATCACAGGAATCATCAACCCTCATCAAAGCAAGGAAAAACGTTCTCGAATTAAGTGAAGAAGAAGCGCGAGACTGGCTGGCAGGAAAAGATTTGAAAAAAAACGGGGTTGACGGGTGGTTCCTGCTAAGAACTAAAACAGGTTTCTTCGGGGTTGGAAAAAGGGTTCAAGGATTTTTCAGGAACATAGTTCCAAAAAGGTCCAGGGTCATAGGTTTCTTTTAGATTTCAACACGCCAATGATTTTTTTGGCAGCGGTTTCAGGAGTGCTTCCAAAGATGACCCTGCTCCCAACCAGTTTTTCCAAATCCTTAGTGAGAACGCGAGTAGCGATTTTCGAACCCTTAATCGATAAAGCCGGGTTGACGTGAGTCGTGACACCCAAATCAAGAAAGTACACGCCTATTGCCAGCGCTTTTTCGGCCATGTACTCTGGAGCACTGCAAGCAATCGGCAAGTCTGGCAGAGAAGTATTCGAGGCCTCTGAGAGTTGAGTGAACAAGGCGCCGATTCTTGAACAGTCAACGCACGAACCCATGTGCCATGCGGGAGGCAGGGCCTCCAAACCATTTGCTTCACCCACTTTTTCCAAAAAATGTTTGAGACCGTTGCCCGCAAGCTTCACGGCTTTCGGGTTCATCAAGTCCGCCTGAGCCGCGGCGTGAGCCCAGCAACCGGTGCCCACCACTAACACGTTATTTTTTATCAGGATTCTTGTAAGCTCTTCTTGAAACGCTTGTCCTCTGAGCTTAGCGTTCCTGCAACCCACTACAGCGACTATTCCGAGAACGTTTCCGGATTTCATCTCATCTATAAGGGGTTTAAAAGGATTTTTTTTATCAAGCTTTGATAGTAAAGTTTTTATGGCTTCAACCGAAAAACCGCCGTAAAGCTCTGAAACTTTTTCAGGGATTAAAACGTTTTTACCTTTTCTTTTTTTGAAAACTTTCACGGCTTCTTTAATGATTTGTTTAGCAGAATGATCAGCGTTCTCAACTTCAAAAGGCAGGTGTAAGGCTCCAGGAATCTTGACAAAATCTATCGTGGTTATCAAACGAGTATTGTAACAAGACGCGATGTCCTGAAGAGAAGGGTAAATGCATTGAAGGTCGACGACAGTGGCGTCAACAGCTCCAGTGACCAAAGCCATTTCTTGTTGCATGACGTGACCAGCCATGGGCACTCCCTGGCGCATTAGCAGTTCATTTCCAGTGCAGCACATGCCGACAACGTTTATGCCTTTCGCCCCAACTTTTTTGGCGTGCAAACCCATTTTTCGCGACCACTCCAAAACCTTTTCTGACAGCAACGGGAGGTGGCCGTGAACAATGATGTTAACCCAATCCTTTTTCAAAACCCCCAAATTGGCAGTGGACTTGGTGAGGTAGGGCGTGCCGAAAATGATGTCCTGCACGTCGGTTGCGAGAGACATGCCAGCAAACCCGTCCACCAAGCCGAGTTTGAGCACGGATAATAGCACGTTAACAGGGTCGGCGTCGTTGCCCATAGTTGTTTGGTGTAGGGCATGCGAGATTTCAGCGTCAGCGTTCACTGGAAGAATGTCGAGTTTTGACCAGGCCTTCATTCTTTCCTCGTTCGCCCTGACCTTGAACCAGTTAAGCGTCAAACCCTCTCTTTGTTTGAGCAATCCTTCCTGTCTCCTGAACTCTTCCAGCGCTTCCAAGACAACGCTTTTAGCGACTTGTTTGACGCTTTTCCTGAAAGTTTTTAAACCCAGTTTGCGCGCCACAAAAAAGAGTTTTTCCTTATCTTTTATGGGATAGGAATTGGTTTTTCCTTCACTGATTTTTAATAATGCTAGTAAGACTTCTTTCGCGTGGTCCGTGTGGCACGCGGTTCCCGCGGCGACGTGTCTTAACAAGTTTCTGGTAACGATTAAGTCCGCGTTCGCCCCGCAAACCCCTTCTTCCTGTTTTCCAGGGATGATGCGGCAAGGACCTTGAAAACAGTTCTTACAGCACACGTCTCCCAAGCCGAACACGCATTGAGGTTGTTGTTCTTCAAAACGGTCAAACACGAGTTTTGCCTTGTCCCTACGAGCTTTTAAAATAATTTTTGGGTCAACCCAAGAATTCATGTGATAGTAATAAGAGAAAGGTTTTATTTATTCCTTTAGTCTAGCCAGTCCTTGTTTTCAATCTTGGTTGGCACGTAATTCTTGACCGCGAAGTCAACACCTTTTGTAACCATTGAATCCAATTCTATCTTGTAACCAAAGTTTTTGAGGTCCTTTAACTCTTTCTGCCATTCCTTGGTCTTGAACCAGTCGTACTTTTTTATTTCATCTAACCTCTTCATGTCTGATTTGGTTGCTTTGATTAACGCGGTTTTAGGTACACTGAAATTCTCGTAATCACTGACTTTTAAGCCGAGGAACTTGGCGTCAGGAACAGCGCACTTCTCGCTGAAGTAAGCGAGGTTGATGCTTCCTTGCTTGTACACGCTGTAAATGTAATAACCGTAAGCATCCATGTCCATCATCACGTAAACAGGGAGTTTGAGCTCATCATGAATCCTTTGAAGCAAGCGTCTTTCAGCGCGAGCGGGCTGGCCTTTACCAGTTATTATGATGCAATTATTCTTATCCCAAAATTTTAGTCGGTTGAAAATGTTCCACATAGCGTATTTTTCGATGACGAGCACGTAATCCGCACTGCAATGTTTGAAGTCAATAGTGTTTTTCTCAACGATTGCGGGCACGCTGTAACCCGCGCTTCCCATCTTAGCTAAATTAATGTCGTCCCCGCTGGTCTTATCCCTTATAGTTAAAGGCCCTGCAATGACTCCTTTTGGCGTGGCAATGAGGTTTAACTCTTCTCTTAGAGCGTCAATAATGACTTCAATGTCCTCGATCAACGGGTCTGTTTCCTTCTGAGCGTCAAAAGTGTTTTCATTCGAGTTCGGTAAAGTTCTTTTCAACGCGTAATAAATCTGCCTTATGCTTAGAGGAGGCTTATCTTGCTCTAATAGTTCCTTGCAAAGAGACGCTATGAGCATGGTTTGCATGAACTTCTTGGACTGGTTAAGGTTGAAAAAACTTCTTTTCTGAACCTTGTTACCCAATCTTATCAAACGGTCTTTTTCGTCGAAGTAAACGTTGTTAAGTGAGCGCAGCCTAACATTTATCTCAGGGTTTTTCTTTTTTTCAAGTTGTTCAAGAACTTCTTCTCCAAGTTTTGCAAGCTTTTTAATAGTGCTAGAATGGTCTATTTTCATTGTTTTCCTTCCTTCACTTTTATCATGGCTTTAGTGTTTTTCATCAAGGATTCTTCAATCAGTTCAGCGATTTTTTCTTTATTCCCTCTCGTCAGGTCAGCGATAGCTCCTGCCAACTCTTTGGAGTATCTGGTGAAAGCGTCAATCCTTGCCTGATCCCTTTGACGCCTGTACTGTCTTTTCAAGTAATTCCTAAGGTGCCTAGCGCATTCCTGCAAAGCCAGTTTTATCTCTTTGACTATAATAGGGTAGGAAGCGATGGCGGCTTTCGACTCTGAAGTGAAAGGAACCCAGACACTAGCCATGTGGATAGCAACGGTTAATGGGCCGTAAGGCACGCCTCTACCCCCGGTTTGGCTTAAACCGTAACGCCTCCAATCAATTTCTCCAATGGAACGAGTTATGGCGCAAGCACTCTTCTCGTACAAGAGAGGCACGCGGTTGGCGAACCTCATGATTTCCGCCTGCCCTTCTGACTTTAGGTTTCCGCCAAAAGCAATTCCTGCTTCTATCTGGAAAGGCATTCCCCTGTAAACGCTAGCTGGTCTGGTGACTGTCACGACCAGTTCTGCAGACAATTCTGTTTTCATGCTTGCTTCCAAAGAATTAGCTCCAATAGGTGACAGGCAGTCTAGTGGGGGCACCATGAGTTTTTCGGTTTGAAGCGTTTTTATGAGTTTTTCAGCCTGTTCACGCGTTAAAGTGTAAGGTCGGGTGGCGTTGTGCAATTCCGCTTTTTTCAGAACCCTTTTAGCAGTGGTGGAACCAACCCTGCTGAACTCGCCTGTGAGAAAGCTCTGAATCGTTTTTTTGCTGGTTGTTTTGAGCATTCTCATGAAGATTCCGAGCTCGACTCCGTAAGGGTGTGGTTTGATTTCTTTAGGCATTTTTGGCAGTTTGTTCGTGGTTCTATTAAAAATGAATTTGGATGGGGTCGGGTCGTTAAAAATTATTTGAGCGCTAGGGTTGACAATGCTCGTCCTTCTCAAGTACTCGTAAATCGATGAGCTTCCTTTGGATACGAATTGAGCTTCCATCTCCATTTCTACTCTGGTGCCGTGAGGTAGGCGGAAGTCAAGGTCTATTTCTTCTTTTATTATCTGAGGCTCGTTTTTGAGAATGTCAAGCTTGAGTTCTACGCGGTGAGCTGGTTTGTTAGGCCCCGTCTTGGTGGTCACGACAGTGGGCTTGCCAGTGGTTAGTTGTGAGTAAAGGCCTGCAGCTGTTATCCCTATTCCTTGCTGGCCTCTCGACTGGATTAGCGCGTGGAATTTTGACCCGTACAAGAGTTTTGCGAAAATCTTAGGAATCTGTTTTTTCATTATTCCTGGACCATTATCCTGGATTATCACTCGGTAACGATCTGTGCCAGTTTGTTTTATCGTGACAGTTATTTCAGCGGGAATCCTTGCTTCTTCGCAAGCGTCCAGGCCGTTGTCAACTCCTTCTTTAACAGCGGTTAATATTGATTTCCTTTTGGAATCAAATCCTAGTAAGTGCCTGTTCTTTTCAAAGAATTCAGCTATACTTATGTCTCTTTGTTTTTTTGCTAATTCCTCTGCAATCGGTGCCATCTTTTTCTTAAAACCTAACTTTTTTTAACATTTGTTTGCGTTTGATTATTTTATAAGCCGTTCCGTGCTTGGACCCGGAGAGCAGTGAATTAATCACTTCTCTAGCGTCCAGAACGTTTTCCATTCGACCCATTATCCCAATGGTTTTGCCGAAAACACTGATTTTCGTGTTTGTCAGTTTTTCAACGTTTCTTTTCGCTTTTCCTTTCTCGCCGATAACCCTGCCACGCAATCGGATCATATCGTTTTTCGATTTTCCTGCGAAATCTTTTATTTCAATTATTTCTAAGGTCGTGTCATCCCCTGTTAGGAGCAGTGCTTCGTGCGGCTTGAATCCCCGGGCAACTGCTTTAACAACTTTTTGAGCGTTGTAAGCTTGTATTGATTCTCCTTCAATCGTTACTTCGCCTTCAGGAGTTATCGTGATGTGAGTATCAGTTTTTTCCTCAATTTTTTTTTTGATCCTCTCCAAATTCTTTAAGTTCTCTTTTGGAATTATTATGCTTTCTATCATTTGAGTTTGTCAATTATCCTCTTTTCATTCTTGGTTTTCACACCGAGTTTTGAAAACCAGGCGTTCACGTTTTTTATGTCCCGCTCCAAAAGTTTTTGGAATAACGGGTGTTCCTTAAGGATTCCTTGCGAAAAATCAATTATGACTGGTTTCTCTTCGTTGTTTAAAACGTTGTATTCGCTTAAGTCACCATGAACAAGACATTCCTTTTTATAAAGCTTTTTTATGCTGGAGAGCATGCTTTTATACCATGCTCCAGGATCGCGTGGATGGGCGTCTTTGGCTCTCTGGGAGGGGTTTTCGTTCTTTCCAATGAACTCCATTATCAGCACGTTTTTATTGAATTTTATTGGTTCTGGACAATCAACTCCAGCTCTTCTTGCTTTGGCCAGGTTGGAGAATTCTTTTTCAGCCCACGCGTAAATAATGTTTGGGAAGCTTTTCTTGACGTGGAAGAATCTTGGGTCCCCGTACAAGTAATCCCACATTTTATCAAACTTTAATTTTTCAATCATGTAGATTTTGATGGCTAATGGTTTGCCGTCTTTTTCGGCTAGAAAAACTGTTGATTCTTTGCCTGACGAGATCACGCCTTTTATAGAGTCATAATATTTTTTGCGTCTTAACAAGCTCAGACTTCTAACTGTTCTTCTATCAAAAACGTCTCCGAAAACTTTTCCAGCCATTGCTTAATTATGTATTGATTCCTTAATAAAAAGTCTTTTAGAACTCTTCAAGCTCTTTTAAGAAACCTTTATTTCTGAGCCAAGCAATCTGTGATTTAGAATACTTGTAAATAACGTCTCCTCTTTTGTCGCCTTCAAGGTCCCATGGTTTCACGAGAACGACGTGGTGGGGTCTAACCCACATTCTTCTCAGAAACCTTCCGGGAATCCGGCAGTTCCTCACTTTTTCGTCAGCGCAGCGAACATACATTTTCGCGTGGCTTAAAAGCTGTTCGACAATGCCAATCACTTCATTGTCTCTGGGAGTCCTGACCCTGACTATCTCGCCAGAACCGACGACTTCTCTGTGTTTTTCCCCTGATTTTTGTTTAATGACCATTTCTTTTTAGGATTAGAGCCTTAAGTTTTATATAATCTTGGCGGTTTGCGCGTGCGGGACTCCTTGGAAGAGTATAACGTTATTCTTTTCGATTAGGCCTGCCTTGACTCCGATTTGAACCGCTTCTTCTCCGAAAAAGTTTGTTGTAGTGGCGTGCTCCAACTCTTTTAGAATCCTTTCTTCCCCCGCTTTTTCTCCTTTATAGAATCTAGGGTTGATGAAAACTTTTGCGCCTTCGCTTTCCAAAGTTTTTCCAAGTATATTGGCGTCACAGACAGCAACGATTTTTTCGTAAATCCCTCCTTGAAAAACTTCGTGAACTTTAACGTACATCATTTTAGTGATTTAACTGATTGTTTTGCGCCGCAGACACCGCATTTCATGAAAGTAATCCTGTCTTCACGGATTAGTTTGGTTTCTGGTTTTTTACATTCATTACAGTAAACATATTCGTCTAAGAACTTGTCAAACAAATCTTGCAATCTTTTTCTGCCAAATCTTCCTATGAATATAGCTGAATGGTCCTTTAATTCTCCAGCAGTTGCAAGCCCTCTTAGAAAGAATTTAAAAACCTGTTCTTTTTTTCTGTTAATCGTGTTGCATATTTGCGAAAAGTTTGTTAGTACCGTCTTGTTTCCTTGCTGAATTGATTGGATTAAAGGAATGTTGAATCTGGATGTTTCAGAGCTAACGCTGGGAAGAGATTCGTAAGCTTTTTTCAACATTTTTTCGTAATCCATCTTTTTTTTTATTCCAACATTTTTAGCGTGTTAGGTTTTGGCTCGAAAACCACTCCTTTCTCTAATAGTTCGCTAACAATGTTTTCAACGTCCTTTTTAGCGAGCCCCGATTCCTCAACAATTTCATCAAAACTAGTGCCATTATCCGAAAATTTTTTGAGCACTTTTAAAACTTGGTTTTTTGATGTTTCAGGCACTTCCTCTTTTTTGCTGAGCTCAATCTTCCTTAACAGCCAAGAATTAGGGTTTAAGACCTTTTTTATGCTTATCGGTGATAAATAAACATTTTTTTCGAATTCGCGCACCCCTGCTATCACGTTAACCATATCCCCAACAAGAATGCCCTCCATTTTTTTGGTGTTTTCTTTAAAAAATCTTAGGCTTATGACTCCTGTCCCGTCATCAATGTTTGAGAACACGAACATTCTTTCTTTATTTTCGAATTTGTGCATGACTGTTCCGATAACGTTGATTCTTCCAATCTTTTTGCCATCAATTAAAACCAGTTCTTTGCCGTTTTCCTTTATTGGAACGCCTGATTTGATTGTTTTGACGTCGCATTTTAGCGCGGTTGGTTGTTTGGTATGCATTTTTAGATTACTCTCCTGATAAAACCAGGTCTTGGCTCAAATATTTCTCCTTGTTGCCTCATCTTTTTCAAAATCTCTTCTGTTTTAGCAGGGTCCACTCCTTTTTCAGCGGATTCCCTGGTAATTTCTTCTATTGGAATTCCTTCTTTGTATTGGCTTTCGAGAATTTTTATCACGTCTTGAATTGTCATTATCCTGTTGCGCTGCAGAGAAGTTATTCCTGATACGAGGCGGTCAATGTCCAGTTCTCCTGTTTCAGGGTCTGTGCCCACTTGTTTCAAACAGAAAGTAAGAAGTCTTATGGCTCGTTCAGAATCTTTCTTATCGCACACTTTGTTAAGCTTCACGCGAGCACTGGCTTCAGTCATTCTTATCAGTCCTTCAAGTTGTCTGGCGTTTATGGGAATAGCTCGGGTCCTGGCTTCGGTGTCGGTTACAGCTTTGTTTCTGATGTTAACGTAAAAATCAATGATGGTTTTTGACGCTGCATCGCTGAGGACGGGTTTTGAATTTTTTTTGGCGTAAGTCAAATACTTTCTTAAAAAAGCTGAGTCAATAGTGCTTCTTTCAAGTTCAGGGTTCTTATGGGATTCAATAATGTGAGTGGCAATCCTGGTGTCCTCCTCCTTAGCTGGAACGTCTCTTATAGGGAATATGAGGTCAAAACGGTTTAGTAGAGTGGTCGGCAAATCTATCTGGTCAGGGATGGGGGTGTAAGGATCAAATCGTCCTAGTTTGGGGTTGGCTGCAGCGAGCACAGTGGTTTGAGCCATTAGGGTTGCGTGAATATTGGCCTTGTTAATAGTAACGGTTTGTTGCTCAAGTGCTTCGTGCATGGCAACCCTGTCGTCCTTGTTCATCTTGTCTAGTTCGTCAATGCAGGCAATGCCTTTGTTGGCTAGGACTAGCGCGCCAGCTTCAAGACTCCATCCTTTGAGAAATTCGTCTTTTACCACGCTCGCAGTCAAGCCCGCGGAAGTCGTTCCTTTACCGCTAACGTAAACTGCTTTGGGAGTCATTCCTGAAACATATTTAAGTATTTGTGATTTCCCGGTTCCAGGGTCTCCTATGAGAAGAATGTGCATATCCCCCCTAATCTTGGTTCCATCAACCATTTTTTTTTGCACGCCCCCAAACATTTGAAGAACAATGGCTTCTTTGACTTCTTTGTGACCGAAAATTGTTGGGGCAATAGATTTTATGAAAGTGTCATAGACTTTTTTGGACTTTGACAATTCTTTAATTCTCTTCAAATCCCCCTCATCAACTACCATTAATTGATCGTAATCTTCTTCCATGGCCACGACGTTGTTAGCTTCTACAATGATGTCATACCGGGTCGATTTTTTTCCTGATGAATCAGTTATGGGGATTTCTTTAACTATTCCTATAACAGAGACTCTTGAACCTGGAGTGACTGTTTTCTCTATTTTCGGGTCTACAAGGTCTGCCTGCAAGAAAACGCTTATCCTTTTTGGTTGTTCTCCACCTATCATGAGTTCAGGAGCTTCTTCAACCACAATTCTTTGAGTGTCCACGAGTTCTTGGTCATGAACTTTAAACCTGCCTTTTCTACCGCAAGTGCACCTGCTCGGCTCCTTGATGCTTAAACCTGTTTGCTCGACTAAGATGTGTGTTCCGCAACTAGGACACTCATAAGTTATCATGGACGCGACTGGTCGGACGTCGCTGGCCTGCCTTATCATCCCGTCAAAAAAAAGAAGTTTTTTCAAGTGCTTGCTCCTGATATCCCGTATCCTTACTTTTTGACTGTCAGGAATATTCAAAAAACGAGGTATGGGTTTGAAACTCTCAACGGAAGGCAGGTCGATTTCTTCTATAGCTTTATGAAACTTTTTGATTATGTCCAAAGGTTTTTCGAGAAGTTTATCCGCTAATTCAGGCTCTTCTTCCTCAAGTTTTTTGTAATCTATTATGATGAGGTTGTTCTGGTTTTTCAACGCTAAGAGTAAGTTTTTGTAGTAACATCTTCTTATGAAATCTTCCAGGACGCTTACATCATTTTCTTTCATTTCTTTTTGAGATCAATTAGGGTTTTGTATAATTCCTTGACAGTTTTTTTGATTTCTCGCTCGTTTTTCGCTCCAGTGCAAACTATTTTTCCAGTTCCGAATAATAGAATAGTTACTCGAGAGTTCGGCACTTTGTAAACCAGTCCTGGAAATTGTTCAGGCTCGTACTCTGAAGATTCTAACTGGAATGCCAATTCGTTTAAGTTAAGTTTTAATCCGAGGTCTCCTGAGGCGACCATGTTCTGAATTTCTATGTCAGGTTCTTTAGTTACTTTAACTCCTATAGTTGAGATTTCTTTAATTATTTTTTGAACTGCTTCATGAACAATTGGAATTGTTCTAGCGCCAGTGCAGACAATCTTTCCCGAGCTGAAAAGCAGGGCAGAAACCTTCGGGTCTTTTAGTCTCAGGACCAGTCCTGGAAATTGTTCAGGTTGGTATTCAGTGTTTATTAGTTCTGCGGAAGCTTTTTCCAAAGGTATTTTTGAGTGTATGTTGACGCTTGCAACGATGTTCACAACAGTTGTTGTTATAGCCATATTTTTTTTTCACCATTTATTTTTTTTTTTGCTCCGTAATAGGTGAGCAAAATTTATAAACCCTTTATAAAGGGAAGTGAAAAGTCTTTTCTTTAAAACATTGTGGTATTTGTTGACATAGTTTTATTAACAAGGAAGAATACTATATTACTTCAAGAAAAAAAAATGTTTTTCGGGTGACCTAATGGAATTTGATAAGTTCATCCCCGTGCGAGTTGGGGACAAGCATGAAGTGAAAATAATGAGTCAAGGCGAAAAAGGCGATGGCATTGTTAAAATTAACGGTTACATTGTTTTCGTTCCTGAAGCAGAGGCAAGCAAGAAGTATAATATAGAGATTACGAAAACGTTTCCGAGATTTGGTTTCGGAAAAGTGCTTAATGAAGTAGATTAAAAATTATTTTTTTCTTTTCTTTTTTTATCTTGTATAAGATAAATATTAATAAACTCCTTCATTTTTTCATTAATCTTATGGAGATATGGACTGAGAAGTACCGGCCGAAAAAACTTGATGAAATAATCGGGCAAAAAAACGTTGTTAAAAGACTTAAACAATTTGTTAAGAACAAGAACCTTCCCCACGTGCTTTTCGCGGGCCCAGCAGGGATTGGGAAAACCTCTTGCGCTCTCGCCATAGCCCAGCAACTTTACGGAGATGACTGGTCTCTTAATTTCTTCGAACTTAATGCGAGCGATGAGAGAGGAATAGATGTTATTCGCGGAAAAATCAAGGATTTCGCTCGAACCATGCCTTTAGGAGAAGCACCTTTCAAAATAATAATGCTCGACGAGTCAGATGCTTTGACGCGCGAAGCCCAGCAAGCCTTGAGAAGAATGATGGAAAAATACACTAGAACTTGCAGGTTCATTCTTTCGTGCAATTACTCTTCAAAAATTATTGACCCAATACAATCCAGGTGCGCTGTTTTCAGGTTCAAGCCTATTGACAAAGAAGACATATTGATGCATTTAAGCGAAATTGCTAAGAAGGAGAAACTCAAGATATCTTCAGACGTAAAAGTTAATGAGAATCCGGTTTTCCTAGCCATCCATGACGCTTCAGAAGGAGACATGCGTAAAGCAATAAACCTTCTGCAGTCGTGCTCGGTGGTGGAGGGAAAGATAACCTCAGACACGGTTTTTGAAGTAGCTTCTTACGCTAGACCCTCTGAAATTAAGAGGGTGGTGGAGCAAGCAGTTTCAGGCAAACTCGTCGAAGCAAGAAATCTTTTGTTCGACACCATGCTAAAATATGGTTTAAGCGGGCTGGACGCGGTCAAGCAACTGCAAAAAATGGTGATGCAATTGGACATGCCCGCTCAAAAAACGGCTTTGGCTGTTCAAAAAGTGGCTGAGTGCGAGTTCCGGTTAGTGGAAGGAGCTGATCCTTACATACAATTGGAAGCCCTGCTCGCAGGTTTTATGCTATTAAAATGAGTTCTGAACCTTGGGTTAGGAAATACTTTCCTAACAACTCAAAAGGAATTGTTGGAAACAAAAAAGTAGTGCAAAGACTCTTAGAATTCGTGCAAGACTACAAGAAACAGAAGAAAAAAGCGGTGCTCTTGGTTGGAGGCACGGGAGTTGGCAAAACCGCGAGTGTTTACGCCGTCGCGGCAGAGTTGAACTATGAACTCTTGGAAATCAATTCTTCTCAAGTGATGAATGCGGACTCAGTGAAAAACGTGATTGGCAACGCGGCTAACACCATGAGTTTAACTGGCAGGGGAAAAATTATTCTAATTGATGACGTGGACGCTTTTTCAGGAAGAAAAGATAGAGGAGGAATAAGCGAAATAATTGATGTCATAAAGAAAAGCGGAAACCCGATAATATTGACTGCGCTCAACCAATGGAACCAGAAATTAAGAACTCTTAAGAATCACGCGGAAGTCCTTCAATTCAGGAAACTCATGAAATCCCAAATAAAAGTCTTGCTGAAGCTAATAGCTGACAGTGAAGAACTATGTTTAGAGCAAGGAGTTATAGAATTAGTGGCAGAAAAATCCGGGGGGGACATGAGAGCAGCCATAACTGACTTGGAAGTCCTGACAACAGGAGGAAAAGTGTTGCAACAAGACGTTGAAACCCTTGGTTACAGGGAGAAAACGCTGGGAGTGTTCGAGGTCTTGGATAAAATGTTTCATTCGCAGGATTATCATGAGATTGTTAAAGCTGTGAGGAACTCTGACGTCAATCTTGATGAACTGTTGTTATGGGTTGCGGAAAACCTTCCTCGTCGCGTTAAAGACAGGGATTCGTTGATAAAAGCTTATGAAACCTTGGCTGAAGCAGACCTTTTTCGCGCCAGGATTAGGAAGCGTCAGCACTGGAGGTTTCTGGTTTACGTTCAAGACTTGTTAGTGCTCGCAGTCATGCTTGCTGAGAAGGACAGGGGTTGGTTTAGGACTGAGCGGCCTTCCAAGATAGCAAAGCTTTGGAAAACTAAGTCCGAGCGAAACGTTCGCGCAAGCATTAGCGCAGCCTTTGCCGAGAACTGTCACACGAGCGCGAGGCAGGCAGAAAAAATTTACCTTCCTTTTTTAAAAACTTTAAGTCTTGTGAACTGGAAAAAAGCGAGTGAGCTCTGCGCCAGCTTAAAACTAGGTGAGAAAGAAGTTGAATGGCTGAAAAATTCTACTTGACAGCTTTTCTTATGGCAATGCCTTTCAAGGTTCCGATGATGCAGTCTTTGTTTGAACCGCAGCCAGCGGCGTTGCCCGAGCCTATGGAGGATTGTTTTAGACAAGCAGCCCGGAAGTTATAACTAACTGAAGAGCACTTGCTGGCGTCACCGGTGAACGAGACGTACTCGATAATGCATAAATCGGTCTCGCACGCTGAAACGTTGCCTTCAAGAGCGGCTCTACAAGCAACGGAATTATCGCATACCTCAACGTTGTCAGTCATTTTAGCGACGTGATATTTCAAGCCGTAATCATCCATGTTCCCATACCTGTACAATTGACTTGAACTGCATAAATCTGATATCGAGCACAAATCGTACAAGTAGTGCTCGCACGACCTGCTGCCGGAATCGCATAAAGACTCGTTAATCGTGGCAAATGCTAATAAGTCATAGCACTTATCCTTATTGTCACTGTTTGATTGGTTGCAGTAATCAGCACTTCCTTCAACGAGGGCTTTACACATGTTGTAGTAACCGCCTGAAAAAGAAGCGCACTCATCATTGCTTTCTTCGCTAATCTCTTCACCTGTGAGGAAGGTTGTTTTGCAGTGCTGGGTTCCTTCAAGAATGGTTGGATAACCCATGATGTCGCTCACGCCCAGTTTTTCGTAATCAATTCCTTCGCGAATAATTCTGCAATCAACACGGTGAGTAGGGTAATTGTAAGTGACTTCGCACACAGAAGTGATTCCTTCAATTCCTGCGACAGAAACGTGATACGTTTTTTCTCCCAGAATCGTGACATTGATTCCGTTAATCATTGCTTTGGATGGTTGGCAATTCTCGAGAGCTGTGTTCATGCACGCCTTATCATTTCCGCAGTCAGTAAGTTCCACAAGTTGCTCGCTGGCGCATCCCGCGAAAATAACTGTGATGAATAATAACATGAATGGCAAGGATTTTTTAACCATTGTAAAGAAAATTATGTGAGAAGTTCTATAAAAAACTATCACTGATATCTTTCTTCCGTGTATTCGAAGTTATCAAAGTGATAAGTGGTTTTGGTCATGGTTTTCGAAGGTGTTGTGTACTCGCTACCTAGAAAACGCACAAAATCTTCCACACGACTCCACGAACCAGTTTTTTCGGCGTACAAGTAAAAAACGTTCTCCCTAACCGAAGGGTATAATTTGAGCTTTAAGTAAGATTCCGTGGCGTCATCCTTGAAACTTGCTGTAGAGTTATGCGCAATCAATAAATCGCACGGCACTATCACCGCGAAAACATAAGAGTTATCCCTCCTGCCAGCAAAAGTCCAGCCATTACTGCATTTGAAAGAAGATTTTGAAACCTTAGCCACGGTATCGTTAAGCACTCCTTCAACCCTGCCAAAAACCTTCCAAAAATGATCCGCTGAACCGTTAAGCCTGACGCGAGGACTGAACTCCACGATTCTTGAAGCGTTCACAGGAACCTGGGCATCAATTTTTATGAAAGGGGAATAAGAACTGATGCTGAAAGAATAATTTAGTTGAGGAGTGGTTCCCGAGCCAGCGTTAACCGTTGCGAACAACTTGCCAAAACGAGTGAGTACGGGGCTTGAAAGAGCAGAGCTATAACTCGCGGACACGTCGCTCATGTCAGTTATCCTAGTTTCAATGTCAAAGGTTCCAGAATCATAAAACCAGTTAGCTCCTTCTGACTGAAAATCCTTATTGGAGAAATCCCAAGACCATAAAGAGTTTGAAACATTCGTTCCGCTAACAATCAAGTTAGACGATTGGTCATCCGAACAATCCTTATCAGAATAATAAGCGAAAAAACTGGTTTTACCATCCTCAAAATCGTTCAGGAAAGTTATGTTCAAGCGAGGATTGGAAGGGTTAAACCAATAATTCTTAGACTCGCTCACACTCCAACCATCACTGAGAAGAACTTCCAGTTCAGCCCCTGCCGAGAGTGAAGTCGGGTCAAGCCAATAAAACCTTCCAAAAGGTTCTTTAAAACCCGTGAAGTTAAGCTCACCCCAGGATTGACTAATTGATTGGGAGTTGAGAGTGTTACCTTCATAATCCAGTATTCGAATAGTGGTGGCCGAGCCAGCGGATATTAATCGCAAAGACATGTTGATGAACGAATCGTTCTCGCCTGCGCGGAACAATAATTTAGGAGCAGGTCCTTTGACCGCAAAGTTTTTCTCGTTCAAAACCAGTTTTGGCAGGCTCGAAGTAATGTTAAACCATTCGGATCCAGCAACGCTCACGTTATACTCTCCTGAAACGCCTTTCGAATCAATCGTGTAAGCGGTCCCGTTCCCCTCAAGGTTTGAAGGAGTGGTCGTGGACCCGTCAGGATAAGATACATTAAAACTTATTACTTCATTATTTGATTGATTGGTCACTGTCACGGTAAAATTGGTTCCGTTAACGTTGTAAACAGTGAAGTTAGGTCTTAGCGAGCCGTTAAAATAAGTGGTCAGGACGCTGGACCCAGTGTGGTAAAAGCTTGGCTGAGTCAACTTTGTTTTAAAGTACTCGTCGACCACGCGAATGCAAGTGGGCCTGGTTTGAGCCTCAAAACCCAGTTCTACACTAATCGTCGCGTTATCAACTGGTTCTGAATCAACTGTAAAACCAATCCTCCCAATAAACATGGTTTCACTGACTTGATTGAGTTTTGAGGTCGAGTTAGTCATGGTGGCTGAAGAACTGAAATCTTTAGTGGGAAAACTTATTTTAGCACTGTTATCAGCGTTGTAATAAATTAGAAACGTGTTGTTAGCGTTTGCTGAAAGGTTAACGAGTAATGAAATGTTTCCCAACGAAGCGCTCTCATCCTCCCAAGATAATTGCCAAGGAATCATGACATGACTCTGGTCGAACACCGCAAAATTAATGGTTCCTGAAGGGACTTGAAAGTCTTTTGAACTGGAAGTGGAGAACGAAAAGTTGTAAACCCCGTTTTCCACTGCGGAACCAGTGTTAGTGAGATTTATGCTAGTCCTGTTCCACTGTTGTTTGCTCCAGTCATCTTTGTCAACCTGTTTTTCTATTTTTTCGTTAAAAGTGGAATAACTAGTTTCCAAGGAATAACCTTCATTAATCCCGGAAACTTTCAGGTAATCCAGTGCCGAAGAAATTTTGGAGTTAACGCTTTCCTCATCATTGACGTGTATGTTGAACTGGTGGCCTAACAAGAAATTGCTGGTTTTTGAGCCGTTAAGGGATTCTCCAAGCATCAAGTAAACAATGGCGTTCACCTGGTCAGAAGAAGAGCCTCGACCAGTGATGTTAGTGAAGTCATTGACGTCCGAGGCCTCCAGTAATCCCTGAGAGGGTTGAGAGGAGTCGAAACCCCAGTCAGAAATGTTGGTTAAAAAAACTTTCGCCTCGGTCGGAGTCGTCTTGGCGAACAAACCCCAAAGCCTTCCCGTTCCAGACGCTGAGCTGGTTGAAGCTCCACTGCAAAAATCGCTTATTGTCCCCCCATCAACGTCATCGTAATCCCAGTTGTGCTCGCAAGCATGGTTGAAAAGTATTGAGAGGTCGTCTAAACCGGAAGTCGAAGTAGAATTTTTTATAGTGATGTTTGCCATGACGTAATCGTTGAAGAAGAAGTATTCAATCTTTGAAAACACTGGAGTGCTAGCAGGATTGTTGAAATTATAGGCATAGATTTTTGCGTAACCGAAAACGGGCCCGCTGGAGTAATCGCTAAGAGTGGTTGTCCCGGATTCCTGCTCGTTCCAAGCGTTGAAAAAACCTTGGCTTCCCACCCACTCATGACTGTTTTGTTTGGATTTGAAACTCGAAATCACTCCTCCTTGATTGAGATCCACTTCCGCTAAGTAAGAAGGAGTGTTGATTATTAGTTTGGTGCCGTCTTTTTCAACGCTTGTCGTGTTAACAGTTTCTTCTGATGGTATGACGTAGTCTTGAGAGGATAAGGAATTGTAGTAGACGTTGATGGTTTGGTTCGCGAGCCCGGTGTAGTTCAGCGTGGCGTAAAGAACTCCTTGTTTCGCGGTCAGGTTCTCCCAATGCACTTGGAAAACTTTTTGCTTCGGGGCAAAAACCATTAATGAGTTCGTGTCAGTATCGTTTCTCAAGTCAAAACCAATTTTTATTAATCGGTTGGCTGACTCGTTCAGGACTTCTTGAACCTCTATTTTCAAACGATAACTTTTTTTGATTTCGTTCCAGTTAAAGGTTTCCGAAACTTTATTCAAGAAACCTTTTAGGTTGTATGCTTTATTCAAGCTTATCCGCTGAAACTCCAGTGTCGAGACCTTCAACCCTGGAGGCAGGACTAAATAACTAATTATCGCGGACATAGTTATTATCACGATTATTCCTGTTATCACGAAGAACTGGCCTTTCACCACAAGTACCACATCCTAAGAAGGACTTTAGAATAATCTTTTTCAAGATTTACCAGCCTGCTGATAGAGTGAACATTTGATTTAGGAGAATCCTTTAGTATTGGAGGGGTTCCATCCCTATTATCCTTTTCAAAATTGATTGTTATGTTGGTGTTGTCATAACTTGTGTTGAGCGTCGAATTATAATCATCAGTGTCAGAAGTCCCTATTGAGTACGAGAGGTAAAACTCTTTGTTGCTGTGATTCATTAATGGAATGAAGAATTGCACGTCCGCTCTCGTGGAGTTCTGAGGTTCCCCAACAGATGTTGCAACGCTGGAGTTAACGAGTAAGGAGTTCACGTAAAGTCCTGCGTTGTTAGAATTGTAAGAAGTGGATCCCCCAGCGTAATAAAAGTAAGCCAAGGTTTTAGTGTTAGCTGGAAGCAAAGATAAGCTGACGTTGACTGTGACGTTCATATCGCTCCCGAAAACAGTTTGATTGGTCACGTTAAGCCTGTATAATGTATCATCAACCTGGAAAACGAACGCTGACTTGTTAACTGTTTCACCGTTAGTTTTTAAAGATAAATTTGTTATTCCAATGACGCCGTTCTCGACTCGCGTGTTGTTAGTTATCAAGTATATGGGAACGCTGTACCAGTTCCAGTCAACATTCCTGTCAAAAGAATACCCGTCAGAGAATACGTGCACAGAGTTTTTATCCACGTACGAAGGAAAATTGAAGGTTAAGGCAACCGCCTGATCAAAATGATTAATTGTTTTGTTAGTCCCGGCATCCCACGTCCCGCCAGTGGAGTTCAAAGTAATTTTTGAGAAATATTCTGCCCGCACTTGATACCCGAACCGTTCAGGCATTATGTAGTATAACTTGTTTTCAAGTGAGCGCAAGTCATATTTTTCTAAATCCTGGCTGAGAAGACCTGTTTCATCCAAAGAGTTTAATAGCACTCTGCCAAGCCTTGAAGGGTTTCTTTGAAAACTTTCGGTAGGCGTGTAAACTCTTTGAGTGAAGTAAACGTAAGAACCCATAAAAAAAAGGATGGTTAGGATGGCCTCCATTGATTTCATAAAACCTTTATTATTCATATTATCCACGCGTTAACCTTAACTTTTGATAAGTATTTATTGTTGTTTTCAACAACGTTCGTGAAAAACTCTTGGTAAACATAATCCTGATAACCCGTGCCAGTTGTTCCGCAGGAATCGTTCATTTTTAGGTCGCCAACATAAAATTTTGATAAATCCATTCCTTGATTTGTATTAGTGTTCGTGAGAACGACCAAATATTTTTGGGAATGCGAGGTAACAAAAATGATGGTGTCCTCATCCCCCGCGGATAAGGAAAGGTTGAAGGAAAAAACTTGGTTGTTAAAAAAATCGGTTGAGTTGGAAATGTCATCTTCGGATTCAATTTCTGAATTGGTGGATGACACGTAAACGTTTTTAGGGAAAACCAAGTCAAACGAGGCGTTGCCGCTTCCAGTTGTTCTGCCCGCGCTAATGTTAAAATCGTAGCCGTTAATTATGAACCTGACCTGACCTTCACCGAAATCGCTTCCAAGAGTGTAGTTAGCGTTTTGAGGTAGGGTGAAGCCTAACAAGTTGTATTCTAAGGAAAGGTTTGAGACAAAATCAAATTCTTTAGTGCATAGGGATTGGAATTCTTCCGAAGTCATGGAATACTTTTCAAGAGAGGATACGATACTGGTTATTTTTTTTTCGCGGAGCTCGAATTCGCTGGAGTCAGAGAAGGGGGTGACAAGTCTTAGCAAAAAGTTGATTAGGAAAATTATGAAAAACAGGAATATCAGGTAAGCGACTATGGCGTCAACGTCAACCTGCCCCCGTGACCGCGAGCTGTATTTTTCGTGATTCATCCTTTTCTCCTTCCATTTTTGCGATTACAAGTACTTCATAAACCCCTACTTCTTGCGGAGCTATCAACGAGTAAGAGAACTCTCCTTGTTCGTCAGTTTTTATTACTTCGGTCAGGTTCTCTAAGATTATGAATATTTGAGTGTTTGAAACAGGGCTTCCTTCAAGCACTATGCTCCCAGTCAGCTCCGTTTTTTCTCCAGAGGAGAGCACGTTATCACTTAGCTCAGCGTTGAAGTCAATGATTTTCGGGTAGATGAGCACTGAGAAAGCCACTAACGCTATAACCAGCATTATGAAGGAATGCTTTACTCCCGCGACCACGCTTCCATCCTTGGCCTCTCCTGCCACTAATCCATTCATGAAAGATTGTATGGTCATTGTTAGGAAAAAAAGTATTTTAAAATAACCTACAGAAGGCGCGCTCCCTCCGCTGATGAATAACGCTCCTCCAGCCCCCCCTCCAACGGATAGTAAGGGGATGAGGATTCTGTAAAGGGCTACGATTATGCCGATGAACAAGAGATTGATGATGTAAATAATGGTTATTTGCTCTTTGAGAATAGATTGTCTTTCATTGGCTATTTTTTTGAGCAGACGAGTAGCTTCAGATACTGAGCCCATAGCGTCTGAAATAGCGCCTCCAGCGTAGTAGGCTTGAATGACTATTCCTATGGCTCTTCGTATGAAAATGCTTTTTTTATTTCTCTTCGCGAAGTTCTTGATAACGTTTGGCAGAGGGATTCCCCACGACAATTGGTTCGCCATTTTTTTCACGTCTTCATTTAAAGCCCCGTAATCAGTTTTTGTAGCGTTGAGAATGGCTATTGGTAGAGTCATGCCCGCTTCATGAGCATCCGAAAGGTTTCTGAGAAATTTGGGCAGGTTATCCTCTTTTTCGGACATTTTTTGTTGATAAGTGAATTTTAGTATTGACCATGGAACCAAGAATATCGATATTCCTATAACTATTCCGTAACCCACTACGAGGATGTCTCCTTGAGATATTATCACTGCGCCTAGGCATACGAATATGGCGATTGTTCCGAAAACAAGGGTTATTATGTCTTCTTGGTCCATTTTTTTTTATGTCTCCGTTGGTGAAATCATTTTTAGCATCAATATGAACGCTGCGCTCAGGAAGGGCAGTCCAATAGTCACGAGTATTATTTGCACTGTTTGGAGTTGTTGCGCGTACCCTCCGAGCAAGCTCATAATAGTTGTTAGCACGAGGATGAATACTGAACCTACTATGACAGCGGTTATGTACATTTCCATGAATATGCTTAGCGTCTTCACGTATTCTTGGAGTTTTCTCCTGTAATCTATGACGAAGTCGTCGCCTTTTTGGATTAGGAATCTTTTCAGGTCGGCTCCAGTGGACATTGTTGTTTTCATACCCCACAAAAGTTCTTTTAACCCTTCGCTCGGCGATGATTCAGCGGCTCTTGCCAGCGCTTCCGAAATGTCCATTCCGTAGCGGTCAATAGCGTACCAAATTTTTTGGAAAATCCTGGCGATTTCTCCGAACTCTTCGAAGTCGCCTATTATCTTGAAAATCTTGTAAGTTGGCAGTCCTGTTCCCGCGAGCGTGGCCATGTAGATGGCTGCGAAGTGGATTCCGTTATCAATTTTCTTTTTTTTCGAAGCAGATACTTGTGAAGGGTAAAAATAGAACAGGCTGAAAATTAGTATGGTTAGAAAGCTTCCAACGAAGAATGAGAACAGCGCGCTGACCAAAACGTCCCCTGTTAGAATTGAGAAAACGATTGTTAAGGTTATGAAGGATATAATGAAACCTAATAATGAGAAGAAAACGGCGAGTGAGAAGTACTCTTCAACGGTCAGGTGTATTTCTGCTTTTTGCAGGTCGCTGGCAATGTCTTTTATCAAATGCCTATACTTTTTGACGTGTCTGCCGAACCACCTGTAGGATTGGAATATTAGTTGTCTGCCTTTCATGTATTGATTAATATCTTTAGAATTATATTCTTTTATAATTACTCTTTCAAGTTCGCGCTGACTGTTTTGAAGGATATTTTTTCATCAGTTGCGTTAAGTATTTTGGGTTGGAGTAGAACATGGCTATGATGTTCGCAACTTCTTTGTAACCTTTTATTTCTTGTAATTGCATCCATTTAAGGACTTCTATTCGAAAAGCGAGGTCGGAGCGTAAAACTTCTATTGAGTAACCCATTTTTTCCTTTATTTTATCAAGAATGGTTGACTTGTAGGATTTGAACGTGTCTGTTGAAGGATTCCATTTGAAAGAAGTGTTGGTGGTTAGTTGTTGGGTGGAAAACTCGTATTGTAGGATTTCAACAACGGATTTAACCTTTCTCACGTACACTCCTTCTCTTCGGGTTAGGGCTAAGAACACGACAACGTCCAGCGCTTCTAGCATTACTTTCGGAAGGTTTATTGGTTTATTAGTGAGGCGGCCGATAACGGATTGTATGCTGTCAGCGTGAAGGGTTCCCATTGAAGGGTGCCCCGTGCTCATTCCTTGGAACATGACGTAAGCTTCTTCTCCACGAACCTCTCCCACTATGATGTAGTCAGGTCTTTGACGCAGTGACGATTTTAGCAAGTCGAACATTGTCACTTCACCGTAGCTTTTGGTTCCGAAGCCAGCTCTTGCGACTTGAGGTATCCAGTTCGGGTGGGGTAGCATGAGTTCTGGCGTGTCTTCTATGCTGACTATTTTCAGCGCTGGCTTTATGAATAGGGATAAAGAGTTCAGAAAAGACGTTTTTCCTGTGGCTGTGGCTCCGGCGATGAGCACGGATAACTTGTTTTCTATGACTAGCCACAAATAAGCAAGGATTTCCGCGTTAACCGTTTTGAAATCCATTTGGTTGATGGGAGTTAATGGTTCTTTGGTGAATTTACGGATAGTGAAGTTTGAGCCTTTCCTCGCTATGTCCGTGCCGTAGGTTGCTTGCACACGACTGCCGTCCGCCAGGGATCCGTCGAGAAGTGGTGACGCGATGGATAAGGACCTGCCAGTTTTTTGAGCCAGTCTTAGCACGAAACCGTCTAACTTCTCTTTTTCTTCAAATATGACGTTGGTTTGGAGTTCCCCGTATAAAGGGTTGCGATGATATATGAAAATGGGGATGCTTGACCCGTCGCAACTGATGTCTTCTATATTCTTGTCATGCATCATGGCTTCGATTTTGCCAAGCCCGATAAAATCTCTGTAAATATAGTATTCGAACTTTAGTTTTTGCGCTTCAGTGATTTTAAGTCCTTCTTCCTTGATTATTTCTTCAAAAGTGTCTATGAGGTATTGGATCGCTTTTTCGGATCGGACTTCCGCGAAGTTTATGTTAAGTTTTTCTTCAATTGTTTGTTTTAAATCCTCCAGTTTAGCTTTTTCTTTAGGAGTTATTGGGGGTTCTGAAATGAAGTATGAAAGAGCTTGTAATTCTTCATTCCATTTGATTATGCCGTAAGCGAACGTGGAGGTCTTGCCACCCAAGTTGAGGGTTATCAGCGGGAAAACGTCGTAGACTTTTCTTTTTTTGGCAAGAACTTCTTCGGGGACGATGCGAGCTTTTCCTGGGAGGTTGCTGAATAATTCGAGTTTTTGATGAACTTTTTTTTTCTCTTCTTCTTCAATTTCTTTTTCTTCTTTCTTGACAGGTTCTTTCTCTTCTTTTTTTGGTGGTTCTTCTTTGATTTCAACTTTTTCTTCTGTTTTGATTTCTTCATCGATTTTGGTTGTTTCTTCAACTAATTCTTCTTTCAGAGGTTTTGTTTCTGGCGCTGGAAGAACTTTTTCATTTTCAGGAAGCTTCTCTTTTTCAATCTTTTTTTTGGAGGCTTCTCTAGCTTTTCTTAATTTTTTACCTATCTTGGATAATTTTAGTCCAGCCATTTTTTTTGTTGGGGGGAGTATTGTTTTTAGTCTATGCTTAGTTTTAAGATGATTTCTGTTGAGCCCGCGTCACTTGTTTTTTTGGTATCTATACTATTGAATCTTATGTTTAAAGTGTGGTCTCCCTGACCCGTCTCGCAGTTTGAATCGCATTGTAGCACGTAGCTTATTTCTTTGCCAAAACTGTCTTTTAGCGCGCGGTATTTCAGTTTTATCAGGACTTTTTGGAAATCTCCTGAGGGAATGCTTTTCCCTATAACCACTCCTGCTGGGTCCCTACCAACCACTCCCGTGTTTTCAATGTCTTTTCCCAGTATGACCGCGCTTGTCCCATCCGTTTGGATGGAGCCGATAATGTATTCTACGCTTGCTTTGGTTATGGTGTTGAATTGGGTTGCGCAATCCGAGTCCACGATCATGTCCGTGCTGTTCATACATAGTGAAGTGTAGGTTCCTTGAGCAGTGCTGTTGTAAACGCTTATCTGGTATTCCACTCCTTCGAACACTGCTGTCCCGTTTTTAGGGTTTTGAAACCCTGTTCGTGTCGGGCAGGTCGTGCAATCGCTTGAAGTGTTGACGCTGGTCAAGTTCTTTTTGGTGGGCATTTGCGTGCCTGATAATGGCACCCAATAGTTCACAGCTATTACGGGAACTCTTGTGCTGGTATCCCATTGGACCGTTCCGTTGTAGATTCGCAGGTTTTCTCCTGCGTTTAGTCCTATTTTTATGGTCATAGAGCTTTTGGAGTTGCCAACGTATCGGATAGCGCTGTCAATTTCAGTCATTTTTGCGATTACGTTGTCTATGTGTGCTTTGTCAGTGCTTTTTTCGATTAGGGGTTTGCCCCAAATGATTGTTGCAGCGACTATAGTTTTCGCATTATTGATAATTTAGAAGTTTTAGGATTATTAATGTTTTTAGGATGCGTGCCCTTCTTGTACTGTGCAGGTTGCTGTTCCACTTGAGCCTACAGGACTGGTAAATTTTAGTGAGTAATCAGTGGTGGAATCTATCCCGTTTTTCATTTCGTCGAAACCTACGTTTAGTGTTGTGAAACCGTTTGAGTCAACTGATGCAAGACTGGTGGTATTGGTTTCCAAGTCGTTTCCTTCCGAGTTCCTTAGTATGGCGTACCAGGTTCCAGCCTTGATTTTTTCGACTCCGTTGTTCTGTATTATCACGGTTATGTTTCCTTGCGTTGCGGATCCCGCTGTTTGGTTTCTGCAGATGAGGCTTATAACGCTTAGGCTTGACCCACTGCTTCCTAGGGTTTGACTGACTTGCGCGCTGGTAGAAGTTTCTATTTGGGTGCTGAGACTGCTCATCCAGAAGTAAGCTCCTGCCGCGGCGGCTACTGTCATCATGAGCAATAAGACTGTGGCGATTACGGGGGTTATACCTTTTTTGTTGATTCTAATCACTGGTCTCATTTGTCATCCTATATTAGGAGGTTTTGGGTATTTAGTTGTTTCTGGAGCGGGAAGAGGTTGCTTTAAGGAAGGTTCTATCGAAACAGGTTCTTCTAATGGAGTGGATTGCTCAAATGATGAGCTGGCTTGTTCGTTGAGGGTTTTGAGCTGGGATATTATTTCATCCAATTTTTTCGGAAATTCTTCGCCACTTTTTTCTTCTTCATCTTCTTCTTCGCTTTGAGTAGGTCGACCATTTCAGTTATTTGCTCGACCATATCACTGATTTTTATCATTAATTCAACCATTTTTGATTGTAGGGAAATGTTCATTCCTGCTAGTTTGCTTATTTGCACGCTTAATTCGCTTATCCCGATGCGAAGGTCCATCATGTTTATGTCTGGGACTGTTTCTTCATTTTCTTCTTTTTCCATTTTAGCAAGTTCTTCTTGTATGGATTTTAATGGAGACAAGCTTAAGTCAGAGTATTTTTTTTTAGTCATGGTTACTGCTTTATTAGAATGAAAATGGTTCTTAATAAAGTTTTGTTGTGAGCTTTTTCGTAACTCTTAAATAATGCTAGAGCGGTTTTGGAATTAATGAAAATTGACACTCATGTTCACACTGTTTACGGCTCGTTTAGCGAAAAATATTGTTCTCATAGAACTGGAGGGCTTGAAGTACTGGACAGCGCTGTTGAAAAAGGTTTGGATGCGGTAGTTCTTATGGATAAATTTTTACCTTTAGAATCTTATGATTATGTGAGTTCTCAGAATGATTCTGGATTGAAAGTTTTTCTGGGTCAGGAAGTTATGTGCCCTGAATGTCATGTAGGAGTTATCCCGAGGTCTTTGGATTTTATTCCTTTTGAACCAACATCTTCTGTTGATGAGGTCCTATCGAGTGATCAAGAATTAGTTTTTATTCTTTTTCATCCATTGTTTGTTTGGGATTTTGCGGAGGAAAGAGCTGACCCGATAGGTTTTGATGGGGTGGAATTGTACAACGCTCAAGTTCCAGCAGTGTTTTCTTCAAGGAACATTATGAGGACTTACGAGACGTTTAAAGGGTTTCGCGGTTTTTCAAACCCGTTTTTTGGTTTAACAGCTGGTTCTGATAATCATGATAGCAAATTGAGTGGATTGCACACTGTTTTTCCGGAAATTAGTTCTCAGCAAGAGTTGTTCGAGGCGGTTAAGCAAGGTAAATTTTATCCTGTGTCTAAAACCATTCCTTTTTATAGGACTCAGCAGAATGTTAGCATGATTGCTGATTACTTTTCCGTTAAATTTAAATGAATTTTTTTAAAATAAAAAGGTTTGGGCTGTCACATCATTCCACCCATGCCTCCCATGCCTTGTGGTGGCATTGGTGGCATGCTCGTCTTGCTGGCAGCTATGACGTCGTCGATGCGCAAAATCATTATTGAGACTTCGCTTGCGGACTGTATTGCTTGAGTTTTGACTTTTAAAGGCTCTATGACTCCTTTTTCCCACATGTCCACTGACTTATTCGCGAAAACGTCGACTCCTGCCCATAAATTGTTTTTTTCGTGTTCTGCTTTGAGTTGCACTAGCGTGTCGATTGGGTCGAATCCTGCGTTTTCGGCGAGAGTTCTTGGAATGACTTCTAAAGCTTCTGCAAAGGCTTTTACCGCGAGTTGTTCCCTTCCTTGGAGGGTTTGAGCGTATTTGATTAGTTCTTTGGATACTTCCATTTCTGGCGCGCCGCCGCCTGCAACCACTCTTTTGTCTTTTACCACGCTTGCCAGGTCGCCTAGCGCGTCTTTCACGGCTCTTTCGACTTCGTCTATTACGTGGTTGGTTCCTCCTCTTACTAAAATGGTGACTGCTTTCGGGTTCTTGCATCTGCGTACGAATGTCATCTCGTCTCCAGCAATTTTTTGCTGTTCTATTAATCCTGCGAAGCCTAGGTCGGTTGTCGTGATTTCTTCCAGGTTGTTCAGTACTTTTCCGCTAGTTGCTTTGGCCAGTTTTTCCATGTCGCTTTTTTTAACCCGTCTTATCGCAAGGATTCCTGCTTTGGACAAGTGGTATTGGGCTATGTCGTCGATTCCTTTTTGGCAGAAAATCACGTTCGCCCCGCTTTTCTTGACTTTTTCAACCATTTCTTTGAGCATTTTTTCTTCTTGCTCCACGAATTCTTGTAGTTGTGTTGGGCTTGTAATGTTTATTTTAGCGTCGGTTTCTGGTTCTTTGACTTCCAGTGCAGTATCAAGTAATAGTATTTTAGCTTTCTCAACTTTTTTGGGCATGTCTGAGTGAACGCCTTCTTTGTCTATTAATAACCCGTTGATGAGTTCTGAGTCGTCGATGCCGCCACCCGTTTTTTTCTCGACTTTTATGTTGTCAAGGTCGAGCGTGTAGCCGTCCCCGTTTTTTTCGGTTACTTGTTTTATAGCTGTCACGAGTATTTTTGAGAGTTTGTCTTTGCTCATCTCAGCGTTTTTTCCGGTCATCGCGGTAATAGCAATTTTTTCGAGAATGTCTGAGTCGTTAACGTCAATAATTTTTCCTATTTTGTTGAGTATTTCTATGGCTTTTTCGCTGGCCATCCTGTATCCTTTGGAAATGACGCTGGAGTGAATGTTTTGGTCTAGCAAGTCTTCTGCTTTTTTGAGCAGTTCCCCGGCTATGACGACGGATGTTGTCGTGCCGTCACCAACTTCTTCTTCTTGGGTTTTTGCTATTTCGACCATCATTTTAGCTGCTGGGTGTTCAATTTCCATTTCTTCTAGGATTGTTACCCCGTCATTGGTTACTACGACGTCTCCTAATGAGTCTACAAGCATTTTGTCCATGCCTTTTGGCCCGAGAGTTGTTCGAACAGTGTCAGCAATGACTCTTGCTGCTAGGATGTTTGTTCTTTGAGCGTTCCTTCCCATATTTCTTTGAAACCCTTCTGGTAGGACGATAATTGGTTGGTTTGTTCCGTTTGTCATTTTTAATTATTCACCTTTTTTTTTATTGAGCATTAAAGATTTTTTATTTTTGTTTTGGAATTGGAATGAAGCAGGGTTTTTAAAGGTTTTTGGTTTTTATGTATGGTTAAGTAGCCTTTTTTTTATTCGTTTTTGACCAGGAATAATGAGTGGTCTTTTTCAAAGGGTTCTAAGCGTTTTTTGTCAATTATTTTAAAGTGCTTTCTTAACTCTTTTTCGACTTCATCGAACACGGTTTGCGGTTTTTTGGTCACGTCAATGCTTCTGGCTTTTACAGCTATCATGGCGTAACCCCCTTTTTTGAGGAAGCGCTTGTTTTTGATGAAAATTCTTGCCTGATCTTTTTGAGCGATGTCTTGGAAGATGAAGTCTGCTTGCACCACTAAGTTCTCGTAGTTCTTTGTTAACGCGGCGCTTTCAAGAATTGGAGCCAAGTTCTTTCTTTCTTCGGCGAGGAACACGAGGTCTCTCATAACTCTTGGCGCGATTTCAACGCAGTACACTAATCCCGATGACCCCACTATGTCTGATACGTGGCTCACAGTGGTTCCGCTAGCGCTTCCCAAGTAAAGCACGATGTTTCCCTGGTTTATAGGTATTTTTTTGATTCCTTTGTGTATGGCGGCGCCTAGCTTGCTTCGATTCGGATTCCAAACCCGGTACTCCTTGTTTTTTACTTTCAGAACGGGTTCCCCATAAACCGTTTTTTCAGGAGTCAAGTTTTTCGTTGCAAGAACTTTTCTTTTCTTGTTTAGAATCCATAAACAATTGTCAACCACGCGGGAAACTTTCATTTCAGTTTTTCCTCTAATTCTTTAATAAGTTTTTTACTAATATCCTTTTTATCAGGGCTGAAGTAATCAACTTTTGTCGCAGTCACTATTTTGCTGGCAAGCGCTCGCGCCATGCGACCCCTGTCTTTTCTGCTTGCTTTTTGCATTAGGGGGTGTTGCAGGATTACTCCATGCTTCGGAGGTTTTGCGCCGGTTCTTAAATGTCTGAACAATGCTTTTTCGGCTCCGAGCACTTGCACTGTGCTTGAGCTCATGAAAGCCAGTTTTTTCAGGCTTCCAGCAATGCTTAAGAGTTTGGATCCGAGTGAAGGGGTGGCGACTTTTGACAGGTTTGGAACAATTTTTTCCATGCTTGTTTCCATGTCAGCGCGCATTTCTTCCCGAGTTTTTATCAATTGATTGCAGGATTCAGCAAATTTCTGGATTATTTTCGTGTTCATACCATCAGCACCCATACCTGTTTTAGGGCTCCCAGTTTTCTTGGATACATGGATTCGTTCAGGGTTTTCCGAAAGTATTTTGAACATTTTGTCCATGTTACCAATTTTTTTTAAGCTTTCAGGATAGTGGAGCCCGTACCATTCATTTATTCGCTCGTACAGCTTGTTGATGGTGTTGTTGATGTCTTCGATAGCATTGGCTAATTGGATTATTTCTAAGTCTTTGGAATAACTGTTTTTTACCTTGATTTTGGTTAACTCCAAGCAGAACTTGTTCATGTATTCCGAGAATTCACTGGAGGTCTGAAATTTTTGTTTTACAACACTTTTTTCTGGTTCTTCAGGAATTATTTCAAATTTTCCGAGGGTTTTCTTAAACTCTTCTTTTAAAACCTTATCTTTACCTTCAGAGTACTCTTTAGGGCTTATGATAACATCTTTTTTTTTAAGAACCTTTCCTTGAGGAGTTATGGCGTAAAGCCCGAAAGGAAGGGTTTTAATCATTGCACGCTGAGTCATTGAAATAACTAAAAATTTATATTAGCTTAAATACTTATTGAGTTGCTATGACAGTTAGGATTTCAACAGGCATTCCTGGAATGGATAAACTCATTGAAGGAGGTTTCAATGTTGGCGACATAATTCTTGTTTCGGGAGGCACGGGTACAGGTAAAACAATTTTTGGACTTCAGTTCCTTTATAACAATAAGGATTTTAATGGTCTTTACATATCTTTTGAGGAGAGCAAGGAAGATTTGTTCAGGGATGGGAAACAGTTCGGCTGGGATTTAGAGGAGATGGAGAAGACAGGTAAACTGAAAGTTGTTTATTATCCTCCTTTCGAGTTTGATAAACTCTTAGATCAATTAGAGGACATAATTGTTAAGACAAAAGCTAAACGAATCGTGATTGATTCAGCAAGCATTTTCGGTCTTTACGTTAAGGACTTGTACGAGCTTAGAAGGAAAATATACAAGCTGTCCAAAGTGATAAAAAAAACGGGTTGTACTTGTCTTGTCATCAGCGAGATTGTTGGCGAATCCTCTTCTGAATCCCTTGCTGGTAAGTACTCGCGTTTCGGCGTCGAGGAGTTCGTCGCTGATGGAGTGATAATCTTTCATTACACGGGTTTGGGGGGGGACTTTGACAGGACGGTTCAAGTACTCAAAATGAGGAGAACAAATCAGAAGAGAGGGTTGTTTCCCATGAAAATTGGTAAGAAAGGTATTGTAGTGAAGCCGAACGTTTCTGGATAATTAAATGGGGTCTGATAATCAAAGCGCGAGAATAAGGAATTATGCTATCGCTGGTTTTTGTATTGTCCTCGCGGTTCTGGCAGTGACGTCATTTTTGAAAATATTGTCGTTGGGTCTTGGAGCACCGCAGATTAATACTCGGTCGGAGTGCAGTAACGATTCTGCCAACGTTTTTATTGGCGCGAACGAAGACCTCAAAAACGTGAAATGTGTGGCTCTTGATAAGGAATTATTTGATATATCGGAAATCGTTATAGGGGATTTATCGAAGAACGATGAAGATGTTTGCAGGTTCAAGTTGTCAAAAAATACGACGGAGCCGTTAAGATTTGAAGTGCAGTATAATGGTAAAGTCAAGAGAGAGGTTTGCGAATGGCAACATTACCCTAGGTATGCGGATTAACTCTTAAATACGGGCAGAACCATTAGTTTTATAAATTAATGAATATGTAGGTTGCAAGAAAAAAATGAAGGTCGAAGTCATAACTGATAAGAAAAACGAGCTTAAGTTTAAGATAAGCGGCGCTGACCCGCATTCTTTCTGCAATCTTTTGAGAGTGGAGTTATTGGAAGACTTGGACGTGATCACCGCGGGTTATATGAAAGAACACCCTTTGTATGATTACGCGATTTTTACTCTTAAAACAAAAAATAAGAAGCCGATAACAGTTCTGAAAGCAGGTATTAAAAAAATAGTTAAGGATTTAGACGTTTTTGAGAAAAAAGTTAAGGCAGTCGTGAAATAAAAAAAAGAGTTTTTTTTCAGCGTTTGACTATCAAATGATTTAATTGAAAGCGAGGAAAAGCTTTAATTACTGCTGATTTTTATTAGTTTGATTTTAGGATGAAATTGAAAAAATCTTTAAAGAAATTTTGGGATTTCTTATGGCATGGGGAGAGCGTTTGGTCTTACCTCGCGTTCATAATATTTAGTTTCATAACCTTGTCAATTCTTTACCAATTATTTTTGTTCTTTCTCGGTTTTTTCGGGGTTGAAGACTTGTTCGTCGTAATCACTGGTAGCATGCTTCATTCAGGGGACATTGAGAGTCCTTATTATGAATGGATGGAACTGCACGGTTTTAATCGTTCTCAGCTTGACTCCTGGATTTTTTCTGACGGCTTGAACTTGGGTGATTTGATGGTAATAATGAAAGTCAACCCAGAGGAATTGGAGGTTGGAGACGTGATTGTTTATAACCCGGAGGGAGCGGAATACAAAATTATTCACAGAGTAATATTTATAAACGAGAGTGATGGTAACTTGTCTTTCACCACAAAAGGAGACGCTAATTTCGGCGTGCTAAGCTTTGAGCGAGAACTTTCTTGTAACGAAGTTGTTGGGCGCGCGGAGCACCGCGTTCCTTTTGTAGGGATCCCAAAAATGATTGTTACGCGTGTTTGGATGATTATTAAAGGCGGTGTTTGAACTAAAGATGGAATTTTGTAAGAAGTGCGAAGGCTTGTTAGTATGTTCTGAAGGAAAAGTTTTTTGTATGCGTTGCGGGACGAGCACTAAGACCAAGTTAAACGTTTTGAAGGAGAAGGGAATGAGTTCTAAAATTATATTGGTTGTGGACGAAGATTTGGATAAGACTTTGCCGAAGACCAAAGCGCATTGTCCTGAGTGCGGTAACGTGGAAGCGTATTATTGGTTGAAGCAGACGAGGAGTCCTGACGAGCCTCCAACAACTTTTTTCAAATGCGTGAAGTGCAAGAAGATTTGGAGAGAGTACTGAACAATAATCCTTAAAAAAACTGGAGTAGTTCTTTGTTATTTAATGGAAGATGCTCGCGAACCCGTGCCTGCAAGGGAAACAGTTATCAGTAATATTAGTCCGGGTAAGGACTCGCGCTTGGCGTTGATTGGTACTGTTGTTGGTAAGGACGCGGACGTGACAGCTTTAACTTTGGATGATGGAACTGGAACAATTATTGTTCTTCTTTCCAGCGATTCTTTGTTCGAGAAAATCCCTCTGGGGGTTTTTGTCCGAGTCGTAGGATTATTATTGCCTTTGGGTGATGATTTTGAGTTAAGAGCAGAAATTATTCAGGACATGAATGGATTGGATAAGGAACTGTTCTTTAAAGCGCGTAAGATGATAGGATTGGAGTGAAATAAAGTTTATAAACTCAACCCATTTCAGGATTAATCGTAATGTTTAAGGCAAGTCTTTCGAACGCAACTCTTTTCAAGGACGCGATGTCAACGATATCAAACTTGATTAATGAGGGAACTTTTAAGATTAACAGGGAAGGCATAGAGTTAATCGCGATGGACCCTTCTAATGTTAGCATGATTATTTTTAAGTTTTTGTCCAGCGTTTTTGATGATTATCAATTAGATAAGGACACCAAAATGACGATCAACGTTGATCAGTTGGTGCAAATTCTTCGGCGCGCGGGCGCCACGGACCGCGTTATTCTTGAGTTGGAGGAGGATAAGAACAGGTTCATTGTTAGGATGAAGGGGAGTAGTAATAGGACTTTTAGCGTTCCATTGATTCAGGAGGAGTTGAAGGAGCAGAGCGTTCCCAGCCTTGACTTCAAGAACCAGATTCAGGTGGAGACCAGCATTGTTAGGGAAGGAGTGATTGACGCTAACATGGTCAGTCATTGCGTGGTGTTCGAAGCCACTCCTGAAAAGTTTGTGATGCACGCTAAAGGCGACAATAATGATTCTACGCTGGAGTTGGTTAAGGGTTCGCCGGCACTGCACGTGTTGGACGTTTCAGAACCGGTTAAGGCTAAGTACTCGTTGGATTATCTTGATAAGATTACGAAGGCAGCGAAAATCGCTGACGTTCTTACAATAAAGTTTGGCACGGATTACCCGTTGCAAATGGAGTACAAGGCCTTGGACAAGTTGCAAATGACTTTCATCCTAGCTCCAAGAGTGGAAACAGAATAAAAAGTTTTAAAACAAGAAATGCTACTAATTCAATAGTTATGGCTTTAAAGATTCTCTACGCTAACGAATACAACCTTAACGTCGAGTACTTTAACTTCGGGGGCATCGCTAACACCTTATTCGGAGAAATTCATTCCCTAAGAAATCTGAGCGCAGAAATAAGATTTATTTATTCTATGGATTGGGAACAACACCCATGGCATGAAAGCAAAGAATCAAGAACTATGAGAAGAGAGTCTTTCAAACAAAAAATTATTCAAGAAACAAAGAACTTCCAACCAGACATAATAATATTCCATTACGCAATGTACCAAACCATAAAATCCCTACCAGAACTAATCAAACTAAGAAAACAAGGCATGTTCAAAGGAAAAATCGTGGTTTTCCTGCACGACGCGGTAAGCCCATTCCTCGAAGACAACTCAATAGGAAAGAATAATTCTAATTACTGGTCGCAATCAGACCTGATTATATGCGTTTCAGACTTCTTAAAGAAAAAAGCAAAAAAAGTGAAAAACCATTATAAAGTTTTGTACCCAAGCGTTGACGACGTTTTCATCCAAACAACCCAACAAGACGAAACAGTTGGCAGAACATTTCTAAGAGAAAAAGGGCTGACCATAAACCCTGACGAAAAACTGGTCTGCTACATCGCCCGTTTTTATAAAGAAAAAGGATTCGAAACAGCCTTAAGAGTAGCAAAAAAACTAGCCGACCAGACGAATTACAAATTATTGTTCGTCGGCGCAACAGGAAAACCAGAAGAAAACGAACTGATAAAAAAATTCTTCCCACAAAAATCGGGTAGAACACTAATCTTACCTTACACGACAAGTAAAAGAGAATTGAAGTATTATTACGCCGCGTCAGATATGATGATATCACCTTCAATCCACGAAGCCGCTGGAACCTCCATTTTAGAAGCGCTGGCGAGCGGGTGCAAAGTCGTGGCTAATGAGGTGGAAGGCGTCAAAGATAATCTCAAGAGAGTGAAAGGACTGAAACAAGGAAAAGATTATTTCTTAATAAAGATTCCAAGATTTTTAGGAAGTGAGGAAAAATTAGCTAAAAAATATGTGAAAACCATCAAAAAAATTGGGAAGGGTTTCGCGATTTTTGACGGAAAGCAATTATCCCACCAAACACGAGCGGAAAAACTGCTAAAAATACTTAAGAAACTAACGTGAAAAACCCTTATTTTTTGAGAATTTTTATGGCTTTGCCATTAATCAACGCGTCAGCCACTTTCTTTCTCGCCTTGTCAAGAATCCTGTGAAAAGTTGGTTGGGAAACACCCATTTTCTCAGCAGCTTCATCTTGGCTCAGACCAATAACGTCTGATAGTCTCAAAGCTTCAATTCCATCCAAGCCCAGTTCAACTTCTTCCAAGTCCCTGATAGGAACTCCTGCGGGCTTGTAATAAGTTACTCCTGGCTCAAACAGGATTCTTCGTTTAATTCTTGGTCGCGACATTTTCAAAAAATAATGAGGAAGAAAGGTTTAATAAAACCTTTCCTGAAAGAATCAGTCTTCTTTCTTAAGAATCTTTAAATCTTCCTCAATAGATTTCTTCAAATCGTCAACTCCTTTTAACCGTTCTTCTAACAGTTTAGTTCTGTCTTCGTTTGAAATAGGGAAACTCATTCCTTGTCCTAAGCCGAGCCCTCGTCTCCTAACCCCTCTACCTCGTCCTCGTCCAAAGCCTCCACCTCTTCCTAAAAAAGGTTGCTGGTAGGATTCTCCTTCATTAGAGCAAGGTCCTTGTCTTCGACCGTTTGGTCCTGTTCCATAAGGACCTGTTCCATCTTGTCCTGGCATATTAATCACCTCCAAATTATGAATAACTATTCATAACTACTATTTAAGTGTTTTGGATTATAATTCATTAAGTGGTTTTCTGAAAATAATTACTTCTCCGTTGACAATTCCGTTTATGATTATAGAATTTTATTACTTATGCTCCACCCATCTGTCTGTTTCGGGTATACACTTCTAATGATTTTTCATCACCTGGGAAAAAAGAATTGAGACGTGAATCCAACCGGTAATTAGAAGGAATTCTTTCACTCGGCCTGCTGAAATAACCATAAGCACGTCTGAACCAAGATTTAACCCTCGCCATAAGAGTTTTCTTTTCCTCAACAGATTCCAACAGGCTCTCCAAGGTTTTTTCGTCGTCCAACATTTTAAACCACCTATTACAATAATCAGCAGTTGTTATTTGAAAGCTTTTTCGCATAGCGTTAAGGTGCTTTAATCTTCACAGATTTCCCATTAATTATCGCGTCACTGACCTTCTTCCTAGCACTGCCAAGAATCCTATGCAAAGGGGGTTGCGAAACCCTCATTTATTATTCATTACTTCCGAAGATTAAAACTTTCAGCCCATACAAGATTCTTAATGAGAACTCCAGGATTTGAGTGAAAAGCAAGTATGAAATCACGTTTAACGCCATGTCAGGGAGTTGGGTAATCCTGTCAAAAACGTTGATTGACTGGAAGTAAGTGGGGTCTAATAGTATAAGGCCAATTAAAGTGAATGGAAGGATTTTTGCAAGGTCTTTAGCAATATCTTCCTTAAAGTAAGAAGTTATTCTAATCGCGGAAACAATTGCCATAGATAAAAGCATTATTTCAGGCACGCTCTGATTCTTAGACATGACTATCAATAACGCTGAAAGAGTTAGAAACCAAAAGAAAATGAATAATGGCAGGATGATTAAATGTTTTACCACGTACATGAATATTGAGCCTGCTTTGCGCAGGTTAGGGTGATTACTAAATTCGTACTTGCTGAGATCCAATTTGAAAACATCTCTTTTTGATAGGAAGTTGTAGAATTTCCAGACGAAGAGAGCGTAAAACGCTAAGCCAAAAGTGTAAACCACTAATGGGAGGAGAAGGTCATAAGTATTGGACGTGAAAAAATTTATCCATTCTTGACTCATGGATACAGCGTAGCCTGTTAAACCCATTATTGTCAAATTAAGCTGCAACAAGTTTTAATAGTTTTAGGAAAAACAATAAAAACCCTGCTACTCTTGATTAAGTCATGGTGTCAAAAGTTCATTGCGCGCACATACTTGTCAAAACTGAAGGAAAAGCCAAAGAACTCCTAGAAAAAATAAAGACCGGAGAGTCTTTCTCAAAACTTGCTCAAGAACACTCCCAATGCCCTTCAGGTAAAAAAGGAGGGAGCTTAGGGTGGTTTAGTAAAGGAATGATGGTCAAACCTTTTGAACAGGAAGCTTTCAAGCTCAAAAAAGGAGAACTGTCAGGAATCGTTAAAACCCAGTTCGGCTACCATTTAATCAAAAGATTGGAGTGAAGGCATGAGAAAAAAAACATTTTTTTTAACAATCTTTTTTTTATTACTAAACACAACTTTTGGTTTAGAAGCAACATTGCTTGATGATGGGCGAACACTAATCAACGAAACGTACAGCCAGGAATACACGAGCAAACAAGGAACTCTGTGGACTGCGAGCTTCCAAAACTTCACAGACATAACCATAATCCTACCCGGTCAGGCAAGCATAAAGGGAATCCAAGCCAATTACGATTATTCCATAAAATACGAAAAAAACCTGATAGTATCAGTGGTTAACGCGGGCACAGATTCTTATATCCAATTGGACTACGAACTGAAAAACCAAACAGACGACTCGCAAACCATAACACTGTTCATTCTAACACTAATCATCATCTTTTTAACAGTGTTTTTTTCAGCGAAACACTTTTCCAAAAAAAACAAACTTGACCTCAAGCAAATCAAAAAAGTTCTGAACCCCCGACAAGTCATGATAATCGAAACAATAATGAAAGAAGGAGGAAGCCTGAACCAGAACAAACTCCACCGGCTAACAAAAATCCCGAAAGCCTCACTCTCAAGACACGTCAACGAACTCGCCGCTAAAGGAATCATAATCAAAGAAGACCTTGGAGGAACGAACCGGCTGATAATAAAAAAATAACGCGGAACAAGCGTTCCACCCAGCTCTTAATACCCGTTCCACCCATTAAAAAAGAACAGGTGAAAAAAATCAAATGAAACAAAAAACGATAACAGCCGTCCTCATGGCAGCACTCATACTCCTGCCAATGAGCGTGATGGCGGAAGAAACAACACAGGACGTTCAAGTCCTGCCAGGAAACCCGTTATACGGTTTCAAAAGAGTTCTTGAAAGAATCCAAACATGGTTCACTCTCGGAGCTGAAGAAAAAGCCCGTTTCCACTTGTTATTAGCGGAGAGAAGACTAGCTGAATTTAAAGAACTGCAAGAACAAAACATAACCAACTTTGATGACGAACTAATAACGGACTACGAGAACCAGATGCAAGCAATGGAGCAGCAAATAAACCTGACAAACCATAACATAACCCAACAACTAGAACTAGCCATTGTTGAGTCAACAGCCAAGCACCAAGCAGTCATGCAAAGATTAAAGGAAAAAGTTATGGGAATGGAGAATCTTCCTGAAGAGGTAGTTCAGCAAAAGCTTGAATGGATTGAAAATAAAATAGAAAAACAAGAAATGAATCAGGAAAGATTCATGCAAAAACTAATGCAAAGAGTTGGCGAGAACCCGGGACAAAACTACTCCCTTCAAAAAGGATTTGGAAAAATGGGCGTGGGAAACGGGGTTTGGAAAGGGATCAAATATACAGGGGAAGGAAACTGTCCTTTAAATGAGGAATAAAAAAACCTCACTCCTCTTTTCTTTTTTTTTGAAAAAAGAAAGATTAAAAAACACTGAAATCCAATAATCTCTTTTTAGAGTGGTAAAAGAAATTGTGATAACAGGCGGGCCTGGTTGTGGTAAAACAACTATTCTTGGATTATTAGCCCAAATGAGCGGAAAAGAATACTGCGGAGAAATAGAGGTTATAAGTGTTTGCGGGGAAGAAATGGTTCTTGTTCCAGAATCAGCCAGACGAGTCATAAAAAAACATCAGGCAAAAGGAGTTGAAGAACCTTGGTCAGATAGAGTGGCTTTTCAAACAGAAATAATCCTTGACCAAATCCTCCTTGAACAAAAAGCTAAACAAGAAAACGGTGTTTTTATAGTTTATGACAGGGGGAGACCAGATGGTTGGACGTATTGTTTATTAGACGGTAAAAAAGCTCCTGAAGTTGAAAAACTTGCAAGACGAAACTATGATTTAGTAGTGTTTTTGGAAATGCCTCCAAAAACTTTGTATGAAAGCGACCTTGAAAGAAGCGAGGATTACGAGACCGCAATGTGTACGATGAAATGGGTTTTGAAATCAGAAACCTAGCTTTTATGGATAAAGAATTAAGATTGAAAAAATTTCTTGAGATGATTTGTTAAATCATCGTCCAAGAACCTTGAGCACGGCGGGCTGGACTTGCATTTTTCTCGAGACAACTCCTTTTAAAAAGATTAATCCGTTGTCAAACTTCTTTCCAAAAGCGTTCTCAACAAGTTTAATCTTTGGACCGTAACCCATGAGTTCAGTGTTGCCGTCATCAATGTCAGTGAACATGACTAAATGAAAAGCATAACCTTTTTTTTCACAAGATTTTTGTAAAGCAGGAAAAACCTTGTTCTTAACCTTGTCAACGTCTTTTTTATCAATCACTGGCACCTGGCTGATAGCGATTTTAAAACCGTTCTGCACGTACTCTTTCAAATCAGTTCCAAGAATTTTTAAAGGCGTTTTCCTGACCAGCCCAGTACCTGCTTTAAGCATTTCAGACCCGAAAACCCTGTAATCCACTTCAGCAAGAGTGCTAAGAATCTTGACAGCTTTAACATCTTTTTTAGTAGTTGTAGGAGATTTCAGAAGCAAAGTATCTGAAAGAATCCCTGCCAGGAGAAGACCAGCAATCTTTTTTGGGATAGGAATCCGTTCCTCAAAAAAACGGTCAGTGATGATAGTGCAAGTACTGCCCAAAACTTTAATCTCAAAGTTAATCGGAAGCACGGTTTCAACATTGTTTCCAACCCTGTGATGGTCAATGACTTCAATAACGTTAGCCTCTCCAATATCTTTTAGGGTCTGGTTTAGCTCGTTGTGGTCCACGAGAATCAAATCCTTACTTTTACAGGATTTCAATAAATCAGGAGTTTTTACCACAAACTTTTTGAGCACGAAACTCGTCTCGTCGTTGATAGGGTCAACGCGGGAGGGAACAGCGTTCCTGCCTAATTTTCGTAAGAGGTGGGCGTAGCCTATTGCACTGCAAATAGAGTCCGTGTCAGGATTCCTGTGACCTATAACAAAAACTTTTTTCAATTTTGAACAAAGAGTTATTAAACTAGGAAATCTATAAGTCTTTTTATGGGTTTAAAGGAAAAAATTGTTGTTTGGCTGGTAAAGCGAATGAGTTACGAGCAAAAAGCGGAGATGATTAAAAAAGTGGCTCCTGAATTTTTCCAAACTCTGACTCCCGAGCAGAGAGTGGACCTTTTCAGGCAAATCATTCCAACATTGTTGAACGATGCTTTGGACGCTCAAACCATAGCGGATTTGATAATAGAGTTCCCTAAAATAAAGGATGAAATAACAAAAGAGATTGGTAAGAGTTTTTTCAAAGGGATTGTAAGTTTTTTCAAGAAGGATTAATTCATCATAACTTCTTCGCTTCCGTCTTCAATAATTGCTTTAACATTAATCAACTTCTTTAACCCCGAATTTCTAAGCTTTGGCATCAGGATTTCTTCCACTTGAAAAATTCCTGACGGGTTGGTCATCAAAATTTCTATTAATACTGGTGCGTCAACCCCTTTTTTCACTTCAACGTTTTTGATTGATAGCGCGGAGTAAGAGTGAATGCTTTTCTTATTTTTTTTGGAGTAATAATGAGTTATTCTCGCCCTGCCAGCAGTCATGTCCGTCCCGTCAGCCACGCTGATAATGCCTGTTTCAAGAGAGGTTGGTTTGTAGCGGCCCATGTGGCAGAGGATTGCTTCGCAAGCAGCCCCCACTATCACGCTTTTGTTCTTGTGTTCGCCGAGAACTCGTTCCATTATTGGTTTCGCGAGGATTACTCCCCATTTCTCGTGGTCATCCCTGTTAACACACATGCCGATATCGTGCAAGAAAGCGGATAGCACGAGGATGATTATGACTTCTTCTTCCGTGGCCAGCTCTTCTCTAACCAGATTTGGCTTAATCCCTAAGAGTTTGTAAATTTTTAGCGCGCTGTTAGTAACGATTTTGGTGTGGATTCTTCCGTGGTCGTTGTAACCGAGTCTTTTTATTGAAATCGTGTTGCTCAGTTCTAAGAGGGAGAGCGCTTCTTTGTCTTTGATAACTTTTTTGAAAACTCTTAGCGCTGAAGGAAACTTCCTTAATTTTTCGACAATTGCTTTGTCAAGCTTTTTCTCATCCATATTAATTAATGTAGTAAAGGTTCTGTTATAATAAAAACTTTTACAATAACACGAATATGCCTGCGCCGAGTAGAATGGCTGCAGGAATCGTCACCACCCAGGAAACTAAAATCTCCTTGATGAAACCGTAATTAACCCTTTTTCGCCTGGCCTTGCCGGAACCGGCCAACGCTGCCACGAAAACAGCTGTTCCACTGATAGGCATTCCAATGCAAGTGAATAACGATATCGTTATTAGCGTGGATAACTGAGCTGAGAAACCTGCGCTCGGGCTTAGAACTGTTAATCTCGTGCCCAGATTGCGGATAACGTTCTTTCCAAGCATCAATAAGCCGAGCATTGCAGCAAAACCACCCCAAAAAGTCAGGTTATTCTGGGTTCCTGAAAAGAAAAATATTGCGTTAGGAACATCGTTAGCAGCTCTGGAGAAAACGACGCCCAGTGCAATGATTAAACCTATTCCTGACATGTTCCTCTCAAGTTTCTCCCGAGTCTCGAAGCCTTTGATAATGTTGAAGAAAGTTTTGGCAAAAGCCTTGTAAAAGATGAAGGCGATGACGAACCCCACGATAGGGGATATAATCCAGGATAAAACGATTTCGAGCAAAGTATTCGTATTGATTTCTGATCCCGTAATCAATGAGACCCCTACCATGGCGCCAATCATTACTGTCGTGGTCGAGATTGGAAGTCCTTTCCAGGAAGCGAAAATCATCCAGATCGCGGATGCAAGGAGCACGGCGAAAACCATTGGAAGAGTTAAGTTCACGACAAGTTTTTCTTTCAAGGTTGCGCTGACGTTCCCGCTGAACAATAATACGCCTAGAAAAACGGCTATAGCCGCCAGGATGACAGCGGTTCTAATTTTTATGACTCTGCTCGCCACGGCGCTTGCAATGCTTTCCTCGTTGGTTCCAATGCTCCAAGCGTACAGCAAAGCCACACCTATCACAAAAATTTCTAGCATTAGATTATAATAAGAAAAACATAATATATATTAATATTTAGCATGTCTAACCCTCAGTGATGAAGCTTTTTGGTCGCGGAAAGAAAACAATATTCGAAAGATTCTCAGAACACGCTGACAAAGTTTTTGAAACCGTAAAATTAACTGATAAAGCGGTTGACGTTTACTTCAATAAAGGAGACCTTCAAGAAATAATTAATGACATATCCAAAGTAGAAACTGAAGCTGATAGCGTTTATTATGATATTGCGAGGGATTTGTTCAAGGGACAACTCCTACCTTACACGAGCGAGGACTGGTTCGAGCTTCTTGACCATGTGGACAACATAGCGGATAATAGTGATAGGATTGCTAAATTCTTGCTGGTTTATAGAGTTAAGGTTGACGAGAAACTGAAAAATAGGATAAAAGAGCTTATGAAAATCTCGTGCGAAGCAGCTAGAATCATCAAGGAATCCATTGAAATGATGAGGCATGACATGGAAGGCGCTGCTGAAAAAGCTTCAGAAGTTGCTGAAATACGCCACCACGCTAGAAATATTGAGTATATGTTATTCAAGGAGTTGTTTAACTCAAAAATGCCGACGAAAAGACTGCTCTTACTGAAAGAAATTGTTTACTGGATTACTCAAGTGTCAAACTCTTCTAAGCGAGCGGCGAACCGAATAATAATGATGAGCGTTAAGTACTCATTTTAGAAACTTTTTTTGATATTTTTTTACCACCAATAAATAACAAACTTTTTAAATGGAAGTTCTCTTCAGTTTTTTAAGATGGATTCAAGGATTATAAGTTTTGAAGAAGGCAATTCGCTAATAGAACAAGTTTTAGAAAGTGACCCTTCTGGAATAGTGCACAATATGATGGAAGCATACCTTAGTCATGTTGAACCTAAAACATATCAGGTAAGGGTTCATGAAGATAAAGATTATCGTAGGAATATGTCAGTAATTGATTTGGTAGGAGGAGTTGATGACATTGAAGTGAGCATGAGGATGAACGAGCCTCGCATCACTATACCATTAGGTTCTAGAAAGATTAGTGTTGTGTATACTCCTGGTGGAAAAATGGTGAATGTTGGAGCATTTATTCGTTCTGAAGAGAATGAGGACAAGAAGAAAATTGAGAAAGGGTATAAGATTGCAGAA
>JAFCDO010000037.1:0-2504 GCA_017609605.1 Candidatus Parvarchaeota archaeon
AATTCTTTGTCAGGAAGTTTTTCGAACGCTTTCATACAAAGAAACGCTGTTTTCACTGACAAAGAAAAAGAATTGTTGCTCAAAAAAAGTTTTTCCCTGAAAAAAGAACGCGCGTTCAAAAAAAGTGTTAACAATTTAGACGGGGTCATTGCTTACGATGTTAAACACTTTCTTCCAAAGTTTATTCTCACGAAAACGGACAGGATGAGCATGGCGAACCATGTCGAGTCAAGAACGCCTTTCTTGCAACACGACATCGTTAGGGCGGCGCTGCAAGTGCCCGTGAACCAGCGAGTCGGGTTCCTGAACTCTAAAAAGGTTTTACGAGAAGCGTTTAAGAAAGACTTGCCAAAAAAGTTTGTGCAAAAGAAAAAACGCCCGTTCTGGACGCCCACCCATCAATGGCTGAACAACGAGATGAAACCCTGGATAAACCATTACTTGTCAAAACGAAAAATAAAAGAAACAGGGTTTTTCAAACCAGAAGAGGTTGACAAGATTAAGCTTAAAAGCGAAGACAATCAATATTACTTATTGAAAACTTGGTTACTGCTAACGTTTCAAGCATGGTTTGAGGAGATGTTAAGGACATGAAACTCGTTGACAGAATCGTAGAATTTTTTGTAACGCATAAGGCTGTTTTAGCTTTCAAAAGATGGGCAAAGACGCATAAACCTGTCTTCAAAAAATTGATGCCTAAAAATTTTTTAAGAATATTACTAATAATACTTTTAATTTTCACCGCATTTTTTTCATTCAACCACTTGAAAAAAGTGATTGGAAATAATCCCCTGTATTATTACGGGCTTCCTGACAGGGAAGGTTTTTATTTAATCAAGATTAGCGCGAACCCTGGCTTGAAGGTGAGCACTTTAACGTTTCCAGGCATAAACATTTACCCTGAATCCTTTCATGCCTTTACTGGAAAATGTTTTCCTTCGCAGGAAGAAATGAGTTCTTGGAAATGGGAAGAATTGCGGGAAGGGTGGGTGAACCTGACTGGGGATGTTGTCCTTAGACTAAGCATTTCTTCAGGGCCATTAATTCCTGGAGAGTACCCAAACATTTTATTCTTGGGAGACAAGGCAAGACTTTTCACAGTCGGGCTTGGAGAAACAACCCTACTTGAACCAGACGATATTCCTGAAAGAGAAAGAATGTTTATACACGGCAGCAATCTTGTGAGTTTTAATTCTCTTAACCAGCACCGCCCCGCAAATAATTTCATACAGGAATACGCTCTCCATTTCATGAAAGGCGAGACCCCTGAATTCATTGCAAGAGGAATCATGACAGCGCTGTGGTTTGCTCAAACCCCATATAATCCTTCTGAACCTAAAACATATCTGGACACGGAACTAGCTGAAAGGATGGTAAAAGAAGATGAAATAGTGAGTAGTTGCGAGCACCACGCGCAATTATTTATCAGCACGCTCAGAGCCCTAGGAATTCCAGCGAGAAACGTTGAAATATTTATGGTAAGGAACAATACGGTGTACTCGAAATTATCGCACTCGCTCGTCGAGTTCTGGACCCCTGAAAAAGGCTGGGTTGTAGCAGATTCAATGGGAATCTATGGGTTCCATGAACTGGAAGAATATACTCATCTTTATGGGGACACCATGCTTTTCATGACTTATGAGGGATGCACTTTTTATAACAAAGGAAAATTAGAGCGGTGCCCTGAAAAAGTAACGTACATAGATGATTACTCCAAGCAAAGATATGAAACTCTAACCTGCTTTAATTAGTTGATTGAAAGTGTAAACAGAATTTTTCAATTCCTGCCAAGAATTTATCCTAAACAACTGTTTTAACATGAAACTAGGTCTTAGATAGAATTTTTTGTAAACCATGTCGTAAACTTCTCTGACCTCGGACGCGCTCACGTCTTTTCTAAGAAGATTGCTCCCATCGTACTTCTCCCAATCATCGCCGTTCAGTATTCCTTGTTTTTTCCAAGAAGCGTAAAGCTTTGTCCCAGGGTATGGCGTGATTAAAGAAAACTTAACGAAATCAACATTGTTCATCATGGCGTGGCGCAAATCCCTCAAAACATTTTTCTTAACGTTTCTGGAATAACCAATCATGTAATAAACCTTGACTCGCAAACCTTCTTTTTTGCAAAGCTTTATGGCTTTTTCAATAACCCCAATCTTTATGTCCTTTCGAAGCCTGTTCAAGTACTTTTGTTCACTGCTCTCAATCCCAAAACCAATGGTGTGGCAACCACTTGACTTCATTGCTTTAACTGTTTCAGCGTCCAAACAGTCCGCCCTAGTGGAGCACGACCAAACAACATCCATCCCTTCCTTTTTCAATGATTCGCAGAACTGTAAAGTGCTTTTTTTGTTAAGAGTGAACACATCATCGTTAAAAAAAATTTCCCTAAAACCAAAAGAGTTATTCAGATATCTTACTTCTTCAACAATTCTTCTCGGCGAGTTCGTCCTGAAAGTTTTTCCAAAAACAGCGTTCGAGCAGAAAACGCAACTGTACGGGCA
>JAFCDO010000019.1:0-9775 GCA_017609605.1 Candidatus Parvarchaeota archaeon
GGAATAACGAGTCCACTAATAGGTAAAGAAACATCTGAAGAAGGGATTGGAGAAATACCTGAAGAAGGAATGCTGGTTAAAATAGGTTCTCAAAACCCGAAAACAGGTTACTTAGTAGGAAGATTGGCTAGGCACGTGTCAAGAAAATTCTCTTTCTACCCAAAAGCAAAAGTTGTTGGTTATCCTGGCGAAGCCACGCAAGCCGTAAAAGAATACGCACAATAATAAAAAAAGAATTGTAAGAAAAATATGATATTTTTTATTTCTTTTTCTCTTTCTTTATAGGCCTTAAAGCCTTTGAACCGCACTTCCTGCATCTCGCCTTTGAAAGACGCGCAGGGTTAAGCTTGATAACTGACTTGCACTTCTGGCACACAAATTTTTTGCCAAACAAGCGCTTCATAACAATCTTCATGTCCTCGATTTTCAGTTTAGCCATAACAACATTCCTTATCCAAAGACTCACTTAAAAAGATTGCTAATCCAAAGTTTGAAAACGTAAAACCAGTGGAAGCGGGGCTTGTGAACTCGAACAAGTATGTTCTCATAAAAATTGGTTCCGAAAGAATCCTCGAAAACAATGTTCGCGCTCAGCGAGGAATCCCCTTCCGAGACAAAACCCAAGTCCAGAACAGAAGAAAAGTTTCCTTCCCCTGGATTAAAATAATGAATCACTGGATTTTCACTCCCAAGAAGAGTTACGGTGACTGAATTAACGTTAACACCGTTTAAGTTAACAACTGAGAACTCCAATCCTCTTTCCTCGCGTAAATCCACGCTTTCCGGCAAGAAAAAATTCAGATCCGGCTTTAAAGCAACGTTAATTGTTCTGGCGCTTTCTACTTTCTTATTGCCCGAAGTTACGATAAACCTAACAGTTTTAAGACCATAAGACTCGTTCAAGACGTTGAGGAAAACCTTGCCAGAACGCTCCTCGCCAGACAAAACGTTGTTCAATTCCGTTGACTCTGATTCAATGGATGAAGAAACAAAGTTAAGAATCATGTCAATAGGCTCGTCACCCAAATTCTTCACAGAATAACTGGCTTCCACCACTTCTCCGTAAGATAAGTTGGGCAGGTCAAAAGAAGTAATCCTAACACTGCTAAGATATTCGGTTTTACTGGCGTCAAGCAAGGCTTCATCTAAAGAAGTTCTTTCCACAGAATTCATTATCTTCAAACCAGCGGTCTTACTTCCAATCAAAACACCTCTCACTCCAACAGAACTCGGAAGGTACTGGAAATCCGTCAAGTTATAATGGGGAGTGCGAAAAACAATGCTTTTAGAAGCAGTGCTTTCAGGCGGGACAATAATGAAAGAAGGATTGTCTTCAACAACGATAATCTCGGTTCCGGGCTTGCACCCAGCGCCTTCACTCATGCACGTGCCCACGACGTCAAAAGAAACCAGTAAATAATGCGGCTCATCGTTCATCACGCTAAGCGTGCCATAAAAATAATCATCTTCGTTCACTTCTTCCTTGCTCAAAACAAAAGTGCTGTCCAAATGAACTGCATCACTAGAAACATTGGCAAAACCTATCGTGAAAACCGGTTTGGAGGAAGAGATGTCAGCGTTCCTGGACAAATAATTGACTTCAACAATGCTCTCATGCTCCAAAGAATAAAAAAATGGGATGTGGCTGGAATCAAGAGCCCCGAACTCCACGTAAGTAGTGTCAAAACCCGCCCATTCACCAACCCAGGCTTCAGCCCAGGCGTGAGGCCCGAAACTCCCGTTAGAGTACACGAAACCTGACACGTAACGAGCAGGGATTCCAGCACTCCTGCAAAGACTGATGAATAAATTAGTGTACTCCTCGCAAACACCCACCCTGTTTTCAATAATCCAGGCAGAATTCTTGGTCACGTTGCTGTAAGCAAGGTCGTAATCCATGTTCGATGAAACCCAAACACCAATCCTTGCAGCCGCTTCAAGCGTGCTAGCACTCCCATCAGTGATATTCAAAGAGGTTTCGCGAAGCTCATCCGAATAATCCGTCTGATTACCGAACACGAGGAACTCGTCGAAACCAGGCGAATCATACGGAAAATGCAGGACAGAAGGGATTCTATCAACCCTGATACCATTGGTTAATTGAGCGTCATAACAGTAATCCAGCACCCCACTCAATTCGTCGACAAAATAGCTCAGCACTTTCTGACCTTCACTAAAAGTGACGTTCATGCCAGAACCAGCAACCAAATCCGTGTTAGGATAGGCCTTAAGAGTCAAATTAACAGAACTCACTTCCCCTTGAGCGCTCAGCCTCCCACAAACACTGTAATCCATCAACGAAGTGTTCGAATACTCATAACTAAAATCCAGTGCCAGAACAATTCCGGGCAGGAACAACAAAAACGCGAGCAAACACTTTCTCATAGTCCTTATAATAAAGGTTAAAAGGTTATAAAATAATTATCCTAAGACAGCAATGTATGATTTCAATCTAGAGTTTAAGCCGGACAAGAAAACCATTGAATTGCTCAAGCGGATGGGCTACAAAAAAGCGTGCGCGTTCTCGGAAAGCAACAGTGATTTCTTCATAAAAGGAACAACGGGTTCGAAAGGAGATTTCACTGTCTTAGACTCCAGCGACCCGAAAAAACTAATGCACGCGGCAAAAAACGCGTCAGTAGACGCTTTCACCAACGTTGAATCCTCCAGCAGAGGAGATTACCTGAACCAAAGATTTTCAGGGCTTAACAAAGGCATAGCCAAATTGATGGCAAAAAACAAGATATCATTATTACTAAGTTTTCACAAATCAAAAAATCATAAGATTCTGGGAAGGATGAGACAGAACATCAGGCTCTGCCTAAAATACGGTGTTCCGACGATCATGGGTAGCGGAGCAATGTCCAACGACCAAATAGTGCATCCTGAAAGCCTAATCGGACTATGCCAATTATTAGGGATGGACCGCAAACAAGCCAAACAAACCGTTACTTACTACCCGGAAAAAATATTGAGACGAAACAAGTTAAGAAAAGACCCGAAATTCGTGATGCCAGGAGTTAGGATAATATGATGCCATTACCGCCCAGCATGAGAGAACGAAAAAGATACGTGATATTCGAACCCCTCATAAAAACAAAAGATTTTAAAAACCTGTTCTTTAAAAAATTAAAAGAATTAATAGGCGAGATGGGCAGTGCGGAAGCGCACGCAGTATTTATAAACAGAAACATAATAAAAGTTTCGAACAGGCACGTGCCAACAGTGAAAACTGTTCTCGGCCTAACAGAAAGTAACGTTCAGATAATAAGAACAACTGGAACAGCATTAAAAGCAAAGAAAATATTGGAGATGACGAAAAAATAATGGATTTAGGTGAAATCGGCGGGTATGACAGAACCATAACCATGTTCTCGCCTGACGGAAGATTACTTCAAGTGGAGTACGCGAGAGGAACAGTGTCAAAAGGAGCTACCGCGATAGGAGTGGTTTTTGACAAAGGAGTTGTCATAATAACTGATAAAAAAGTCTCAGGAAAACTGGTCGTACCAAAATCAATTGAAAAAATTTTCAAACTGGACGACCACGTGTCCGCAACAATGTCAGGTCTAGTGGGTGACGGAAGAATCCTTATAGAGAAAGCAAGAAACATAGCTCAAAAATACCGCGTAACCTACGACGAACCAATTGACGTTTTAACACTTGTAAAACAAATAGCTGACCACAAACAAGCTTACACGCAGTACGGGGGAGCCCGGCCCTACGGAGTATCACTCATAATAGCTGGAGTGGATTCAACAGGGCCAAGATTACTGGTAACCGACCCCAGCGGAGTTTATTTTGAATACCTTGCAACAGCGATAGGCGAAGGCTCAGACATAGTAATAAAATATTTGGAAAAAGAGTATAAAAAAGAAATGAAGATGCAAGACGCCATAAAACTCGGAGTCGGAGCCCTAAAAAAAGTTCTCGGAAACAAATTTCAAAAAGAAAGATTAGAAGTAGCAGTTGTTGACGGCAAAAAGAAGTTCGAAAGACTGGACCACAAAGAAGTAGACAAACAATTGAAATAAAAAAAAAATAATGAAATGGTAAACGTTGAAGACGCTGTTATCGCCAGGTTAGTGCGGGATAACGAACACTTTGAACTCCTGGTGGACTGCGAAAAAGCAATGCAGTACAGGAAAGGAGAAGCAGACCTGAACGAAGTTCTAGTGGTTGAAGAAATATTCAAAAACGCGCGCACAGGAGACAAACAATCCGAAGAACAACTGAAAAAAACGTTTCAAACCACTGAATTGCAACAAATAGCTGACAACATCCTAAAAAAAGGCGAAATACAACTAACAGCGGATTACAGAAAAAAACAAGCAGAAGAAAAAAGAAAAAAAGTCGTTACGTTCATATCCAGAAACGCCATTGACCCCAGAACAAACACTCCCATCCCCCTAACAAGAGTCGAATTAGCCATGGAAGAAACAAAGACGCACGTGGACCCGAACAAAAGCGTAGAAGAACAAATAGATAAAATAGTTGACGAACTCAGACCAGTCCTACCCATCAGCTTCGAAAAAAAAGGTTACACCATAACTGTTCCAGCAAAAAGCGCTGGAAAAGCATTCTCAAAAATCATGCGATACGGCCAGCCAAAAGAACAAAAATGGTTAGCCGATGGCGGTTTCTATTGCAAAATGAGCATCCCCGCAGGAATTGCAGAAGAATTCATAAACGATTTAAACAAACTGACAGGCGGGGAAATAATGATAAAAGAAGAATAAAAAAAAGTGGTTAAAAATGAAAAAAAACGAAACGAAAAAAAAGCCTCAGACCAAAAAAGAGGTTATAAAAAAAGAAGTTAAAATAGTGAGAACCGGGGTTAGCAGAACTGAAAGAAGAATAGTCGTTCCCGGAGAAAAAATTGCTGAAGGCATGGATTTCCTCCCATCACACGGAACTTACAGGCTCGGCGAAAACATTCATTCTAAACTAATCGGCCTACTAGACACCCAGGGCAGAGTGGTTAAAGTAACTCCATTAGCAGGGGTTTACAAACCCGTGCGAGGGGATTCAGTAATAGGTCAAATAAACAACTGCGTTGGAACTGGATGGGTTATCAACATCAACGCAGCGCACGAAGCGTTCTTAAAGGACAAAGAAGCTATGCCAAGCTATTCTGACACGAGAATTGACCCAGCAAAGTTTTACAAAGAGCATGACGTTATCCACACTAAAATAATAAACGTGAGCAATAACGATTCCTCAATCCATTTAGGGATGAGAGGCAGAGAATTCAGAAAACTTGACCCAGGAGTACTCGTGATAATTCCTCCAACAAAAATTCCCAGACTAATAGGCAAGCAAGGCTCTATGATAAACACTGTAAAAGACGCGACCAACACCAGAATACTTGTAGGACAGAACGGCGTGGTTCACGTCAGCGGAGAACCAGAAAACGTGATGAAAGCGGTTCGCGCCATAAAAAAAATAGACAAATACGCTCACACAAGAGGGTTAACTGGGAGAATTGAAAAAATGTTAGGTGATAAAAAATGAGATTTGATGAAAGAAAAGAAGACGAGTTAAGACCCACAACAGCAAAAGTGGGAGTAATCAAAAACGCTTTTGGCTCAGCCAGATTCCAAATGGGAAAAACAATTGCTATATCAGGGGTTTACGGACCCGGAGAACTCCACCCTAGAAGAATATCTCAATCAGATAGAGCAGTGATAAAAACGTACTACGACATGCTGTCCTTCTCCGTCCCGGACAGGGCGAGACCAGGACCAGACAGAAGAGACCACGAAATATCCCTTAAAATAAAAGAAGCTTTCGCGCCAGCAGTTATAAGAGAAGAATTCCCGAAAACAGGAATATACCTCTACACGTACATACTGCAAGCAGACGCTGGAACCCGTTGCGTAGCGATAAACGCGGCAAGTCTCGCGCTAGCCCAAGCAGGAATCCCGATGAGAGACCTGGTTTCTTCAGTCGCGGCAGGAAAAATAGGAGAAAAGTTCGTGCTGGACGTTACGAAAAAAGAAGAAGACTACGGTCACTTCGTCGAAAACAACAAGTGGTATGGAAAAGGAGCTGCGACAGACGTGCCAATAGCGTACGTACCAGCAACCAAAGAAGTATCACTACTACAATTAGACGGAGAAGTGAGCGAAGAAGAACTCAAAAAAATAGTGAAGCTAGGAATAAAAGGATGTAAAAAAGTTCACGAAATACAAGTGAAAGCCCTAAAAGATTATTACAATGAAGAAAATTAAGGTGAGAGGGCTTTACTCCACAGCCCTCACACAATTCCTAATAAGCAAAGGTTACGATATATCCGAGCCTTCAGACGCGACGAAGAAAAGATTTGAGCTAAAAGAAGTCGAAGGAGCGGACATTCAAATCTACGATTCCGAAGACAAGGACGGAATAATTGTTTACGGCGAAGACTGCGACGACCTCGTGAACGAGTTCAGAAAAGAATTCATGGACATAGCAATAAGAAAAAAGGAGACGGGCTCAATACACGCTGGAAAAGTTGAAAGGATAAGCAAAGGAGAAGCAATCATTGATTTAGGCGATGCAGAAGGAATCCTGTCAACGCGAAACGTTGACTTCATCAAACTAGACGCTAAAATACTCGTTCAAGTAAAAGGCAGAACGCAAAACAAGTTCATCCTATCGGATCAACTGCGCTTATTCGGTGAAAGCGTCATACTAATAAAAAACGGTTTTGACAAAGTATCCAAATACACTAAAGACCCTGACGAAAAACAACGCCTAATAGACATTAGCGAAAAATTAAAACTTGAAGGCTGGGGAATCCTGTGGAAAACCCTGGCAGAAAAAAAAGAGGAAAAAGAACTAATCCAAGAAATAAACCAATTGCTCGAACAAGAACAAATCATAAACCAAGAATTCAAAAAAAAAGACAAAGGAATCCTGAAAAAAGGTTTGTCCATGTACTCAATTGACTTCGGTTTGCTGGCCAAAATCAAACTGGACGCCATAAGAAAACAAGTCACTCCAACCCTGCAAAGCCACCACCTACTCAAATCATCAAAGTTCGGACAATTAGTTGATTTAGGCGAACAATTCCTCAACCAAGTATCAGAACAAGACATACAGAAAAGAATCAGCGAAGTCCTCAAAAGCTTAGGACCAAAAAAAGGCCATTACTATTACATCAGGCACAAAAAAATCAGTGGAAAAGTGATAATAATGAAAGGCAAAGTTTTCAAAGTGGACGATAACATCATACTAAAAAGAGAATTCTCGCCCGGAGGAACCTACGACGGACTAGAAATCCCAAAACTAGAAGGAGATTACTCCATAACCACCATAATCCCTGGTCAATGGTGGATAAAGCACGAGTATCACGATAAGAAAAACAATTTAAAAGGAAGATATTACAGTATCAACACCCCAATAGAAGTGTTCCCGAAAATAGCCAAGTACGTGGACTTAGAAGTGGACGTAATCCAAATCGGGGACGGCGAAAAAAAAATAATTGACCAAGAATACTTGGAGCACGCTTATAAAAATCAAAAAATTCCAGAAGCCCTCTACAAGAAGGCTTTGGAAGTAGCAGAAGTGATAAAAAATGAAAAACATTAACCTAAAAAATTACTTAGAATCCCTTGCAAAAAAAGGGCTTAGAGCAGACGGAAGAAAAGGCCTTCTCAAAATAAGAGAAATCAGCGTGAAAACAGGAATCATAGAAAAAGCTGAAGGCTCGGCAAGAGTTAAAATGGGGGACACTGACATTATAGTTGGCGTAAAACTAAGAGTTGGAACACCCTTCCCAGACACTCCCGAAGACGGGGTTTTAATGACCATGGTGGAACAACTTCCAATGGCTTCACCTGATTGGGAGCCAGGACCTCCAAACCCGTACGCGATCGAAATGGCCAGAGTCATTGACCGTGGATTAAGAGAGTCAGGAATAGTTGACACGAAAAAACTGTGCATAACCCCTGGCGAACTAGTCTGGATAATGAACATTGATGTCTACCCTCTAAACCATGACGGAAACCTAGTTGACGCTGGAAGCATCGCGGCACTCAAAGCAATAAAAACAGCCACCTTCCCAAAACTAGAAGATGACAAAATAATCTACGAAGAAAAAACCAATAAAAAACTACCTGTGAACGTGGAACCAATAACTGTAACAGTCACGAGACTAGGAGAACACTTGATGATTGATACTACCGGGGAAGAAGAAAGCGTAGCTGACACCAGGATAAGCATTACAGTAACAAAAGACAACAAAATCCACGCCATGCAAAAAGCAGGATTCGGATCGTTCACGGAAAACGAACTTTATGAATGCTTCAACATAGCAATAAAAAAAAGTGCTGAAATAAGAAAAAAAATTGGGTAAAAAAAAGAATGAAACTAACAAAATTTGAAATAGCAAGAATCCTTGGCGCAAGAGCCCTGCAATTAAGCATGGGCGCCCCCCCAGTAATAAACATTAAAGGAATGAACGATTCCATTAGCATAGCTGAAAAAGAAGTTGAGTCCAATAAACTGCCAATAACCATTCAAAGAATCATGCCTGAAAGAAAGGAGGCTGCGTGAAATGACCAAGGACCAAATAATCCCGATAGAAGACTTATTGGTTTCAGGAGTGCACATAGGAGTAAAGTTCAGAACAGCATTCATGAAACCCTACATTTATAAGATAAGACCTGACGGGCTAAGCGTTCTGGACACCGAAAAAATCGTCTCCCAAATATCCAACGCGGCAAAACTATTATCCAACTACGAACCAGAAGAAATACTAATCGCCTCCAGACGAGAGAACGCGTGGAAACCAGTCAGAATGTTCGCAAAAATCGTTGGGGCAAGAGAGATAACGGGAAGGTACGTGCCAGGAACCATCACGAACCCGGACTACGAAGAATTTTACGAGCCAAGAATCGTGATAGTTACGGACCCGTGGAACGATAGAAACGTGCTGCGCGACGCCATCAAAATAAGCGTGCCAATCATAGCGTTATGCGATAGCAACAACACGACAAGAAACGTGGACTTGTGCATACCCTGCAACAACAAAGGAAAGAAAAGCATTGCCATGGTTTACTGGCTGCTCACCAGAGAATTCCTGAAACAAAAAAAATTGATTAAAAACGACAAAGACTTTAAATACTCTTTGGAAGACTTCACCTCACAACAAGAAAACTCTTTTATTCCAAAAAAACCAGATAAAAAGCATGAGAAACCTGGTCGCGGCAGGAAGTTTCTATCCAAGAGATAAAGAAGAACTAATCCTAACTCTCAAAGAGCTAGGATTGACCCGGCGAATAGGTAAATCCAGAGCAATACTGGTTCCGCACGCAGGAATAACTTACTCCGGCCGCACGGCAGCGAAAGCGTACAACCAAATCCCGAGAGCAAAAAAAATAGTCATTGTCGGCACCAACCATTCAGGCACCGGGAAAGTGGGGGCGTCACAACAAGACTGGACAACACCGTTGGGCACGGCTAAAACCTGTAAGACCACTGCCTTCCCAGTTGACGAGCTCGTCCACGCGCACGAACACTCCATAGAAATCCAGCTCCCATTCCTGCAATACAAACTCAAAAACTTCAGGTTCCTGCCATTAAGCGTTTCCCACCTCTCGCTTAAAGAATGCGAGCGAACCGCGCAAAAAATTGTTGAACTCAAACCATGCCTCGTGATAGCGAGCGGAGATTTAAGTCATTGCGGCCCCAGATTCGGGGACACCAAAAACTATGACCCAAGAACTCTTGAACTCATAAAAAGCGGCGACCCAAAAGATTTCTACGACTACACGAAACACTCCACAGT
>JAFCDO010000038.1:0-3146 GCA_017609605.1 Candidatus Parvarchaeota archaeon
CCTTTTTTTCTGTGGATAATGTCAAAATGAACTTTTTAATAATTTTGTTTTATGGGTGTGAGGCATTATTTGTGGTTGTTGAGAAGGTTTATAATTGTACGTTGTCCAATACTGTGTATGCGTGGTGTTGGGGTAGACATCAAGATTGCTAGACGTGTTCTAAACGCTATTTTAAGCGCGGATGGGTGGACTTGGGTGCGTAAGATTTCTCGTGAAACTAAGCTTCCTAAGAGCACTGTTTCTTTTTATGTTAACAATTATTTGGAGCCTTATATTGAGGATTTGATTACTGATGAGCAGGAGCTTCAGAAGTTTTTGAGGATTCGACCGATAAGGATTATTCCGGAAATGTTTGATGAGGCTAGGAAGATTTTTCGTTTGAGAAAAGAAGTTTTTGAAGAAGATAAGGTGGACCCTAAGGGTGCAATAAAAAAATAGTTTTTTCTTTACTTTTTATCTTCTTCTTTGGAAGTTCTTAACGCGGGTATTGGCACGGGTGGTGGCAGTAATACTTTTGTGGATTGGTTTATCGCTTCTATTTGGGATAGGTATAGTGCTCTGCCTAATACTTCTTTCATGAAAGCCTCGTTTATTTTTTTGTTTTTCTTCCATTCTTTTAGTATTTTATCCATGACTTTGTCTTCGTCGTGGTAGGTTATGGAGCCTTTTATGGTTATTTCTCCTAGTTTTCCGTTTTTGGGTTTTTCAAGTAGGTAGTCAACTCTGAATTCGTATTCGATTTCTAGTATCTTGCCTGTTATTCCTGCGTCGATTCTTGTTTCTTTTATGTTTGTTAGATTTATTTTGTTCTCGTTGTGGCCTAGTTTTATTTCGCCTTCAAGATCGAATCTTTTTGCAGTGATTTCTTTGAAACCTTTTCCTATGATTGGCATTTTATTGTTTTCACCTTTGTTTTTTTTGTTCTCAATCCAGTGATTTCTTTGCTTTTTAAAGTTTTGTTCTTTTTAAACAATTAAGATTTGCTTTTTCATATCTCGCAAGAAACTTTCTTTTAGCATCCGACCAATAAAGTCTTCTGTACAAATCACTAACGAGTACGGAAAACGTTTTTAACAACGAATTGAATGATTAATAATCATGGATAAATTTTTTGATGACTTGCTAAAAAAAAAGGATTTGGCAAGAACAGAAATAAAAAATTATCTCGTGAACATCGTTGACCAATTACTAATACAATTCAAAAAAAAGCTGATAAAAGAAGAAGCCATACTCACTAAATTAAAAGGATATGTTTTTGAACCAACCATATCATACAAGATTCTTCAAACGATTATAACACAAGCCAGGATAAGAAAAATAAAAGTTAATATGTTAAAAAAGAGGCTTGCCAACCAATTAATAAGCAGCATTCAATCAGAGTTCTCGGTTAATTTCAAAGATGAAGATAAAGACACGGCCCTTAGAATTTATAAAAAACTTGGTGAAGAACAAAAAATAAAAGATTTACACAAATGCTGCGATGCACTGCCTGAACTAAAAAAATGGCTCGAAAAAGAAGCTAAAAAATATCGAGAGAAATACCGACTTGACAAACTCGAAAAACCGGCAACCATAATTCCTATTGAAATCAATGACAAAAAGCTTGAAAAACTTGTGAAAAAACTGAAGAAAGTCGAACAAGAAATAAACAAGTACCTAACCAAAATGATTAATAAAAAAATTATTGATTTTGAAAAAAGAAACATAACAGAAAAAGAATTTTACAAAATGATTCCTGAATACACCTATGGCTCAACCGACATCCAGATAATGATTTTCTTCGTTCTTGACATAGCTAAAGAAAAAAAAGTTAATCTTCCTCATCTGAAAAAAAGATATGCAAACCATTTATTCAGAAAACTCAAATCAAACTTTTATATCTACTCCAACGATAACAGAATAAGATTAGCATCAAAACTGTATGAAGAAATTGGTTTTAAAAAATCTCCGTTTGAAGGGATAATAGAAGACTTGTATGAGACAAATGATCACTTGCGAGAAGAGTTCAAAGAAACTCCAAAAAATTATTAAATTCTGATAAGGGTTTTCTTTTTAGGAAGTTTTATAAGCGCGCAACCGAATCAGCTTTTTTAAGTCGTTTACGCTTATGTTAGTTGAACAAACGTTGCAAAAAATTTTGGACGAGCGCTCAATAGACGTTTTTGGCTTCCACCCAACAAAATCTTCTATACAATTCACTGAAACCAGGAATCATTACTCTCCAAGACAACTCTTAACACTCATAAACGAGAATTCTGGAGACTTGGTTGCCGTTGGGGCTCACGAGTACCTTGGTCATGGAATATTCTGCGAACACTCTAGAATCGGGAGAGAACTGGTTAAACAAGACCAGAAAGTCGCCGTGCTTGAACGTTCATCCAAGAACCTATCCTTTACCAGAAATACCTAAACACTAAAGTTAAGCTCAAAACTTTCAACCAAAAAATCTTAAACCATTATGAAGGCTTCGCCGTACTTGTGCAAGCGCTCGTTACCGGCAGTGAACCAGCACTTCACGAAGAGCCTTATAAAACGGGTTACCAGCAAGTTAAGGACTTGTTTGACGAGGGCGGTCTCGAACTCGTTTTTCACGCTCTACAAATCACTAGTGGAGAGGAGAGGAAAAAATAAAAAAAATGGAAACACTTGATTCAATTATAACACAAACAAACTATTTAGGAGATTTAGACGGAAGCGCGACAATTAAACTATACAACCAACCAGATGACTTAAGAAAAGTAGATTTAGGCCATTTTAACCTTATAAAAAATGGTTTTCTGCACGCAGATAGCTTCGGATTCGTAGACCAGTTTAGATGTAAACCCTGTGACTACCTTCACGAAAACCCACATCTAAATTATGAGGTTATGACTATGCTGGATTTGCCAAAACCGAAACAAAAAATGAAAAGACCTTTATTTAATCTGCATATAGACATTGGAGAATCAAAAGAAATATTTTACGAACCTAGTCCGACTGGAATCATATGCAATAATCAAATCCTTTCTTGAACTAACAAGTAATTCGAGCCCGATGGAAACGAAAACACTTTCTTCCACGCCAACATTTGACTACTTCTCCATAGTGGCCAAAGAAATGGAAGAAAAAAGAAGTCATGAAAGATTTATGCAAGAAACGCAAGAAAG
>JAFCDO010000001.1:0-74276 GCA_017609605.1 Candidatus Parvarchaeota archaeon
TCTGAAATCATTTTGTCTCTTGAACGAATTTTATGATGAGTGACTGACGCGCCTTGAAATATGTGCCATAACGCCCACTTATCATCTCCAGTTAAATCTGTTCTGATAATATCGGCTTTGCACAAGAAGTGATTTCTGCACAAAAAGTCTTAAAACTGCACAAAAAGTAATTTCAGGTTATCCTATTAAATTACTTCAACAAAATCATAATTTTTACTAAATGAGTCCTTTACGAGTGCAATATTACCTTCTTTCTTGAAGAATTTGGTATGGTAATACTTGGGTTCCTCCTTTATTTCCTCAATAAATTCCTCAAATTCTTTGAATTCCCCAAGCATTCCAACCCCTTTTTCAAAAACCATTCTTTTAACTTAATAAATTTTGGAGATTAAAAAAACTTTGGTATGTAATAAAAATACTCTTTTTCGTTAACGTTTTTGGAGCGTTAGCGAGAAAAACCCACGAAAACATGAAGTTTTCGGGGTGCCAAAACCGTTACTGGTTTTGAGTGGGTTATGGGGTTGCGGAGATTTGAACTCCGGTCACCAGGCCCCGAACCTGGAATCCTACCAAGCTAGACTACAACCCCTAAAAAATGAGTGGATTAAAAACAATTATATTTGGTTTTAAAAAAACTTTTTATTCACCCTAAAATTTATTAATTCCTCTTCCATCAAGAAAAGATAATTCAAAAAAATTTAATTGTTAATAAAAAAATGTTTTTGGTGGAATAAAATAATGTCTGAAGGATTCTGGGATAAAGCATGGGACAAATTCTATAGAAATTATAAGAAAACAATGATAATACCTATTCTAATCTTGATAGCGTCCTCCGCTGTTCTTGTAAACAATTTCCTGACAACCGGCGAGTTCATCGGGCTTGACCTTTCACTTAAAGGCGGCGTGTACTTCACTGTCAGCACTGAAAAAGACTTTCAAGTTCAAGAACTGACTGATTGGATTAGCGCGGAGCTGGACACGAATGAAGCGGACGTGAGAAAACTTACGAACGCGCTCACGCAATCCCCTGAAGGCTATTCTTTCAGGCTTGGCTTAACAGACATAACGCGAGAACAAGTAATTCCACTGGTCTCACAAAAGTTCGGGTTAGAATTGACTGACGAAAACTTCAGTTTTGGGATTCAAGGCTCGGAGCTCGGAGAATCTTTTTTCTCAGATTTTCTGAAAATAATCGTTGTATCCTTCATATTAATGGGCCTGGTAATCTTCTATTTCTTCAAGAAGTGGGCTCCAAGCGTTTCAATAGTTTTCAGCACTTTCGCTGACGTGATACTCGTGCTAGCAGTCATGTCAATTATTGGAGCGAAACTCTCGTTAGGCGCTTTAGGCGCTATTCTTACCATCATTGGTTATTCAAGCAATTCTGACGTGTTACTGGCAACTCACATCCTAAAGCGAAAGGATGGTTCAGGAGAGGTTAGGGTTAAGCGAGCTTTCAAAACAGAGTTAACCAACGAGGCCGCAGCGTTAGTGGCGTTCAGCATAATGTACTTTTTATCTAATATCCCTATCATAAAACAGATATCTCTTGTTCTATGCATCGGCGTGGTCGCTGATTTGATAAACACTTGGTTCATGGGCAGAGGGTTGTTGATGAGGTTAGCTGAAAAAGAGGGCTTGCTATGAGAAAACTTTTCAAAGAACCAGTTATATGGATTTTCATTATTTCCTTATTGATAGCTTTAGTGTCCATACGCCCTAGCTTTAACACGGAAGGCGTTTTAATCACTTCAGTTGTCAACCCTAACATAACCAGTATTGAGAACTCGATAAGAACAGGGGACATAATAAGCCACGTTAATGGTTTTGAAGTCAAAAACGTTAACGATTATCAAAGAGTTATATCTCAGATAGTTGAAAGTGACGTCGTAAGACTGCGGGTGCGCAGAGAAAAATTTCCTTACATCTTTGAAGAGTTAGACGCTTACCCTTTCATGGCAGGGATCAAGAACAATCAAACAGACCTTGGCATAAGAGTGTCTTCAGTTCCGTCAACCAAACTGCAGTTCGGGCTTGAAATGACTGGGGGGACAGAAATCCTTCTTAAACCTGAAGAACCGTTAAGCTCTGTAGAGCTTGAAAACGTGGTTAACGTTCTCAGGCAAAGAATTAACATTTATGGTTTGAAGGAAGCTCCCGTAACTTCTTTAACCGATTTTTCAGGAGACCAGTTCATTAAAATCGAGCTAGCTGGCGTTGGTGAGGACGAGGCTCGCGGCCTGTTGGAAAAGCAGGGAAAATTTGAAGCAAAGATTGGTAATAACACTGTGTTCACAAGCGATGACATTAGGGGTGTATGCCTCACAGGCGTTGAATGTTCATTGCAACTGTACCCTGTGACCCGGCAGGATGGCGGGATTTCATGGAGTTTCCTGTTTCAAATAGATATTAGTCAAGAGGGGGCTAAGCGATTCGCGCAAGCCACTGAAACCCTTGGGCTGGGAGAGTGCTCTGACAGCGGGTGCCAGTTGAACGAAACCATTGATTTCTACATTGACGACGAACTCCTCCCTGACGGCAAGTTTTTCATCTCAGCGGACTTGAAAGGAAAAGAAGTTACTTCACCAGTCATCACTGGAAGCAGGGAATCCAAGGACCAAGCCCAGAAGGAGATGAAAAGAATCCAAGCCATCCTCCAAGCATCCAAGCTCCCAGTGAAACTAGACCTCATAAGAATGAACAACATTTCACCCACTTTGGGGCGAACTTTTGTGCAGAACATTTTCGCTGTTTTCATCATCTCACTAATAGGAGTTAACTTAGTCGTGCTGGCTAGGTATAGAAAGCCGAGGATAACCCTGCCAATAATTTTCATCGCTGTGTCAGAAATATTCATCACTTTAGGGCTAGCTGCTCTGATTAATTGGACCATGGATTTAGCAAGCATCGCAGGAATCATTGCGAGCGTTGGAACCGGGTTGGACGATCAAATCTTCATCACGGACGAAGTGCTTCACAAAAGCAAGGACGAAGAAGATATCAGTCACGGGTTGAAGTCTAAAATTAAGAAAGCGTTCTTCATAATAATGGCTAGCTTCGCCATAAACGTTGCAGCCCTAAGCCCCTTACTCTTCGCAGGAGCAGGGCTTCTCAAGGGTTTCGCCATAACCAGCATCATCGGGCTCGTGGTCGGGGTTTACGTGACCCGGCCGGCTTACTCTAAAATAATTGAGAAACTGCTCAATAAGTGAAAACTTTTTAAACCCAAAAATTCTTTGTTTTTTTTCATGAGTGGGGTTATTGACAAAGTGATTGACGTTAAAGACATTAGAAGTTTAAGCGCTGAGTTAGTGATTAACAAGGCGTACACGTGGGTCGAGTCTGAAACAGAGTCTTCTTTTGAGATTTTGGATAATGAATTAAACGCGGTTCAATTAAACGTGTTTCCTAAACTGGTTCTTAACCCAGAAACAAAATTTTTAAGGGAAGGTTTTGAAAAAGTCTTGCTTGAAGAAATGCAGGACATGGGTTTGCCCGAAGGCTTCAAAGTCACGGAAGTGTGGCCTCACGGAGGCTTAATCGAGCATGACGCGGAAGGGAACGTGGTTCCTATACGCCTTGTCATCCCCCATTTTTCGAAAACGCTTACACATCCTGAAGTGGACCCGAAAATCGCCAGCATTGAACTGAGTTTCAGGAATGCTATTGAACTTAACAGTTCAGACACGATTATTCAATTATTGAATACTCCATTTCGTGAATACCAATTAAGTTTTAAGATTGGTGGAACCGGTTTTTGGTGCGCGGCATTGATGCCCGAAAAAGCTGAAAAACTAAAACCTTACTTCAAAGGGTTTGATTTCGCTGACAAAGAATTCCCTATGCGTTCTTCTTTTGGAGGGGTTCACTCAGACTATCTAATGGGGGAAAAATTTTCGAACCTAAAATCTTTTGGTAAACATGTTGAAGAGTTCGAGCTAGAGGCTCAGCGCTTCATGACAGAGCCAGCACTCAAAGAAGCGAGAAGAGTAGGTTATTTAATATCTGTTCGTTGTCGCAAAGACCCCGTTTTCTCAAAAGAACTTTATTGAAAATCATTTTTTGAGCTTGAGTATTGCTTCCGCGATGTCCCCGTCACGCTCTTCAAGCGCTTTCCTAGCCTCGTCCTTGGAGCACCCTGCTTGTTCAGCGACCATATTAACATCATCGTCAGGTACACCTTCTTCTTCCAACTCTTCGAGTTTGCCGATAACCTGTAAGACTTCCTTGCCAGTAACTTTCATCCTGGTAATCTCTGGGTTGTTAATGACAAGTTTTGGACCACTCTTCCTCTCAATAATTAAGCGTTCCGCCTCGATTGGCTGCATTTTCATTTGACGCATGATGTTACGCATCATCGCTGGATTCATTCCTGGCATCATAACACAAAGTTAGAAAGAGTCATTTTATAACGATTTTGGTCAAACGTAAGAATCCAGATATCGCTCGCTCTCCCCTAAAAGCCAACAATACTCTTGCTCTGAACAAACAAAGTAAGCGCTCTCCGATAATGGAAGCACGAGAACCCCTTTTTCCTCAAAACACTTGAGCAAGTACTCCTCCAATTGATGAGTAAGGGCTTGCTCCTGACCGAAACAAACCGCTGCGAAATCCAAGCTCTCATCAAACTGTTCCAGCAAACCTTCCTCTTCAAGCTCGTCCCGAATCATCAAAAAACGTTTCTCCATGTTCAAGACCCGCTCCCACATGACCGCGCCGTGCTCGCTTAACTGGCGCATAAGTTCAGTGCATGGAACACCTTGATTCTGAGCAAAATACCTCAATGAATCCTGGTCCGGCTTATACGCCTTGTAAAGAGTTCGAATATCTTCTCTCAAAGAAGACTCTGTAACCCCTTCAAAACCATCAGAAGAGCTTGCCACGCGTAAAGGAAAGTTTCTCCCTGGAACGAATTCTTCATCCCCATAACAGTACTTGAAACTTTGCGCCACTGTTCGAACAACATCAATAGCCATAAAAACCCCTCCAAGAAAGAACAAAAAGTTGTCGGTTAAAATAAGTTTCGAAATGAAACAATGCTTAAAAACCTGAAAAGATTTCTCTTTCCATACAGGCATGCCAAGTTATAGTTCAAAGTTCAGGAAGGATGGGCGGACCTTAAGGATTAGCGTGGATAGGTTTCGCCATAAACTTCCAGAAAAACTTCAGAAAAAAAGTTTTTACGAAGAGTTCAGCATAAAAAGCAGTGAATTAATCAAAATCCTGTTCCAACAAGGAATCATTGACAAAGCGTTTAGGAATGGGTGCACAACTGAACTCGAGTTGCCTAGAGTCGAATTAATCGCTAACAAAACGTCTGCAATGGGTTTTCACTCTTACACCAACGCTCTTTCAAAACCTCTCGCTAATAAATTAAACAAAGCTTATGAGGACTGGCATGGCAGCGGCGACGAATTAGTGGTCGGCGGATTGGGATTTCTCGGATTGGGGTCGCTGCTGACTGCAGCGGGTCTTGCAACGAATCCAGCGCTAACTCATCAAGGCGCGTTCCTTATGAGTTTAGGCGGGGTGACAGGCGCCTTGTCAAGATTGGAAAAAGAACTGCACTCAAAAAGTTTTGGCGGAAAACTTTTCAAAGACTACGCTGAATCCCTGAAACTGAAAAAAAAAGATTTATTGTACTGGCACTTAAACCCTTTCAGCAACATTCAATTCGAAAGCGACGTAAAAAAAGTCAAGTTAGATGGAAAAACTTTTTCTCCAGACACTTTATATAAAATGTCGGATTTTTGATTTATTTGCCTCTGCCCTTATTCGCTCTGATGCTCGGCCTGTTCTTCACAGAACCTTTTCCTTTCTTGTGCAAACCTCTTCCTTTCTTTCCAGCGCTCGTGAGACCTCGATTAACCCTTCTTTTATGGCCAGAAATCCACGATAAACGCTTATCACTCAGTATCACTGGGTGAACAGGGTCTAAAAGAATGACTTCAAACCATTTGCTAACTCCGTCGTCTCCAACCCAGTAAGAGTTAAGGACTTCAAGGTTCGGGTACTTTCTCTGCACTCTTTCTTCAGCTATGGTCTGCAAATTTTTCTTCGCAGTGTACTTGACGCGACCAGACTTGCTTGGCTTCCTGCCCCTCCTAACTGCTGGCCGGTTTCTGCCGCCCATCCTGATTCTTGCTCGAACAATTGTTATTCCTGGCTTAGCCTTATAACCAAGTGAGCGGGCGCGGTCAATCCTAGTCGGTTTTTTAACGCGCTCAATAACTCTTTCTTTTCTCCACTTGATAAGCAAATCCTTATAAAATTTTTTAAGATTCTTTTTAGGGTTCTCCCAGAGTTTCGAGATGTACTTGTAGTAACCCATTTTCGTATTTCCGCCTAATCAACGACCTCGAAAGGTCTCATAGCTTTGTTAACCCATAATTCATAAAGAATGGTTTAAAAACCTTTTGGAAGCAAAAAAAAAAGATAATTTTAAAAAAAGATTCATTAACTCTTTGTTAATAAATGAATAAGTTCGAGGGTTTTTTGGAAGAGTTAAGACTTCGTGATTTCGGGAATAGGCTTTCCTCAACAGAATTAGTATTGGTTTCAACAATTGATTCAATAATCAACAACGAGTTTTGTGAAATAACCAAGAATAAGTGTTTCAGCCAATCTTATGACTCTGCTTCACTCCACGCGGAAAAGATGATTAAAGCAAAAAGTTTGAAAAGCTCGTGCAGGCGCTTCGTAAAATCGTGGTTTGAACTCGCGTTCTGCACTAATTTCCTGACCAGCATAACTGAAGAAAACGACCAGTATCTCGACTACAAGCTGAGTTTTTCAAACGCTATCAACCTTTTCGATCTTGAATCAACTTTTGAAAAAACAGGTGCTCTGGTTGAAGAGTATGGAAAAAAATTCGGTTTCAAGTACAAATGGTGGTTTGATGACATTTCATCAAAGTCCAGCAAACTATCACAAACCCTTATACTCCTAAAAGGATTAGTAAAAAAACCGGATACGATAATCCCTTTAGCCAATGGGGCAACGTTTTCAGGACTCATGCTCAAATCCTTTCTCCCTGAAACTGTTTTACACCCTGTAAGAGCGTCTTGCAGTAAAGAATATCAAAAAGAGCTTTTAATCGACGAAAAAGAGAGAAGGGTTATAAAAAATTATGATGATGTTTTGGTTTTTAATGAGGATGTTTGTAGCGGAAAAAGTTTTATGCTAATCATCAAAGAATTAGACCCACTTCATAGAGTAAGATTTCTCTGCAATTGTCTGAACTGGGATAGGTTTAAAGAGAATGAATTTCCTGAACCCGTGTTCTACGCTGAGAAAATATAAGAATATGAAAACTTTTTAAAAGATAAATTTATCTTAAATTTTTATGCCATACGATCCAAGACCTACAAGCAGAGGAGGTAACCGGGGAATAGACGAAATATTTTCTCGAGAAGCTCCTGAAGGAAAATTCAGGGTTGTTGGAGTTGATACTTTTGACGGCACGGACTGGGTAAAAGGGGATTTCCCGACACTTGAAGAAGCGATTAAAGTCGCTGACGAAGAAAGCGGAAAGATGCTAAAAATGTACGTGTACAACGATAAAGGAAAACACTTGTACAACGCTGGCAAGTTCTAATCCTCATCTATGCATTCATTGCAAAAGCTCGGAAAAAAGAATTGTTAGCTCACTGTTAAAATAAGTAAATAAAAAAATACCAAACGAAAGTCTTATATATAAAACGTATATAAGTGTATATGTGATGTAAAGATGGTTCAAGCTATGATAAATATAGATGAAAATGTAAATCGTGTCTTAAACATTGTAAAAGCCAAATATGATTTAAAAAACAAATCTGAAGCCATAAATCTAGTTGTTGTAGAGTATGAAGAAAATTTTTTAGAACCTCAACTCAGACCCGAATACAAAAAGAAAATATCTAAAATTGTAAAAGGTAAACACTTTTCTAGACGAGAATTTGACAAATTGGTGAAATAAGTGTATATAGATAGGTATAGCGAAGAAATAGTTAAAAAACTAATCAAACTTAAAAAGAAAGATGTTAAGCATTATCAAAATGTCCATAAAAAAATGCATCAAATCTTAGCTAACCCAAATAATAGGTATAAGAATCTTCATTTTAGCATGAAAGGCATAAAAAGAGTTCACATAGGTCATTTTGTCTTGACTTTCATTATTAATAATGCTAAAAGAATAGTTTCTTTTGAAGATTATGACCACCACGATAAAATATACAAATGAAATCCTCAAAAAAGCTCATCCCATTTTTTTTTAGGATAATCTAATTCAAAATCAATCAAAACTGAAGTGAATCCTTTAGTGTTTTAACTGGTCAATAACGAGAAACATTTTTTAAAACAACCCTTATTTTTCTTTACTTGATGAGGGCTCGCTCTAATCCTCAACAATGCATTAGGTGCAAAGGCAGGGGTCACTGCGGAAAACCGTTCTGCCCCATTTTCGCTAAAGCCGAGGCAATGTTCAAAGTCAAAGAAATGACGAGCAAAGACTTCACTGGCACGAGTCCGCCAAGCGTTTTCATAGGGCGCCACAACTACCCCAACGTCAACGTAGGAGTGCTATCACCAGTATTCCAATCCAGCGAAGCGTGGAAACTTGACTCAGTAAACCACTGGATTAACGAAAAGAAAAAAATTGAAGACGTGGTCAAATATCGCTCCTCACTCGTGAACTCGCGAACCAAATCCAACATAAAACAAATCAATAAGTTTGTGGATTTAATTCAGGAAATCGGGGCGAGCACGGAGGAAGTGGATGTTGAAATCACTCTCAAAAAAAAACCTGTCCTGCGAGTCACGCTCAACCCAGAAGCCATGCCCTCAGGTCCCTCAGCAGAAATCGAAAAAGTTGAGGCGACCAGTAACATAAGAATCAGGCGTCCAGTGCAGAAAGTGATTGACGACACTGACCTCAAATCAGTGGACGCGCTAACATATCTCAAGAAGAAAGGTTTTGACTTCTACACCCTTCAAAAAATTTTGTCAGTGGGCGTGCTCGGACTGAAAAACAATAGGAAGATGGTGCCGACCCGGTGGAGCATCACCGCGACAGACGACGCTCTTGGAAAAAACCTTTTACAAAAAATCAAAGATTACCCTACCATTGACTGGTTTGAAGTTCATCATGGCGGTTTTTTCGGAAACAGGTTCACAATAATTTTAATGCCTAAGTATTGGGGTTACGAATTGTTCGAGTGCCTAGTTAACCTTTGGCCGGGGGAACTGGTTTACACGACAGACCAAGAGGGTTATCATGGCAGGAAAAGTTACGCTAACAACTGCGCAGGAGGGTATTACGCGTCAAGGTTGAGTGTTCTTGAATACCTTGAAAAAATCAGGAGGCAGGCAATGGTTCTCGTTATTCGAGAGGTCAGCGACGAGTACTGGGTTCCGCTAGGGGTCTGGGTGGTCCGCGAGGCAGTTAAAAAAGCAATGAATAACCGCAGGACTTTCGAAACATGGGAACAAACCATGAATTACACTCAACCCTTGTTAAGAATTAATTCTTCTGAAATCTGGAGTAAAAGCCACGTGTTAAAGGAGATGAAACAGAAAACAGTACTAGACTTTCTTTAATCTCTTCTTATAATCCTTTATAGCTGCTTTCAAACCCTCTTCAGCGAGCACGGAACAATGCATTTTAATTGAGGGAAGACCTCCTAACGCTTTTGCAACATCTTTATTACTAACAAGTAAAGCTTCCTGCAGGATTTTTCCTTTAACCAAATCTGTTAGCACTGACGAAGAGGCTATGGCTGACACGCATCCAAAAGTTTTGAACTTGATATCCTTGATTATTTCTTCACCGTTTTTCTTCTCGACCTTGATGTATATCCACATCTCGTCACCGCAACGCGGGTTCCCGACCTTGCCCACTCCATCAGGATTCTTCAACTCGCCCATGTTGTGAGGTTTTGTGAAATGCTCTAACACTTTTTTTCCGTAATTCATTTCCAGCCCCTTTTGTAAGGACTCATCTTCCTCAATTCCTTGACTTCTTTTTCAAGCTTGTCAAGAACGTACTCAACCTCTGCCAAAGTATTGTCTTTTCCAAAAGTGAATCGCAGGGAGCCATGAGCAATCTCATGAGGCAACCCTGTGCTGATCAAAACGTGGCTGGGCTCCAACGTGTTTGAAGCGCAGGCAGACGCCGTTGAAACCGCTATACCATAAGAATCCAATCTGAACAATAGTCCTTCACCTTCAATGTATTTGAAAGAATAATTAGCGTTGTTGGCTAAACGCTTATCCCCTCTTGGCCCGTTAAGCTTAACATCACCAATCCTTTTTTCCACGCCTTCCATGAAAAAGTTCCTAAGCTTCCTTACATGCTCTACTTCATGGTTAATTTGAACTGATTTGCCGAAGCCAACGATTCCTGGAACGTTCAAAGTCCCGGAGCGCTTGCCGTTCTCGTGACCCCCTCCGCTGAAGTAAGGGTCTATCTTAACCCCTTTTCTAATGTAAAGGGCTCCGACTCCTTTTGGACCGTAAATCTTATGGGAGTTAATGGTCATCAAGTCCACTCCCAAATCGTCAACATTAACAGGAACTTTAGTCAGGCTCTGGCAAGCATCTGAGTGGAGCAGGACTCCTTTTTCCCTGCAAACATTGGATATTTCCTTAAGGGATTGAATCGTTCCTATCTCGTTATTAGCGTGCATGACTGAAACCAAGAATGTATCATCTTGAATCGCTTTTCTCAATTCCTCTGGGTTGACGAATCCTTCATCATCAACACTGAGATAAGTGACTTTGAATCCTTGTTTTTCAAGCCATTTTGCCGAGTTAAGAACGCAGTCGTGCTCGATTTTTGAAACAATCAAGTGCCCTTTCTTTTTTGCGAACGCGATTCCCTTTATTGCGAAATTGTTTGACTCTGTTCCGCCAGAAGTGAAAACTATTTCTTCAGGTTTTGCGCCTATGAACTTGGCTATCACTTCTCTGGAGTTTTCAACAGCTTCGCTGGCTTCTCTTCCTAATTTGTGAAGGCTTGCCGCGTTGCCAAATTTTTGTTTCAAGAAGGGAATCATGGCTTTCAAGACTTCTGGGTCCAGAGGTGTCGTGGCTCCATTATCAAAATACGCTTTCATTAATAACAAACTCCCTTATTGCATGGAACTCCAAGCTCTTTATGAACCTTACAAATGAATCTTGTTTTCTTGGACAGTTCGATTATTCTTTGGATTTCAAGAACAAGAAGTGAACGATCTTTAAGTATTCTTTCAGCGGATTTCTCGATTTCTCTGAGGATTTTTTCAGGGAACTTAACTTTGCTGGCTCGTTTGGATTTCGCGTATTGGGAGACAGCTGCCTGAGTCACGTTAAGAAGTTCGGAGGCTTCTTTGTTCGAAAGATTCATTTTTTTAGTCCATGTTTTTGCGAGCTCACGCCTGACCGCTGGGATAAGGTACCAGACGATAACTTCTTGAGGATGCAACATTATTCTTAACTATTGTTAAGAATGTTTTTTATAGTTTTTGGTTTTCAACACGCTTACAATCAAAGTGGCTCCTATTGAGAAAGCGAACAGGCTTGTGAAGAACGGTTCGTTGAACAAAATAGGTCTTGTTCCCATAAAATAATCGAGGTAGTCGTTGAAAAGAAACCATGGAATAGAAATTATCCAACTTACTTTCGCGTTTTTTAAAAAGTACAGTCCTTCAAGCATCATGAAAGCGTGTCCAAAAAATCCTGCAAGACCTGGAAGCAGAAAAAGGGATTCTGGGTATAAGAAATAATAAAATATTGACCAGCCAGCGTATTTTATTAAACCTATGCTAACCAATCCTTTGAACCATTCAGGAGTTTTTATCACAAGAATTACGATAAAAAAAAGAACGTACAGTGGGCAGTCGGGCAGGAAAAACCACGCGTAAAAAGGGACTTGCGAAAAAGAAGGTAAGTAATAGTAAAACCCTGATACGACGCCTATAAGGTTGATAAGGATTAGTGCTGCTTTAAAAATAGTTTTTTCTTTTTTGGTATTCTTCATGAATTTTGTTCACTGCCAAACTGGTTACGCATCCTTTATGCGGGCGGAGTCCTCCTCCAAAGCATTTTGGGACGTGCATGAGTTCATGGATGACAAGTTTTTCCCTGTCTTCTTGTGATAGCTTGTCCCATCTGCGACCAATGACTTCTATCACGTACGCAGGAGGCTGTCCGAAAGCTGTTTGGAATATTTTGCTCATGGCCCAGCACCTGGCAAGGATTCTTCGGGATTTGCTTCCAGTGCTTCGCACGCCGACAACCCTGCCTTCCCTAACGTGCTTTAAGTTAAGGGTTTTAACGATTTGATTAATCAATGATTGGACTTCCCAGTTTTTTTCGTATTTGATTGGCATGATGGAAGAAAGATGTTTTCAATCATTTATTATTTTTGCTCAAATAAATTTTCAACGTATCTTGCTAAATCTATTAGCTGATTTACCAATCCCCAACGCCAAGTATAACAAATATTTTTTGATAATTGTTCAATGATTTTGTGCTCTGTTTCTTGCATGTATTTTTTAAAAAAAATTTTTGAAGCTCTTCGTGCTCATGAAGTAATATGTGAAAAACTTCGTGGTCTATAACATGAACCAAGTTATTTAGGTAAAGGTCATTGGTAAATGGAACAGTTATGTATGCTTCCATTTTTTTAAGTAAATCTTCTCTACTCTCAATTTCTGGGTACCGTTCAATCAAGAGCTCTCTTACATTTTGGGCTTCTTCTTCCATGAAGTCAATACTTTTTTCATGGATTAAGGGCATGCAGAAATTCACTTTCCTCCACCAAGGACTTGCAAAAGCCGCGGAGTCATCGCGTTTTCCTTTTAGAGCGTAATATTCTTCTTTGTTAATCACGAACTCGAAATCCATTTCTTAAAAAGAAAAGATATATGGCTTAAACGGATTCCGAAAAAAAAAATTATTAAAACATTTTTTCCAACTTTTTTTCTAGACTGCAACGAGTTAATAAAAATCTGGTTTTATGAAAGGTCTCGTCAACACTTTTCTTTTCCCAAGGATTATTATCTGTATCGAAAGCGTAAAGGTCTCCTGAAAGCATCAAACGTATCATCAAGTGCTGTGATTTTGCGAATTCAGATTCACCAAAAGCTTGTTCAGGCTCAACTTCCTTACTGAAATTTTTAAACTCTTCCTCGGAATAATCGAAAAGTACGTGAAGAGACTCGTGATTTATAGTCTTATTAATTTCGGATAGTAACAAATCTAAAAAGGGTGAATCTAATAGCGCTTCTAAAAATATTTTTGGAAAATCAGAAAGGTCATTGTACTGTTGAAAATAATGTTCGTAAAGGGAATGTACATTAACATCACTGTTCAAACAATCATAAATCAAAGGTAGATTAACCGCGCATTTTTTATAAAATCTTATGGTGACCCCACACGAATCCAAAGCGTGTTTTAAACCATCCTCTTTGTAATATTGTAAAAACCTTTTTTTTGTTTCTTCATCAATTTCATCATAGTCAAAGCCATCAAAGAATAACTCGTATCTCTCCCTCGTCGCCATTAAATCGATATCCATCCTTAAGAAAAACTAAAAATAATTTTTTAAGCGTTTCGAAAATTCACGTGTGCAGTTGCAAAGTGTCCCCATCCATTAACTCATGGTTCAACCCCACTCGTTGCCCCGGGAAGTCCGCGCTATCACCCCACACCCTGGCAAACTTGAACCCCTCTATAAAGTCTTTATGAATTTTTTTGGCCATGTCCTTAACAGTCGCTCCTTTTGGCATGGCAACTGGCTGCACAGTCCTTTTCTTTCTTGGCTCTTTAGTGTAAACCTTAATCAATTCTAACGCCTCCCAAATCTTTTGACCAGCGTTCTCGAGGTCATGCAACACCAGCATTTTTTTGTAGGAATAATTATCCAGCACTCTCTGAAACTCTTCAAGAGTTATTGGGCCGAAAACCTCGATGATAGCAGAGTTATATTTCTTTTTTTGAAGAACTTTTTTGTAACGCCGCAAATCTCCTTTAAGGTATTGTTCGCCGATGAACTCGAAACCTCCTGTGCCTTTCTTGGTTATCTTGATTTCTGGTTCTTCTTTATTAAACAATATTTTGTTCTTGCTGAATTCTTCTTCTATTAACTTAACTTCTTCTTCCAAATTTTCTTTAATCGTCATGACCACTAAATCAGTGGTTCTAACAAGGTTCATAAGATAAGGCCCGTCTTTGCGCAGAATGAGGTTTGGGGTTATGCTTGGAAAATCCAGGAATTGAATTTTAATTCCTTGATGGTCATACATCCCTATCTCCGGTTTTTGGGTTTCGAAAGGGATTGGCGTGGAATTCACTTTCTTGTTCGTTATCAAGTTCAACAGGTAGGATTTTCCGCTGTTCTCTACTCCAAGCAAGCAAGCTTGAGCAGCGCCTTCTTTGCTAATGCCTTTCTGACTTGCTTTTTTTACAGAACTTCTTTTCTCAATCTCTTCTTTTAACTTAGAAATCTTTCTACGCAAGTTACCAACCAGTTTTTCGGTTCCTTTATGCTTAGGCGTGAGGGATATGGCTTCCTCGATGGCTTTAATCTTGTCTTCTGGTTTTTTGGACTCGCTTGCCTTGTCCAAGGATTTCATGGCTTCGGGTGGAAGGTTTGCAGGCATTTAGGTTAAAGAGAATGGTTGAAAGGTTTTTTAATGCTTTTTGTTCAACCGTTTTTCGGAACTTTTTTAAGATAAGTCTTTTCCATTCCATATTCATGCAAAGACTTGTTCAAGATTTTAAACCAGACTCCATTGGAAGCAAGGATTTAGGGTTCCTGCTCTCAGACCTTGACTCTGAAATAAGTAAAAAAGATTTGGACAAACTCGTTCCCTTGCTGAATTATTCTGATTTAACGATTAAGGATTTGGACTTATTGTCTTCCAGGATGAATTCTGATTCGTTGATTAATCATTCATTATTAATTAAAGGTAATCAAAAAATGGGGGATAAGGTTCTTTTATACAACCTTCCGAGCAAGCTCACCTGCACTCCCACAAAATGGTGTCTTGAAGGAAGAAGTGGAAAACCCGCCTGCTACGCTCTAAGAAACAATTTCCTTCTATTAAGCGCTAAGAAAGGAGCGATAATCAGGTACGCTGTTTCTAAAAGAAAAGATTTCGCGGACATAATAATCCCAAAAATTTTACGAAAAAAACAAGTGTACTTCAGATGGCATGCGAGCGGAGATTTTTACAGCAAGAAGTACATCAAAAAAGTTAAGAATATTGCTGAAGAATGCGGCAACATTCTTTTCAGAACCACGACTCACAGAAGAGATTTCACCAGAGAATTGCAAGAGTTAAACGGTCTTGACAACTTTGTTGTCAAGGAAAGTCTTGAACAGTCAAGGTCTTTGCCAGAAATGGGCTTGCCCTTTGTGGGCTTGGAAAATCTTGAAATCACTAGACAAGGATTATCTGACGGAAGCGTTCACATGTGCCCAGAGTTCTGCGACGCTTGCGGTTACCATTGCTGGCGCAGCGACAAGAGCACCGCTGTCCAAGAGTTATAAGGGGTTAACTTTAAAACGTGGTTTTTCCAAAAGAATAAGTGATAATGGCTAATGACAGTTTCGTGCTCGTAGACCCTTTACCTCCCGCCCTTCAATTGTTATCGCTTAAACTCGTTAAAGCTTTCGGGGTTGGTGTAATGGGTGTTATCATTGCTAAACTTGTTGAGAAAGGTTTCCGCGCGTTCTTGGAAACCAAAGAAATCAAAGACTTCATATCCGGCACGGGTTACTCTGAAGCATTCATAGGCATCATTTCCAGCGGAGCCAAATATCTTATATATCTCATCACCGCCATCCTCGTCCTGAACGAGCTGGGTTTCAGCACACTGTTCATAGAGTTCCTTTTAATGATTATCATCATAATAGCTGTCCTCGTGATAATGCTGAGTATGCGCGACTTCGTGCCCAACGCGGCGGCAGGGCTTTACTTGGCAAGAACTGGAATGCTAAAAGTTGGGGACAACATCAAGATTGACAATATTGGCGGAACCATTCACAAAGTTGACCTGCTGAACCTCGTCATCAAAACCAAAAGCGGAAGGAAGATAATAGTTCCAAACTCTTTGCTAAACAAGAAAATAATTGTTACAAAAAAGAAGTGGAAACTGTTCAAGTAGAACACATTTATTAAGAATTAAAAATCTAATTTAAAAATAAAAAAAAAATTTGAGGAGGAACCATAACTAAAATGATAAAGGCTTATTGTATGATATCTGTTAAACCAGGACAAGAAGACGCTGTGGTGACAAGATTAAAAAAAGACGGGCGGGTCAAGAGCGCTGACGTTGTTTACGGAGAATACGACGTTGTCACCAAAATCAATGCTAAGGACATGAAAGACTTGCAAAACTTTCTGACTGGAAAGATAAGAAAAATCAAGAGCATTGAAAAAACGTCAACAATGATATCAATGAAATAAAAAAAAAGATGATAGAAACGATTATCGCAAAACTAATTGGGTTAATGGACATTCTAGGACCTTTTGGCTTATTCCTAATAATGATTATACAAGCCATAATAGCTCCAATACCTTCAGAACTAATGCTGATGTTTGGAGGGGCCGCGTTCGGCTTCGTGGTCGCAGGCATTGCAGGAGGAATCGGACAAATCTTTGGAGGAGCAGTTAGTTTCTACATATCCAAAAAGTTCGGGAGAAGGTTTGTCCAGAAAATAGTGGGTGAGCGCGCGCTAGGATTCGCTGACAAATGGTTCAAGAAATGGGGTGGATGGGCGATAATCCTTGGCAGGTTCGCGCCATTCATACCTTTTGACGCGGTGTCGTACGGCGCAGGACTCACTAAAATAAGTTTCACCACGTTCATAGTCGCGACAACCATAGGCTCTTTCCCAAGAGCGTTCTTTTACGCTTACCTAGGTCAAGCAGTCACTGAAAGCATGCGCGCCGGGTTCGAAACCCAATTCTTAATGCTATCCATAATAATCTGCGTTCTACTCTTAATGTACGCGCTGAGCAAAAAATTCAAGGAAAAATACGCTAAATGAACTTTGACCTGCTGATAACCCAACTAATCAACAGTTACGCGAACCCCTTCCTAGACAATCTTTCAAGATTCTTCGGCACGGATAACATCTTATTCCTACTCATACTTCTTTTCATCGCTATTTACGTGTTCGCTAAAAAAAAATTCTTTTTAACCACCACGATAACTGTCTCGCTGACCATCGTGCTCAACTCGTTTTTAAAACTCGTTTTTAACCGTCCAAGACCAGATTTTACCCGCAAATTATTTCTTGAAAACACCCTATCCTTTCCAAGCACTCACGCGGCAGCAAGCTTTTCAATAGCTGTAATCCTATCTCATTATTACCCAAAACAAAAATATTTGTTTTACCTCTTAGCAACACTGGTTTCTTTCACAAGAGTTTACTCTGGCGTGCACTACGTGTCCGACGTGATAGCTGGTGCGGGCTTGGGCGTACTGGTCTCAGTTTTCATAATCAAACATGAGAAGGAGGTGTTCAAATGCGAAAGTCTCTTAAAAAAGAAGTTAAGCGGCAAACATTCCACATGACTTTAGGCGTAATACTCGCCAGCCTCATACTTGTTTTGGGTTACGCTTACTCTGTGTACGCTTTCGCTATTGTCATGGGGTTAGGACTAGTCGCCATGGCAAAATCCGATAAAGGCGTGCTGGAAAAATTCTTAAAAATTTTTGGACGCGAGCACGAGACCAGCGGTCAAGGAGCTTTTTACTTTTTCGCGGGCGCGTTCATAACATTATTCCTGTTCTCAGAAAAAGCTGTTCCCGCACTGCTCGTCCTAGCCTTCAGCGACTCCGCGTCAACAATATTTGGAAAACTATTGCCGAAAAAAATTGTTTTTGGAGAAAAAACTTTGGCTGGAAGCACAGCGTTCTTCTTGACAGCGCTAATCATCCTATCATTCTTCACATCTCCTTTGCTCGCAGTGTTTATCGCGTTGACCGCAACTTTGGTCGAACTCTTCGGGTTCGGAATCGACGACAACGTCACCATACCTTTCACGGTGGGCTTCCTGCTCTTCATACTAGTCTAAACAATCCAGCTTTGCACAAAAAGCAACTCAAAAGCCCTTAAAAAAAATCCAAAATTTAAATAAGGTCTAAAAACGTAATCTTTATTCCCCTCCTTAAAATGAAGACTAACTTAATCTTGGGTGCCCATCCTGACGACGAGATACTCGGAGTTGGTGGCACTGCGGCCAGCCTGTCTCAAAGAGGCGAAACCGTAAAATCAATCGTCTTTTCCAGAGGAAACAAGTTCCCTCCATGGTGGAACGAAGAAAAATTATCGAAGGCAAGAAGGAAAGAATCAAGAAAAGCGGCGAAAATTCTTGGCATTGAAAAAACCTATTTTTTAGGGCTGAAGGACATGGGCCTTCCGAAAAGCATGAACGAAAAAATCATTAAAAAAGTTCGGCGCTTAATCGAAAAAGAAAAACCGGACAGACTGTTTTATCATTCAAAAAACGACACGCACCCAGACCACATGGCAGTCAACAACATTGTTAAAAAAGCTTTAGCAAAGATTTCCAAAAAGCCTAAGTGCTACACGTATGAGACCAGCAGTTTCATAAGTTTTTTCGAAAGAAAAGACCCGAAAATATTCTTCGATATAACAAACACTTTGGACGAAAAAATAAGTGCTTTGAAAGCTTTTGAAAGCCAGAAACTAATCATGCTCCCATTAATACCCGTAACCATTTGGAGAGCCATCAATTTCGGAAGAAAAGCAGGTTTCAAGTACGCTGAGCGCTTCAACATAGCAACTTTTTTGAAACCAACATTTAAAAAAAAAGGTTTTTAATAACTTGATAAATGAAAAAAATACTGTTAGTGCCTTGTGGCATAGGACTGGGTCACGCGACAAGGACTCATTCAATCATAAACGAGCTTGAAGGCAAGGCAGAAGTGAAAATCGCTACTTACGGCACAAGCTACAACTACTTCGTTAACAACGGTTTCAAACCCATAAAAATGCAAGGCGTCAAGTTCTCCATAAACGATTACACTTTCAACCTTTTCTCAAGTCTAATCAACAACTGGGATTTCCCGATCACGATTCTAGAAAACATGTTATTGTTTAACAAGATTATCAAAGACTTTGACCCAGACATCATCCTATCAGATTCCGAGCCCAACGCGGTCATCCTGTCAAAACTTTTGAAAAAAAAGTGCGCTGTAATCACTAACATTCCCACCATTCCGTACGAACTCAAATACTTGCCTGACACCATAATGAACGAGTTATCCAACCATGCTTACGTCATCAAAAAAATCATTGATTACCTAGTAAAAGAAGCTGATAAAATCCTGGTCCCATCTTTAACAAAATACTCTAATAAACTTCCTCATAACGTGCAAATCATCGACTTGTTCGTGAGAAAAAAGCCTTCCGAACTTCCCAGTCAAGAACAAATAAAAGAAATGCTAAGAATAAAAGAAGATTTTACTTTAATCCTATTGAGCGGTTGGGGAAAAATTCAAGAAAGCTTCCTGAAAAGCCTGATCAAAACGTTAAAGGGCAGGGAAGGAAAATTTATCGCGGTTGGAAGCAGTTCAGTTACGAAACCGACAAAAATGGGCAACGTGACAGTCCTGCCCTTCACCAAAAAAGTTTTGCACTACTTAAAAGCCTGCGACAATGTCATAACCATGGCGGGTCACAGCTACTTGTCAGAGATACTGGTTTACGAAAAGCCCGCGCTAGTCATACCTATTCGCAAGCACATCGAACAAATAACCAATGCTTCCGCCCTAAAACGAGCTAGGCTGGCAGAAATCCTGGTGCCAGGCAACCTTTTCGAAATCAAGCTTAAGAAGAAGCTGGACATGTTCTTCGAATCCAAAGAAGAATTAAGGAAAAGGGTTAAGCGAGCCAACTTCAGAGGTGACGGCGCCAAACAAACAGTTCAAGAAATCCTAAAAATGTAAAGAATAACATAAGGTAATATGGGTCTGCAAGGATTACGAACTCTCTTCTCTTTTTTCTTTACCCAATTTTTTCGTTAAAACTCTCAAAAACCCCTTAATCCAACACCATTTCAGGGTAGAAGTGAAAACGCTTTTCACCACAGCAGGTTTCCAATTTTTAAAACAGACATTTTTATAAATTAATCAATAATCTAATTGTAACATGAAGGTCAAATTTGAGATGTACGATCCATTAACAAACGATTCAAAACACGCTGGAAAATTCATCTTAAACCTATTTCTGGTCGAAAATGGGCATTCTATAGATGTTGGTGAAAAAAGTAACGTTATACACACTAAAGATAATAGAACAATCTTAGTAACACATCCTGACGTCGAAGTGAAATATCAACCAAATGCCAGATTAAGCAGATTTCGCAAAAAGACCTTGAATCCTAAGGACCTTGAAAAGTTCTCGATTGATGATCTTCTGGAAACTGGGCGGTTGGACCAGAACATGCATGATGCCTTAGTTATGAGATGTGATAGAAAAGGATGTAGGGAGCCAGCGAGATTCAAGTCATTTGGACCAGCGAAATATGGTATTGGACAGTCTTCATTTGGACATACTTACTACTTTTGCTCCAAAGAACATGCTAGTTACACAGATAAAATAGAAAACGTTCCTAATCCAATGGTAATGTGTCATACGTCCAGTTTTTCATGGAAATCGGTTTCAACCATCATAGAAAAAGCCCCAGTAGAAGCTTAAACAAGAATTCCCGCTATGTCATCAATTACAATTGTAGATATAAGTTTATTTCATCATAAAAATCTCGGAAAATAATGAATCTTAACTTTATTTTAATGGATGAGACAGAGCGAACAGAACGTATGATAAAACAAGGTAAGAGAATGATTAAATCAGGAGAAGCACTGATTGAGTGTATTGAAGAGATCGAGGACATGATTCCTGAACAGATGAAAGAAGAAATCTGGCGAGGGGGAGATGTTTATAAGATAACTCTTCCACCTTATCGCGAAAATAATCCTACTAAGATCATACCTTTCAAACCAAAGGTTACAAATCCTGCCAAGTTCGTATCAATTGAACACCTCAAGAACCGAGAGGAATGGAGAAAATATTACAATCTTTATTGATTCCAAGTTAGAAATGCTTCCCTGTTTTGGAATAACTTCTTCGTATTCTTTGCTTTAAGTAATCAACGATTTTCATGCAGTGGTTTTAATCAAAACTTCTGTTCTCTTAACGAATTCTTCAACGCCTTTAACAAATGTTTTCAAATCCGCTTTCTTAATAGTTATCGAACTCTTCCAATTCTTGACCACGAAACCTCCTGAGAACTGTTTGACTTCCTTATTCTGAAAACTCCTTAGGAAAAAATAAGTTTCGTAAAAATCTGCTTTAAGCGAGTTCTGCTCGACAACATCTCTCATAGCTGAAGACGTTTCGAATCCTGCAACGTACACTTTGTTTCTCTTGAGCAAAACGCTTGCAACAAGGTTCATGGCGTTAATCAAATGATTCACAAAAATCATGAAGTTGAAACTACCTTTTTCATCAAAAGCCTTCAACATTCTTTTTGTTTTTTCGAGCTCGCTACGAGCCCGTTCAAAAGAGTAAACTTGTTCAGCGCCAATCATTTTATTTTTCCATCAATTTTATTAATCAAGGTCTTAGCCAATGATAAATATTTCTTTAATTGGGGAAGACCAATCCTAATGCTTTCCAGCTCGGACGTTAGGATAAACACTTCATCTTCTCTCTCAACCTTAACCCCGGTTTCAAGATTTTTTGAAACCCTTATAAAATCAATAATCCACTGCGCGTCACTGATTTTGAAGAATTTCTTGTAAGTATCGATGAAAAAACGTATTTGCAGTCCACTATCAATAGGAACGGAGCGAATACGTTTATACAACCTTTCATTGATTAAGAACGCTTTTATCATGTAAATAATGCTCTGATTCAAGTGACGAATCGCGCTGGCAAAAAGCTTCTTATCCTTGACCAATGGAAAAGTCACATAAGTTATATGATCAGCCAATCTCAATTCGCGCTTAGCATCATCTAAAACGTCAGTAACGCTTTCCATTAATCCCCCAGAATAACAAAGAAAGAAGGGTTAACTTAAATAAGTTTACCTAAAAACTAAAGGATGCAAAAGTTTTATAAAACTTAGTTATCGTCTTATATCGTTACCATGGCAAGGCTTCGCTCAGCAAGATGTTATAAAATCGTTAAAAGACCTTTCACTAGAGTATCCAGGTTCAGGAAAAAATCCTTTGTCTCAGGAGTTCCTGGCATAAAAATCGTCAAATTCGACCTCGGAACCAAAGGGGATTACGAAAACACTTTTGAACTGCGAAGCCAAGGAAAATTGCAGATAAGGCATAACGCAATAGAAGCCGCACGCGTTGCAGCGAACAAATTCTTGGTTAAAAAAATTCCTGGCAAAGCTTTCTTCCTAAAAATACGAATTTACCCCCATCACGTGATGAGAGAGAACCCTATAGCCGGAGGCGCGGGAGCAGACCGTTTCACTCAAGGAATGGCCCATTCTTATGGAAAACCGATTGGCAGGGCGGCCCAAGTCAAAAAAAACCAGATACTAATGACCTTATCCGTAAACAATAACCACGTCGACGTAGCCAAAGAAGCTCTTAGGAAAGCTGGCAGTAAATTCTCCTGCAAGACCAAAATACTCCTCGCTTAAAAAAAATCTTTCCTTCGTGAAACAAACTATTGTTAGATAGTTCACAAAATTATTTAAAACTAATTAAGTTCTTAGATGTCTTAATGAGTTCTTTCATAAAATGGTTTGACCAAATCAAAAAAGAAGAAATTTTTCTAGGAAGAAAAGCTATCACTCTATCAGACATGTATCAATCAAAAATACTCACGCCAACAGGATTTGTAATAACTTCAAAACAATTCTCAAAAATATTCGAGAACCAAAGCCTGGAAACAATGCAAGAAGATTTAGAGCTCCCTGAAGAGCTGAAAACCGGGTTACTGCAAGCCCACGCAAAAATGAACTTGGCTGGCAGGGATTACTCTGGTCTCGGCAAAAAAGCTTTAGAACTCATAAGGGCTGGTCGAGACCTTCCCACATTAACCATAAGGGCTTCAACACATCCTAGCATAAACATTCCAGGACTTCCCTTGCTAAACGTTAAGAACAATCAATTAATCGAAGCAGTGAAAAAAGCGAGGAGCATGCTCTTCCAACCAGAAGTCCTGAACCAATTATCCAAGAATAACGAAGACTTTTCTTTCTCGTTAATAATCCAAAAAATGGCTAACACGGATTCCAGCGGGGTGGCGTACACCAAGAACCCTGTAAACGGGGAGCAAAAAATTGTTATAGAATCCATTTGGGGTTTCGGTACTGGCCTGTCTGAACTCCAACCGGACAAGTATGAAGTGAATCCTTCCAGCATGGAGATCATGGACAAAAAAATAAACGAACAAAAATGGATGTATGGAAAAGACTTTGTGACAGGTGAAATAATTAAAAAACCTGTATCCAACGCTAAAGCGAACAGCCAAGTCCTGAACGACGAGCAAATAAAAGAAGTGGCTGGGCTCGCCAAAAAAGTGGGAAGGATAAAAAACTCTGACCAAGCTGTCTGGTGGGGTTTCGAAGGCAGTCGACTGTTCACTTTCAACAGCGAAGAACTAATCATTCCTGAAAAAGAAGAAGTTGAAAAAACTTTTGAGAAAAAGGTTTTCGCGCAAGGCGAAGCCGCCAGTCCAGGAATAATCTCTGGAAAAGCCAAAATAATCAGGGGCGAAGAAGACGTTTACAACGTTGAAATGGGTGACGTGATAATCGCTAAAACAGCTTTAAACACGATAAATCAAGTGATTGACATGGCTGGAGGAGTGATTATTGAAGAAGGAGGCATTTCTTCAGACGTGGCCAGTCTTTGCAGACAATTATCCAAGCCGTGCATCACGGGAGTGCCGGAAGCCACGACACTGATAAAAGACAATCAAATCATCACTATTAACGGTTTCAGCGGAAAAATATTTGCTGGCACCGTAGAGGAGGAAAGCTTTGAAGAAGAAGCGCTCGCCCAAGTCTCGTACACGGACTATCAACCAACCCAAGAAACAGGCTCTTATGAACAACCAGGGGTCGCGACAGAAAAAGAAGAAACCCTCAATCATGTATCACTTCTTGAAACAAAATCCGAAGAAGAAATAGAGGTTTTTGAACCCAAAATCCAAGAAACCCATCCAAAACTTCCGCAAAGACCTTGGCACACAGAGGATATTGTTACTGCCACAAACGTTTACGTAAACGTTCTGAACTCTAAAAGCTTAGAAGCAGTTCACTCCAGCTCTTATGATGGTATAGGAATCCTCAATCTTGACAAAACCTTAAAAAAGTTGGGCAGGCACCCGAACTGGCTCTTGTTTCACAGAAGAGGAGACGAGTACTCTGAGGTAATCAGTGATGAAATAATCCAAACAGCTAGAACCGTGCAGCCAAAACCGGTTTTCGTGAGCTTTACAGATCTGGACTCTCAAAGCATGAAAAAACTTAAGGGTGGAGAAGAATACGAGCCCGAAGAAGACAACCCTTTAATTGGGTGGCGAGGAGCTTCAAAACACGTTCACAAAAACTTTGAACAAGCTTTTAGACTGGAGTGCAGGGCTATAAAAAAAGCTCGGAGCAAAGGATTTAACAATGTGCACGCCATAATTCCTTTCGCGAGAACAGTCTCTGAAGTCGAGCAAATGATTAAGATAATGAGAGAGGAAGGTTTGGAGAGAGGAGAAGATTTTAAAGTGAACGTAAAAGTTGACGCGCCCAGCCTCCTGTTCTCGATTAACGGTTTGAAGGACTATTGCGACGGGGTGTGCGTGAACTTGGAAAGCTTGACACAAACATTGTTCGCGCACGACACTGGAAACCTCATGCTAAAAATACACGACCACAAAAAACCTTTGATGAACGCGGTGAAACACCTTATCGAAAACTCCCACAAAAACGGTTTAGACGTAACCGTGTGCACGGATTTAACAACTGATAAAGAACTGTTGAGAACACTCATTGAATCCGGTGCTGACGCGTTAAGCTCAAGCCCGAACGCTTCACAAGATATGAAAAGAATGGTTGAGCACGTTGAACGCCAAATAATGCTCAAAAAACTAAGATGATGAAAAAAATATTGGTAACCATAGAATCCTTATCAGACACTTATTACGCTGAACTCGGCGAGAAAACTCCGTTGGAATCCGCTAACAAGCCTAACATAGATTTCTTCGCCAGCATCGGGTCTTCAGGCACCATTATCCCTATGGGCGAGAATTTCGTGCCGACAACTCCGGAAACCTTATTCGTTTTTCACGGTTACAATCCTTCCACGCAATACCCTGGAATGGGAGTCGTGGACGCGTTAGGCGCTGGCGTCGAAATCGACGGGACAGTGTTCAAAATAATGCTCATGGCGTTGGACGGTGAAGGCAACGCGCACCCCATAGAAATAGGAGACGAGCAAGCCAGAGAAATGTACAAGTACTTGAACCGCCACGTCATAATTAACACTTCTCCCGTAAAAATGAAGGTCGTGCACACCAAAGGGTGCAAGGGATTGTTATTCTTAGACGGCGAGCAAATCACGAACAAAGTCCTAACTCCTGATAAAGGAGTCAGCACAACTTTCAACAGCAACGACACGGTAATCGAACAAATCACTCCCTTGTTCGGGAAGCCTTTCAGGGTTGAGCCGAGCAAGGCTTTGGAGCGCTCCGAAGAATCCAGGAAAACCGCGGTAGTGCTTAACGAGTTCGCGGTGAAAGCTAAAGCAATGTTGTCAAATCACCCGTTGAACAAGGAGCGTTTGCGGAAAGAACTTCCTCCTGCTAACTTCATTTTGATTCAAGGTCCTTCCAGCGAAAAAACTTTTTTGGAAAGCTTGGACAAAAAAACGGGTGGTAAGTGGTGCGTTATCAGTTCAGACTTGTCCAGCAAAGGGGTTGCTGCTTTGGTGCACGCCAAGCACTTCCACGCGAGCGGCGACACTGTTGAAGAAAGGCTTGGCAACGCGGCGAGATTGCTTAAAGATAATTGGGAAGCGTTTGATTCTTTTCACTTGCATTTCAGCGACCTGACGGGGCCTAGTTTGAAAGGGGATTTGCTCAAAAAAAGGGAGCTCATAGAGAAATTGGACAAGCATTTCTTTTACCGTCTTACTGATGGGTTTGACCTTCAAAAAATCGTGCTTTGCGTGGCGGCGACCAGTCACGTTCCATGCTCCCAAAAAATTTTTGAAGCCGGGCCACTACCTTTCATGGTGTGCGGGCCTAAGATACAGGGGGATGGGACCAAGTCTTTCTGTGAAAAAGAATGCGCTAAAGGAACGTACAACCGTGTTGAAGGATCTCAACTAATCAGTTTACTCTAATCCATAACCTTTTTTTTAAAACCGTGCTTTGAAGGAGTGTACACGTAATGTTCTTGGAGGCCTTCAGGATTCTTGGAAGTTATTTCCTTAACGTAAGTATACTCATCTTCCACTAACTTTCTCAAACCTTCAACGCCCATGAAATAAGTTCTGCCAAAAGAATCCCTTACTTTAACGTCACTTCCTGAAGGGTATAAATCAAAAGAGCTGAATTGTTTTTTCAAAACAATCTTGATTTCCTTCTCTTTTAAGAGGTTATCAATCGTTTGTTCAACATTCATTGTTAAAAACGTAAGCTTGATTGGTTTAAAAAACTAGCGAAAACAGGATTTTCAAGCGCGTCTCGCTCATCAAAAAATGATTTAAACATTAAACCTCATTAATGGTTCGTGATTACAGAGTACTTGTTGATGTTCATGCTCGGCTCTTACACTGTCGCGACACTGGATGATTTGAAGAAGATGCGGGCGAGCGTTAGTTTCGTGTACTTGTGGGCTTTGGTCGCAGTGGTTGCAGGAATCGTTTTTTTCATGACTGACCAGTCTCAATTGATTCCCCGGGCGGGGATCATAGCGTTTACTTACGTGTTGATGAGGACGAGCGTCGTCCCGTTTTTCAGGTCAAAAGTGGCTTGGGGTGACTTCTTCGCAGTTCTTCCATTAATATTTATTTTCGAGCCTTTATGGTTCGGAGTGTTCTTCCTACTAATGGTATTATTTGATAAAGTGATTCTGAAACTCGTGTACGTTAGTTTGATGGGCAGAAGGGCTTACCCCTTCATGCCTGCCATCACTGTCGCTCTCGCGATAGTAACGATTCCGAAGGTGTTGGGACTGATATGAAAGTGTTGGAAGAACTCGGGTTTTGCTTGAAGCTTTGGGAAGAGCAAGGCAGGTGCGAGTTCGGCGGACAAAAAAGCTGTGAAGGTTGCGGCGCGCCGTACGTGCTCTGGAACCCTCAAAAACCCGTTGTTTTTGGGGCGCCGAAACCGTAACTGGTTTCGAGCGGATAATCAGCGGAGAGGTCCTGCACGGCAAAGACCAGAAGAACTTGACGCTCAAGGAATGGAAGCAAAAGTTAGGCGAATACCAGAAGAAATAGAAAGCTTTTAATAACCTGTTTTTGTTGAAATTATTTGAACATGCTTAACATCTGGGATGGGATAAACCCTGCACGATTGAAGGATGACTGGTTGCTCAAAGAGCACGGAGAATTGCACGAAGTCATTCGAGTTCTTAACGACGAAGAAAACATCAACCTGTTCCCAGAGGCAATAAAGTTTTTCGGCAAACTCGGTTACTTAAAAAGAAGGCACGATCTCGTCGCCAAAGAAATGACTCGCCGAGAAATAGGTCACCACACGCCAATAACTTTAAGCGAAATCCCGGACGATGACGAATGGACCAGTGAAACAGGCAGGAAAAGCGTTGAAAAAATGGTTCAGCACTTAAACAAAGAAAAAGCTTTCAACAACCTCGAATTCCCCCTAACCTTTTAACTCAGTCCATTCTTTCAGGCCTTTCTCCTCTTTTCCAGTAAGGGTTTGCTCTTTCACTTTTCCGCCAATCACTTTGCCAAGAATTGACTCCAACTTTTCCAAAGAAACTTTTTTGACGCCCCCAACATTTTTTATGCCAGCGTTGAACAATTTCCTCGCCCTAACCCTGCCAACACCTTTAAACTTAAGCAACGGCAATAGCTCTTCCTTAACCCCGTACTTGAGCCTGAACCTCAACCGCTGAATACTGCTGGTAATGTTGCGAATTTTCAAGAGTTTTGCGAGCTCCTGAGCTGAGTACAACACCCAATCAATATTATACAGTTTGACTCGCAACTGTCCTGGAGGCACCCGCCACTTTTCCATCAAGTAATCCTCCCCCTTCTCATCCAACCAGTCCGAAAACATTAGTGAAGTCTTAAAAGCTGAAACGTAACTCATGAATGAATAATCCCATGGGCTTGGCTCGTCCTCCAGTAAAACGTCAGAAAACTCTGCTAGCATGGACTGAAGCTCCAAGAACTCGGCGTCTTTAACGTAAAGCGATGGCTTCATTTCAATCGTGTTGCAAGCCATATGCAATAATGACATTCCCTCAAAAATTTTTTCTTTTGAGCGTTCCAAGCGTTGAATCAGGTTTCGACCTGTTAAAGGGTCTAAGTAAAGTTCTGAAATCCTTTTTCCAATAAGTGTTGCCTGCAACTTATCATCAATTTCCGTGGCAAAACCCCACTCTACGAACTCGTCAACAATCTTATCAAGTTTGCTCTCGATTTCCTGAATGTTACCATACTGTTTGGCGTAAAAAGTTTGGCCGAAAAACTTGGCCAATTCTTCTCTGGAGCGAGCGAAAAGCGATGCAATCAAGGATAGGGAGTGCATTCTCAGCACGGGCTCCACCCCTAGTTTGGACAGTATTTCTTCACTATCCCCAAACACGTACCTCTCAAAAATCTCTTCTTTCTCCTCGTCGCTGCGAGCAATGCACAAGGCTTGACCATCCTCATCGTACCCCGGCCTGCCCGCCCTGCCCGCGAACTGATGGTACTCAAGCACTGGAATCCACGCCATGCCATGATGCGTTGAATAGCGCTTCAAATCCCTGATCACGACTCTCCAGGCGGGTAGGTTAACTCCCATGGCGAGCGTGGGGGTTGCGCACAAAATTTTTAGCAACCTGTTTTTGAAAGCTTCTTGCAGCAAGTTTCGCTGAGAGTTCATGAGCCCTGCGTGGTGGAACGCAACTCCTGACAAAACACCCTCAGATAATCGTTTGCATTGAGTGGTCGGGGATTCCAAAGCGTTCAGCACTTTATCGCTTAGTTTTTCGAGTTCTTGTTTCTCCGAGCTTGTTAGAAAAGTTTTGACCAAGCTTTTCAGTTTTCTTGCCAAGCTCTCAGCGTTTCTCCTTGAGGATAAAAAGAAGATGCACTGCTTTTTTTTGGACAACGTGTCTTTAGCGAGGTTAGCTGACGGGTCGTTTTCCGCTGAATCAACTTTTTTTTCTTGATTTCCAAAATAGATTTTTCCGTTTTGGTAAACTCCTTTAAACAGTTTGACCGGACGATAATCGCTCTTGACCAATTCGGCGTCCAGCCATAGGGATAGTTCTTCAGCGTTGCTTATCGTGGCCGATAGAGCAATGAATTGCGCTCTTGGAATTATTTTTCTCAGCTTAGTCAGCAGGACTTCAAGTGTGGGCCCTCTTCCCGGGTCCGTGATTAAATGGCATTCGTCAATTATCACCGTGCTTATCGAAAAAATCCATGGAGCTCCGTGACGCATTAATGAATCCATTTTCTCGAAAGAAGATATTATGATATCATGGTTGGACAGCCACTCGTCTCCGGAATCGTAATCGCCCACGCTCAAACCAACTTTGTATTGAGGATAAGCTTTTTTGAATTCCTCGCGTTTCTCGAAAGCAAGGGCTCGAAGCGGGACTAAGTAAAGCGCTTTACCCTTTCCTTTTAAAAGATTGTGCAGAAAAGCCATTTCGGCCACTAGCGTTTTTCCAGAAGCCGTGGGGGACGCTATCACCATGTTTTTGCCTTCGAAAAGGCCTTGTTCTACAGCCAGTTTTTGGGGAGGTCTTAGTTCAGTGAAACCCCTGTCTTCAAAGAATTTTAAGACTTTTTCTTTAACCATTTAAGATAAAACAAAAATCTGCTGATTTTAAAAACTCTTTGCCCTAATTGCCAGTAACTATTAAATTTATAAACTCAAAAAGCCATTTCTTTAAACATGAAAAAGGGTCAAATAGCGGTTCCAGTCGCGTTAATCCTATTCATAATCCTTTTCGTGTTCTACATTATTTGGGTTCAGCCCCCTGAAAGGCAAAGACTACTCAACCCCGGAAACGAAATGATAAGCGGGGACGGCAACGCTACCTTAGGCGAGCACGACTTATTCCACATCATAGGAATAGGATGGGTTGGAAAAGGAACTGGAGAACCAATAATGACCCATGATTTCGGCACTGCCAGCCTTGACTACCCTTTAATCGACAAAGATTTGGAGAGCATGCCTCAATTAAGGTTAACAACCAGCATTTTCAGCGCAGGCACTTACACCAAAAGCTTGAACTTTGATGAACTGGGCCTCGAAAGAATAACTGTTAGTTTCAAAACAGGAACAGTTATCGGGACGCCAACAATTAACGTTTTCGTTGACAGCAAGAACATTTATTCCGAAACAGCCGTGAACGGGCAAATAGTTTCCCTAGAATTAGATAACAATGTTTACGAAGGCACGAATACCTTAAGAGTAGAATGCGTTTTCAAAGGAATGGCTTTCTGGGAAACACAGGTTTGCGGGCTTAACAGTTTCAAAATTGTTGAGCACGCGTACTCGCTGAACGTGAACGAGGTTTCTCGAGAATTCAGTTTATCAAGCGTCGTCGATGGGACAGCAAAAATTTATTTCAAAGTCGTGAACGCTCAAACAAATGGAACCATGTCTCTCAGGTTAAACGACGTCCTAATTTACAATGGCAAGCCCTCTGAAAGAGAAGCTAGATACCAAGCAGAGGTCAGCACCACTTCAGCGGGGTTGACAGCAGGTATTAACACCATAAGTTTTTCAACAAGTCCTGGAGGCGTTTATGATTTATCTGACGTGCAATTTTCCTTGTTTGAGAGGGACGTTGGCGTCTCAAGCTACGACATTTATTATAACGTTCAGGGAGACGTTGTCGATAAAGCTAGCAACTTTACTGTAGAGTACGATTTGGCTAACATGGCTCCGAACGGGGGTTTAGAATTCGTGTTCAGACAAGTCACGAAGTACGAGAGAGCTGACTCCATAAACAGGGGTTACAACAGGTTCATTCTCCCAAGCTCTGAGATAGATTTGGGTTCTAACAAACTAACCATCACGAGTCAGGAAGGCAGATTTAACTTGAACAGCGTGAGAATGTACTGGAACTGACAAATTCACTTAATCTCTTTCTTTTTAATTGAGCTTATTGGATAGAAAAAGTTTAAAACAAATCAGCTCCAAATTATTTAACGTCTATATAATGGGTTGGCCTAAAACAAGCAAGCGGGGAATGGTGGACATAGGAATAAGTGGTGATGAACTAGGATTAAACATTGGAAATATAGGGTTACCCCAAGTCCTGGCAACAATCATCATCTTAATGGTTGTTATCGCTTTAGGCGGCATCTTCCAAGGAATGGAATGGATTTTCTCCTGGATAACCCTCATCCTCGCGATAGCCCTCTCAAAAATACTTTTCGGAGAACTAAAATTCCTAGGACTCATAGCTCCCTTCGTGGTCATGGGAAACCTCATGCTACCTGGAGGCGGGGCTGCTGGCGCCATCCTTGAAGGCTCCAACATGATCATTGCAATCTTGGCAAACGTGCCAACCATAATCCTCATGCTAATAAGCTACATGACCGCCAAGGATAGCGGAGAAAGCGAAGGAAACGCGGGAAAAGCGATATACATAATCGTATTATTCCTATTCATAATACGTCTTATAGGATTTATATTTAGTATAGAATTAATACAAGGCTTCTTCAACTTAATGATTTTTAACATGTGGTCGCCAAGCCAAGCAATAGCAGGAGTCCCCCCACTCGGTCCAGAAGGAGGTCCTTTCTACAACATCCTCAGCTACCTCATAAAAGCAGGACTGCTCATAGGAGTCTTCCTCATGGTTGACTACCCTGCAAAAAGCATAAGCCCAGAAATCTTCAACTACACATGGATGCTAGGAGTAACTTTCATATTTTTCTACGCAATAATCTGGATGCCATTTCTTGTAACCAATCCAGTGATTAGAAGCAGTTTCGGAGTCATGGCAGGAGCGAGCAGAGGGATGAGCGAAAACCTAGCCAATTCTTTCAACACTATTCTAATGCCCCTCACCAATCCTGAAGCCTACGAACTACAACAACAAGCCAGTTTCAGGTCAGGAGGAAGCTTAATAGGAAACATTGGTAGCGCGCCACCCAACACGGGCTTCACTGTAACCAGCGTACAATTACTTCCCGATAGGATAAACCTTTTCACGAACCGCACCAGCGTGGTGATAGAAATAAAAAATGACGGGGATGCTGACATCAAAGAAATGAACGTCACTTTCACAGGAGAAATACTTCCCGGCGGAGTGGAAGGCCAAAAAGTATTGTTTGACTGCAAAGGCAGGGGCAGAACTTCTGGATATAACATCACCGAAACAGTGTGGAAATGGGATGATTACCTCCGCGTAACAGACATTCCAAAAGGAACCAGCGCGAGAATAAACTGCGAAACCATCGAAGTCATTGGAGTCCTTGAAGGCGACGCGGTAAACATTGTCGCGGAAGCAACCACTGAATACTACACTCGAACCCTTTACCCAATAACCATTATAGAAAGTAAGTACGCTAAAGAAAAAATGGAGCAGGGACTCATGCAGTTCTCCAACCCAAAAACCACTGTATCTTACGGAACAGTTCTGAGCAGTCAAAGCATCGGAACACAACCCGTCTTCGACACAACAGGCACGTCCATATTCACTTGGGGAATAGTGAACGCTGGAAGCGGTTACGTCAACCAGGTGAACAAGATATACTTATCAGTACCTCAAGAATTATCCGACCCAACCCGAATCAACGACCAGACTTACTGCACGACCGACGGCATGACGCTGAACGAGGACAGAACGCGCTGCGAAGGGGCGTGCGCGCCCGGGTTCTACGAATTAAACGCTCAACAACTCTACGACGTGGGCTGGGACTTATTAAGCATTGACAAGCCCTGCGGTTACTACGCTTGCAGGGCAGGGCAGGAAAACTACTGCACTGGTGGAGGCGAAACTTGGTGCTGCAAAAACAGTTATTTAGATGACGCTGGAGCGTTAAACACTGTGGTGTGCGCGGAAAGCTATGACACGGGGTGCAAGGAAGCGGGTTCAGGAATCGTCAGACAAGAAAACAAGTACGATGCGTACGAAGTGCCTGACACTTGCCCACCCAGCCTGAGAACAAGTGTTGGGGGATGGTTCCTATGCCAAAGATTCTCGGAAGAACCGGTGAGCACTAAAGAATTCCAGTGCTACAACCAAACCGCGAACACGGAAGACCAACTGCTCGTGATAACAGGCCTGCTTGATAAAGTGGAAGACGAATACTTAACAGAAAGCCTGGACGCGTTATCCCAGTTAGGATACGTGGTTTGCGAAAGCCAACTGCCCAGCGTGGAAGAAGGAAGCCTGTACAGATTCCCAATATACGTAAACCCTCTAAAAGCTGAAAAAGAAAAAACCTTTCTGATAAGAGGCGACGTCTTCTACACTTACACCAAAAAAGGAAGCGCTCAAGGAACTGTGGTGAAACAATGAACCAAAAAACCTGGCTCACTTTATCACTTATCATCATTCTAGCTGGCTGCACCGCAACGGGTCCATCAAAAACAGAGTCTAAGCTAAAATCAAACGAAGGAGTCGGAGCCTTAGAATTCAGGGTAGGAACCACCACCCTACTGCCAGCAGGTCAAGAATACGTTGAACTCGTAATCAGGAATAACGCTCTCGGAGACGACGCGAAAAACATTGTGGTATCACTGGATAACGTCGCCCCTTTCAAAATAGTGGAATGCGGAGGCGCGTACGAGCCTAACACTTACCGAGCGCAATGCCCTAACAACGATTACAATCCATCCACTTTGGACTGCGAGACCGAAGGAAACCCTCGCTCATGCCCTTCAGGCTATTCTCTAAAACTTGTTGACGGCGAATACGTTTGCCAATCAATAACCGGCTCAAGCTACGCTGATGTCATGTCAGGCATTTGCAGGCCTCACAGCAGTGACCCCTCCTACATTGGAATGATAATGGACCAGTTCAGGAACGACCCTAACCTCGCGCAACTAGCTTTACAACACCCTAACGAACAATACTTTGTTCAAAAATGTCCTGAAAACTATCAATACGTTCCAGTAGAAGAAGCTGGAAGAATACAGTTTTACTGCTACACCCCGTCTTGCGGTCCGGACTCTACCACGTGCGATTCATGGTGCTGCTCTGACAAGAGTTCAGGAGTTACTTGCGGCGAATCCAACTCGTGCGTCAACATTGGCGGAGAAACAATAAGTCAATCATACTATCCTTGGTATGATGGAATAACCCCTTGTTCAGAGAACAGTTATTATTGTGCGACAGACACGCTTGACGCTTCAAGCGTGAGCCAATACACTTGCGACTGCAGGTTTTACGGCTCAGAATCCTCCACTGCATTAATCATAAGCGACGACTGCCCCACAAACTGTGCATGCGGGTTCGGGTCAGGAAGAGATCAGGAAGTGAAAATAACAGAATCATCAATTGAATGGTGTGAAGGGTTCTACGACATGGATCCAACAGTTACTTACTCGCAAAGAGCGATGAACAAATTACTAGCTGACGACGAGCTTGACGTCTTATGGTTATTGCAAGCACCTATAGACGTCATGATAAACAATCTTCCTTACGACCATAGAATAAGCTACTCCGTAAATTATGATTACTCGACGAGCGCGACGCAAAACGTTATAGCGCTAAGCCAAAGCGAAGTGCAAAGAAAAAAGAGGAGTGGCGAGCAATGGAAAATATCGGGGACTTCCAGCGAGTCTAATAGCGAGGTCGGCATCCACCCTGAAACCAGTCAACCAATCATATTCCCTGACTCTGGTAACAGTCCCAAATACAACTATGTTTTCAGCGTGCAAAACATTGGAGTAGGATATATTGGAAAAAAACAGGCCATAGTCGTGGTAACTTATCCCCAAGAACTTGACCTTTCAGAAGATGGCTTAGAAAAATATGGTTGGACAAAAGGAGTAATTAACGCTGACGCGTTTGTGCAAGGACAATGCATTGAAACTAAAGGGGGAAGCCTGCAGGAATGCGGCAACTTCCTGTGCGAGCCAGGAGAAAACTTCTGCTCGTGCTCAACTGATTGCAGTCCCGTCCCAGAAGGAAGTGCTTGCTGCAAGGCAACACAGTACGACACTCAAATGTACGCTTGCTGTGACGGAAACCTTTTCACTGCTAGTGACGCTCAAGGAAAAGAATGTTGCGGAGGAAGATTCGTTGAAAGCGCTGGGAGTGGAGAAACATTCATTTGTTGTGATGGTAATCCGCGCTACGTGACAAGCCCTGACTTCATTTGTTGTGGAAACAATTTTGTAGACCTTAAAGATTATTACCGAACAATGATTGAACCGGGTTGCTGCGGAGGAAGAATTGTTGATTTAATGACTGGCGTGTGCGAGGACGGTGTTTACTTAAGAGGAGGAATAACACTGGATTCAACAATCCTTCGCTGGACTCCACTAATCTCTCACACCCTCTTTTTAGACATTCACTCTCTCAGAGAAGTAGAGTACACCGGCCCAATTACTCCACCAGCCACCCCAACTCTTCTTTCATTAACCCCTTCAGATCCTTTCTACGTGCAAGACGACGAGGGAGAAGAAGACCCTGACCTCGGCGTAAACATTTGGAGCGAAACTGATGGAAAGATTGCAACATCCTGCATTAACCAAAACGGCAAGCCATTAAGCGCTGTCGACAAATCCGGGGACGGCTTCTTTACAGGCGAGTCAACAACCAAAAATTACTGTCCGACGAGTTGGACGAACCATTTGATAAGCATGTACGAAAGCGGTTCAGAAATCACTAGCGCGAACCTAGGGGATTACTCATTATCATTAATATCCAAAGGGCTTACCATAACTTCTCCAGCCCAAAACCTGGGAGAACTGGTCTTCGTGGTTAACGACTACTTAGAGTTAAAGGCGAAAAACAGTGAAGGAACAATCAAATATTATTACCCTGAAACCACGACAACTTATTCGGACTACTTATCAAGCCCTGAAACAGTCAACTGGATGCTAACAAACGATTACACGCCTCCATCCGGTTACTTGCACGTGGACTCAATTGGAATCTACTTTGACACCGCGTCCGCTTATTCAGGCGTGAAGGCAGTGCACGTCTTAGAAGGGGAAACTGGTTACGTCACGTTCTCATCCACATCCATTGATAGTTGCGTGGCCACTGTGTGCGCTCAAGACGAGAACCATTGCTCCATTGAAGGAGAAGAGTGGTGTTGTTCTAACACTTACGAGTCAAGAACAATGGTTTGCGGGGACGAAGCACTTTCCTGCAAGACCGCCGGGTCTTTTTGTTATGAAGGTGAAGAAACGTGCGGTTCAGGAGTTGACAAGTGGTGCTGCGACTCGGGATTAGGTTGCGGGGAGGCAGTGAACACTTGTGGTCCTGCGGAAGAACCTGGAAACTCATTAGATCAAATAGCTTATGATATTGGACAAGAAATATTAAACGCGCCGAACTGTGATGGGGACGTTGCCCGCACAACTCTTTCGGAAATTACTTATTACACTTGCAGTGACGTAACAACAATAATCAGTGCTGGCGGGGACTGCGATCAAACCTGTTCTCGCGACGAGAATGGTCACAGGTGCTATGTTGGCGTTGACAGCAGGGGTTATTGCTCAACAAGTTATTGCGCGCCAGGGCTTTGCAACGACGGTGTTTGCAACCCATTAGAGCTCGCTGGCGTCACAGGAATTGGTTGTGAAAACTGGAATTGCCAGGACTTACTGGACAACGGTTTTGACGACGATTGGAACGGCTTAACTGATGGGGAAGACGAGCTCGCCGGAGGGAGGGCGGAAGCTTGGGGTCAGGAAAGTCTTTGCGATGGAGTGGACAATGAAGGAGATGGAATGGTTGACGGGATGGACGGGGAATCAATAAGCAGGGCTTGCCAGGACTACACTGTTGGGTCGTGCGTTAGCGGAGAACAACAATGCGTTAACGCTCAATGGAGTGTGTGCGACGCTTTGACTTATGAAGACTGTAATGGTTTGGACGATGACTGCAATGGATTAGTAGATGACGCGACTGACTTTGAAATGTGCGGTAAAGGAATGATATGTTATCTTGGAAAATGTGAAGCCGTCACTAGTAGTTGCACGTGCCCAGAAGGCTCCGACCTTTTCAGCGATAAATGCATTTCTTACGGGGCGTGCACGTGCCAGCGGCAGGGAGTGGAGATGACAACTCAGTTAGGCACTAACTCGGTTAGCCAGATAATATCTCCTGAAAGACTTGCTGGAGGAAGAATATTCATACTTCCATTTACTTTTGGGAACGCGACGGACCCTGGTAGCGAGATGAGAAGTCTTCAGTTCAATAAGATCCCTCAAAAAACGTACACTTTTAATATTAAGATTTACTACACTTATGTTATTAGCGGTGACACGAGCGTAAGCGTGGTCCCGCCTAACCTAATATGAAAAAAGAAGTTTTGCTAACAACATTCATCATTTTAACTAGTGTGGTTATGGCTGGATGCACGCAAACCGAAACGACAAGGAGTGGAGAAGAAGTTGTTCTTGGGAATGGAATGGCAATACTGAATTTTACCACCACGCAAACCCACGCTGAACCCAAAGACGAGCTAACATTCGTTCTCACAGTCCAAAACGTTGGGAACCTGCAGGCAAGGCAAGTCTTCTCAGAAGTCTACGCTTACGGGGAATTGATAAACCTTACTCCCTTGCGTCAGACGACCACGTCACCCAACCTTGACGTTTTTGACAAGGACGAAATAGTTTGGGACTTTCAAGTGCCTGAAGACCTAGCAGTGTACAATAATTACTACCCTTTTGCCAGGGTTTGTTACGTTTACAACTCAACAGCTTACTCTGACGTGTTATTTGTTGGCACAAGATGGAATCAAGATATACCTGTGCTGGTTAAAGGTTCTAGCAGGGCGCCGTTAAAAGTGGGTTTTGAAACCAAAGAGCCTTACAAAGGGGAAAAGCAGGATCAATCATTTGAAGTAACTATAACTAATATTGAAAACGGTTTCGTGGCGAACAACACGAACAAGATAAACGATATCAGTGTTTACAATTACGGGAACGAGAATCTCATAACCAAGGTAACCCTGATAATAACTGGGCTGACTGAAGAGTTCTTAAACGCGACAGGGGAGCCGGAAACTCGGACCATAATCAATTTCACGGGGTATGATAAGAAATTTAACGAGCCAGGCATTCAGCAAGCGGACTTCAGTTGCGAGATTCAAAGCAGTGATGAAACAGTGCTGGAAGAGTTTAATCAAGGATTAGTGGAGCCAGGCGCGCAAGTTGTTTGCACTGCGAAAAACGTTAGAATGATGGTCGGCTTGGAGAGAAGCCTCAAAATATTCTTCAACACCAATCCTGGAAGAAGTGACAGCGAGGTCAGCGGAAGAATAAGAGCAATAATTGATTACAGGTACTGCGTGCAAAGCCCCGCCCTGTCCATTACTGCTGAACCTGACTGAAAACTTTTATAAAAGAGCGATTACACTGATTATCATTATTAGAATGAAAGCCCTACCAATAATCGTTTTTCTGACAATGATTATCCTGTTAGGTTGCGTTGGAGAACAACCAAAAGGAAAAGGAATTATCATAGACTCTTTTGAAGCGGATTCGGCCTCGTTAAGGCCGGGTGACGAGTTAACCATCAACGCCAAAATAACCAATCAAGGCGACGTTGTTGCCGAAAAAATTTATGGCGAGATCCTTAACACCGCTGACCTTAAAGTCACTGGAGGCATGAAAAAAACTGTTAGCAAACTGCACCCTGAAGAGGACGCAGAGTTCAGCTGGGTCATGCAAATCCCTGAAGACCTTGCTGTCAGGGGCTCGTACATGCCTAAAATGAGGTTGTGCTACGTTTACAGAACCATTTCTTATCAAGACGTGTTCGTGGCAGGCAATAACTGGAACGGCGAAGTTCCTGAAATGCTGTCAGGCACTAACAGGGGAGTGGTTGACATGTCATTCGAGGTTAATCGTCTTTACGACGAGAAAGAGAATGCTTTTCTAAAAATCAACGTTCATAATGACAAGGTTAAAGGTTTTGTGGGCAACGACACGATCAGTGATTCTTATTATGGTGCTCCCGAGTACGTGAAAACAGTCGTGCTAACCATTCCTAAGATGGGTGGAAGAATTAACATGGAAGGGGTTGAGCAACCCCACTTTGACTGCTTGGAAGGGGTTGACGAGTTCACTTGCACTGCAAGCGATGTTAAACTAATAAGCGGGACTGACAAGAGTTTAAAAGCGGTTTTTAACGTGGCTCCACTGGACGATTTTGACGAGGCTTCAGGAAGGCTGAACGCTTTCGTTGTTTACAGGTATTGCACGGACTCACAGCAAATAAGCATTGTAGCCCAACCAAGATATTAACCGATGTATTGCAGGTTTTTTGGAAGAATTTTTTTCTTTATCATGCGCATTCTTTGCTGACTGAACTTTTCGAACTCTTTGATTTCCTTATCCAACCCTTTAAGACTTATTTTGAGGTTAAAGTATTTCATCAACACTTCCAGGATGGCTCGAGCCGAACGAATCCCCACGTAACCAGGCGAAGTCAAAGTCTCGGCTAACAAGGAAAAGCCTTTCAAACCGTTAATAGCCCCCCAACCCAACAGCGTTCCCGCTGCCCCAACTATAACGCTAACAGTCTTGTTGCCTTCAAAAACCACTCCCAATTTTTTAAGCTCTTTAACATATTTTTTATCAGTTACCGCTGCGTGAACCCTCACTTTCTTAACCTGCTTTCTTAAACCGATTCCTCCAAGTGTTAAAATGGTTTTAACCTTGAACGGCTTGCACGCATTAAGTATTTCTTCAGTGAGTTTATGGCTTTTCTGGTCTTCCATGGGCTGAACGTCGCCGACCAAAAATATCAAATCTTTCTTTCCAACCTTGCTGTGATAGAAATCCACGCAAGGCATGTTCGCAAAATTGTCATCGTTCACGAAAACGTAATTGGGCAGGGTTTTTGAGTAAAGAGACATTATTTTTTTAGCTTTCAACTTGTCTATAAGGTAATCAGCGCAAATCCTGGCAACATTCCCGATGCCTGGCAAGCCTTCAATAAGGTAAGCGTTACTCGTTTTCGGCTGTTTTCCGTGTTTTATTATCCTCATCTTAATCTGTTTCCTCAAACCTTTTTTTTTCTGTGCTTCGCGTGCCCGTCTTCCTTTAACTTGGCGGGTTCCTTGTTAACAGTTTTTTGACCGCAACCAGGACAATTTTTTTCCAACGTGTATTGCAAGCACGACGTACAGTAATGTATCTTCATTTTCTAGTGATTTCTAACTCAATTTTTTCTTCTCTAGCCATTTTTTCCGCCTGCTCTGTCAGTTTGGCCAATTGCTTCTCCGATTTCTTGTAATCCAATGAAACCAGTCTTAACATGTAATTTGGGGCGCCCAAGTACTCGAAAGAAACTTCTTTGTTAAGTTTTTTGAGTTCGCTGAAAAAGCTTTTAATTCGTTCCACCCCATCACCTTGTTTGGAGAACACTTTCATATTGGCTTTTATCTCAACTTCTTTTTTCTTGTCAAGATCTTGTTCAACGAATTTTTTGAACTCTTCCACCCATTTCTTGCCAACCTTTAATCCTTTGAACGTCTCGTCACCCGTTTCCCGAACGCTGGTGGCGAACTCGGATAACGAATCGAAATCTTGAATTATTCTGGATTCCAGGTCTTTAACGTCAGCTTCTTTCATCCCTTGTTTTTTGGCGAGCACATGCAGAAAACTGTCAATTCTTCTCTCTCTTCTGTACTCATTGATTTTCTTTTTGCTGTCAATTTGAGAAACAATTTTAAGAGAAAGGTCTATGTGCCCTTTGCTAGGGTTGGTTCGAGTCACTTTGCAAATCATTTTTTTGCCGGGTTTAACATGATCTCGAATGTTTCTTATCCTCCCGTACGCTATTTGGGATATATGAAGCATTCCTTCTTTCCTCTCGTATTCGTCAAGTGTTAGGAACGCGCTGTGAGAGAAAACTTCTTTAACAGTGCATAAAACTAACTCTTTTGGTTCAGGATAACCTTTTTTTTTAATCATTGCCCGTTTACAGAACCTCAACAACTTTTCCTTTTATAACGGATTTTCCGCCTCTAGGTTTAGAGAGTACTTTATCGCACACCAAGCATTTGACAGTGCTTGAGGCCTTGCCAAAAATTATTTGCTCGTTCTTGCAAGAACATTTTACTTTTATGAACTTGCTCGTCGGCGTTTTAATAATTTCTTCCATAATCTTTTTTTTTCACTCCATTTCGAATTTCTTTGCCCTGAAGCCTCGCTTGCTTATAGTTTTCTTCTTACAAACAGGGCACTCGTACTTTAAAGCCACTTTCTTAGTGTTTTTTGAGCCATACCTGTTGCCTTTCTCTATTTTCGGGTATGGAAAACCGCCATAACCTTTTTTAATCTTGGCAAGTTTTCTTCTGCCCTTGCCGAGCTTACCTCTATTACCACTCGTTTTCTCTCTACTCACTTTTTGCTCAGTGTTTTTCTTACATTTAGGGCAGTATCTTTTTTGTTTCTTAGGCATCTTCATTTTAGATTAAATTGGGTTGGTAACCCTTTTTAAGAGTATTCCTTTAAAAAAGTTTTTGAAAAAATAAAAGACTCTTTTTGGTCAAGCTTTTTCCATTTGTTTTCCTGCAACAGCTTTTTTCTGGGCGAGCAGGAATTTAGCGAGTTCTAAAGGCACTTCCACGGAATCTCCTTCGTCGAACGGGCCATACTTGTTGGAGTCCTTCCACAAGAACTCCGGAACGCTTGACAGCAACGTGATTGCCTGGGTTAAAGGTTCATCGCTGACCAGTTCTTTCTGGACGAACTGTCCTGCGAGCAATGGGTAAAAACACTCTTTCCTGTACTTAGATATCGCTTCGAAAATGTTTTTGTAAATCCCTTTCTCTAAAGGAAGCATGTTTAAAACGTTTTCCGCAGGGACTCCTGCCCTAGCGTCCATAAGACCTTGAAGCATTATCTTGCTTTCCCTGCGCTCCATTATATCTTTCAGCACTCTCTGCGCGTTGCTGACCTCATTGTTTATCTTATTGCCCATATCAACTGAAAACCTGTTTCCATCACCTATAGTTTTCTGCAACAATTCTTTTTTCTTGTCAAGGTAAGAACTAACCTTTTTCAAGAAATCAGGTTCCAATGGTTGAAGTGAACGGTTGATTCGCTCTTTTCTCTGAATGTTTCTTAACTCTTCATACGTTAAAATGTCTTCTTCACCCATGCTTTGAAAGAAGCCGCGCAGGTTTTATTAATTTTAATGTTTTGCAGAAGACCTTTTCCTTAAAGAGCGTGTTTTAAAAAAAGGATAAGAGGAAGGATTCTTTATTCTTTTGCAAAAGTGGTCTGGCTTGCACACGCCAATGTCCACGTAATAAGACTTGTTATCACAGTTAGGAGGAGGGAATCTTTCGTCCTTATTTTTTTTAGACCAGTTAAGCTGAGAGTTTATGTACTGTTCTGGCAGGGACTCTTCGTTCTTTTTATTCCAGTTCAACAACTCTCTTTTAATGTCATGGTTTTCCCACCCCTGAGTCTTCAAGAAATTATTCAAAATGAACACTGATCGCTTCCTCCCGTCAGATAAACCTTTAAGAATTAACTGTATGCACGGAGGGAACATTTCTTTATTCACAGCTTTTTCCGGCAGTTCGTAATCCCTCTCAACAGAAACATCTTCTTTCACCACATTCTTTTGAGCCCAATCCATTGCCTGAACCATCAAATTCTCCGCTTCACCTGGCGACGCTTTCTTATCAAAAAAGCCGTGACTTGTTTTCACGTTCTCCGGCTTTGCATGATCAAGCGAGAACTCGTCCAAACCCTGCTTAGTCATAGGTATTGACACCAGCCAAGTTTTCTCGTTAAAAGAGTACGGCGTCCTATACAAGTGGCGCGGAGATATGAGTATGGTGTCCACTTCGATTACCGAGTAAGGGTCAAATTCGTTGTTAACGAAAAGTTCTTCTTGCTTGACCCCCGCCCTCTTAGAAATCCTTTTTAGAGAACTGTCTTCTAAAGCCAATAATTCTCTCCTCAAATGCTCTTTTATCAAGTCTTTTAGATAAGCTGCAAGGGTTCTGGAAGCTTCAGGAAACAGTTTTCTAACCTCTTTTTTATTAATCATCTTCGGGAACGCTTCCCACGGCACTCCAACGTGCCATCCTTTGCCTCCACTGAACTTTATTGAATACGACTTTACTCCGTGGGATTCCAAAGCTTCGACAAGTAATTTGGCGCAAATCCTGCCGTACTCCCAGTTCTTCGGGTCAATGTCCAATATGAAATCCCATCCTGAGCGAAGCTCGTCCATTTGAGCTCGGTTCATGTTCGTGGACAAGTCCAAAGGATTCGTCCACCTCTCCTCTGACGTGTGGAAGGATGTCGCGCCATCGCGAACAAAACGGTTAACATCGTTCTTGAACATTATCGTGTCAGGTCTTTTGCCGAAACCTCCGTTCCAATACCTTGGAATGACTTCCCTGTCCTTACAGACCTCTAAGATTCGTTCTTGAACATCCTTCCTCTTATAATATTTTATCACGTTGGAAAACTTCATTTACTTTAATAAAAAAAGAATGGCGAGCTTTTTAAATAAGTTTTTGCAAGCACTTTCTGCTGAGAAAAAAAAATTAAAGAATAAATTTTAGGTTCAAAAACCTAAAAAAAAAGGATTTTATCGTCCTGTTCAAAAGATCTTATTTTATTTGTTGGGCTTTTCTTCAAGAGCTTCAGCTATTTCTCTTAACTTTTTAGCGGTTAATTCTTTGGTGTCTTTAACAAGTCTTCCTTCCTTGTACTTTATTTCTAACTCTCCCACCTTCGATTTAACTTGCTGATTAACCTCTTTTATAAGACCATTAACAAATTTTAGCACTCTATCAATGTTAGGTGTTTCATCCATGGTTCAATAAAAGAACATTCTTGTTTAAATATCTTCCAGAACTAAAGAATGCTCGGACAACAATTTATTCACTTTTCTTTTTTCGTCACCTAACTCTTCCTCAGCAACTTTTCGTATCTCCTGATTTTTTGGGAAAACCTCTTTTTTTATTTTTAGGTTGTTCTCAAAGAATAATATGCTTTTCTTAAGCTCGTCCAGTTCAGAGTGCAAGTCAGATGAATCAATAATGTTTTCAATAGTTTTTTTCTGTAATAATAGTTCTGCCAGGTTTAAATGAGCTTTATCGAAATAACTTCTGTCAATGGCTGATAAGGATTTTAATGATTTAATTTTTTGTTTTGGTTTCAATTGAATCGCTTCTTTCTCGACAAGGGATCGGGCTTCGTTTAACCAAACCATTATTTTAGCGGAATCAATTATAGAAAAAGGGTCTTCCAAAAACAGTGTTAGTTCCTTGTCCCCTGGCCGAAGGTTAGCATACTTTTTTAACGCCTTGCCTGATTCTGATAGCTTTGCTGTTACAACGCTTTTCAAAGTGTCTATTTTATCATTTATGTCCACTAATTGATTTTCAAGACTTTCCAACTGTTTCAGCCCAGCGCTTTCCTCAAACTTCTTGACTTCCTGTTTTCTCGAATCTAATTGTTCCTCCAGTTCGGCGACCTCCTTCTTTGCTTTTTTATCTTCAGCTAGGGTTGAAGAAATCATTTCTTCCAATTTTTTTATTCTTTCCAGTTTTCTTATCCTGTTCTTAAACCCTTGTCTAACCTCATTTCTTTCGTCCATTTCTTTTTTTATTTCAGTGAATTCTTTGCTTATTCCCTCAAGTTTTTTTCCGATTTCAGCGATCTCTTTTTTGAACGCAATGCTCAACTTATCAGAGTAATCTATTCCGAGTTTAGAAGCTGTTTTCAAAAAATCCATTACTCGCTGAATAGAATCCTCTACTTCCTCGAAATCTGTATGAGTGAAATCCTTGGCCTTAACGGCAAACGTTCTCATCCTGATTATGAAACTCTTTCTTGAGGATAGAACTTTATTGAGCAAGTAAGGATTTATTTCATCTCTGGGCTCAGACTGCTTGAACGATTCTAACAACTTGAGCAGTTCTAAGAACTTTTTTTCCAGTTTTTTCGGGTTGACAAAATCTATTGAGCTTGCTTTCTCAAGTTTTTGTGAAAAAAAATTTAGTGCTTCTTCCAAACCCAATTTTTCAGGTTCTTTCGATTTACTGAAAACGTCAAAAAACCCCATGCTATCATTGATAAAACTAGTCTTATTTTAAAAAAGTAACGCAAATAATTTTTTAAGTCAATGTTTCCTATTTTCTGACTTGTATCAATGATGGAGATAGTTGAACCTTGGCATTCTTTAAACTCTAAAAAAGTTTTTGAAAAACTTCATACGAGCGAAAATGGTCTTAAGAATAGTCAAATTCCTTATCGTTTGAAAAAGTATGGAGTTAATGAGATAAAAGGTAAGGGTGGTAAAAACGTTTTAGTCATGTTATTTGAGCAATTCGCTAACCTAATGATCATTATTCTCTTACTGGCCGCAACAGTTTCTTTTCTAATGCACGAATGGATTGACGCGACCATGATTGTTATCATAGTTATTCTCAACGCTTTCATGGGACTTTTCCAAGAGTACAAGGCTGAAAAATCTATTGAAGCGCTGAAAAAAATGATCAACCCTAAAGCAGTGGTTTTCAGGGAAGGACGGGAAGAAGAAATCTTAGCTAAAAAATTGGTTCCGGGAGACATCGTGTTGTTGGAAACAGGTGTGAGGGTACCAGCAGACGTTCGATTAATCAAAAGCACTAATCTTAAAGTAGATGAGTCAATGCTAACCGGCGAGTCAACTCCTGTTGAAAAACGCGCTGACAAAATTTTGGATAGGGAAACCCCTATTAGTGAAAGGTTTAATTGCTGTTTCATGAGTTCTGTGGTCACTTATGGAAGCGGTTTGGGCGTGGTCGTGAACACTGGTATGAACGCAGAAATTGGGAGGATTGCCAAGATGGTTCAGGAAAGCAAACCGGAAAAAACTCCTTTGGAAAAAAGGCTTGATAATTTAAGCTTGAAACTCGCAGGCATAATAATCCTTATAACACTAATAATATTTGTTCTTGACTTTTTGGAAGGCCATTCCTTACTGCAAAGCTTTTTGATAGCTGTCAGCCTCGCTGTTTCGGCGATTCCTGAAGGCCTGCCCGCAGTGGTCACGCTAACCCTTGCTCTTGGTGTCCAGAGAATGGCTAAAAAGAAGGCTATTGTTCGTAAACTCTCGGCAGTTCAGACTCTTGGCTCCACTACAGTGATCTGCACGGATAAAACAGGAACCCTAACCCAGAACCAGATGACCGTGCAAAAAATTTTCTTAGGAAAAGAAGTGGTAAACGTTTCAGGAGTTGGTTTCGCGCCTGAAGGGCGTTTCAGTGTTGACAAGAAAACAAAAGACTTGCAACTATTACTCAAAGCTGGCGCGCTATGCAACAACGCTTATCTTTCCAACGAGAATAATGAGTGGAACATTATTGGAGACCCGACTGAAGGTTCTCTGCTCACTCTCTCGTTAAAAGGAGGATTGGACGCAACGGTTTTGAAAAAAAAGTTTCCGCGATTCGGCGAAGTGTCTTTTGACTCTAAAAGAAAGATGATGAGTGTTATCGTTGAAGAAGGTGAAGACATGGTGGTTTACACTAAAGGCGCTCCAGACATCCTGCTAAAAAAATGCGACAAAGTGATGGTGAACGGCAGGCAAGTTAAACTCACGAACAAAAGAAAAAAAGAAATTCTCCTGGTGAACGAAGAGTTCGGGAACTCTGCTCTAAGAGTCCTCGCCCTTGCTTATAAGAAAGTGAAAAAGAAAGGCGAGTACGATGAATCGGTTGAAAAAAATCTTGTTTTCATCGGGCTGGCAGGGATGATGGACCCTCCAAGAGAAGAAGTTACGGAAGCCATTGCCCAATGCAAGGAAGCAGGGGTTAAAGTAGTCATGGTCACAGGAGACCACAGGATAACCGCGACGGCCATAGCCAAAAAAATAGGTCTTTTTAGTGAAGGTAGTTTAGTGGTTGACGGAAGCCAAATCGACGGCATGACTGATGAAGATTTTGAAAAAATGATTGAGAACATCGCGGTTTTCGCTCGAGTCTCACCAGAGCATAAGGTTCGCATAGTCGAGACTTTCAAGAAAAAAGATCACGTGATTGCTATGACTGGTGACGGAGTGAACGACGCTCCAGCCCTAAAAAAAGCTGATATCGGAATAGCTATGGGAGTTACTGGAACAGACGTTGCCAAAGAAGCTAGCGACATGATATTGTTAGATGATAATTTCGCGACAATTGTTAAATCCATAAAAGAGGGCCGAACCATTTTTGATAATATCAAAAAATTCATTCGTTACATGTTATCAGCTAATTTTGACGAGCTTGCTTTAATAGCGACCGCAGCCCTTCTGCGGTTTCCGCTTCCAATGATTCCAATTCAGATATTATGGAATAACTTGGTCAGTGACGGTTTGCCCGCGCTCGCCTTAGGCGTTGACCCTCCAGAAAGAGGTGTTATGAAAAAACCTCCTGAAAAACCTAAAGCCAAAATCATCAACAAACTGTTGCCTTTCAGCATTTTCGCTGGATTAATCGCCTTCATTTTCTCCTTGGCACTGTTTGTTTACGCTTTGACGACTTATGGTCTCGTGATAGCTCAAACAACCGTTTTCGCGTTCACTTTAATGTTCGAAATGTTCTTGGTTTTCAGTGCTAAAACAGAGAAAAGATTGGGTGTAAAAGACTTTTTTAACAATAAGATGTTATTGCTCGCTGTCACGTCATCAATAATCCTTGAATTAGTGGTTATTTACACGCCAGTCCTGCAACCATTTTTTGGCACTGCAGCTCTCCCCGCCATGGATTGGCTGATGATTTGCGTTGCAGGATTAACAGGCGTGTTATTGGTGGAAGGGTTTAAACCTGTGCTTAACAAGATTACTTCAAAATTTTGAAATAAGCTCCTGAATTTCATCTAAAGAAAGAGCTGACACCCTTTTGTTCAAAACTTTTTCAGGCAGTCCTGCTTCAGAAACTTTTTTAGATGCACCTCCTTTAGACAGGCCTTTAGTGTCGAACAAGGCCTCTCTTAACGCGTTCTTAACCCTTTTATCATCCTGAATTAAGAAGTTTTTTAGGAAGGGTGTTTCTTTTTTGCTTTCAAGTACTATTATTGATGAACCAACGCTTGGCTCGGGGTGAAAAGCGTTTTTAGGGACTTCAGCGACTATTTTAACGTCAAAGAAGGTCTGAACTAGCAAGGAGAGTTTAGAGTACTTCTCGTCTCCTGGATTGGATAAGAGTCTTTCAGCGAAAGCTTTTGGAACCGTGAGAACCGCTCTTTTGAAAAAGTAACGAAACAACCTGTTCACGAAAGGCTCGCAAATACTGTAAGGTAGGTTTGAAACCACTTTGTCGAAGAAAGGGAAGTCTGTTTTCAGGGCGTCAGCGTATATGACGTAAACATTAGAGCCTGAAGGGAAGGTCTCGTTCAGAACTTCTTTCATGGCAATGTCTTTTTCAATGGCGAACACTTGCTTGGCTTTTCTGGATATGTGTTTAGTGAGGTTCCCTGATCCAGCACCAATCTCAAGCACCACTTCATTTGATTGCACGTCAGCTTCAGAAACAATTTTTTTCAGGAGAGTCTCGTCTACCATAAAGTGCTGGTCTTTAGTCTTATCCAGCTTTATTCCTTTATCCTCAATTTCTTTAACCAACTTTCTCATAAAAAAGAAGGAAGATTCTATTGGTTAATAAAGTTACTGAAAAAAACTTTTTTGCTTCTAAACACCTTATTTTCGCGTTTACTCTTTTCTAAAATATTAAAGGTTCACTTCTGTTTTTGGTAAGTTTATTAAGTGAGTAGTGCTCTATACTTAAATTGTTCTTAGTGACGAAAAATTATTCAAGATGAGTGAAGCGTAAATGAAAAAGGAAAAACGAAAAAAAAAACCTAAAGTTAGTTATCGAGTTATCTGCCCTCATTGCAAAAGAAAGGGAGAATACATTGCTATTCCAAAAGAAGAATACGGTGACCACTTGGAAAAAGTGCATGGTTATAAAAGGCCAAACACTCGTAAAAAAAAGAAGAAAAAATGAATTGCGACAAATGCGGTAAAACACTTGATTTTAAGTGGAGGTTTTGCCCGTATTGCGGTCAAAGAGTAAGATTCAGATTATCAATAAATCTTAGCGGCTTGTTCAAACAAGTCTCCGAAATGTTTTCACCCCAGAAAGGAAGTCAAAGCGTTCAAAAACAGAAAATGGTGTCCCACTCCTTCAAAAAAAGTGTTGAGCCAAAGTCAAAAACTTTTAGGCGTGGCGCGTTCTTGACCCATGAAATCAGTGTTCCTGGCGTGAAGTCAATGAAGAACGTTGAAGTAAGAATTCTCAAAGAGTCCGTAGAAATCAGGGCCTACGCCAAAGACACTCTGTATTTCAAAGTGTTCAACGAGAAAAGAGGAGAATTAGTGGATAAGACATTAAAAAAAGAAACGCTTATTCTAACCTTCAGTTAAGCTTAAAAGAGTGCGGGTTCTCCGCTATTCTTATGAAGACTAAGTACTTCAAGGTGGGGGATTCTTGGAAGAAAATTGTGATAGGCGGGGAAGAAGAAAATAAGTTGACGAAAGATTTTATTGAAGAGTATTTTGAGCTTTTGAAAACCATTTTAAAAAAAGCGGAGGATAATGGTTTCCGAGGAACAGATGCTTTAAAAGTGTCTTTAGCCGTGTTTGAGAAAAGCGCTTCTCCAATGCATTACAAATTCGACGAATTACTCGAAAAGAAAAAAGACGAGTTTATGGATGAACAAAAAGTTAGGAAGAACTATTAGGTTTCCTCCATAACTTTAATCAGGAAGTTCTCCGCGCTTGTAAGGGTTTCGTCAAACAGGATTAAAGTATTTGGCAGTAAGGTTTCTTCAAATAATTTAGAATCCTCTGGATTCGAGTCATAAAAAATGGGTGGGTACCACGGCTCTCTTTTACACAAGTCTAAGGCTTCTTCCACTTTAAACATCATTACCGGATCATCCTGTTCTGAAGCCATTCTCAGCGCGTTCGCCACATTATTTACGCTTTCTAAAAATTGTTCGTAATCAGGAATCATTCTCGAAATACTGCCGTAACAAAACACTGTTTCCTCCATGCTGGCAGAGTTATTCATTATTTTTTTCACAAGTGAACAAACATATTGGCGTCGCTCCTCAAGATGGTTTTCAAAAAACTTTTCTGGTTCAACACCCTCTAAAACAATGAGTTGCCATAGATAATCCTGGGAATAGTCTTCTTCTATTGGCCCGAAAACTGTCTCGTGAAAAACGAAATAATCCTCCAGTTTTTCCAAGAAGAATTCTTTTTTATCCTCTTCCTCGCAATTAATCAAGCTGGCCACGCCTATGACCGCGTTAAGCAAGTTAAGCTCCGGACCTGGAATCTCTTTCGACACGTAAACCAATAAAACCCCCTTATTTATCAAATAATGGATTTATTCTATTATAAAAAATATTGCATTCATGTTAATCTTTATAACATTCCACGACCCAAAAAATGAATGTAATGAGACGAGCTCAAGTGGGAATGGAGTACTTGGTACTAATATCTTTTTTCCTGCTCGTAGTCACACCTCTATTCTATTTCGCGTCAGACAGAAGTCAAAAAACAACTAACTTAAGAGAAATTCAGATGACTGTTGATAAATTAGAGAACGCTATCAACACTGTTTACGCTGATGGGCACCCAGCGCAAAGAGAAATACTGGTTTTAATCCCTAAACTAATCAACTCCTCAGGAACTTACCTTAACGGCAGCACTGTTAATTATGCCATCAATTTTGGTGACAGGACGACAGACGTTTTCGCTGACACGGCCACCTGCCTTGAAGGAACTGTGCCAGTAGACCCAGGATATTATAGGATTATAATCAAGGCTTTGGAAAACGGGTGCGTGGACATAGACGTGGCTAACATCGCGATAATTCCTCAATCCCTCAACGCTTTAGTGGATTATTCAAGAAATTTCACTCAAAGTTTTCAATTAACCAATTTGCAGGAAGCCACGATAACAGGGATAACTGTCAACGCGATCGGAACCCTCATCAATCGCGTTGACGTTGACTCAAACGAGCCTGGCAGGCAGGACAACACGAACATTGGTGACTTAGGAGTCGGTGAGAGCAAGAATTTAGTAATAACCTTTTATGGAGACGATTACCCCGCGGTTTACGAAGGCAACCTCTCGCTGAAAGGTTTTGGCATGGCTAACACCACGATTCCAGTCAAGTTAACCGTAAGCGTGGGAGAACTCACTATCTCGGGTTTAGAAAACGTGAACGTTGCCATAAACACGAACAAAACCATGTCATTAACAGTTTCAAACGTTGGAGCTGGCTCGTTGTTCAACACCAATCTCTCGTTGAGCAGTGAGCTCATCGGCTACGTTGACCTTAACGCTTCAACGATTGAAAAAGAGGATTTTATTGACTTAGGAACAATGGCTTCTGGAAGAAGTCAGGATTTGACTTTAAAACTGTTCGGTCTCTCTTACGGAACTTTTAACGGGTTAATCCTCGGGAACTCCCAGCCAGGCGTTGCAGGAACCAATTCTTACAATCATTCGTTGAGCATAACCGTCGGGGACGACACCGTGCTACCCGTCATTAACTCGACGAGCGTGGATAAAACAAGTGCAATAATTGGTGGTTTGTTGTGCGTGAACGCGACTGCCACGGACGACACCCAGATAGAATCTATCTGGGTAAGTGTAACGAACCCTGACATGCAAGCAATTAATGTCACGCTAACTGATACTGGGAGCGCGTGCGCGGGAATCAACGGGGATAACTGGTTCGGAGCAGAAATATTGTTAAACGTTAACGGGACGTGGATGGTTAACACTTCTTACGCCAAAGACACTTCGGAAAACGTTGGTTTCGAGAACGCTAACTTATTGGTCAGCGTGGAAGGAACAGACAGCATTCCTCCCATAATAACTATTGATTACCCTAAGAACGCTTCTTACCCCACCAACTCGTTCTGGATTAACGCCACCCTCAACGAAAAAGGATCGTGGTGCGGTTACAACGTTGACTTCGCGTCACCGACAAACGTGACCATGGACCAGGAGAACGATACCAACTTTTATTCAAGCGTGACAGGTCTGTCGGACGCAACTCATTCCATAACAGTTTACGGCAAGGACATTTACAACAACACTAATCATACTGGAAGCACTGTTCACTTCACTGTTGACACGCAAAACCCTGTTCTGGAAAACTGCAGTCTAACCAGCGAATACTTACGCGAAGGCGAGTTCTCCCAAGTCAGTTGCGACGTTATTGATGCCAACAAGGACCAAGCCTGGTTCCAAATAGGAGGACAAACCCTTCCTTCAACAGGAAAATATGGTAACACTTACTCAACGAGTTTTTATTGCTCTGAGACCGGCATCAATGAGTGGAGCACTGCTCACGCAAACGACTCGGCGGGGAACGAAGGAAGCGTCAGTGTAGGGGTTAACATTACTTGCGACACGGTTCTTCCAATCGTGAACTCAACTGCAACGAACCAGAGTAATGCAGAGGTTGGGCAAACTATTTGCTTAAACACCCACGTTTCAGACAATTATAACGTCAGCATGGTTTGGGCTGAATTAATCACTCCATTGGACACTACTTACAACCAAATACTTTCTGACACAGGGAATCCTTGCTCAGGGGTTGAAGGAGACGGGGTTTATGGAGGAGAGCTTTATTTATTGGCCATCGGGAACTGGACTCTTGTGACCAGCCACGCCAATGATCAGGCAGGCAACACTGGAACCGACGAGTTCCACGAGAACGAAACCATTACAGTAATTTCTGGTACAGGGGGTGGAGGGGGTTACACTTATGTTGACGTTAGCCGGGCGTATTATTTTAAGACTAACGGGCATGGAAAAAGCACTGCTGACTCTGACATGAAGTCTTGGGAAAACATAACACTTGACTTTACTGATGACAACCCTAACACTCCTGCAAGTGCTTACCAATTATTGATGGACATAAAACTGTTTGATTACGATAAGTATGAGGGTTATGTTGTGAAGCTGGATGCTGACCCGAGTTTGTATTCTAAGGTTATCTTGAAATTCAAGGTGGACTCGTTCGATTACGAGCCTTACCCGATAAGGATTCATGCTTATAATTCCGATGGAGAGACCATACTAACAGATACTGGTTTCACGGAGTACACTTACAGTTCAACTGGTTGGCACGAGGTTGATGTTACGGACACGGCTCATAGAATGAATGGTTTTGGTTGGATGAGGTTTAGGATAATCCCAAAATTCGCTTGGTGGATTGATAACAAGAAATCAAGATGGGTTGAGGTTGATTTTGGAATAGAATGAAAAAAGCGCAGTTAAGCATCGAGTTTTTCACAACAATCTCTTTCCTAATCATGATTCTCATAACAGTTCTCATAATATTTTTTCAGCGGAGCACTTCGCTTAACGACATGTCCAAGAGCGATAATTTAAAAATATCTTGCCAAGAACTAAGAACCAGTTTTTACTCGCTGATAAAATCCAATAACTTGATAGAAAACTTATCATTACCCAAGTATTCAGGAGGGCTTCCTTACTCGTATCACGCGTATCCTAATGAATCTGTGGTCGTCATCGGTTTGGATGACAAATCTTTTATCTGTAACGTTCAAACAACGGGTTTCACCAATTCTTCTATGACTGAGCACGATTTTTTTATCAATCCTTCTGGCACTGCGAAAAGTGTTGACGAGGTGATAGTGTTTGAATAAACGATTCTTCTTCAAAAACTCAGAAACCTCACAACTTCACCAAAAAAGTTTTTTGGTCAAGCCCTCAAAAATCATCCCGTTTTTGGGGCCCCGAAAACTTATTCGTTTTCGAAGGCTTTTTAGAGCGAATAGCAAGAAAAAGGTTGGGGGTGATAGTGTTTGAGTAAAGCGCAAATATTCACGACCAGCATGATATTTACAGTAGTGTTGTTCATAGTGATTCTTGGGATTGGGGCGAGGATGTGGGATTATTTGAGTTTAACCCAGAAAGACGTTACCAGGACGAGAGAGTTGGAACTGATGGTAACTCGGGTTTCAGACTTGCTGGTGTCAACTCCTGGCCAGCCTTACAACTGGACGACTGACGTTGAGTGTTTCGGGCTCTCAACTAACAAGCCTGGGGTGCTGGACGCGGGCAAAGTCAAACTTTTTTATGATTACTCTTTGAACAATTATTCTTTCGTAAAAGAGCGGTTGGGGATAGGTGGTTACGACTTCTCTTTCAGATTGGTTAAAGGTTCCGCAACACTATACTCTTATAACTGGACTTTTGATTACTCAAGGGACTTGTCGAAATCGGAAAGAATTGTGTTGCTCAACGATACCCCAATGATTTTTGAATTGGTGGTGAGGCAGTGAAAAAAGGTTTCGTGTTAATAACTGACATGCTGTTAGCGATTAGCATAATGGTGGTCATGGTCACATCTTCGGTTTACGTTATGAGAAACCATCCTGATTGGAAAAGAGTCAAGGAAACCCAGATGGCTAACGATTTGCTTAACATTATGGACGAGCATAAAGTTTTGCAAACACTTAACTCCTCCAATTATTCGTCTTTCATTCAAGAGTATTTGCCTCAACAGTATAATGTTGAATTGATTGTTAGTGTTTACAACGCCAGCGCGCTCACACAGGAAATAATTCTTTTGCAGAACTTTGTTGTCAATCACCCTATCAACGCTTCAGGACCAACTGATTTCGGCATCGTGAAAAAATCGTTCTTAATCCAAGAAGGGAGGATAAAGAATTTTGGGGTGGCTGAGGTGAGGATTTGGATATGAAAGGAATTATTTTCACTGTATCAGTTTTCTTGATATTCTCATTAATACTTGAGATTGCCATGTTGATTAGTCTTGTTAACACTTCCAGCAATAAAATAATAACCAGTACTGTTCTGAGCGAAAAAATAACTGGTTATTCCAGAAATCTTATCAGCAATTTAGAAAAAGTGGCTAACACCGAGTTAAGCGCGGATAGTGCTGGAAGCGTCAGCGTGAAAACAAGCTTTCACGATTACAACGCGACAGGTTCGTTAAAAATTTTTGAGAAATGGGTTAACAACTTCTTCAACAATCAAACAAACATTGATGTTAAAACAAATCTTTCAGGAATGAGAGAAGCGATTAATCAAGGTTCTTTACTAATCCTTTTCGAACCTCAAGGAATCACGTGGGAAAACGTTTATTCCAGTAATAAAATAATTGGTTTTGCTTTGCACGGCGCTGATAAAATTAATTCCTTGGAGTTAAACGCTTCTTTTAACTGGTCAATCGTTAACTCGACTTGGGTTGGCAACCAGCCAGGGCAAGGAAGTTTCTTGTTCTCCATAAACCTTCCTGACCACAATGCTTCTTGGTTGCTTGACAAGAAGAATTACTATTTATCAATAGGCACTAGTGAAGGCTACTTGAACGTCCAGTTAAAACTGGATTCTGGAGAATCCGATAAGGTTATTGAAATAACTCCTGACTTTTACGGCGCGGAATTCTTAACAACTTTCAAGGTAAACCAAAGTAATGTATTTAAGGCGTCATACCCCTACAATAAAACTTGGGTTAACCTATCCGCCAATAATTTTGGTTTAAGCGTTTTTAACAACGGGAAGCTCACATGAATCTAAAAAAATTGTTTAAAAAAAAATTGAAAAAACCTCTAAAAAAAGTGGTGAAACACGGTTTTGGAGGGGAAATCCTGACAGAAGTTGACGTAATGCTCTCCCACCTTAAACAGAAGAAAAAAGCGGATCTCAATTTTTTTGTCAAAAAGTTTGGTGAAGAAGAAAAACTTGTTGAAGAGTGGGCTAAGATCTTAGAATCAAACGGGTTGATTACGGTTGATTACACTCCTTTTGGCAAGGTTGTTTTAAAGATTGTGGAAGAAAAAAAAGAAGGTGATGTGAAAGAAAAAAAGAGAGAGGAAAATGATGAAGGAAACGGAAAAAATTGAAGTTTATAAAATAACTGCTGATAACGTTCCAGTCAACATCACGATAACCACTAGTCTGGATGAATTCACTCCTTTGTACATCATAAAATTGCCTGTGATTGGCATTGGTTCTAAGGCAATTCTTGAAAAGGTTAAGGAAGAAATGATTGGCGCTGTTCCCTTATCCCCGAAGGAGGCTTTGGACGTTAAATCTGTGCAGAAGACTCGGAAAGTGTTTTCAGATAAGATTCTTGAATTATTGAAGAAAGAACTGCCTAACGAGTCTGACAGGACGCTTAAAATACTCGCCGGGTTCCTCGTTCACGAAACCCTTGGTTTAGGAACTATTGAATTCTTGCTTAACGATGAAAACCTTGAAGAGATTGTCATCAACAGTTCTGAGGATAACATTTGGGTTTACCATAAAAAGTATGGCTGGCTGAAAACCAATATTCGCATTGATAATGAGGGCCAGATATACGATTACGCTGCCAGCATTGCTAGAGAGATTGGCCGGAGCATAAGCAATTTGAACCCGTTATTGGATGCTCACCTCATCACTGGTGACAGAGTTAACGCCACGTTATTCCCTATTTCGTCTGCGGGTAACACGATAACGATTCGTAAATTCAGAAGAAAACCGTGGACCATAACAGAATTAATCGAAAACAGGACCGTAACTTCGGAAATCGTTAGTTTTATCTGGCTGGCCATGCAGTACGAGATGAGCATCATGTTTTCCGGCGGAACGGCTAGCGGGAAAACCACTTTCATGACTTCCTGCATGCCTTTCATCCCTCCTAACCAGAGGGTTATCAGCATTGAAGACACCAGAGAAATAATGCTTCCTAAGTTCTTGCAATGGGTTCCTTTAACCACTAGGGAGCCGAACCCTGAAGGAAAAGGTGGAGTGAGAATGCTTGACTTGCTTGTCAACTCTTTAAGGATGAGGCCAGACAGAATCATCGTAGGGGAAGTAAGGCGTCAGCAAGAGGCTGAAGTCCTGTTCGAAGCCATTCACACAGGTCACAGCGTTTACGCAACAGTGCACGCAGACACCGCCGAACAAACCGTCAGAAGACTTACCAATCCTCCGATAAACCTGCCTGAATCAATGGTTAGCACTTTGCCGTTGATAGTTGTTGTTTACAGGCATAGAAGAAAGGGCATAAGAAGGATTTTGGAAGTATCCGAGCTTTTAGAATCCGGGAAGGCAGAAGGAAGAGAATTAATTAACGTCAACAGAGTTTTCAGGTGGAAACCCGCTTTTGACAAGTACGAAAAAGATAATGAAAGCATCAGGGTTCTCGACGACCTAGAAATGTTTACTGGCCTGACTCGCTCAGAAGTTGAAAAAGATCTTAAGGAAAAAATCGGCGTCCTAAATTGGATGGTCAAGCACGGCGTGAACACTGTTAATACTGTTGGAAAAATTGTTTCCACTTATTACTCGCATAAAGAAAAATTGTTACAAGATGTTAGGAAGAACGCGAGTCCTAAAGAATTGTTGGGCAAATTATGGAAAGAGATTGAAGCACCTGTTGTCACGAAAGAAGTGAAGACCAAAAAGAGTGAAACCAGTCTGAGTCAAAAAGTGATTGAAGAACTCAAAAAAACTCCTTCCCCAAAAAAACCTGTAAAGAAAAAAAGTGTTAAGGAAAAAAAGGTGGAAGAAAAAAAAGAAAAGAAATTGGAACCTAAAACGGTGAAAAAAAAAGAAGCTAAAAAAAAGCTGGTTAAGAAAAAAACGAAGAAAAAGTCTCTCGCTAAGAAAAGGTTGGTAAAGAAGAAAAGAAAGGGGGTTAAGAAGAAGTGATTAAGTTCCTGCCGTTTCTCCCCATGCCTGTCAGTCAGGTTTTAAAAGTTTCAAAACCTCTTCGGTTTGTTACAGAGTCCTTAAAAAAGTTTTATCCTGAGTTAAGCGTTGAGTTATTTCAAGCAGAGATTGAAATTGAACCAATGGATTATTTAAGACTGGTCATTTTTGCTGCTGGATTCATGTTCTTCATTGGCTTGTCATCCATGCTTTTCGTCCTGCTCATCATCAAAGAATTCTCCGCACAGAATCTTACGATGACTTTTGGGGTTGCGGGCGCGTTGATGGTGACCGCTTACGTTTACCTTATCAATTACCCTAAGTTCAAGATCATGCAGAAGGTTAAAAGGTCTGAAAAACATCTTTTGTTTGCTCTGAGGCACTTAACGATAAGGGTTAAATCAGGGATTCCTTTAATAGACGCGATTGAAGGAATTGCAAAAGGGGATTACGGAGAGATTTCTAAAGAGTTCATGATAGCGATAAAACAAATCAAAGCAGGGGAGTCGCAGGCCCGTTCTATCGAAGATATTGCTTTGAGAAATCCTTCAGCCGAGTTGAGAAGAGTTGTTTGGCAGGTGTCCAACGCCATGAGGGCAGGGTCCGATATCGCTAAAACGTTGGAGTCCATTGTTCACACTCTCAGCAGTAAGCAAAGAGTTAACATTAAGGAGTATGGAGCGAAACTGAATCCTTTAGCTTTAATGTACATGATGGCTACAGTGATAATCCCTGCTTTAGGCACTACCATGGTGATTATTCTCGGCTCGTTTTTGGGTTTGGAACTGCAGAAAGAAATTTTTTATTTCGTCCCGGTTTACTTAATCATTTTCCAAGTTGCTTTCATGGGGATTGTCAAAACTAATCGACCCGCAATGGAGGTGTGAAATGAATAAGTTTTATAAAATGATAGGCTCTCGCCTGCCTAAAAGGTATTTAGAGTCCATTAGGAAAGACATGGTTTACGCGGGCATAGAGATTGATTACACTATTTGGGCCGCTTTCTTTTTCGTGTACGCTGTTGGCGTTGGCGGGGCGGGGCTCGTCGTCCCCCTATTGTTGCAACTTCCTTTGTGGGTGGCGTTGAGTGTTGGCATTGGACTGTTCACTTTGTTCATCGTTGTTTCGAAAATGCTTTTGGTGCTCGCGATTGATAAGCGGGCTTCGTTTGTCGAAAAAGTATTACCTGATTTATTGATGTTGATAGCTTCTAACATTCGTTCTGGCATGAGCGTGGATAAGGCTTTGTTGTTGTCTGCTAGGCGTGAGTTCGGTCCTTTGGAGCAAGAGATTAAGAGGGTGTCTAAAGAAGCGTTTGCGGGCAAAAATTTTGGTGAAGCTCTTAAGAGTATTACGAAGCACATTCGATCCGTGACTCTTGAGAGAACTATTGAATTGATTAATGAGGGCATTCATTCTGGCGGCGAGATTGCCACGCTTTTAGAGTCAACGGCAGAGGATATTCAGGAAGCGAGCATTATCAAGAAGGAGATCAATGCTAGCGTGATGATGTACGTTATTTTTATCATGGCTTCGGCTGGCGTGGGAGCTCCCTTACTTTACGCTGTTTCTATTGGTTTGGTTCAGGCTATCACCAAGTTCGGGGCGGTTCAGGTGCCTGACGATTATTTTAGTCAAATGCCTCTCATGAAGATGAAAACTGTTAGTTTCGGGGAGGATTTCCTGATAATTTATTCTTTGGTTAGCTTGCTGTGCGTTGCCTTGTTTTCCGGCCCTATCATCGGGTTAATCCAGAAGGGCAGTGAGAAAAAGGGTTTCAAGTACATTCCTTTAATGCTAGGGTTATCCATAGGATTTTTCCTGATAGCAAGAATGATGGTTTCACAGATTTTCGCAGGATTCATCTAAAAAAAAATTTTAACCAATTAGAAAAAATGGCTCACAGAAAGATATCGCCGAACAATCAAAAAAATAACCGAACTAAAAAGGAAAGCAGTGCATAATAATCCAAAAGTTATAAAACCCTCAAAAACCCTGTTTTAATCCTTATGAAAAGAACTCCTACAGGACTAAAAAAACTTGACGACAACATTGAAGGAGGTTTTCCTAACGGCTTCAACATACTATTAGTAGGAAAGCCTGGAACAGGCAAAAGCGTCATGCTACACCATCTGGTAAACAACTACCTGAAAAACGATTTCCACGCTATCTTCGTGACAACTGACAGAAACAAAGAACAATTAATCGAAGAAGTCCCGGAATTCGAAAAATTCATTGAAAACAAAAAACTCATAATAATTGACGGGTACTCTTGGAAAGCGTCAAAAGACGAAGGAGAATTCGCGCTGGACAACCTCAACAACCTGATAAAACTCTCAACAACCATAAAACAAATCCGCAAAACAATAGACTCCGACAAAGTCGTGGAAGTCTTTGACATAATGAGCGAATTCTTCCTATGGAACAACGAAAGAAGCATCATAAAATTCGTTGACTTCGCGTGCGCACGCGCAAGAATGTCCAAAACCCTAGCAATCTTTGTCATCGAAAAAGGAATGCAGCCCGAAAACGCCATAGAATCCTTAAAAGCGATAACCCAAGCCACCATTCACATGGGCAAAGAAGAAGGCAAAAGATGGATTTCAATCGAAAAAGTTGAAGCGACTGACGTGCAACAAGACCACTTCTACTTCAAAATAAGCAAAGACGGAGAAATAATTATTCAATGAACAATCTTTCGAGTGAGGAGTTAGGAACTGAAGCGGACTGGTTTCGGAATAGAGTTAAAGGACAGACCTATAAAATCATAGAATTAGATGGGGAAGGTACTTCGAAAGACCTTTTTCTTAATGGTATTTCCGGATTCAGACTTTACTTTATACAAAAAGTAGGTGAAAACATTGAAACGTTAGAAGAGCTTGGTGAAAATCAGGATGTCTATGTTTTAGAAGCAAAATCTGCCTGCAGGATAGTTAAGGAATTGGAGGACTCAAACCCTCGACTTGCCGAAGAGTTAAGAACAGGATTTCTTGATGGAGTCCCTGAACTGGAGATAAACATGAAACTCAACCAAGAAATTTTCAGGAATTTTTTGGAAGAAACTTGTCTTTATTTAACGACTTGCTGGAATCTTGGAGAAATGATTTTAGAACGGGTAAAGAAAAACTAGGTCACCTAATCTTCTATTAAAGGAACGAAAACAAAAGAGCCAAGGTCCTGAACCTCTAACAAACCTTTTTTCTTCCTTATCTTCAGCATTCTCTGATGATGCCTGCCCACAGGAATCACCATCACTCCTCCCTCAGCTAACTGTTCTTTCAAGGCTTCAGGAACCTTTTCCGCACCGCAAGCCACGATTATCCTATCAAAAGGCGCTTCGCTCGGCAAGCCTTTTGAACCGTCAGAAAGAATCACTTGAACGTTACCGTACGCCTCCAAATTCTTTTTAGCCAGTTCTGCCAAACCATTAACTCTTTCAATCGTGTAAACCTTTCCAGGCTCAACTATAACGGATAGTATCGCTGCCTGCCAGCCAGAACCCGCGCCAACCTCCAAAACCTTATCACTCTTTCTGGGTTCAAGGGATTGCGTCATTATCGCCACAGTCGACGGCTGGCTTATCGTCTGCTCCCCGCCAATCTGCAAAGGATGATCCTCGTACGCTTCGCTCACCAAGTGTTTAGGAACAAAATCTTTTCTATCAACTTTCTCAAACGCTTCAACAATCTTACTGTCCTTCAGAATTCCTAAACTCTTCCATCTCATAATCAAAGATTTCAGAATCGGCCACTCCTAACCATTTTTCTTTCCCGCTTATCCCTTTTTTTTCTGTGCCTTTTGAAATCTGGTTTGAACTCTCTTTTCTCCTTGCCCCCCCTTCCCCTTCTAGCCAAAACCTTTCCGCTGGACTTCGCAAGCTTAGAGAACCTTTTATCCATCCGAACCCTCAGCTCTCTTATCTTAACTCCCAAATCATTGTGAATTTTTCTGAAAGGAAAGTAGTCCTCGCGAGTCAGAATAGTTATTGCTTCTCCCTTAGCGCCAGCCCGACCAGTCCTGCCAACCCTATGAACATAATCCTCCTTAGTGTCGGGAGGATCGTAATTAACCACGTGAGAAACTTCAGGAATGTCCAAGCCTCGAGCAGCCACGTCCGTAGCTATCAAAAACTTTATTTTCCCCTCTTTAAAACGGGTCATCACCCTATTCCTCATGGCCTGAGACAAGTCGCCGTGTATTGGCTGAGCGTTGAAGTCAAGGCTTTTCATCTGCCTGGATAAGTGATCCGCCCACCTCTTAGTTCTCGAAAAAATTATTGCTTGCTTTATGCTCCTCTGATTCAACAAATTGCACAGAACGTCAAACTTCTCTCTGCGAGAATAAGCGTCAACGTAAAACTGTTCAGTGTTCTCCACTGTTAACACGTCTCCGCTGACCTGAATCCTCTTAGGGTCATGCATGTGCTTTCTTGACAACCGAATTATTCCTTCAGAAAGGGTTGCTGAAAACAGCATGACCTGCTTTTTTTCAGGAGTTCTGCGCATTATCCTTTCAACATCATCAATAAAACCCATGTCCAACATCCTATCAGCCTCGTCAAGAACCAACACTTTCAGTTTCCCGATGCGCAAAGTCTTCCTCTCTAAATGATCCAGAATTCTTCCAGGAGTTCCAACCACGATTTGAACACCCTTATCAAGCAAGCTTATCTGCCTGTTTATGCTAACCCCTCCGTAAACGCATAGAGACTTTAAACCCGTGTTCAAAGTTATTTTTTTAAACTCTTTGTTAACCTGTTGTGCCAACTCCCTTGTTGGAGTGAGGACTAACGCTTGAACTTCCAAACTTTTCTCGTCCAATTTGTTCACGATAGGTATCGCGAACGCAAGGGTTTTGCCGGTTCCTGTTTTAGCCTGCCCCAAAATGTCCCTGCCTTTCAAGGCTAAAGGTATTGCTTGCTCTTGTATAGGGAATAATTCTTTAAAGCCAAAAACTCCAAGATTCCTTTTTAACTGTTCTTTTAATTCAAACTTTCTTAAAACCATTTTACTTATTTTTTTGTCAGAACCAACGGGGTAATCGCGCGTGCTCGTGAGCTTCTAATTTATTAAGCAAGAGTTTACTGATTTCTTCTCTTTTTAAACCTTTTTTTTCAAAAAACGCTATGTCCTCGGATAATTGCTTGTTAAAAAGCCTTGTCCACTCAGAGAAATGATTTTTTTTCGCGTGATGCTCCAGCGTTTTTTTCTTCTGCAAGCTCAACTCTTTTTTAAAATCTTTTAGCGTGCTCACTTTTTTTCTAGAGTGCTTAAACCTGAAAGAATTGCGTTTTTTAAGCTCTTCTATAAGCGAGGGCAGTGCACGGCAAGTTATTCCAATACCATTGATTTCAGCGTTTAAAAAGTGGTTGTTAAAATCGATGGGGATTCCCGTTTTTATGAGCTGCCTGAAACTGGACGGGCTAAGAGTTATGTTGTCTGAATAATAATCCATTTCACTTAATTCTTCAACCTCTCGGTCTTTTAGGGTTTGGACTGCTAAAAAAAAGTTGAGATACTTTTCTTTCTTTTCTTCAAGTTCAACTAATAGTTCATCAACCTTTTTTGAATGAACCCTAACACTTTTTTTTAGAACAAATTCTCTCAGTATATCGCACCTTAGTTTTTCTCTTTCCGAGAGATTTTTAAACCAGTTCATTTATCATTTTTTTAATTTACGCCAAGCAGGTTGAAAAATTTTTCAACCAGTGGAACCTTATACTCTTGGCCAAGTATTGACGCGGATATCTTTCTAATTTCTTGGGAAATCTTTGAGCGTGGAATATTGTGAACCACGGGCATATGATATCTTATACTGTCGTTAACTCTTTGGTCCATTGGCAGTTCGCCAAGAAGGTTTAGTCTCGTGAAATAAGATATCTCGTCAAGTGTTAAACCATTTTTCATGTTCTTGTTAACAATCACTCCAAGTATGCGAACCCTATATTTCTCCGCCAGCTTGGATATTTTTATGGCTTCCACCAGTGATGGCATGGTTGAATCAGTTACTATAATTCCTTCATCAACAGTGTGCATGGCCCACAAAGTCTCGTTCCCCACCGTAGGGGCCGTGTCCAAGAAAACGAAATCATAATCTTTTTTCAAGTTTTTAACGATTTCTGGAAGCTTGGACTGCTCGGTAAGACTTTCTTTTAACTGTATTGAAGCTGGAAGAACAGTCATTCCTGAAGGGTGCCTGACCAAAACCTCATCCAAATCAGACTCTCCTCTTAACATCATGTTAATGTTAGTCGGGTTTAAGTGCAATCCGAGCTGGATTCCCAATGAAGCGCACGAAAGATTTGTGTCAACCAAACAAACTTTTTTTCCGAAATCGTAAGACATGCTTGCAGCAAGGTTTATTGCAAGAGTTGTTTTTCCAACGCCTCCTTTACTCGAAAATATTCCTATAACCCTTGCCATAACATTTAATCAAGTAATTTTTAATAAAGCCTCATTAATAAAAATTGTGTTTGCCAACCCCTAAAACGTGTTATCATTCTCATATCAACGTCCTATTTTATTTCTGTAGAAAAACTTAAATGGTATGAGCATCAAGAATTCGCTTTATGGCATACATTATCAAAGTTGACAAGGACGCTTGCATTGGTTGCGGTGCTTGTGAAGCAGTGACCACGGATGAAAAAGGGAAAAGTCTCTTCGTTATGAAAAACGGGAAAGCAAAACCGTTGAAATCAAAGATAACTGATAAAGAATTAAAAGCCTATAAAGAAGGTGAAGAATCCTGTCCTGTTGAAGCCATAACCATAAAAAAAGCTTAGACCCGCACACTATTCCATTTCCCTGAAAACTTCTTCTTCAGGGTAAACCATTATTCCACCATAACCTATTTTGAAAGGATGCACTTTTTCGCTGTGACTCGTGCCCCTCATTTTTAAGATGGCAATCATTCTCTGATAAATATTACCTATTCTAGTATGATACAAAAGTATTACTCCATCAGCAGCGTACTCCTCCATTTCGAACTGCTTTCCAGCCTCCAAAGAAAAATCCGTGGTTATCAGAGGAGTTATATCCATTTTTTTAAGCAGGCCTGCCAAATCAACAAAAGCTTTTCTGACCTCTATTTCTGTTTCAAAAAACAGTCTTAACAACGCGCCAGGGTCTATCACTAATCTTTTAGCTTTCATCTTCCTAACCACTTCCTTAATGTTGCTGAAGAGCGTGTTCAACTGATACATTGCTGATTTGATTATCAATACTTTTCCTTCTTTGATTAAAGGTTCAAAATCAAACCCTAACCCTTTAGCGTTCTTAATCAGTCTTTCAGGCTCCTCCTCAAGCGATATGAAAACGCCTGGCTCTCCTTGATTCTTAGCGCCTTCATAAAGAAACTGCAATCCAAAAGAAGTCTTGCCAGAACCGGGTCCGCCAGCAATAACCACCAGATTCCCTTCAGGGATTCCCCCATGAAGCACTTCATCAATCCCTGGAACACCGCTTTTTACTCTATCAAAACATTTCTTAATCCCAAAATTTTTCTCAAATATTTTTTCAGACGCTTTTTCTCCCAAAAATTTTGCTTTCCTCATACTCACTTTTTTCTCGCGCTTCTTTTTTTTTTCGCTTATTTGAGAGCGAATCTCTACAAGTTTATCCGAAAAATCAGCCATTCTAAGAATTAATGGATAAAGTTTTTTATCAAACTTTGCTTTTTTAAGGGGAATAATTAATAAAAACGCACCAACATTAACTTTTTCGTGATTAAAGGTCAGGTTAGCGTTGAATACTTGATTATTGTAGGAATCCTACTCTTGGCTCTTACACCAATCGCTTATTTTGCTCAAGAACAAGCGCAACTAACAACCTCCCTAAAGCAAACCCAAGTCTCCTTAAAAAAGATTAAGAACGCTGTTAACGTAGTTAACTCTTTAGGCCCGCCATCACAACAAACACTATTAGTTCAGATTTCTGAAATGGTTAACGGCTCGTCAACAAGTGATAAAACCATAACTTTTTACACCTCCTCGGGTTCTGATTTGTGGGAAGAAGCGGACACTTGCATTGAAGGGGGCCTCCCGGAAAACCCTGGATACCATTTGATAACCATAAAGGCTTTGGATAACGGGTGTGTTTCCATTGGAGCGGAATCAATATTTATCGAACCATTATCGCTTACGCTTTTGGTTGACTTGAGTTTCAGCAAAACTCATGATTTCATGGTCACGAACACCCTATCACAACCAGTTAACGCGAACGTCACCGCCACGGGGGGCGTGGCTTCGTTAGTGGACGCGGATAACGTTACCGCGGGAAGACAAATTTTTTATGATATTGGATCGTTAAACGCGGGTGAAAGCAAAAGCGTTACTGCCGAGTTTTTCGGCGATTCTTTAGGAGAGTATTCAGGCGTTCTTGAGTTCATGGGTGAAGACTCTACAGTTAATTCAAGCGTAACGGTCAAAGTGGTTCAAGGAGTTCTGAGTGTTGAACCCATCTACCAAATTATTGACGCTGACTTAAACGAGTACAACGAAGTTTCAATAATTATTAACAACACTGGTGAAGGAACACTATACTTTGTTAACCTAACTGTTGAACCAGGATTCGTTGATTACATAGACCTTATGCCCGGAGGGGTTAAGGATTCTTTCAGGGATTTAGGAAATCTTTCGTCAGGCATTCACGATTACACGATAAGAATTTTCGGAAACCAAACAGGAATCAAAGATGGAAACATTACTGCGCGCGCCCTTTTCGGCCAAGAAGATAACTCTACTCTAACCATTAACGTTACAAACCCTATCCTAGTAGATTTGCATCCTGAAGTTGTTTTCGCGGACTGGTCGTCGCCTTACCAAATTACTGTTCTTAACTGGAATGGTACTCTAAAATTCGAGACAAGTGAAACAAATAACAACATTGACACTTTGGGTTTGGGAGGGAATAACATTCTGGCTGGAACAAATAATAATGGATTGGTTTATGCTTTAAATGGAGTTGATGGTTCTCAATTATGGAATCATACTTTATCAATTTTGGGTGACAGACTTAAGTCAAATATTGAAATTTATGATGGAAGTGTTTTTCTTGGAGGTAATTTAAAAAAGGTTTACAAAATCAACGCTAGCACAGGAGTTGAAATTTGGGTTTCAAGTAATTTTGCCCAGAACTCTATTGAAACCCTTGGAATCGGAGATTTTAACGGAGACTCCTTCATTGACGTGGCTGTCGCGGATATTGGGAACAAGCAAGTCTACGCTTTTGACGGAAGCGACGGATCTGTTTTGTGGTCTGCTACGCTTTCTTCAGCTGCCCTAATTGAGTCCAAGATTCTTATTGCAGAAGCCACTGGCGACTTTTTTGATGACGTTTTTGTTGGAACAAACAAGAAAAAAGTTTACTTGCTCAATGGAAATGATGGAAGCGAGGTTTGGGTTTCTGGCAGTATCGGGGCCAACGTTGACTACATCACTGTTGGTGATTTCAACAACGACGGAGTTAATGATGTTGCAGGCATGAATGATTGGGATGAATTCTTGTACGCTTTTTACGGGCAGAACGGTTCCCAAATGTGGAGTTATCAAACCAATTGGGAGAACGCTTATGTTCTCGAATCAAAAGATTTGAACCATAATGGTTTTGACGACGTGATTTTCGGAAGAGACAACCAGAACGATTTCACTGTCCTTCATGGGGTGAACGGGACTCTAATGTATGTTTCTGACAATTGCCCTATAGCCATTAATCATTTGAATTTCGTTGACCTTAATTTAGACGGACTTATTGATGTTGTTGGGGGTTTGACTTGGGATAACAGAATCGTGGCTTGGCAAGGAATAAACGGAACTCTGATGTGGACTTATTCTGCTGACGATGACGTTTCTTCAAACCTTCTAGCTGGACAGGTTGATTCATGAAAGCACAGGTTAGCGTGGAAACACTTTTCGTAATTACTTTCATGGTCTCCTTATTTATAGTCATCACTAACTCAGTGTATCACCGGAAGACCATGCTTGAATCCCAAGAATTTCTCGTCGAAGTTAAAAGCGTTTGCAACGCTTTCAGCAGCAAAGTGGCTGACGCGACGCTGTTAGAAGGACTGGAAACCAATATGACTTTGAAAGGGTATAACTTGAGCGTTCAAGACAAGTCCGTGCAAGTCTTCTCCGAAAACGAAACAGTTTTCTGCAGTATGATAACAAGCGTGACCAACGGTTCTCACAGCGATTTCAACATCTCACAAGAAGTCGTGACCATCCAAAATTTGAACGGGGGCGTGATGATAAGTTGAAAGCGCAAATCGTGTCCCTTGACTTCGTGGTCGCCATAACAGTGTTTGCAATACTCTTTTACGCTGGAATAACTATGTGGAACGATTACTCCAGAGACCTGGAAAAAAGTTATTCCACCAACGAGTTAAGAATGAAAGCTTACGGCGCGAGCGTTTCCTTAATGGACTCATCCGGCCAGCCCTTCAACTGGTCCATCGAATCAAATCGAGCAGGAGTCAAAGATTTTGAAAACATTGATTCCGGAAAACTTGAAAGACTGATTGATTACGCGTCAAACGATTACGAAAACTCTAAGAAACTTTTAGGACTGCAAGAATATGATTACAGGATAATAGTGAATTATTCGAACGGCACCAATATTTACGATTCTGGAAAAAGTTACGCTTTAGCCGATGAAATCGTTGCCATTAAAAGACTTGCGCTAATGGAAGGGGCTGGCGTGAACATTAAACTAATTGTTTGGAGGGAAAAATGAGTAAAGGCTTCGTCTTTTCACTGGACGTTTTCTTCGCTGCAATGATAATAACTTTTTTCCTAGCAACTTTTCCCTCCCAAGAACACGAAACCCATTACGATAAATTGATGCTGTTAAAGCAGGCACAAGACACTTTGAACGTCCTGACACCTTCTTTGCAGGGCATGAACCAAGAAACCATTAACGACTCGCTTAAAGAACTAATTCCTCCAAACCTCAATCACTCGCTGGAAGTTCTTTACTACAACCCAGACAATTCTTTGAATCAATCCATCAACTTAGGCGACCCGGTCACAACAGATTTTGTTAACGCGCGAAGAATATTCTTGGTGACAAGCGAAGGCAACATCACCTTGTTAGGTAAAGCAGAAATGAGGTTATGGCCATGAAAAAAGGGATCCTTATGTCACTAATGACTCTTGCTTTCTTCACAGTCATAAGTTCTCTGGTCTTCCTTGTCTTCATCCAAAACAACAATTATGGTGAGACTTTTGTTAACTCAATCGCTGCTTCCCGGACGAGCCAGGAGGTAAATACCGTGAAAAACAATCTTTTCAAAGCAACAAATCTTTATCACTCCGTTTCAAGCAGTGACTCAGTTAACCTAACATTTCATTCTTATTTGAACTCTTTTTTTAACGCTAGTCATAACATGAACTCTTATGACTCTTTCCTAACCCATGTTTACGGCATCTCTCACGACTTTTCTAACCTGATCTTGAGCGTTGATAACGGTTACTTGGAACAAATCGTTCAACCGTATGGAATCCTGATAACTAATAATTATTCTGCCAAAAAAATTGTTTGGAACAATACGAGCTCAGCGACTGCACTAAAACTAAAACTGCCAGAAGTTAATCAAGTGACTTGGCAGAACGATGCGGGCTCACTGAAGGTCATAATTGAAAGCCCAGAGTTTTATGAGGAAAAACTTGTGGGCGAAGCCAACGTAACAGTAAAAATCAGTGAAAGTTCTAACGTGACCTGGCAGGTCCGTCAAAACAATTTCACTTTAAATTATTCTAATTCGAGCGGTGAAACTGCTGAATTAACTCTCGTCCTGCCTGAAGAAGAAAGCTTGAGAATCAATTTTGTCCAAGAGTACGGCCTAAACGTTTCAGCAGGAAAATATTATTTTAAAAATGTCTAATCATTTCTTTGTAAAGCTCTTCAACGTTCCAACCCGTTTTAGCGCTAATCAAAATAAGATTGTAATCAGGGAAAGCTTCTTGCACGAATGACACGTCAGAGCTCTCGTCCATCTTATTAACAACTATCAAAACTTTTTTGCCAGCGAACTCCAAATTATTGACAAGCATCCTAGTCATGTCATCCACCCCATCAGCTAACGCGTCCACGACTACCAAAGCTCCGTCCACACTTTCTATCGCTTTAATGCTCTCAACAACGCCGTTAACGGCCTCCACCGTCCTCAAACTCGCGCCATGCCCCTTCATACCATACTCAGAAAACATGTCTGGATCTATTTTCTCGCTCACTCCCGGGGTATCCATCACCTCAAAATCCAGTGTTAATCTTCCCACCTTCAATTTCACGCCTTTTCTTGATTTCACTTTCCTAGTCTCGTGAGGCACGGGGGAAACCTTCCCCAATTCTTCCAAGCCAATATCATTAAGTATTCTATTAATGAGCGTGGTTTTACCAGAGTTTGGAGGGCCAAAAACGCCTATCACTACTGGTTTCCTCCTAATCTTCCGGAAAAAAATCCTTGATAACAGTTTTAAAACATTCATTCCCAAAACAATATTTATATTACCCCGAATATTTAAAATATATATCAATGCCTCCTAAAAAAAGTTCGCGTAAAAAAAACAAGAAACCAGTGAAAAACCCTGTTAAAAAAATTGTTAAACCTAAAGTCAAGAAACATATCAAAAAAAAAGTGGGTTGCGAACTTCAAGAAATATTCGGTCAAGCACTAAAAGTCGGGATCCAGCACGAAAAGATTAGAAAAGATATAATCAAATACGGTTTAGAAGAACTGGAAAAAATTGAGAAAGACCCGAAAAAAGCTTTTAAGATAAGAAATAAATGGACTTCAACTCTTGATAAAACTTTTCGCAAAGGCGGGAAAAGAATTATGTGGTTCCTAAAACCAGGGTTCTGGGAGCCAATACAGGAAGAACTGCCCTTCCTTGACGAGAAATCCTGGATTAAAAAGAGCCAAGAAAAACTCGACAAAGCGGTTAAGAACTTTAAAGTGACTAAAATCAAAACCAGGAGTGGAAAAACCATAATCCTACCACCTCTTAACCGTTTCGACACGAAAGCGGATTTATTGCTTGAAATAGTGAAAATGACGAAAAAAATCAGTGTTAAAGAACTTTCAAAAATATTGAAGGCGGACTATGAAGTAGTGGAAGAATGGGCTAACGAGCTAAGCGAAAACAATTTAGTCAAGATGAAGTACCCGCTGATAGGCCACCCTTACCTAAAAATAAAATGAAGATAATCACGAATTACAAAACAACAACTTTTGACGTAGAAATCCCTGTCAGAATCCTCCAAAAGAAAGGAGAATACACTCTTGTTTACGAGGTTTCACTACCCGAGGTTAAGCCCGCTACCCGAGCCATAATTATGGGGATTAAAGAAGATTTAATGCATGAAGTAAAATTATCAGAGGAAGAAATTATTGACGAGAGAGCGATAAAAATGGTTCAGACCAAAATAAAGGAAAAAGCTGTCAAAATAATGAGAAAGAACTTTCCAAAAGAGTCTAAAGAAAAGCTAAACAATCTCCTGTGCGTAATTCTTTCAGAAACGATTGGGCTCGGACCCGTGGAATACTTGCTTAACGACCCTGAACTGGAAGAAGTAGTGGTTCACGGGCAAAAAGCTCCTGCCTGGGTTTACCATAGAACGCACGGCTGGCTTAAAACAAACATTTTTTTAACAGAAAAACAGGTTTACGATTACTCCACAATAATTGGAAGAAAAGTTGGGAGAAGCATAAGCCGTCTTGACCCCTTACTAGATGCTAGGTTATTAAACGGTGACAGGATTAACGCGGTATTATATCCCATATCCTACTTTGGTAATACGATAACGATTCGTAAATTCAGGAAAAAACCTTGGACGATTGTGGACTTGATAAAAAATGACACGCTAACAGTCGAAGAGGCCGCACTCCTATGGCTGGCAACCCAGTATGAAATATCTTATCTCATTGCTGGCGGAACGGCTAGCGGGAAAACCACGCTTCTGAACACCTTAATGGCTTTCATTCCTCCAAATCATAGAGTGATTAGCATTGAAGACACCAAAGAACTTCAACTTCCATCATTTCTTTACTGGACTTCCCTAGTGGTCAGGGAGCCAAACCTTGAAGGCAAAGGAGGTATTAGTATGCAAGAACTCTTAATCAACTCTTTAAGGATGCGGCCGGACAGAATTATTGTTGGAGAAGTTAGAAGAAAGTTTGAAGCAGAAACCTTGTTCGAAGCCATTCACACGGGTCACAGCGTTTACGCAACAGTTCATGCTGAAACAGGAGAGCAAACCGTTCAAAGACTTACCCACGACCCAATGAACATTCCTGAAGGGATGATAAGCGCAATTCCCTTGATTGTTGTCATGTTCAGGGATCGAAGAAAAGGAATAAGAAGATTATCAGAATTGTCAGAGGTCATATCCACCGAAATCATGGGAAAAGCAAGGATTGTCATCAACAAGGTTCGGGAATGGGATTCCAGTTCTAACGAACACTTTTCCTCAAACCCATCCAAAACCTTAACACAAAAAATAAAGGTGTACACCGGGATGAGCGAAGAAGATGTTACAAAAGACTTGAACGACAAAAAAAAGGTTTTGAAATGGATGATTGAAAATGAGTTAAGCGGGTTAGAAAACGTTGGCAGGATTATAAGCGCTTATTTTCTGGATTCCAGAACTCTTCTTGAAATGATTCGAAAAAATTGTTCAAAAGCAGAGGTTCTAAAACATTATGGGTGAATTGATTGATTATGCTAGAAACTTTAAGGGTCTAGCAAAACTTCTTTCTTCCATGTTTCCAAGACTGTCACCAACACTCAAGTGGGCGGGCATCAAACAATCAGTTCTTGATTACACCAGCCTAGCGATCCTCATATCCGCTTCTTTCAGCGCTTTTTACACTACGTCAGCGCTGATAACATTATTTTTTTTGAATATTTTAAACCCGTATAACTTCCTATTCTCGCTCGCAACAGGTTTTCTGATCTTTTGGCTTGCTTTCATACTAAAAATGAGGCAACCTTATTTTTTAGCGAATAAAAGGTCGAAAGACTTTGATAAGAACATTGCGTTCGCAATAAGAGAGATTTACGTCAGAGTAAATTCCGGGCAAACCCTTTTCAACGCGATTTCTCGAGTCGGGTTTGGTGATTACGGAGAGATTTCTGAAGAATTCAAAAAATATGTTCACAAGTTGGAGACGGGCAAAAGCGAGTTAGAAGCGCTTGAAGAACTTGCGGGAAGGATTGCTTCAGAGGACTTCCGGCGACTGCTCTGGCAGTTAATAAACTCTCTAAAAGAAGGCTCGGACGTCTCTAAAACCCTTCGTTCAATGGTTCAGAACATTGAAAGATCCAAAAAAATCAGGATAGAACAGTTTTCGTCAAAATTGACTCCATTGAGTGTTATGTACTTGCTTTCAGCAATAATTCTCCCCGCACTTGGCATGACTTTAATGATAATTCTTTCCTCACTAATGGGTAATGATTCTTTAACAAAAATTTTTTACTTGATACCAGTTTATCTGGTCGTAATAAACACTTTTTTTCTAACAGCCATTCGGAAGGTGAGACCTCATGTATAAGAGATTCGTGCACGCACTGCCGAAAAAGTATGTTAAGCGCGTGAAAGACAATTTACTGAAAGCAGGTGTTGACTTGGACGTTAACAAGTGGACTGGCTTCTTCTTCCTTTACACTCTCGCGATTTCCCTGACAGTAACATTTATTGTTTACGTTTTGAACACGGACACTCCTGCCTTCCTGCTCGTGTTAACCCCAATCATTATTTTCGTTTCAATTCACTTTTTATCCGAAATCATATTTTTGATAGCTATTGACAGAAAGAACGATTTTGTTGAAAAAATATTGCCTGACGTTTTAACAATCATGTCTTCAAACATTCGTTCAGGCATCAGCGCTGAAAAAGCCATATTCTTATCTGCTAGAGAAGAATTCGGTTCCTTCTCAAAAAACATAAAAAACTCCAGTAAAAAAGCTTTGTTCGGTTTCAGCACGGAAGACGCGCTGACCGAATTATCAAGAAATTCTTCTTCCCCTCTTGTGCGCAGAGCGGTGAAACTAATTGTTGAAGGAGTTAAAGGGGGTAGTAAGATGTCCGCGCTCATAGAAGGCATTGCTGAAGACGTAAGACAAACCAAACAGTTAAAGGATAAAATGAAAGCCAGTATAGGTGCTTACTCCATCTTGTTCATGATAGCTTCCTCGTTCGGAGCCCCACTCCTTTTCGCCTTATCCGGTTTCTTGGTTGAATCAATGAC
>JAFCDO010000020.1:0-11188 GCA_017609605.1 Candidatus Parvarchaeota archaeon
CCCGCATCACACTGAGCCCTATCATTACTCAACGCAGCACTATAATACCCCGCTCCCGCCTCATTACAAGTCCCGTCAGCACAACTGTAATAACCAGCATCACCCAAACAATCATTAATACTAGAAGAAGTCGTACCACTCGTACCAGAATTAGAAGGACAACCAGTCCTATCATTACTCAACGCGGCACTCCAATAACCACTACCCGCAACACTACAACTCCCACTCTCACAATTATAGTATCCTGCGTTCCCAAAACAGTCGGCTAACGCGTCATGGTCTCCTGCACTTGAACCTGTTGTTGCCGAATTGGATGGACAAGACGTGCAAGACGTCGCAGTCGTGGTAGCCGAATAAGTACCAGAACCACACACACTCCTAGAATCACTATTATCAGCGCTATAATAACCCACTCCTACCGCTGTGCAAGCCCTACCATTAGTGTCCCCGTCAACATCATAGTACCCTCCATCACAATGACAATCAGTACCAGCATCACTACCCGTAGCTCCATTAGTATCACTATTCGCGGGACAAGCAACTTGACCTGCTCCTGCAACACAGTAATAATTCGCGCTACATGCAGCACAGTCATTGGTTGAACAGTATTTTCCCGCACCACATTGAGCGTCAGCGTTGCAGTCATACCACGTTTTGCTACTGCAATAATCATTATCGCCATCCCCGTCAACATCATAACTAGTTGAGCCCGACGCGGCGTAACAAGCCCCTGCCGAAGCCCCTCCACCAACACAATCAGCTAAAGCATTATCCCTATCACTATCTAACGGGCAACCCGTCGAGGTAGTGCAAACGTCATAACCATCACAACCCGCACCACTGCATAAACAACCATTGCTCGCATCGCACAAACCCGCATCAATCGTAAAAGTAGCGTCATTCAAACCCGCGGCCTCGAACTGAGCGCACAAACCTCCCCCATCATCACAGGCAGTGTCCAAATCACAATCACTGAATCCTGGTTCTCTGTAGTAACGACAAGAATTACTCGTACAAAACTCAGTGCACTCAGTCCCGTCTAAACAGGCATTACTGCTCTCTCCATAAGCGTACTGGCCCGCAGGATTACAGTCCCCTACACCAACACAACAAGTACCTGAAGCACAACAATAACCGTTATTACAGTAAGCAGAAGTGCATTGGCTGGCTCTCGTACAAGCCCCTCCATTTGCCAGGTCTGCAGTACAACCTGTTGCGCTCAAACTGGAACAGTACTGGTTTGACGCGCAATACGTGTCCCCTGTCGCGTCATTACTCGAACAAGCGTAAACGTCAAAGTTAAGGTCAACGTTGTCCCAACCGTCTACCAAAGGGCCGTCGTCACAGTACTGGGAAATATCGTTAGCCTGAGGGCTTGTATAAGTTGCTAACGCTTCCCACTTAATCTTTGCAACAAAGTTGTCTCCAGTCACCCAATTTGAGCTTCCTGAAACCACGTTGCTGTACTCGTCTCCGTAATTAGCGTATTGTCCATAAGTTGACGGGGACACCCAGTGCATGTATCCTCTACGATACGCGGACTGGTCTCCCTGATAATTAATCAATCCCATACTCCTCTCCAGAGAAGCTGAATCAACATCATAGCAGTTAATGTACATCCACTGCGCAACGTTCGCACTCCCGCCAGCAGTGAAAACCCTGTTCTTGATGGCGTAAACGTTATCCAAATAAATATCTCCTCCACCCCCAGTTATGATACTTGTGTGTGTCGCACTTCTATCACTAATATCAACAGAAACGACATGCCACTCACCATCATTCTGAAGAGTTACGGCGTTAGTTGAGTGAGGATAACTCGAACAAGTAGTTGCTGTATCTGCGATTTCATACCACCCATCTCCATTAATCATGATACAAGCAGTCTCGCCAGCATCAATTTTATAAGCAAAAACTAAACGCGGATAAGTTGATCCAGAGAAACTCGTTGACTTCCTTACCCAAGAACCCCTATTATGCGTGGAGTAACTTCCTTCAAAAGCGTCAGTGGATTTCTCGCTGAAGTCTCCAGAGTCTGGAGTCCATTGAGTGCCTTCAGCATATAATTCTACTCTCTCACCAGTATTATCCGGGATAAGAACTATTCCATTAGCTGTGGGTGCCGTACCTGCAAGGACGATTTGGGGTTCGCTGAAAAAACCCAAGTAAACTGCAAAAAAGGTTAGGATCACAAGGTAGATTCCGATTCGTGAGACCGCTTTTTTGTCGACCTTGCGCCCAAAAAACTCCCTGCCATAAATGAAAGGCAAACCTCCCCAGCAGAAAAGTATCAAAAGGTAAGGGGCTTGAAAAATTAGGTTGAGAAACGTTCTAAAACTTGAAATCAAGGTGGTTTGATGGTATAAAAACTCGATTAAATTTATTCCTGCCAGAACTAGCAATAAGTAGATAGGAGTTCTTGGTATTTTTGCCTTATTCAATGCTTTAAATTAAAGTTAAAGCGCATTAAAAAAGGTTTGTGAAAGATACAACCAGAACATGTGTGCCCTTTACACAACCATAAAAAAGTTCTTAAAACATGTTTCAGATTCCAGAAGATTTTTTAAATAAGTTATGTGTGAATGACACATAATGGATTATGTTGAAAGGTATCGTCGTGACATAAAAAAACGTTTTGGAATGCCTTCCAAGAGCGAGTCTACCAGTAAAATTAAGAGTGAATTGAAAAAAAGTTTTTTAGTGTCCATTCCTCCATTCAAGTCTAACAAGTTGAGGAACCGTTTTAAAAGAAAGCTTTACGGTTATACCATAAACAATAAGAAAAAAATATATTTTGTTGAAGGATTGTTTAAGAATCTTGATTGCGAAGAAATTAATGGCAGAGCTTTTTTTGTACCTAATGAAAGCGCGGAGCGCATGCTAAAGTTTTTGAAAGAGCAAAGAATTGATTTTGAAATCACGAAGATTTGGAAGGAATGAGCTCGTAAACCCTGTATTCGAAAAGGTTTTTGAAAGTTCCTATTTGTTTATAGTTCTCTAGTGTTTTGTCAAAGTAGTTTTTAAAATATTGTTCTTCCCCATTGTTTGAGGTTATGAAGTAGTCTGGCGGGTTTTGTTCAATTAGTTCTATTATGGTTTTGTTGAATTCAACGTGCTGGATGAACGAGTCATAGAAATCAAAGGAAATGGGGTTATTATTCTCGAATGATACGTAGTTTGTTGCTACGGGGTCTCCGAATATGGTTCCGTTTCTATCTTGAAACAGTTCTTTTAAGTCGTAGAAGAACTGTGCGTTAGATGGGTTGGCGTAATAGTTTATCGTCATCGTGTTGTGATAGAGCGAAACCATTACCAACAGGGCGGTCATTAGGAGGGCGTCTTTGTTCTTTCTTATTGTTCTGGAAAGCGCTGGGTAAAGCAGGGTTGTAAACGGTATCATGTAGTAATAGAACGTTCTCCAAAAAGTCAGTAGGATTATTAATGATAGCAAGAAGGGCAGAACGCTTTTTAGAAGTTCTTTTTTTTGTTTGAAATTAAAGAAGCTGGCCACTACTGTCAGTCCGAGGAAGAAGAAGCCCATGCTCCAGAATTGCCATGAAAAAATGTTTGGTTCGGCGAACTTGGTTGAGAAGTGATAAAAGAAGTTTTGGTTGATAAAGCTTTGAGTTAGTATTTGAATCAGAATTATATTCAGCGAGGTAAGTATTAGGAAAGCTTTGGCGCTTTTCAGGATTTTTTTTTCGTAAAGCAGAAGTATCGGGAAAATCAGTATTATGCTCACTCTTGTGAGGAATGCAAGGGATAGAAACGCTCCAGCGAGTTTGTAGTGTTTTTTTTGTGAAAAGTATAATCCTGCGAGCGCGAACATTAGGGTGGTGTAGAATCCGTGGCTTATTGTCGAGAACGCGAGCCATTCAGGGGATAAGATGAGGATTATTGACGCTATTATCCCTGTTTTCTGTCCGTAAACTTTTTTTGTCACAAGATAAAGAAGGATGACTGTTATAGTGCTTGACAGTAATGGCAGGATTTTTGCGGACCATATTTCTGGACCTGTTAAGCTTAAGGTTAAAGAAATCAACAGGGGTTGTATCGGGGGGTGGGCGAAAAAGAAGTCTTTGTACAATACTTCTCCTTGCGCTATTTGTTTGGCCACGTTGTAGTAGAATATTTCATCCGCGTTAATTGGGTGAAGCAAAAATAGTCTGGGCAATATTGTCGCGACTAGTAGAATAATAATTATTTTTTTGTTATTCATCCGAAATTCAATATTGCTTTTAGGCCTCCGAGATATTGTTTAAGATTATCCATATCCTTAATCCCTAAGATCTTTTTCTTTATGTATTTTGGCCTGAAATAAAATTCTTTAAACGCTTTCTCAACCCATTTTTTCGCGTCAGGATAAATGTCCGGCATTCTTTCACTCGTTTTCTCGAGGGTGAAGTCTCTCCAGTAATCGTTCAAAACTCCTTGCTTCAAGCACCTGTCGTAAAGCCTTGTTCCAGGGAACGGGACCACGTTAGAAAACATGGCCCAATCAAGGTCAAGCTCTTTTGAAAGACTTATCGTCTTTTTAATGCTTTCCTCGGTTTCATTTAAGTATCCGAGCATGAAAAAACCGAAGGCCTGAATTCCGGCCTTGTTAGCCGTTTGAACCGCTTTCCTTATTTGTTTCAGGCTTGTTCCCTTGTTCATCATTCCCAGAGTTTTCTTATCTCCAGACTCTATCCCGAACCTCAGGGTTTTACAGCCAGCTCTTCGCATCAAGTTGAGCATTTTTTGGTCAACAACGTCAACCCTTGTCGGGGTCTGCCACGCTATTTTCACGCGTCTCTTCAGGATTTCCTTGCACACTCTGATAACGTGCCCCCTGTTGACGGTGAACGTGTCATCGTAAAACCATATGGACTTGGTTCCATACTCGTTTACGCAGTGCTCTATCTCGTCCACCACGTTTTTTGCTGACCTGAACCTCACCCTCGCCTCAGTAAGTGGTTTGAAGCAGTAATCGCAGTGGAATGGGCAGCCGCGTGAAGTCATCGTCGTGGTGAACGGTTTCCTAGCAAGGATTGAACAGTACTTGCTGTTTGGCAACAAGTGCCTAGCGGGGAACGGTATTTCATCCAAAACGGATAGGCTCTTGCCAGGAACTTGATAAATTTTGTTTTCTTTTTTGTACACCAGGCCTTCAACCCTTTTTTTGTCGCGCTTTCCTTTCAAGAAATCGATGAACTGGGGGAAACTGATTTCTCCTTCCCAAGCAATCCCGTAATCCACGCTCGCGTGCTGAACCGTTTCTTTCGGGTAAACAAACATTTGAGGACCTCCCACTACTGTGATGGCTCCGTGTTGTTTGGCTTGCTCGGCGACCCTGTACCCTGTTTGAACGAGAGGAGTCATCACGGAAATCCCTACAATGTCCGGCGAGTATTTCTTGATTCTTTGACCAGTCTCATTTATGGTCAGGTTTTCGGCATGGCAGTCCAATATCTTAACCTCGTGCCCTAAGCTTTCGAGAACAGCGGCGTTGTAAGACACGCCTAACGGCGGGTAAACTCCTTGCGCGCGGTTCACGCTGTTAGCTAGCCTAGTGTTAACGTTGCCTAAAGGATGAGGTCTTACGAACAATATTTTCATGTCTTTAACAAAAAAAGAATGCTCTTGCTTTTTTAAAGCTTTTTTTTTTAAATCGTTTCTATTTTAACCCCTGATAACGCGTATTCCACTGTATCTTCTCCATCCGAAGAGGAGGTGAACTGGATGCTTATCTGAGACGCGTTTTGCACGCTGAACTCAAAATGTTTTCCAGTCCAAAAAAGGTTATAACCCAAAAATTTTTCTTCAATTATTTCTGTTCCATCATCTTTTTTGAGGAGTGAAACACTGCTCAAATTTCCTTTATAATAAAAATCCAGTATTGCACTCTTTTTGTTTGAGAAGTTTATCCACTCATGCTTTGCACCTAATTTGAAGAACGTCCTGCAAGTTCCTTTGTTGCACATAACGATGTACGCGCTGTTATTGATAGGGCCATTACATTCTTCAAACCTTATGGCCTGCGAGTCATCGGAGTGCGTGAAAAAATTTGAGTAGTCTTTACAAAGGTGTATTGGCTCAGTCAACTGGTTTTCTTGGATTGGCACGAAGTTCTGGACGACCAGCCAAACAATCATTACCAACACAGTATAAATAGAGGCGTCGAGAAGATTATTCACTTCTTTCTTGCTTATTCTAAAGGGTGCGCGCAACTTTTTTCTAACTTTGCTCCACCCCATCTTCATTAACGAGAATGAAGCGATAGCAACCGAAAGATTCCATAACGGTATTAACGATATTGTATAAGTTTCGTAGCAAGGAACGAACAGAGAGAATATTACTACTGATAGGATTACTAGGCGTGAATTGTTATCTTTTACTTTTAGAAAACTCCATGTTAAGATTATAAAGCTTATCGCGAAGAGAACTCTTCTTGAAAGAACTGAGCAATAATAACAAGTTTGCATTGGGTTGAATAAGTTTATGTTAGGTAAACCTTGCTGTGAAGTTTCAGCGGTTAAAGCGAGGTACCTTCCGTTCATGCTTTCCAAAAAGTTTCCGAATGTTTGAAAGTTAGGAATAACTATCGCGCAGAAAACGAGCAGGCTTAACAACATTTTTTTGGACAGGATTCTCCTCCTGAAAATCACTGCGTAAGATAAAGCTAAGGGTAAAAAAAACATTAGGGCGCCAAAGTGGTTCATCAAACCAAAACCAGTCGCTAAGCCTAGCAAGCAAGCGTACAACCACCTTTTCTTTTCTTGAAACTTAATCAAACTGAATAATGCTAACACGAAGAAGAATGACATGATGTGAAAGTCCATTGATATCCTGTAAGAATAACCTATGAGCAAACGATTTCTTAAATTCAGGACGAGTGCCGCCCATATTGGGAAGGAACCGAAGTTCTTTCTCATCAAGAAAATTATTACTGATGTCAGCGTGGCAAAAAGGTAAGGGAGCGCGTTCATCATTTTCTGAGAGCCAAGTTCTTTTGAGAAGTAAGACATTGTTGGGAAGAAATAATTGCCGTGAGTGTTGTATCTGGTTTTGAATGGTTTGAAGCTAGGAGATTCCAATAATTGAATCAAATAGTTTTCTTCAGGCCTATCTTTAAACAATTCGTTCTCCGAAAACATTGTTGAAAATAATTGTGTTTGAACCAGAAGAAAAACTAAGAATAAGAGTATTTCTTTTTTTTTCAAACTTATCGGGAAGAATAATAGGGCCAAAGAAATTAGAGATAGTTGAAATGCTAAACCTGGGAGTAAAGAGTCGTAAAAAAGGTGGAAATCGTATTCTCCTTTTTTAATGATTTTTGGAGAAAAAACGTAACGGTCCTGATCCCATACCCACTTGTAAACAAGCACTCCATCTATCTCAAGAGTCCAGCCGTTACGCCGTGAAACCTCTCCATCAGAAACAATTTCTAGAAATCCGGGTTTTTGAACTAAAACGTTTTCGTTAAGAGTTATTTTTCCTTTTGCGAAGTCTTGACCAATCTCTTCAACAACGAGGTCGTGTTCTGACGCAAGGTTTATCGTTTTTGAACCACTTACGCCTTCATCCAATGGAATAAAAGGAAAAAAAACAGTGATGACAATGGCAAGGATTATAGCGGTTAAAATGAATTCTTTTCTTCCCGAAAACTGTTTCGCGACCAATAAGGCGGCGAAGAGCATCAAGTTGATTAGAAAACCTGTTTTTGTTATTTGACTTAAAAAAAATTGTGGGACTTGCTCCACCGCAAACCCATAGAATGGGGCGAGAAGAAAGGGTGATGCAATCAAAAAAGAGAAAAACGCTTGCTTGAAAACAATTCCTTTTCTATAAAGTAAAAGAACACTTATTGAGAACATTGTTACGAATAACGCCAGGTTTCCTGTTGAAGCGATAAGCGAGACGCTCAAAAAAATGATTGGAAGCACTTTCTTATTGTTCACAGCTTTTTTGCAAAGCATCAAAGCTAACAGCATTAATGGCGTGGCTTGGCAAGCGCTGATGTCATGCCATAATAAACCCAGCAATGATAAAAAAAGCGCTGAGAACATTTTTTCCAGTTTTGACTTCCTGTTTATCAGAACGTAAAAAAATAGTACTGATATCAACACGCTTATCAGGATTTCAATTATTAGGGATTCAACGGGCCTCAAAAAAAGGGAGAGAAGAACGTTTGGTGGATAAAAAATCCAACTCGGCTCTTTTGAAAGCATTGGTCGGGATTTAACGAGATTCCATAAGGGAATTTTTCCTGCTTGCAAGGATTCGTGCAGAAAAGTTTGTTCTTGAACAACTAAAGAACTATTGTTTGAGTAAAGCTGAGTTATCTTTAAAAAATTTAAAAACAGCAGGGCAGAGATTATCACAGAACCAGCGATTAATGCGTTCTTATTCATTTGAAAGTAAATTAGTAGTATTGTTTAATAATTCTTTTTAACAGAACAGGCTTGCCCCCACGTTTCCCGCCCTTCCTTGCTCGTCATAAGCGAGTACTGTCATGTCATAATTATAGTCTCTTTTCGGAACCTTGAAATCGAATGACGTGGTCTCGTTTAGTTTCGCGCCAAAAGTCTTGTCCAGCATGCCATTATAACGCAAAAAGTGGATTTTCAGGTTTAGTTTCAACAAAAGTCTTGTCCAGCATGCCATTATAACGCAAAAAGTGGATTTTCAGGTTTAGTTTCAATTCTTTCATCGCGTCAGGTTTCTGGGATGTTGGAGTGAACTCGCAGCTAAAAGAGCAGTAATCACTAGTCGTTTCAACCAGTTGGCAGGAAAGGCTGGTGGAATAGTATGGTTGCGTGTAAAGAACTTTTGCCAACACTACCACTAACAGCAAGCAGGCCGTCACGCTTGCCAGAGCCCTAATAAATAATTTGGAATACGCTAGTTTGATTTTCACTAAAAACCTCCTCGTAATAATTTGATTCGCGCAGATCTTCGCTTCTCAGGCCGAGAGTGGTCGGACCTATGTAAACATGAGAGACCATATACTCCTTAGTAAGTGTGTCCAGCGTTTTCGTGTCATCAATGTTTATGGACAGGTCCCTATAAAGGTCCAGTCTCCTCTCGAACTCCGAGCGATTGTAATTAGCCCAGCAATAGTTCGTGAACAAGAAAACCTTTTTGCCCGTGAGAGGGAATATTCTGTCGCCGTGCGATCCGTCAGAGCCAGCTATGCATCCCGTGCCTCCTCCGTCGATCATTATGACGGAATCTTTGGGTAGGGTTTTGATGAAGTTAAATGCAGAGAATTCCTCAGGCATTACTGGGTCGACCGCTGGCATTGTCTCGGTTCCGAGGTTTAATATGTAAAAAGGTGTTGTGAAAAGAATTATTGGAGTGACTAATAGAAAGATAATTATTAAGGGTTTGTGTTCATAGCATAATTTTGCCAGTATTAAAGGATAAAGGATTTTCAGAAAATCAAGCATTCTTCTGAATGTCAAGGAAGAATAAAGCAGGAATGAGAACACTGCTATAAAGACATAAAACAAGAACAAGTGCGTTCTTTCCTCTTTAAAAAAAGACGGGCCGACGAGCACCATTAAGATTATGATTAATCCGTAGAAGATGTTTGGCGTGTTTGAAGAAGCTCCATGGCTTATGAAAGTTAAATAAAGTTTTTCAATTATAGGTAGTTCTGCGAAAGTTGATCCTCCAACTTTATGTTCCGCCCAGTTCATTGGCAGAAAACGGTCGCTCATGTGCGGTCCGAAAACCAGAAAAAAAGGAATTGTTAAAGTCAACGAGAATGCAAGAGGTTTTACAATGTTTTTTAAGATTTGGAAAGATTCTTTTATCACTCCTTTTTTTATGAATTCTGTTACTGTTTTTGACAAAAAAAGAAAGAATAAAGGGAACGTTATGTACCAATGAGTGTAAAGGATTCCTGTTATTGTTGGAATCCACAGTTTGCTTTTTTTCTGTTGCAGTGCTAAAGCTCCAAGGATAAAGAAGTAGAAGCCCCATGCATAAGAAAAAACAGCTCTTACTACGAGGTAATCAAGCACGTGGTCAAATATTATTGAAAAGAACAGGGTTGAGAGAATGGCTTCAAGCTCTTTTTTGAATAATTTTTTGGAAAACAGGTAGAACGCGATTATTGCGGACATGTTCAGGATAAAAGAGAAAAGAGTTATTCCTGTTATCGGGTCTATTCCCGCGAAAGAAAAGATTAACGGGACAGTGTAAGCTGAAGGAAAGTAAAAAAAGGATTGAGGCAGGTCGTAAGGAGTGAGGTCTGGCGTTATTTTCCCTTTTATTTCAAAAGTTTTTGACAGGATTCCGAAGCGTGAAATGTCCGTGCCAGCCAATTGATAATTAATTTTTTGGTAAAGCAAAAATCTCAACGCTCCAGAAACCAGAATCACTGATAATAGAAGCAGAGCGTGTTTTTTGCTAAATCTTATCTTAAAACCCTTGCCAGACTTTAGAACCAGCAAGGCGTACAGAACGAATAGTGCGGGCATGAACAGGTTTATGGATGCGAAGTTCGCTGTGAACATGATTGTCACGAAAAAAGTTATGAAGCTTGCTGGAGTGAAAGCAATTCTTTTGATAAAATCTTTGGTGAACAAGGAGGTTAAAAGATACGCGGTGTAGAACAGGAATGCTGTCACAAAAACTTGGGGGAGGGTATTGGTGTAAAATGAGTAGGCGCAGACTAACAGGAATATAATCCTTACTAATTTTTTCATTTTTTTAGTCCTCCATACCATTAAGTTTAGCTAACTCAGGTTCTTCAGAGAATCTGATTGTTTTTATTAAAATTATTTCTTGGTCGCAATCCCCGTACACTTCAGGCTCAATAGTCAATGAATGAGTCTGCCCGTCAGCCAGCGCGCCAAGGTCAAAATACTTGGTTTCACACTTACCCGACTTTATCAGTTGCTTATCCTCGTAATCGTCTAATCTTATCTTCAAGTAAACCCCGTCACCCCCTGCAGCGTAAGCGCATGCTTCAACACTAACAGTCTTGGCCTGCTCTGATAACAAGACTTCTCTGGTCACGCTCGCTGGATCTTTACATTTACAGTTATCTAGCAATACTCCTTCAAAAATCTCTTTTGGCGGGCATAATGCTGACCCCTTCCAGAACATTTTTTCAGATCCTGCAAAGCTTATCGTGTACTGCTCAAGCGTTGGTTGAACTGGCACGAAAGGAAGCAGGATTATGTCATGGGAAACCATG
>JAFCDO010000021.1:0-8373 GCA_017609605.1 Candidatus Parvarchaeota archaeon
CTTCAAATGTTGATGCTTAGAGATTATTTTTATCACGTTAACGCTAAAAACGATGAGGAAATAGACCAAAAAGTTGAGGCTATAGAAACCACTGAAAGAATTAAAATTGTTCTCAAGCGAAAATTCAAAGAGTTTCTTGACTGGAAGAAAAGGTGGAAGGAAGAATTAGAAAAAGCAAAACCCTTGATTGAGGAAAGAATTACTGCGCAAGAAGAAACCATCAAAATGTACAAGGAATGGGCCAGACCATTGATAAGCGATGTTCAAAACTTGGTGCTCGGACTCAAGCACAAGCCTGGCGAACACCTAGACCCTGGGTTAATCGAGATAGGTAAAACCGTCATTTCCAACGTGTTAATGCTCGCTTGGAAGGGCTACGACGACCCGTCAAAAGATTATGAAAAGAAAAAATTTAAATCTCTCTTCCCTGAGAAAGGCAAAAACGTTGATGATTGGATTCCCGCTGCCAAATACATCATAAAAAAAGGTTTGTCAGAATACGGTTGGTACGTGCCAGTAATGGAAATAGCCTTTGATTTCAGTGGATCAACCTCACCTGGCATTGCTTATCCAGCCCAGCTTTTCGACACAACCCTAACTATGGAATTAAAAATTTATGACTTGCCAGCGTTTATAAAAAAAAGAAAAGAACTACAAGAAGATGTGGCGGATAAATGGTTCGATAAAGTCCTAGCTCCTGTTATTACAGCCAAAGAAGATTCAGAGAAAAAAAAAGAGGCTAAAAGTGAACCGTTCACCAGCGTCAAGAACGCGATGAATGGCTTTAACGATTTTCTTAGAAAGTTATCAGGAGATCATGAGAAAAATCCTGACATGAGAGTCCTCGCTATCAGCGACCTCAAAGACTCTGCGTTCAATGTTTACGAAAAGTTCAAGAAAGCTCAAGGACAACTCACTTGGGGTGACAGAGCGCCCCCAGAAGTCGAGTAATCCCCGTTAAACAAACCTTTAATAAACCTGAAAAAACCCTTAATTCTTGAGATGGAAGAGGAATCTAAAGAGTTCAAGCCTTACGTGCTGGGAACCAGCATTGGTCTAGCCGAAGGAGGAACCCCTGTCAAAGGACTACAATCAGCAGTTAACTGGGGCTCACCCGTCGTACAGTTAGAAGGATCTCCCGCGAACGTTGGCAGGACGGGCCTGCAAGTGATTAAAGAATTAGCTAAACATAATAAGGTCAAGCTTTCCTGGCATTCACCCCCATCCCAAGATTGGGAACTGGCTTATCCTGATAAAGAAAAGAACGAATTGGCAGCCAGACAGTACGACTTATTATTGACCGCTGCCAAGACGACAGGCACGGAACTAATCAACACACACGTTACATACGCCATCCCAAAAATTTCTGACGATAAGATCCTAGTTTACGACGAAGACGAAAAACATGTTGGAATCCAAAGAATCCCAGCCCTTGAAAGAAAAAAAATAGAAGAAGCCAAGAGCCCGGAAGAAATCAAGAAAATCAGACAAAAATTCATAGATATGTTAAACAAAGATAAAGTCACTGGTTTAAAGCAGAACTTAGAGTACCATAAAGACTTTGGGGAAAGATACAGAAAGAACGAAAAGCAATTCAAAGAATTAACTGAAATGCTAGAGACCTTAAAACCAGATAAAGGACATAAAACTCTTCTCAAAATAGGCCCTTATCATGAACAAGTAAGAGAAGTGATACGCTCCTTAAACGGTAAGGACATCAATATTTCATCTGAAGAAGGCTGGAAAAAAGGCAAGGAATTGCTTGAGAAAGAAAAAGATAAATTCAGTGAAAGAGCTAACGCTGAAGACGAAAGAGTTAAATTCTTAGAAGAGCGTTACGGCGAGCGTTTGAAAACAGGAAAATTTTATTCAATGGGTTTTAAAGCGGTGGTTGACAATTTCGCGGACAAGTTTGCCCCAATCGTTGCAAAAGCAATGAAAAAAGGCATAAAGATAAGCGTAGAAAACACGGATGCCCGATACATGTTCAGCACTCCAGACGAGATACTGCCCGCCTTGGAAGCTCTTTACAAAAAACTCGGCTCAATGGGCTATTCTGAAAGCAAGATTAGAGAATACGTAGGATACTGTTTTGATTACGGTCACGCGAACACTATCAGCGGACTAAAAATTGGGGGTAAAACGATTGGCCCACCAATCGAACAAGTAAAAAAAGTTACGGACAAATTCCCATTAATGCATGTCCACTACCACGAAAATTTTGGTGACGTGGACGCCCACATGCCTGTTGGAGAAAGCACGAAAGAAGGGGAAGAATATGATAAGAAGTTGAAGGAATTGAAAAAGTTTTTAGCCAAGAAAAACTTTAAAGGAGACGTGGTGCACGAAATAGGGATGTTAGGAGGACTGGGTTACCAAGTGTCTCTTCAAAGAGCTTACCCCGGCTTAGAGTACAGTTCATCAGGAGCGTTCACTCCAGGGTTTTCAGCACCCACCTTCAGTTACGTGGCAGGAGCTCACGAAGTCGACCCAATTCACTTGGACAAGCAACCCCACTACTTTTACAGCACTTGGATGGGAGGACAAGTACTTCCTTAAAATAATCATGAATCCTGTGAACAAAAAAGCAATCAAAGAACTCAAAGTACGGCTAAAATTGCGGGAAAGAAAGCCCGGCACAATAACCGAGAAAGAGATAAGAATTCTTTACGACTTCACTAAAAAACTGGTAAACAAGTTCGGAGGTTTTGTTCACGCACTAATCCTTTTCGGCTCGGTTTCGCGAGAAGAAAGAAAGAAAGAAAGCGATTTGGACGTGCTAGCACTGGTGGACGACGTTTCATTCGACATAACTCCTGAAATCGTTGGTTCGTGGAGGCTGAGCGTCGGGTCAATACTATCAGACCTGAACGCGGTTGGCAAAATCCACGTCACTACTCTCGGTTTAACCCAGTTCTGGGACGCGGTACGGCACGCAGACCCGGTGATAATCACTATCCTAAGAGATGGGCAACCCGTGGTGGACACGGGCTTCTTCAAACCACTCAAAAAATTGTTGGAAACTGGTAGGATTCGCCCCTCCAGAGAATCCATAGAAGCGCACTTAATGATTGCCAACAGGTTGATAGGGGCTGCGGACACGCACGTGCTCGCCGCTTTTGACGATCTTTACTGGGCAGTAATTAACAGCGCTCACTCCGCGCTGATGAGCAAAGGGCACTTGCCTAGGGCGCCGAGCGAAGTACCGCAATACTTCAAAAAATACTTGATGAAGAAGAAATACGGTCTCGACAAGAAGGACGCTGACTTTCTGGCTTACATGATTAGAACCATGAAACACATTGCCAGAGGAGAATTGAACAAGCTCGACCCTGTCGAACTGAACAAAGCAAAGCTTAACACAAAAAAATTCGTTAAAAAAATAAGTAAAATAGTGTTAAAAAAATAAAAGTGGAGAATGTTTCTTAAGGAAACATTCTTTTATAGAGTTCTAACTCCTTTCCAGCTTGCAAACTTAACACTCCTTCAACAGCCCTTTGTCTGTAGTCTACAAAATCATCTACACCCGTTACTGGATCGTAGAAGTTTGCCTTTAATTCTGCTTCAAAAGCATCTCTCGCAAGTTGAGCAGCATCGTTTATCAAGCTAATATCTGTTGCTTCGGATAGCAAAAGGTCTTCTGGATTTGTTTGCAAATCTCTCAAATACTGAGGCTTTGCCTCTTCACTCATAGCCATTTTCATCATAATATTTTTCTTAGCGTCACTCGCGCCGGAAGCGCTCGCAAGCGCGGCTATATATGCTCCAAAAACACCAGACTCTATTCTTTCTCCTAGAGTATTTACTGTAAAAAACTTTCCCCTGTCTCCTGAAGCGAATATCCCGTTTAAAGGAATATCTCTTTGAGCTTCAAAGTCAAGATCTCCCATTACCTTTAATCTATCCTCTAAAGATATCATTTTTTTAAATTGGTCATCACTTAATGGCATTTTAAAACCTCTGTAACCACTCTTTGGTGGTATACTTTCTTGTATTGAATCTGAAGGTCTTTTTAAATCTTGTGGTCTTGCCCTAGACGGTTCAGGACTCCTTGTTTCAGGGTTTTCTGGTCCGCGAGTCCTAGTAACTGGTGTTTCAGGCGCTCCTGAAATGGTTTCTTCAGGCGGACACGTGACCTGCACATAAGGTAGTAAAGTATCTATTATTCCTGTTATTCCTCTTTCAGGAAGTTCTTCCAACACGTCACGTCTTTTTGTTTCGAGTCTGTCGATTTCATCTATACTTCTTTGGTAGTCTTTTCCGCGTTCTTGTTTTATTTGCATCCTTTCTTTTTCGACGAAATCATCTCCTAATAGTTCTTCAAGTCCTGGGACTGGTTCTCCTCTGAAAATTGATTCAACGCAAGCGTTGTCAACGCTCACGTCAGTTACAGTGCAGGGGAGTTCAGGAATTTTTTTCATTATTTTTTTCTTGTACATTTCTGTAAAAGCTTTTAGGTCTGATTCGTAAGCTTGTTTCGTCCTGGATAGTTCTCCATAATCTTGGAATTGGTCGATAATTGAATTTTCTATTAAAGGAATTTGGATGGGTATCTCGTCTTCTCCAATTTTCACGCTCCCGGTTATCCTGTAAGGCAGGTCTTCTTTTTCTTCAAGAATTAAGCCCATGCCGTGAACAAGACTTGTTAGGTCTTTTCTGTGGCCAGCCCCTGCTAGGATTAAGTCGGCAATAAACTCTACTTGTTCTTTTTCAAGTCCTTTTGGAGCAATGCTTGAAATAGTGTCTTTAGTTATTCTGGTCATTGTTATTACTGTTTTTAGGGTTCTCTTAAAAAGGTTCCGAAAACGCTTATGCCAAGATAGTAATGTTTAAATTACTTTCCTGTGGATTATGAACGAGAAAAATGAATAAAAGAAAAAAAAAGGTTTTGGAAACAGCCAAGAAAAAAATTGTGGACGGGGCCAGGCCTAAGAAAACCAAGTTAACGCCTAAAATCCCTATTGAAATGTATTTGGCTAAAGCTGACGCGAGAAAAGTTCAGGAATATACTAAAGCTATTGTTGGCAAATTCGGCAGGTACATTAAAGCAGTTGTGGTGTGGGGCTCCAAGAAAACCAAGACGGGTTTAAAAAAAAGCAGTGACATTGACACAGCGATAATTGTTGACGACACTGACGTTCAAAGAATGACTTCTGCGCAGTTAAAGGAAAAATTGTTCCAAAAACTGATTGAAATAGCTTACCCTATTGAAAAATCCATTCACCCTCAACCTTATCTTTTAACCGAGTTCTGGACTTACGTGATAAAAGGGAACCCCGTGTTGCACAACGTTATTCGCGACGGCGTAGTAGTTTACGACACAGGATTCTTCTTACCTTTACAACTGCTTATGAAAAGAGGTATCATGAAGCCTTCCAAGGAAGCTGTGGACAGTCTTATGATGAACGCCCTTGACCTGCTGAAAATAAACGAAGAAACTTTAACGCATAAACTGGTTTACAATGTTTACTTGTCAAGCGTTTCCGCTGCGCAAGCGGTTTTGATGGAGATGGGTTACAGGACGACTTCTCCTAAGGAGACTCCTACTTTTGTCAGAGAGTTCTTGTGGAAAGAGCATAAAAAGGTTAGTAAAGAGGATGTTGAAGTCATCACTGAACTGGTCAATACTTGGAAGGACATCGAGCACAAGGAGTTAAAAAAAGTTAGTGGAAGAGAACTTGACGCTTTAACAAAAAAAGCTAAGAGTTTCTCTAAAAAAATGAATAAATTATTAAAGGATTTGAGAAAAAAGAAAGGAGAAACTTTTTTATATGAAAGTGTTGAGGAGAGAAGAAGAAAAGAATTTATGCTTAGGCGGGACGGCTTGGCCGCTTCGCAAAGAATAAAAATGTTCAATGAAGTTAAAGAAGAGCAAATCCATAAAGATTTGGCACCGATAAAATGAATGCAAAAATTGTTTCGTACAGGCGGGGAAGACACACCCAATACAAAAATCAAATGTTATTGAGAATGGATGGCGTGGACTCGCGGGAAAAAGCTGAAAAACTGGTTGGAAAAAAAGTTGGTTGGACAAACACTAAAGGAAAAACCGTTAAAGGCGAAGTAACGAGAGTTCACGGCGCTAACGGGGTTTTTAGAGCCTTGTTTGACAAAGGCATGCCAGGACAGTCAATAGGAACTCTAGTAAAAATAGAATAATTTTTTTTATTTCTTCTTATGAAATTGGTCGAAGAGCGTGGAATAAGATTAAAAGTTCCGGAAATTGGTAAGCTCAGCTCCAAGAACTCGTTATTCTACAACCCGAAACGAGTCGTTGACCGTGACTTAACCGTGCTCTTGCTCGAAGCTCTTGAATGGAAAGGTTTCACTATGTGCGACTTGCTGGCCGCGACAGGTGTTCGAGGGATAAGGGTTTGCAAGGAGTGCTCGCCGAAAAAAGTTTTCTTCAATGACATTAGGAAGACTAGCGTGAAGCAAATCAAAAGAAACTTGAAGGACAATAAGGTTTCTTGCGAGACAAGTGTTCACTGTCAGGACGCTAACGAGTTTCTTTTCACGCACAAAAAAGGTTTTAGCTACGTTGACGTGGATTCTTTCGGCTCGTGCCTGCCCTTTATTGACGCGAGCATCAAGTTTTTGAGCAATCACGGCCTGTTAGGCTTATCCACGTTCGACAAGTCCTCGCTGGTTGGCAGGTACCCTAAAAAGTGTTTTAGAACTTATTTTTCGAAACCTGTTCGCTCGCCCAGCGAGAAAGAGTTGGGTTTAAGAATTCTTGTCAAGCAAATCGTTGTTCAAGGGGCGCGGCAGGACAAAGCTTTAACCCCGATTTACTCGGTTGACTTGGAAGATCATTACCGCGTGTTCTTTCACTGTAAGAAGGGTGCGGGAAGGGCGAACAAACTGTTAGAAAACACTGGTTTCATGCAGGGCGCTGGTCCGTTATGGACGGGTTCTTTGTGGGATAAGAAAATTGCTAAAAAGGTTTATGACATCGCCAAAAAAAAGGGTTGGGATGACCCTCTTTTTGAATTGGTGAGCGAGGAATCAAGCGTTCCAGACTCTTGTTATTTTCATTTGCCCGGGGTTTGCAGGCTTGTTAAGCGTGAAATCCCAAAAACTTGTGTCGTGATGAAAAAATTGAGGGAGAAAGGTTTTGAGTGCTCAAAAACCCATTTTTCGTCTCAAGGAATTAGGACTAACGCTTCTTTGAGTGATTTAACAAGAATTGTTAAGAATTTTTAACCGCTTTTCTTTTCCATTCCTTCTATCATGAAGTCTTCGTCCTCAAAGTCCAGTTTTTCTATTAGTTCTTTGTACCTGTTCCTGATGGTGACTTCTGTTACCCTGGCCACGTCAGCCACTTCTCTTTGTGTTCGTTTGTCCCCGCTCAAAAGGGCTGCCACGTAAAGCGCTGCTGCCGCGATTCCTGTTGGCCCTTTTCCGCTGGTGATTTCTTTTTCTTGAGCTGCCTTGATTATTTCAATGGCTTTGGACTGGGTTTTTGGCGCGAGGTTTAGTTCTGAGGAGAACCTGTAAACATAGTCTAACGGGTTTGTTGGCAGAATTCTTATCCCGAGTTCTCTGCAAATGAACCTGTAAGTTTTTCCAACTTCTTTTTTGTCTAATGGGAATGCTGATGCTATCTCATCCAGAGTTTTTGGAATCGTGTATTTTCTGCAGGCCGCGTACAACACTCCTGCGACGACGCTCTCCATTGAGCGCCCTCTGACGAGCCCGCGTTCAGCTGCCATTCGGTACGTTCGGGCAGCTCTTTCCTCCACTATGGGAGGTATGTGTAGGTAGGACGCTACTCTTCTGAGCTCTGCTAGCGCGAATTTGAGGTTTCTTTCTATGGCTGTTGATATCCTGGTCTGCCATTTTACTAGGCGGATGAATTTTCTTCTGGCCTTGGTTGGGAGGCTGTAAATGTCTTTTAGTTGTCCAACTTGGGTTGACAGTCCTTTGTCGTGTTTCGTGAACGTTAAGGGCATTCCGACCCTTCTTCGGGACGCTGTTTGGCCGTGGTCGAATTCTCTCCATTCCTGGCCGAAATCAATCATTTTGTCTTCCAGTATGTACCCGCAGTTTTTGCACATTACTTCTCCTCGGGAGCTTCTCCATATGGGATTGGTGTGACCGCATTCAGGGCAGATAAATTGTTTTTTGGTTTGGGAAGGGGTTTCACTAATAGGTTGTTTAGATTTTTTTTTAGTTTTAGAACTTGTTTTTGTCAATGCAACCACCGAGCAACAATAAAGCTTATAAATGAACCAACTAAATCATTTATAAACCTTTCGTTTTAGTGGGCTTTGTTTAAAAAGTAGTCCCTGTTTAAAAAGTCTAAATTTTTGGATTTGAGGATTCTATTTCTCTTAAATTTCTTATTTTTCTAGAATTGCGTTGACCGTA
>JAFCDO010000022.1:0-8217 GCA_017609605.1 Candidatus Parvarchaeota archaeon
GTATCCTCTTTATTATCTTGATTTTGAGACTTTTAGTACTGCTATTCCAATGTTTGATGGATTAAAACCTTATTCACCTGTTTGTTTCCAGTTCAGTTTGCATGTTGTTGAAAAAGAAGGGGATAAACCTAAACATCATGAATTTCTCTATTCGGGGAATAATGATCCAAGAGAAGAATTTGTTTTAGCCTTGAAAAAAGTGTTAGGTGATAAAGGTTCTATTATTGTTTATAATCAATCATTTGAGATTAGTAGGTTAAAAGAATTGGGTGAGCAATTTCCTGAACATAAAAACTGGGTTGAAAATACTATTGGAAGAATTGTTGATTTACTTATCCCTTTTAGAAATTTTAGTTATTATAATCCTATTCAAAAAGGGTCAGCTTCAATAAAGAAAATTCTTCCTGCATTGACTGGAAAAGATTATTCCGGAATGGAAATAGGTGATGGAGCAACAGCCTCTGTTGAATTTTACAATATGACATATAAGAATGGAAAAGACGTTAGAACAGCTTTGCTGAAATATTGTGGGTTAGATACTTTGGCTGAAATTATGATTGTAAATAGCCTCCACAATCTTGTGAGAGAATAAGAAACCAAAAAACTGAAGAGTTCAAAAAGTTCCATCAAAACGTCAAAATCGTTAAACAAGGTAACTCGTACGAGTTCTGAAGTAGATACAATTAAATTAAACGACCGTTCTATATTTTCTTGAATGGCGCTTATCAAAGACAGGGAGTTCAACCAATCCATCAGCCTGTTCGGCCTGATAATGCTCGGCGTCGGCGCAACGATTGGTGCAGGAATCTTCGTCTTATTGGGTGAGGCCACGGTCATGACAGGACCTTCAGTCGTGCTAGCGTTTCTAATCAATTTTGTGATAGCCATCATTATCGCTTTTCACTACGCTGAAATGGCGTCACTAAGCCCTATCGACGGAGGAGGGTATTCTTTTATTGAAGAAGCTTTTGGAAACTCCGCTTACTTTATCGGATGGCTGGTCTGGCTCGGAAACATTGCTTACGCGAGTTTCTGCGCCATCGCCTTCGCCATATATGCGAGCGTGTGGACAGGCCTGCCAATAATACCTTTAGCCGTCGCCACGCTCATCTCATTCGCTTTGATTAACCTGACAGGAGTGAAAAGCGTTGTCAACGTTGAAAAAGCCCTAACGCTAGCCTTGTTAATCTTATTCATCATCTTCATTGGTTGGGGAGCCCCAAAAGTAGACTTATCAAACTTCACAGACATTTTCCCTAACGGAGCCATGGCATTACTGCCCGCAACCAGTCTGGTCTTCCTGTGCTTCATCGGTTTTGAAACCATAACCACTATCTCTGCCGAAGTGAAAAAGCCAAGAACAAACATTCCCAAAGCCCTGATTTTAACAGTGATCATTTCTGGTCTCGTGTACGTTCTTTTCGCTTACGTTTTCGTCGGGATGGTGAATTACTCTTCAATCGTTCACCCAGACACCGCGTTATTACAGTTCTTCAAAACAGATTTAATGAAAGACTTAATGATTATCGCATCCCTTCTCGCCACATTATCCTCGCTTAACATTGGCTTAATGGCTGCTTCGCGAAACGCTTACGCTCTTGCCAGAGACGGTTTCCTTCCCAAGCTCTTCTCAAAAGTCTCGAATAAGGACTCTCCTTACTTCGCCATCGGGATTTCCTCAATCATTGCCTGCGCCTTGCTCCTGACAGGGCAGGTTAAACAAATCGCTTCAGTATCAGATTTCTCTTACATGATCGTGGTCTCAATGGTTTGTTTATCCGTAGTAGCTCTTAGGAAAAAGATGAGCGGTATCAAAAGGTTTTTCAAAGTCCCGTTATACCCTTACACCTCTTTTTTCGGCGTGATAATCCCATTATTATTAATTCCTTTCCTTGATAACTCCGCGTTGCTCATCGGGGCTGCTTGGATAGTGATAGGACTCTTTTTTTACGTGGTCTGGCACTCCCAAGTCCTCAAACACTTGTTAGGAAAACCAAAGAAAAGTTAAATTTTTTTCCTGATTGGCGCGATGATTTTAATCAAATACTTTGCTACAGCGTTTTTCAAGTCCATTGGGTGAAGCTTCCCCGTGGAGTAAGAAGATTCTAGTTCCGCGAAGTTTTTGAACTCTACGTCTCCGCCGAACTTGGCTGGCCTCTCAACTTTGAAACTCTTGACTTGCGGGAAAACGATGAGCCAAATGATTTGGAGGACTGGATTGTCTTTCACAATTTTTTCCGGGCAATACGCTTTCCTAATACTCCTTGTTATCTCCGAGTCAGCGTCGACAATGGATATCCCTGATCCCGGAATTGATTTGGACATTTTTGAGCCAGGACCTTTCAAAGAAGTGATTAATGGAGTGTGCAGACAAGTTGGTGACTTGTAACCAACTCCGGGCAATAGTTCGCGGGCGAGCATGTGGATTTTTCTCTGCTCCAACCCGCCGAGCGATATATCTACTTTTAATTGTTTAATGTCCTCCGCCTGCATTAAGGGGTAAAGTATTTGCGACACTGCCGCGTTCTTCACGTCACGAGCAACTTCTTGCATGCTTCTCAACCCGCGGTTTATGGTCGTTCTTAACGACATTTGGATGATGTCCTCCCAATAATCTTTTCTGTACTGGAACGAAGATCCTTTAATGACCTCTGCTTTCAAGCCCAAAGCTTTTATGCTTTTACTCCATTGCCCTACTTCTTTTTCTATAAACTTCCAATCCCCTTTCTTGTTTAGGTACGCGTGCATGTCAGCGAGCAAAACTTTTACTTTCATGCCAGCGTCTTGCAAGTCTTTCAGTTTTTGCAGTGTGACCATGTGACCCAAGTGAATTGGGCCTGAAGGCTCGTAACCACAATACACTGAAACCTGTTTTCTTGACTTAAGCATAGAAATCATTTCTTTTTCAGTCACGATTTCAGCGACGTTGCGCTTGATTAATTCGAGTTTTCGCTTCATACAAGTATATTATTTAAAGAAAAGTTATTTATAAACAATCTTATCATTAATCATTAAGAATGATTTTTTACTGGATTTTATTGCTCGTATTCGTTTTATTATACTCTTACTTTGACACAAGAAGAAAAGGCAAAGATAAGGTTGCTCGCATGTTAAAACAAGTTCCGGTAAGGGAAGGCTTGCTCGGATTTATTTTAATCCTATTAGCGTACCCTTATCAAGCAACAAGCGAAGAGTTGGCGAACGTTTTATCCGCTTTCACAATTCTCATCGGACTGATTTTAGTGGTTTTCTTCATTATACGGGCGGGCTTATGGGTAATGAGGATTCAATTAAGGGTTTGGCAGTTGGACAAAAAAGCGTTAAGCAATAAAGTTAATTCCAAGAATGTAGACAACGTAAAAAAGAAGTAGGATTAACCCGTCTTTCTTGTTGATGTTTCTATCAGAAAAAGTCATCAGAATAAACAAAGCTGAAGCAAACAGTACAAAGACTGCGGAGAAAGCAAAGACGGAATCTATGGCTATGTTTACCGGGTTTATCAGCGCCATGACCCCTCCAATCAATAAAAGGTTCGTCAAGTTGCTTCCAAGAATGGTTCCCACAGCCATTTTAGAACTCTTCTTGAACGAAGCGGTGATGCTGGAAGCCAATTCGGGCAGGGAAGTGCTCAGTGAAAGCGCGGTCAGACCGAAAATTGTTAGTGACATGCCAATCTTTTCCGTCAACAGAATGGTAGAGTTAACAACGACGATTCCTGCAGTGAACACTCCCAACAACAGTAAAGGGATTAATACTAAATCAATTTCAACTTCTTTGAAAACCAGTTCTCCTCTATGAAGCACTTCTCTTCTCCTGAAAAGGTAGTGGAAGAAAAAGAAAGCTGCTATCAAGAAAACGCCGTCAAGCTGGGAAAGACCTCCTCCATGAATGGTTAAAGCCAGAAACAGGGCTGTTCCTAACAGGACTAAAACTCCTTCTTTGGTCTCGTTGCGGGTTAACCTTGTTATCGGAGAAATTATGGCTGATATGGCAAGCACGAAAAAAATGTTTGTTATAGATGAACCCATGATGGTTCCAAAACCAAGCTCTCCAACACCCTCAAAAGAAGATACTGCCGAGTTAATCAATTCTGGAATTGAAGTTCCCAAGGACAAAACTATGACTCCTATGAAAAACGCGCTCAGCTTAGCTTTTCTCGAAAAATGGGCTAGCGCTGACACCAAATTATCAGAAATCACGAACAGAAGAAATGAACTCATCAAAAAAATTCCTGTAATGACAATCATTAAGCAATACTATAATTTTTTATAGTTAAAAAATCTTATGAATGAATCATAGAATGGTTAACCAAGAATTAAACTTTTACTTCAGCCTTATAGAACTCACGTGCGGCCTCTTGATAGTTGGCACAACCCTCACCAGAACAAGATATTTTCACAAGCTTTACAAAGGCAAGAAGTACTTCATTGCTGGCGGGCTGACACTAATTTTTAAAGAACTTTTTTCACTATTGAATCTCTATAATGGTTTTCCGAAAGAGTTTCTGAACGCTTTTGTTTACATTCTTATCGCGCTCGGCATATCTAACTTCCAGAAAAAAAGATTTTCAAAAAAGATGAGGGGTCCTACATGAAAACTTATTCTGACGGCGCGGCTAGAGGGAATCCAGGGCCCGCAGGGATTGGCGTCCTCCTCACTAAAGATTCAGGATTGCTGATTGAATCTTATTACGGCAGGTTAAGGAATTGCACCAACAATCAATCCGAGTATCACGCGGTTATCAAAGCTTTAAGAATGGCTGAGCAGAACGGGGCCAAAGAAGTAATTCATCATTCGGACAGCGAACTTGTCATCAAACAATTGACTGGAGAGTACAAAGTCAAAAACGTTGAGCTAAAAAAACTTTTTTTAACCGTTAAGAGCCTTGAGAAACATTTCAAAAAAATAAAGTACAAGCACTTGCGCAGAACACACCCCAAGATCGTAATCGTTGACGTGCTCGCGAACAAGGCTCTAGGGCCAAAATAATTTCATTTAAAAAAAAAAGAGTGCGTCGACCGGGATTCGAACCCGGGTTGTCGGCTTGGAAGGCCGAAATCCTAGCCACTAGACCATCGACGCAAAATTTTTATTGGATACCCAAAGATATAACCTTTTTAAAACTTTTTCTAAATAAGGGTTGAATTGTTTCTCTGCGCGTAAATATCAATAAGCCAGGTTACCGAGAAAAAAGAGGCGTAAGCCACCAATAAAGCTTTTATTATCTCTCCAATGAGAACCGCGATAAAATATTTTTTAGGAGGGTATTCCATCATCCCGCAAAAAATTCCGATTATGTCAAAAGGCATGGGTGTTGCCGCGAGACCTATAATCCAGAAAAAACCTCCATACTTGTGGAAATGTTTTTTGAAATCGTCAAAACGCTTATGATATTTTTCCTTCAATAATTCTTTACTGCCCCTACCTAACAAGTAAGAGGTTATTTCGCCGATAGCCGCGCCTACACCTCCAAAAATCGCGACCAAAAAAGGGTTGAGAACCGGGGCTAGGGTGAAAATAAAAATGATGCCTGGTAATGGAAAAATGATTGAAGCGTTGCTGATAAGGTTTGCCAAGAAAACGCCGAAATAACCAAAAGTGTCCACCAAATATTTGAGAAAAGCATAAAAATTCATTTAACAAAAATGATTGTTCGAACAAACTTTTAAACCCTTTGAAAAAAAAAATCCTTTTTCTTCTTCGAAACAGTATACAAAATGTTTTAAAAACTGTTAATCAATAAAAAAGGGTTAACGTTGGGCCGGTGGTCTAGTGGTATGACGCCGCCTTGGCATGGCGGAGACCGCGAGTTCGATTCTCGCCCGGTCCATAATTTCCCACAAGATTAATAAGTTTTCACGAACATCTATTGTTTTATGAAAGATGGTGGCTCTCTTGAGGATATAACTTCTTCTGAAGATTTTTTGAACTCTTCAACATTTTTTTCAGATGACAAAGAGAAAGGTTATTCATCCATGTCTCTACTACTCGCGACGGGAGGGTTAATAAATTTCCCCCTGCTTTTTCATTATTCAAATATCGGGGACCCTTTAGGCACTTCTATAACACTTATTAGTTCATTACTAACCGCGTATGTCTGGATTAAAATATTGGACAATTACACTAACCACCTCTGTGGGTGCTAACCTCATTCAAACAAGCTGCCGAAGAAGTTTCCAATGCTTTCAAAAAAAGTGGTTACAGTGTTCTCAACATTGCTCACAGCTTCTTCAATAAAAGGAACATATCCTTCCTGCCCTATCCCTGAACCTGTTCCAGAATTGTTCCCGAACTCCGAACTAGCGTCCTCGCATTTAACGAGTATAAAAAACTGGTTTTATTCATCCTTCTTTGTGGCTTTAGCGTCGTTGCACTAAAACTTTTTAAGGTTTCGAGAACTAAAGCTTTACCAACTTTTCCAACCCAAACTTTTTAAAACAACGTTGGAAAACAACTAAAAAGAAAAAAAAATTATTTGTCGGAGTAGCTCAGGGGTGGAGCGCTGCGCTCATAAACCAAGAACAGTTTGTGAGAACTGACCCCTTCAATGAAGAGGAATGACTTGGGTGCATCGCAGAGGTCCGGGGTTCGAGACCCCGCTCCGACACTAAAGTTTAATAAATTCTAATAACCACAAACTAATCTGCAATGAAGGTAACCCCCTGGGAAGTAAGCGGAAGACTGGATTACGCTAAGTTAATCAAGGATTTTGGAACGTCAAAAGTGACGCGCCAACTCCTAAAAAGAATGGAAAAGCTTGCCGGAAGTTTGCATTTCATGCTCAGCCGAAACGTGTTCTTCAGCCACAGGGATTTAAACTGGTTGCTGGATAAGTATGAGAACGGAGAAAAATTTTACTTATACACGGGCAGGGGTCCGAGCGGCGACACGCACATCGGCCACCTCTTAACATGGGTTCTGACTAAATGGTTGCAGGACAAGTTCAAATCTAAAGTAATTTTTCAAATAACTGATGACGAAAAATTTTTGTTCAACGAAAAACTTCCATTAGAAGACGCTCACGGCTACGCGATGAACAACGCGTTGGACTTCATAGCCTTAGGATTCAAGCCTAAGAACACTGAAATAATTATTGACACGGATTACTCCGGAACGCTCTACCCTCTCGCTCTTCCCGTTGCTAAAAAAATTACTGCGTCAACGGTTAAAGCAGCGTTCGGGCTCAAAGACTCGGACAACGTGGGCAGATATTTTTATACGAGTGTGCAAGCAGTGCCAGCAATCCTGGAAAGCGTTAGGCAAGGCAAAAACGTTCCGTGTCTGATACCTCACGGCATCGACCAAGACCCGCATTTTCGAGTGTCCAGAGACGTTTTCCCAAAACTCGGTTACTATAAGCCCGCAGCCATTCACTCAGTGTTCTTGCCAGGATTGAAAGGCGTTGATTCAAAAATGAGTTCAAGCAATCCTAACTCAACAGTGTTCACAACTGAAGACCCTGCAGGTATTCGCAAAAAAATCATGAAGCACGCTTTCAGCGGGGGCCAGCCGTCACTAAAAGAGCAGAGGGAAAAAGGAGCTGACTTGAGCGTGGACATCAGTTACCAGTGGCTATACATGTTTTTCGAATCCAGCGACAAAAAAATCAAGAAAATCGGGGAGGATTACTCTAGTGGAAGCATGACGACTGGCGAGATAAAAAACTATTTGGCGGACAAGATTGAAAAATTCCTTGTAAAACACCAGAAGGAACGGGAGAAAGCCCGAAAAAACTTGCACAAATACTTCCCAAAAAAGTAATCGAAGAATTTTCCACTAATGAAAGAACAGTTAAACAAAGAAATTCCCCTCGCTAAGAGAACAAGTTCTAAACGGGTTTTTTTCATCCAATAAAAAAAGTCACGCGCCCTGAGCTAATAATTCCAACTGGTCTTCAGTTATTATTTGACCCACGTTGAAAATCATTCTTGTCGTAAGAATAACTCTCGCGCCACGAATCTTCTTATAATCCTTCAACAATTTTTGAATGTTAGCATCCTTCTGAAGTTTTTCCGCCTCCTTGAACTTACCAACCGCCAAAAGTTTTCTGATTTTTGGCTCAATTCTTTGCTGAGCTTTAACAAGTTTGTGCCATACCAAAGCTTTCTTCTTAGCGTTCTTCTCGCTCAAATGCTCCAACGTCATAGTAATCTTGTTGTTTCCTTGCTCGAAACCAGCTGCCTTCACGAAATAAACTTTATCATCAAAAATCCACAT
>JAFCDO010000002.1:0-75249 GCA_017609605.1 Candidatus Parvarchaeota archaeon
GAGCCATCCACTAAAGCAACGATTAAGTATGTTTTAGAGGTTTAAAACGCCGGGGCCGAGATTAAGAACTGATATTTCTTTTTACTTTAAGTTAGAAATAATAATAAAATTATTTTAATTTAATGGCATAATAATTCCCAAAGCCGGTTACATCTTCTTGTACTAGTATGGTCTTTCCATTATCAGATAATCCTTTCCCATTAAATGGGTTTATGGAATTTGCAATTAGTCTAAACTGGTGATCTTTATACTCTTCATTTACTTCATCCCCTATTATTTCCGTAGGACCCGTTCCTGAAATATCGGTGCTTAGTAATTTTGTTCTTCCATAAATTAAAACTCCGTTTTCAGACACAGCTTTCCGTGAAAATAATAGATTAAATCCTAAATCAGTCATTTGACCACTAGCAACATCATATATTGATGCTTTTATAGTGGATGGAAACATTTTTCCATTGCTTACCCCTAAAATTCCATTACTTGCTTGTTCTTCAGTCATAGGTACTTCTTTTAATGCATTACCTTCAACATAGTAGAACGCAGCTGTCCTTAGAGCTTTTTCCCCCATAAAATAGATTCTATCTACTTTTCCATCGTAGTGAATTCTGCCATCTGAAACGTATAAGTTTGGATAACTGCCACGTTCAAGTTTTACTAATAACTCTTGACTAGATCCATCAAAATTCATTTTAAAGATACCGTAGTCTGTTCCATCTCTTACATCTTGTCCTTCTGCAACTAAATTTCCATAATAATATATTTTATCGTTACCCAAAATAAAATTAGATATTCTTGTTTCTACATATCCTTGCACAGCAGGGAAGAGTATGGGGGTAAATTCTTTTGTTTCTGTATTTACTCTACCTAAATGCAAAGCAGAATCATACCCGTGTGAACCTCTAATCGAGTTGGTTGTTATAAAATAAGCATGTTTTCCATCATCTGTTAAGGCAGTTGAACCTCTAACATTAGCAAAATAGTAATACTGCGTATCTCCTTTTACTATTGATGGGATGGTCATACTTTCAAAAACCATCTTAGGTTCATTTAATCCGTTTGTATTTGCGACATAAACCGCGTTATGTATTTCATCTTTCCCAAGTTCTGTATCATAATAGGTAACAAATCTGAAGAAGGCTATTTTATTTCCATCTCCTGAAATTGTTGCATGTTCTGGAGGTCTATGAATAACTTCTTGATAATTAGTCAATTGAACAACAGAATCAAGCTGTAAGCCTTCAACACTTTGACTACTGCCTTGAGTTTGCAAATCTTCATTTTGTGTGCTCCCCCGTTTTTCTGCATCATCTTCAGAAAGGGTAGTGCATCCACTTAAAAAAACCAGAATCAAGCCAAGACCTAAGATTATTTTTTTCATATTTTTCTTAATTTTTATAATGCATTATAATACTTAAAACTATCTAATGAAGCGTATACGCCGGGACTGGGATTCGCACCCAGGTGAGCCGAAGCTCACGGGATCTCAAGTCCCGCGCATTAGACTGCTCTGCCATCCCGGCAAACAAGACTTTGGAAGAAAGCTTTTTTAAAACTTGTCATAGACTTTTTCTTATTTTTCAAACGTAAATGTTCTGCCAATCCTTTTCGCCGTGCAAAAGCTCAGCCAGCTCGTTTCTTTGAGTGGCCAACTGTTTTTTAATAGCTTCATCTTGAGCTATATTGCTCAAAAAACCGGGTCGAACTGAGAACTCGCTAAAATCCTCTTCATCCCAACTCAAAGTCTGGACCAAAGGTTTTTCATAATCAACCTCGTCCAAGATGATGAAACTGTAAAGCAAACTGCCTTTCAATGTGCGCACCCCAATCCTGCAAGAATTCATGCGAGCACTGAAAAGCCAGTGCTCAGGCATGTTAATCAACAAGCCCAAAGAACTTTCTTTCAATTTGTCCCATTCACTGGGGGCGTGGTCAAGCTCAAGAGACGTGCCGAGACATATCGGAATCCGCTTCAAACCGTACACTAGAATGTCAATTTCTTCTTCAGAAAAGCCATCTTTCTTCGGCAAAGACTCTAACACGCCCTGACCAGTTTCTAAACCAGTCAAAACCTGTTTCAAATCACTATCTATCGTCCCGCCCTTCTCCCTGTAAGCGAACACTTTCAACTTAAACTCTTCACTCAAAGATTCGAAAAAATCAATAGGGGAATCATACCTCATGGCATCAAGTATTCTTCTCTCAACCCCATTCATCTAAAAAAAAAATATGGGAGTTGGCTTAAAAAACGTTCCGCTTTTTTTTTTCTTCACATTTCCTCAGGCACTTCCAAACCCAGCAAACCCATGCCTGTCGCGAGAACGTTCGACACAGCCTTTACCAACGCTAGTCTTTGACCCTCCTGCTCGGAGCCGATGACCCTTGTTTGAGCGTAAAACTCGTTGAACAACTTTGCGAGTTCCAGCACGTAATTAGCGATAAGGTTGGGCTTATAACTTTCGCTGAATTTCTTCACAACGCCCGGGAATTCCGACATTTTCTTACAGAGATTAAAGGATTTGTCATCAACACCCTTAAAGTTGAGAGAACGTTTTTTTCTGGACTTAGACAGTATCTTCTTCGCGCGAACCACTGAGTATTGAAGGTAAGGGCCGCTGTCACCTTCCATGTTCAAGGCCTGCTCCCAGTCAAACACAACGTTTTTGTCAGGACTGACTTTGAGTAAAGAATATTTTATGGCAGCGTAAGCAACTTGCTTGGCAATCTTGTCAAAGTCTTTTTTTGAAATCTTCCTGCCAACCATTATTTTTTTAACCCTGGTCACAGCATCTTTCATGAAATCCTCCAACAACACAACATTACCTCGCCGCGTGGACATCTTACCCTCTTTAAGTAAGATGAAAGAGTAATGAACTATTTCAGGTGCTTCAACACCGATTAATCCAAGACTCGCCTTTATTTGCTGAAAATACAATTTATGATCCTCGCCCAAAACCACCACGTTTTTCTTGGTTTTCGCTTTGTCAATGTTATAAGCTAAATCGCGAAGCCCATAAAGCGAAGTGCCGTCCTCCCTGGTGAGCACGAAAACAGGGGTTCTCATAGGCAAGTCAAAGCCTTTAAGGTCCAAAACTTTTCGACCATTCTCGTCCACGAAAACCCTCCTGGTTTTCTCCAATTTTTTAAGAACCACATCAACCTTCCTGTTCCACAAGTACTGGCTCTCGTAATCATAATAATCATATTTTATCCCGAAGTCGTTGAAAATTTTTTTCTGCCCATTAATGCAGGTTTCTACAACTTTGTTAAATTCTTTAATGGTTGGCCCGTGTCCTTTTTCAAATTTGTTCAAGAGTTCGAAAACCTTTCTCTCAAGCCCAGGGTCTAACTCTAACTTCTTGTTTATTTCAACGTAAATGTCCAGCAACGAGTCAAAATCAATTTTTTTCCTATTCCTTGCTCCGAGGACTAGCATCGCTATTTGTTTTCCCGCGTCGTTAACAAGGTAATGAGCATTCACTTTATAATTCAAGAATTTTAGGACGCGAACAATGACGTCCCCAATCATCGCGTTTCTGGACCTGCCAACGTGAGGGGAAGCGTTAGGGTTGATGCTCGCGTGCTCAACCAAAGCTTTCTTTCCTTTTCCTATATTCATAGAGCCATAACCTTTTTTCAATGCTTGGCGAACCGTTTTTCTGACAAGCGCGTCCCTGTCAATGAAGAAATTGATGTAAGGTCCAAACCTCTTCACTTCTTTAATCATTCTCGGTTTCTTCTTATTCAATTTCTTGACCAATCTCTCCGCTGTTTCCTTGGGGGTTCTCCCCTTTTTCTTTGATATGTGGAAAGCTATGCTAGTAGAGTAATCCCCCATTGAAGGGTTCGGCGGTGTCTCCAACCAAACGTCTTCTCCCAACACTTTTTTGATAAAATCCTTTAACTCCTTCATTAGAATGATAGAAATGTTTTATCACGCATATATAATTTTAGTTTCCTTTCTTGCTAAAAGTTTCTAAGAACGTGGAGTCAAACCTGTGCGGGTAAAGTTCGTCCAGGTTAACCATCATTACTAAGTCCCCTTTTGGGAAAGTGCTTAGAATCCTGATGTCAGGGCTCTCCATTAACTCGCTGATATCCGCTCTGCACAGACCGCAGGGAAGAACTGGTATTGAAGGATCTTTTTTTTTAGGAACGACCACTGCGAGCCTTCTGACTTTTGGCAAGTCTCTTGGCTCAAGATTCGTGAACTCCATCTCGTTTTCCTGAATCATTTTTTCGACTAGGCTTTCAACGTCTTTGCCAGAAACCATATGGCTTATCGCTGCGCCTTCAGCGTGGACGGTGAGCGTAAAAAGGGCGTGTTCCCTATTGCAACCCCAGTAAAGTTCTTCGTCGCTGCCGAGAACGGCTGCCCCCACGAAATAGTCTGAAAAAGGAGGGTAAGCCCTACTTTGAGCCACTCTCGCGGTTCGAACCAGGTTTTTCCAAGTTTCGTCAAGCTCGTCTATAGAATAAATTGTTCTCTCTTTTGAAAGCTGAATAAGTTTTTCTCGTCGTGCTCGTTCAAATTCAGGAATCCACGGGTTTTGCTCGTAAAGATCTCGTAACGTCATCCCTAAACCCGATGAAATAACTATTAAAAAACATTGTTGAAAACCAACACATACTTTATGGTATCTCTTTACTCTCTTAGGTTGGGTGGGAGCAGTATTGGAATTCCATCTTCTATGGGATACTTTTCTCCGCACTTCTTGTTCTGGCACACGAGCTCCCCGTCAACTTTCTTGCCTTTGGGTTTTCCCCGATAATCAAATAATTTCAGGTCGGACTTGCACAAAGGGCAGGCCAAAATCTTCAATAATTCTTTATCCACTAAAGACTTCATATCCAAGAATAGAGGAGGAGTCAATTAATAAGTTTTTACTTCTTCACGCTCTTGTAAACCCAGAACCCGCCTGACTTGCCGAGAACTTTAACGTTTCCAAAAAATTCTACCATCTTATCTTGCAAGGCTTTGCCTCCATGATGGTGGCGGGCCACGAATTGCAAGCTTCCCCCAACTCTTAAATGGTTGATGGAATCTTCAATGATTTTGATGCAAACACTTCTGCCAGCAGTTATTGGAGGATTGGAAAGGATTACGTCAAAACCATCACCAACTTTACTGTAAAAACTGCTCTGAAACGCCTTGCCCAGAACATGGTTCTCCTTCAAGTTGCGCTTCGCCAGAAGCACTGCTCTTGGGTTCACGTCCACGAGAACGGGCTTGGCTCCGAGCTTAGCGCAGACCACGCCTACAGGGCCGTAACCGCAACCCATATCCAATACTCTTTGGTCTTTTTTGACTTGCATGAACTTAATCAGTGCCTTGGTTCCTCTGTCCACCTTTTTTTTTGAGAAAACTCCTGAGCCAGTGTTAAAGACCAAGTCAAAACCCAACAAGTTTTCCTTAATCTTTTTAACGTTGAATTCGGATGTTTGATTCTTTGAATAATAGTGTTCTCCCATTAATATTTCATTAAATGCAATAATCATTAAAAAAGCATTCTACATACTATTCTTTTTATGACGAAGTGGAAGGGTATAGTGAACCAACTGCCTGACCAAGGTTTTGACAAACTTTTTGTAAGCGACCTTGAAGGAACTTTGACAAGAGGGTTCAGTGTTTTCGAAAAACTCAACAAAGAATTGGGGGTTAGTGATAAGGAAGACTATAATCTTTACAAACGGTTCGCTGATTCAAAGCAAGCATTGGAGGATCAGCGAAGATGGAATTCGGACTTGATTTCGATTTGGTTGGAAGGTAAAGGAAATGAACCATCAAAGGAATTCGTTGAAGCCTTTGTCAAGAATCATTACGCGCCGATAACCGGGGCTAAAGAATTCGTGTCAAATCTTCACGAAAAAGGTTTCTTAGTTGTGGTTGTGAGTAATGGGTTGACACGGCTCTGCGAAATCGCTCAAAACGATTTGGGATTCGATTATTTCACGCCGCCTCAAAGCATTATTTATGATTCTAAGGGTTTGGTGTCAAGTATTGAATCATGTCCTTATTTCTTTGATAACAAAAAGTTTGCGCTTCGCGACATTGAAAAAGCTTTTACTGAGAAGTATGGGTGTCGTCCAAAAGTTGTGAGTGCCATGGGCGATTCGGATAATGATATTGAATTGCTTGTCGAGGCCAGCAAAATGGATTGTGGAACAGGTTTTTTGGTTAACCCTAGCGAGAAGTTAAAAGAAAGACATAGAAAAGATTTGGTGGGTAATGGAGTTGTCTTGGTTTCCAATCACGATTACGGTTTTGTCTTGTCAAAGCTAGGTGTTTGAAAAAAAAGAAAAAGAAAAAAAAAGGGGGTTATTGCGAGTTTTTTATAGGTCGTAAGCTTTGAGTGTTTTTCTGCCGTTACCTTTTGCTCTTTTCACGGCGTTTTTTATTTTCCACTCAATTGTTTCGTCTATTGCACCCCAGAATTCTCCTGAGATTCTCATGTTGGCTTTTGCTGCCAATTTTTTTATTTCTGTTTTTGTTACTATTGCCATTGTAGTATAACACCTTTGATTTTTTTTCTAGTAACACTGCTTTAAAAGCTTAACTGCTAAAAACAGGGTTTTCAAGCCTTAGAACCCCGATGGTTACACTACACCCAGCCAATTCAGAGTCTATTCCGCAAAGAATGGATTGGACTTGCCTGTAAAGTATGAAGCGCAATCTTGCCATATCTGACATCGGTCAACCGCAACTTGCAGTTGAATCTGTATTATCTATAACTCCTATTGGACCAATTCCAGGGGCTTCTGGAGAAGCATTTAATATTTCATTACATTCAGAAGGTTGGTTAACAAATGCTTCACAAACTAATTGCTTAAAGCTTTCAGCGCTTCTTGAAATATAAATTGATTTACTGTTTATTAAAACAGGTCTTTGTGAATCAATGAGTATACCATTAATAACTAATCCCGGGGATCCTCTAATACCATACAATTCATTTAATTCTGTATGAACTGGATACCTAGGGTAACTTTGTGTAGATGAATTAAAAATTTCTGAGATATTATATGTTTCTTCTAAATTTTCTATACATATATCCACCTGTGTTAAATCTACTTCAACGTTATTAGCACACTCTAAATGGTTATCTTCTTGTAAGAAGCATCTCATGTATTCAGTAAACACTTCGGGTTGATTTTTTTCTATACAATATTGGTAATTGTTTTGTATTGCTTCTTTCCAACCATGCATTAAGTAATTTACATACATTAATTTAATATCTGCTTTATTTCCGAGAAGCTCCATTACTGGAATCATCGCTTTTTCAGCTTGTAATCCATATGGACAATAGGACATTACAAAAAGTTCTATTTTTGGTGTTTCTGTTTTACTTATGCTTTGAGGTTGTGATTGAGCTTCAAGTTGAGCTTGAACAAGCTCATAATTTTTTTCATATGCATTTATTAGTCCTTCAATGGATTGTGGGTCTCCTGTTACTTCTCCATTTTGATCAGAGTAAAATAAATTTTTACCATCCTTGGTAATGAATACAGGTATTTGATTTCCAATCCAAAGTGTAGTGACTTTGTAAAGGGAATTATCATATTCATTAATATCAACAAAAGTTACGTTTTCTTTAGATGCTATCACATCAGGAAGGGAATTAAGGGCCATAACTGTTCTTTGACCTAGCTGATTAGTGTTTCCCCCAGTGGAGACTACCGCGCCAGTCAAGGTTGGTGCTGTGAACAAATGGGTTGCGTAACCCAAACCAAAACCGATAACCAAGGCTACCAGCAAGTAAACATGAGATTTATTAAAATTGAGGGTTAACTCAACAACATCTTCTTCCTCTTCTTCTTTCACTTCTTCCTTTTTTTTCTCGTGTTTCTTCTTAGCCATGATGTTGAGGTTATACAATTTTATTAATATTTAAAAACGTTTCGTTTAACAAGTGAAGTCAACAGTCTTGTTAACACTTTTGAACGTCAACCTCGCCCACCCGAAGTTTCCTTGGTTATAATAATCTACTGCTTCAACCATTTTGGTTTTTATTTCTTCAAAAAATTCTAAGGAACTGTGCGCTTCCAACGAGCCCTGCAGTTTTGACAAGTCAAGCAAGTCCTGCCTTCCGTCTTTAAGGAACAAAATCGTTTTTTGTAACTCCATTGGAAAACAAGTCTCTCGTCCCTCAAACAAGATTCTCGCCTCGTCCAACGCTAAGACGGGTTCGTCAACGCTGGCCAAGAACTTGATTCTTTCCAAACCAATTCTTTTACCTGGGTTCTCTTGGATTAAAAGTTCTGCCGTGCTCGTCACACGCATTTTCGTTCCCAAGTCCAAAGAATCTTTTTCCAGTAGCTCCGCGAGCTCTGAGTACAAGTTATCTGAACTGCTCGGTTCTTGAACCGCGCTCTGATTTTGAATGCTCGTTTGATTCTTGTCGAAAACCTTTGTTACTGAGCTAAACATCCCGGTTATCTCCGGTTTTACTGAGAACAAGGCCAGGCCTCCTATAAGCGCGATGAGGAATACTGTTGACCAAAGATTCCGTTTGCCTAACATGCTGTTCTAATTAAGCAGTCTTGTTTTTTAATATTTATTGCCATTCAAAGTCTTCAACAGTTAGTTCTTCAAGTTTTCCGAATAACCCTTCCCTGTTCTTATGGTGCAAGAACGCAGTCTTGGTGTACATGTCCTTATAAAGTTTCATTCGTCCACGCCAAAACTCTCTTCCCCCATCATAAACTTCTAACACTTCCTCCATACTTGATATTATTTCAACATTTTTTCCAAAACCGCTTGCCAGCCTGGTTTGAGGTTTATACTTTTTAATCACGTCCTCTGGTCGCTCGCCAGAAAGTTCTTTCACGTCCTCTGGAGTGAGTCGAATGCCTCCATCCCTTATCGGGGTTTTGACTAGTTTCCTCCATCCTTTATAGTTTCTCAGCTGGTGTTTGGCTGGCAGGAAAGTTTCTTCTTCAGCAAAGTTTTTCAAACAAGTCAAATAATCGTTGGCTCGTCTTTTCCCAAAAACTTTTTGGGCTCTTACCTTTTCATCATCAATTAATCTGAGAAACACTTCTGAAAGAGTTCTTGTCTTCCCGTCTTTACAGCAAGTTTTGGCAGTAATTCCTTCACTGCAAACGTCTTCCAGAAAAGTTTTAGGATGATATCCTCGTCTCCTGAAGGTTCCTGGGAGAAGGCTTAAAAAACCGATGGTTGCTTTCATGCTTTTGGGTTGGAAGTGAGTGTCAAGACACCTTATCTCAATATGGGATTCTGACTTGTCTATGTACTCGCTGGAAACGTCTTTTTTCCCGTCACTTCTGTACTCATCCCATCTGACGCTTAATCTATCAGTTACCTCGCCATTTTGTATAGGTGAATTGAAGTTTAAGGTTGCTAACATCGAATCCGTTGTGCTATCAGATTTTTTGAATGGCGTCATGTGGACGTGCATGCCCGCGTTAAGATAGTACTTTTCTGGTTTATTTCTCCAAGCAGGTTCCATCGGGTACCATCCTGTCGAGGTTGCCTTAAAGTCAGAGCTGTACTCGGACATTAGACTAGCGAGTGAGGAGCACATGAGCCAAGAGTCGTAAAGCCCTGAAAGCGTGGATACTGGTGAGGATAGTTCAAGCTTAAAATGTCTGCTCCTATCATCATTTAATGGAGACACGTCCGTGTTTATTATGAATCCTGCGTTGTTTAAACTCGTTAAGAACTTGTCAGAACTAAGCTTAAAATAAGTAATGCCAAGGTCTTCGAACAAATGCTCGTCAATGATGTTTTCAGCTTCCGCAGGTCTCATCGACTTGCCGTGCACTGGAAACTCTATTTCCACCCCTGTTATCATTCAATTCAAGAAAAAAAGCTTGGACGTTTTAATGTCTTGTGTTATATCTTCTCACATTGCCAAGTATTTTTTTTTCTCCCAGTCAGTGATGTGCGTAGCGTATTCCTCCCACTCTTCATATTTTAGTTTCAGGTACGTTTCAACGAATTCTTCCCTCAAACCTTTCTTAATCACTTCATCGCAACCCAAGTTTTTCAACGCGTCTTTGAGCCTGGTTGGCAGTTTTCCTTTCGCTTCACCTGCTGAACCGTTTTCAACCCCATGCATTCCCGCGATTACCATTCCTGCAAGCACTAAGTAAGGGTTTGACAGCGCGTCCGGCGCCCTGAACTCTATCCTAGCACCTCCCTCTGAATCATGGGCGGGAATTCTTATGATACTTGTCCGGTCCCTGTAACCCCATTTTATTTCAGATGGCGCTTCAAAACCCGGCCTAAGCCTTTTGTACGAGTTGATAGTAGGATTTGTTAACGCGCATAACGCGCCCGCGCGTGATAGTAGACCGTTCACGAATTTTTTTCCGAAATCTGGCAGCCCGTTTGGCGAGTAAAAAAGGTTCTTTTCTTTATTCCATACAGATATGTGGCAGTGCATGCCACTCCCATTAATTCCTTTGAAAGGTTTTGGCATGAAGTTAGCTTCAAAACCTTTTTCTGCACAAACTCTTTTGATTATCATTTTAGTCGCAACGACGTTGTCAGCCGTGGTGAGCGCTTCGGAGTGCATAAAATTTATTTCGTGCTGAGAACTCGCGACCTCGTGATGAGTTACAGTTGGAGTGATGCCTGCCGAAATCATTCTGCGACAAATCTCTTTTCTTAACTCTTTGAACTCGAAGTCGTCGCTGAAATACCCTGTCTCATCAATGAGTTCTCCTTTCTTGGTTATGAAGAACTCTATTTCTGCTCCAATCTCGAATCTGAATTCTTTATACTTGGCTAGAACTTTTTTTAAGATGCTTCTCGGGCAGGAATGGAATTCTTTTTTATCATGGGTTAAGACGTCGCATATCACTATGTTGTTTCCGTTAATCGTAAACTCTTTTTCCGGTTTGAGGTAAAGGTCACTGTCTTCTGTTGCCCTGAAACCTTTTATCGAAGAACCGTCAATGAACGCGCCGCCTTTTGAATAGTACGTGGCAGTTTTAATCTCTCCAAGAGGTGTTGTGAAAACATAATCAATTTCTTGCATTCCAAAAAGATGAATGAACAGTCTTAAAAACTTAGTCCCACAAAACTTGAAAAAACATGCTAAAAACTTGAAGAAAACGTTTAAATATGGAAAACCTTTCCAAAAAGTTATGGATTCGAAAGATGTTAAGATTTTAAAAGAGTTGCAGGCGAACGCTCGAATGAGTGTCAGTCAAATTGCCAAAAAGACTTTGATACCTATAACTACTGTGCATAACCGCATTAAAAAGTTTGATAGGGAGGGTTGGGTTAAAGCGTACAAAACCGTTTTGGACCCGAAAGCCTTTGATAAAGATTTATTCGCTTTCATTCTTGTCTCGACAACGTATAATTTTAAGGGGAAGAAGCTTTCCCAAGAAAGCTTTTGCAGACGCATGTCATCGTTCCCGTTTGTCCAAGAAGTTCACGTGATTAGCGGGGAATGGGATGTCATGCTTAAACTAAAAGTAAGGGGCATGGAAGAGCTTAACGATTTCATTACTAAGGACTTACGCCCCATGCAGGAAGTCGTTCACACTAGGAGCATTTTTGTGATGGATTCGTTTAAGGAAACAACAGATTTGCTCTAATCATTTTTTTCATCAAGAGCGTTGGGGTCGAATTCTCTTTTTATAACATATATCGTGGCAGCTATCAATCCTGCGGAACCTAAAACCATTAGAGGGAAGTAACTTGTTTCAGGAATGCTTTCGCTTAACACTATTAGCGCTGAACCAGTTAAATTCAAACTCACTCGCTTATTATACCCTATTCTTTCTTTAATCCAACTTAAGCACGCGCAAGCTTTTCCCACTTGGTTTTTACTGAAAACATCGTCAATTGACCCCATCAATACAAAAAGGGAGAGAATGCTTGTTTTAAACATGTCGTTTTACGCGCTTAGGATAAGGACATTTCTTCATTATTACAGTGTTAACTTTTAGCACGGGTTTTTTTCTGGCTTCAAGAAGTTCTTCTCCGTCCACTAGCAAGGTTCCAAAACCTATCAACTCGTTTTTTAAGGTGAGAAGCATGACTTTATCATCTTTTTTCAGCCCTTTATCCATTTTTGATGCTCCGGACGTCCAAAGTCTAGAACCATTGCACAAAGAGTTTACCGTGAAGTCTGAAACCCAGATTTTTGGCGTGAACAACAACGCTCTTTCAATGGGTTGCACGCACTTCTTCAAAAGCTTTTCATCTCCCAGCGCGACCGCGTCAGAGAGTTCTTGCAGACTGACACAGCTATCCTCATGAATGACTCCTACTTTGGTTCTGCGAAGCTCAAGCATGTGTGCTCTCACACCCATTTTTTTTCCGATGTCGTCGCATAGTTTTCTGATGTAAGTGCCTGCTTCGCACCCAACTAAGAACAGTACTTCTTGTCCCTTGATTTCGAGGATTTGGATGTAATGGATTGTTCTTTCTCGCTCCACGCGCTTGACCGCGGACCTGACAGGTGGTTTTTGAATGATTTTTCCCACGAAGGATTTCATCGCTTTCCTGATTTTTTGTTCTGGGAATTGTTCGTGGATTTTCATGAGGCAAACGTATTCTTTGCCCGCTTTCAACAGGTAGGAAAGGGCTCGGGTAGCGTTGTTCAAAGCGACTGGTAGCGCGCCAGTGACTTTTGGGTCGAGTGTGCCAGAGTGCCCTGCTTTCCAGGCACCAACAATTTTTTTTACGAGTTCCGATATTTTGTGGCTGTGAGGTCCTGATGGTTTGTCCACGTTTACGAAACCGTATTCCAGCCAATTGGTCATATCTCGTTTTTCTGGTTGGCAACCCCATTCCGGGTTAGATTCTTCTTTTTTCAGGATTAGAATTTTTCTTTTGATTTTTTCTGAAGGGAGCAAACTCATTTTCTTTTTAATTGTTAATTGAGGAATAATATTTTAAGTTTGCTATTGTTAATATGGTTCCGCTAAACTCATTTCTTCAAGAAGAAGAATGCCTTTGCTTTTGACCCCGTTTTTGCGAGCTTCAATCACGTCATCCATCGCTGCGACAAAGATTTTTCCTTCGGAAGGATTTCTTTCTCTGTTGGATAAATGCCATTTGACGTAGTCAGCAAAGGAAGGGATTCTCGCCACCCAGATACCCCATTCTTTATGATGCTTCCACTCATCTTGAGAATATTGAACCACGGGGGTTCCGTTAAGTCCTGTTGATTTTAAATCTTCTGTAACAACTTTCCAGCCTATTGGATAGGTTAAGCCATCAACTTTTTGCTGATAAACTTTCCAGCCATTAACCTTCTTGAAATCATATTCTCTTAGGTCCACTCCCATACTTTAAGAGGATTTTTTTTATGTTTAAAACTTTTTTGGATTATAAGAAGATAGAACTTTACTTTATTTCTTCTTTGTTTTTGCGGGTTTCTTAACAGGTTTCTTCTTTTCAACTTTTTTCTTAGGCGCTGTTTTCTTTTTAGTTACAGCTTTCTTTTTTACTTCTTTCTTTTTAACCGCTTTTTTTGGTTTCGTTTTGTTTTCTTTTTGTTTTGCAGCCCTGGCTCGTCTTTCCAATTTTTTCTTTTTCACAGGTTTAGGTCCCTTAGGCTTGTCTTTTGAAGTCATTCTCGCTTTGTGTTCCTTGTCAGTGATGAGTTCGGCTTGTTTCATTGCTTCAAGAACGGTTTCTGTTTTGGCTTTATTGCTTATTTTTAGAGCGTTGGGTGTTGGTTGTAAGTGCGCTTTGTTGCACTTTCTTCTTCGGGTCAGCCCGTCAATCATGACAAAACTGCTATCTAATTCTTCGATTATCAGGCACAGCAGTCCTTTTTCCCTGCCCATGGTTTTAACACAAACTCTTCCAACTTTCATTATTCCTCTTTCATTGTTTTATTGGTTTTATAAGTTTTTTGAACGGTTTTGAAAAAGTAAGTTTTATAAGCGTGTTTTTTGACTTGTTTTTTATGGTTTGTGAGAGGTGTGGGTGTTGTTGTGGGGATAATCATTTCTGGTCAAGAACTTTGCTTAAAGGCTTCAAAGAGCGTCCTGAGTTGAAAGAGTATGTTTTAAGCATTTTTCCGCAGGTCAGGGAAGAGGTTGATTTCGCGCTCGAAAACATTGAAAGTTATGATTATTGGGGTATTGTTCCTGAACCCGCAAGGCCTGTTAAGTCAAAATTGCTTGAGTTAATGCCTGATTCAGACATTCATGATTTTGGTAAGCACTGCGTTTTCCTAACTTTTAAAGATGGTTTGGCTAACTGTTTGATTCATCCGTCAGTCATTGAGGAAAAACTGGGTTTTTCTTATGACCTTAGAGGTGGGGAGTGTAGGGTAGGGGGTTGTTTTAAGGGAAGGAGTCCTTAGATTACGATAAAGTTTTTATAACATTGAGCAATTACTTACGGTCATAATGAACCCTCAAAACGGTCCAAAAAAAGAGAGTCCCTTTCAAATGCTTGTAAACGAAGCAATCAATAACGTTAGCAAGTCTCCATTAAAGCCGGAGGCTGAAAAATCTTTTGGGAGTCCTAGACCCGCGATTAGGCCTGGCAGGGAGTTAGCGGTTCCTGTTGAAAAGAATAGTTTGGGTAATCCTCCCAGTATTCACGAGCTCGCTGAGGCCCGTGCGGCTAAGAATTCTTCTCAAGAGGGCGTGGATAAGGTTTCCAGAATTATTGATGAAGAGATTGAAAAGTTTAAGCAGAACGTTATGAAGCGTTTGAAAGAATAAAATTTTTACATAAACCCAATTCTAAATTTTACGTAGCTGTAAGCCTGTCTTGACTATGCTCATGCATTTATTCCGTGTAAATAAAGATTTTTTTGGGCGCAAACAACTTTTGTTTTCATTGCCAGACTTATTTCTTTGCACGCGTATGATTCAACGCTTATTCCTTGTAATTGAATTTCTTCTGTTTCCTCGGTTATTTCCGCTTTGTTGTAAATTATTTTTCCGTCGAAATTTTTGCAAATAGAACAAATCCCAAATTTTTTAATCAAACTATCTAAATTTTCTTTTGAAAGTTTTCCAACGAGTATTTCGATATCGTTCATCTTTTTTTTCCACCTAACAAAGGAAATTAATCCTTGTTTTTTAAATCATTCGTTTATAACTGATATCGCTTCAGTCGATTTTCTTCTGATTACAGGATTAAATCTTTTTTATAAAACTCTATTATGGATATGTATCCTTTGCAAACTTTCTTTTTTTCAATCACCAAATATTTAGTACTGCATTTCCATTCATCTTTGTCCGGAACAGTTCTGGCGCTGTTGTTCATGCATTCAATGCATATTCCATACTTTTTCACCAGTTCTTCTAATGAAGAAATGCTATAAAGCCCCAGCTTAATCTCTATCAAATCCAGTTCTAAGTCAAATGAATCGTACACGTTTTAACCCCTTTATCGTTACAGAAAAAATGGAGGGAAGCTTTTTTTTTAAGGATTATTGTTCAAAGGTCGTAGAATTCTCTGATGTCAGAGGTCAGGCATTCTGTTTTTCCTTTTGATAAGTTAGCCTGCGTGGCGCCCATAAGGTCTTCTAAGGACATTTTTTCCGTGAATTCTTCGAAATCTGATACGAGGTCAAGAACAGGGGCTTCCTTCCCTTTAATCATAACATTATTTATGAAATTCCAGGAAACGCGGTCGTTCGTGCTCGCGATGTCTGTTTCACTCGTTAATACCTTGACTCCACTTCCTATTACTCTTCTCCTGTAGAATGTCCCTAAATTAAATCCTAATTCTTCTTCTTCGGGACTTATTCTTAAATGATAGTTGAACGGAGGGTTGAAACCTTTTCCGAGTTCAGGAGTTGCAACCACTTGTTGGAAGTCAGTTACATAATTTCCTTGAGGTAATTGCTTTCCGGAAAAACTGTCCTCGTCGTTTGCAATGCCTCGAATCCATGCTTTGAAAGCTTCGTGAAACATGGGTGTTAGAACGTTTTTTCTTTTACCTGTTAGTTCTTGGTGGAATTTTGACAGGATTGTTGGCGTGTAAGTAACTTCCATACATTTTTTTGGGAAACCTCTTGTTATTAAAAGTGTTTCGTTTTTGGTTTTCTACAGTTCTGTGCCCACAATTTTTTTGATTAACGGGTTGAGAACTGTTGAGAATATGATGTACGTGAGGAACCATCCCACGTCGTTCCCGATTACGGGCAGTGTCCAGGGTAATTGCACGAGTATGAATCCCATGAAATAATTTTTCATTACAGGAAACAAGACTATGAATGTTAGCATGGAAACCATCATTGGTTTCGTGGTCTGCTTCATCTTCTTCATTGACAGGTTCATTATCTCTGATTGAATGTTGTTCAATTTCTTGAGGTCCTTAGTGTTCTTGCTCGCTTTCTGCAATTCTTTGACCTGCTTGTTAATTTTTTTTATCAGGTCTTGGTCAGTGAACTTTTTGTAAATGATTTGAATGATGATGTTGGCTAGTAGTGCGAACCCAAAGATTCCTAAAAGAGTTGTGTAATCCATTTTTTTTTTCTTTATTATTTTTTGAATATTCTTCTCACGAGAGGCGGTAAGTCTTTGCCATGATCTCTTTCAATGATTTGGTAGAACTGATATAAAATCATAACTGTCAATAGTATACCCGTTCCCCTGGATAAGGCGCCGAACAGGTCTGCAATGACCGCGATTGCGCCAACGCTCACCCCTCCCATAATGCTTAACGGCACTATGTAACGGTTCAGCATTCTTTCAATAATTCTTTTGTCCCTGCGAAAACCTGGTATGAACAGGTTGCTACTCATTATCTGGTCCGCCACGCTTCCCGCGTCCTGGCCTCCAACGTTAATCCATAAGTAAGAGAACAGTCCTGAACCAATTATCATAAACGTGGCGTAAACAAGTATTGATAAAGCATAATCTTGAGTCCAGCCAGTGAGCACTATTTGCCGAATGGTTGGGGGGTTAAGGTATTTGACTAAACCGCTTGTGGGCACTTCTTGAACGCCTCCTCCAACGTTTGTTTTTTCAAAAGTCCCTAAAACGGGGATGCCCATGTGGTACAGAGATAAACCCCAGAACTGCATGCTGGCGATCATGGCTGCCACGAGGATTACCGGGATGTTGCTCGTGTAAACAAAGCTTAGAGGCCACCTCATGCTATAACCCCTAACCCTGCCAAACGTCAACGGTATTTCTACGCGGATGGCTTGCATGTACACGGCTATAACGAAAACTATTACTGTTGCGGCCAGCGTGATTATAGGCCACATCGCGTTTTGAGGCAGTCCTTGCAAGACCAGAGCGAATATTTGTGGTACCAGTCCTATGGGTAGTGAAGGATTGATGGGGGATGGTAGCGGGTTGAGCGCGCTCACAAATATTTGCCTGCTAACCCCTGCTGCAATGAACAAAGAGATTCCTGAACCTATGCCCCATTTTGACACGACTTCATCTAAGAACAGGAGCAGCAGTCCACCTATGACTAGTTGTAAAACCATTATTAACATGTTAACGCCTGTGAAAGTTGCTGGTGGCAGTGCCCCGCTGACAGCGTAAATAGCGTTTTCAAAAACTATGAACACGATGGACATCATTTTTTGCACGCCTTGGTAAAGTTTTTTCCCTTCTACAGTGTTGGTATCGATTTTGATAATGTCCGCTCCCATCAGTAATTGCAGTATGATGCTTGCAGTCACTATTGGCCCTATTCCTAGTGAAATGATTGAGCCGAACTGTGCTGCCAGAAGAACGCTTATTGACTCGAACTTGGCTTGGTATGTTGGGTCCAGCCCGTACAGAGGTATTAAGGATAACAGATAGTATAATACTAGTATTACACCCGTCCACTTGAGTTTTTCCATGAAATCAAGTTTTCTTTTTGGTGAAGTTACTTCCGGCAGGTTGTAGAGTATGTCTTTATAACCCATTTTTGGTTTCTTCAATTCTCTTGTTCTGTTTTTACAGTGCCACCAGCTTTTATTATTTTTTGTTTAGCTGTTTCAGTGACGGCTCGAGCAGTCAGATTTATTTTTCTGTCCACCACTCCTTTGCCCAGCACTTTTTGGAATCCTAGTTTAGAAGCGTTTATTTTTTCGCTTTCCACTAACTTCAATAAGCTTCCAATGTTTACGCTGTTGGTTTTTGGTTTCACTGAGACGAAACCTCTTTTACCTGGTTTCAGGCCTTGTTTTAGGAACATTTGTCTTCGGTGGCTTCTTCTTTTACCCCACCCCGCTTTTCCTCTTCCTCCACGGTTTCCAGCCCCTCTTGTCCTGTAACCGCTTCTTCTCCAGCAACCTTTTCTTTTGTGCGCTTTGCTTGTCTTATTAACAACCATTTTTACAGCATTTTCTCCAATAATTTGTTGATGTTTTTGTGGAATCCTAAGGCTCCACCCCGCGTCGCGGGTTGTCTTATGCCTTTTCTCGGGAAGCCTCCTCTTGGGGGGTGAAGGTTGAAGACCGGTTTTTCGCCAACGTCTTTAAAACTTTTTTTATTTGATAAGAACTGTTTTGCAAATCCTGCAGAGTCCTTTAAAACTTTTTTTTCAATTAGTCTTGTCAGGATTGTTTCGTTGATTTCTCCCCACGCCACGAAGTCTTTTATCCTGTGGATTTGTCCTTTAGTGTGTTCGTTCCAATGCATGATCCTGCAAGCGTGTTTTTTGGTTAAGCCAAGTAGTTCCATGGCTTTTTTGGCTTTTGGGTTGACGTCTAATAGTCCTCGAACCCTTATTACCGCGACGTTTTTCATTTGGTTTCGCCCCACGTCACGCCTGCTTCTTTGACGTATTTTTTTTGTATTTTAACTTTGCTCAGTTTTTTCAGGGCTTGAAACGTTGCTTTGATAAGGTTTAATCGAGTGCTGGACTGTCCTCTAACGTTTCCCCAAACGTCTTTGAGTCCTGCGAAACCAAGTACTTTTTTGACTTCGTCGTTCGTGTTCAAACCAATTCCTTTTGGGGCTGGTTTGAGCTCCACTACTGCTGAACTGCACTTGCCGATTATGGTGAAAGGCAGTGTATGGGGTTCTGCGCAACCGCATTCCCATGAACCGCATCCCCTGACGATTTTTATAAGATTTTTTTTAGCGTTTTTTGTCGCTTTTTCTCTGGCAGGCACTGTTTCTCTAGCTTTTCCGAATCCTATGCCCACGTGCCCGTTGTAGTCTCCGACCACTGCGAGGGCTGAAAATGATAGTGTGCTGCCGTCTTCCGTTTTTTTTTGGGTGGTTCGGAACCTGTTTCTTTTTCCGCCGCCGAACTTTCCTTTTCTTTGTCCTAAGAGTATTAGGTCTTGCTCTAATCTTGGCACTAAGAGGTCGACGATTTCGGCTTCGCTTATAGGTTTTCCTGAATCAATTATTTGATCTATGTGAGTTATCCTGCCTTCCTTAACGGCTTTGCCTAGGATTGTTTTAGGAATCCAGGTATCCATTACTTTCTGTCTTCGTTCTTCAGGAGTTAATCTTCGGATTTCTCGCCTAAAACGTTTATTTTTTCCTCTTTGAGGACTTCCTCTTCTCGGAAAGCCTCGTCTGGAAGGATAGTTACTTCTTGTTTTTTCCACCGCTTTTTTCACCTATAATTTTTGACTTGATTTTTTCAAAGTCTTTTTGAATATTTTCTTTTAAATGTTTCCCTGATGCCCTGTCTTCTGATGGGAAGAGTTTTTCTTTGGCTGGTACGTTGATTCCCGCGTCAATAACTCCTTTGAGTGCCGCAAATATTTTTGAGCCTTTAGTTTTTGATTGGAGTCCCATGTCAAGTATCGTGTTGTCCAATTTTTTTTCAATCATTTTTTTGCCGAATAATAATCCTGCGAGGTACGCGGCGGGAACGTTTTTTAGGGAGTGCTTCCAACCAAGTTTTTTTAGTGCTGACGAATCCATTCCGAACACGGTTTTGTCTCCTTCTTTTTCGTAATTAACTATTTGAAGTCGGATTTTGGTAAGACTTTTTCTTATGACTAGGCGCGACTTTCTTGATTTAAGCATTTTTAAGCGTTTACCGTAGTCAGTCACGTTTTGCTTTCTTCTCTTGTATTTAGTCACGTAAACCTTGTTTATTGCCATTTTTTTTTTAATTACTTTTTCTCCTTTGTAATGAATTTTTTAGCGTAAAGTTTTAAATGAGCTTTATTCCTGAAGAAACCTGCTTTGGCTTTTAAGTATAATTCCCTGTAATTTTTTGTGTTGAGCAGCTCAATTTCTTTGAGTTTTTTCAGGAATCTTCTTTGAATCCTTATCTTGTTCATCCAGGCCTTTTTTTTGGGGGTTCTAGCTTTTTTAGCTCCTTTTCTTGTTCCTACCCCTGTTCTTCTGCCTTTTTTTTTCTTTTTTTGGGTTTCTCTGGTCCTGCCCCTGCTTTGACCAACAATTTTTTTCTTTTTAATCCACTTTTTTTGTATGTAAACGCGAATGTCTGCTTTGGTTATGCCTTCTTTTATTTCTGGCAGTTTTTCAGGATCCATCCAAATCTTATTCTCACCAACTTTGAGTATCTGTGCCGCCATCCTTCGTTGCAAGTCTAATCTTTTCATTTCTTTTTCAAAGTTCCTTTAACAGTTTTTTTGGTCGGCGCTTTCTTTTCTTCACCTATTTTTTTCACGGTTTCTTCTTTTTTCTCCTCTTTCTTTTTAGGTTTCTCTTTTGCAAGTTCTTTTTTCTTGCGCGCTTTTTTGATTTTGACAGTTTTTTCCAAGTATTTTTTGGGGTTCCTGACGTTGAGTATTTTTATCTTGTTTTTCACGCAGTGTTGAACGATTTCTCTTTTCTTTTTCGCTCCCACTTTTCCTATTTTCACTGTTTTCAGTTCGCCAACATCTTTTATTCTTTTGACCAGGTTTTCCACGTGTTCTGAGGGGTGTAGTCCTCGGGTCTTTTTTGGCGCTCCAAATCCGGGGTTTGGGTGTTTGGGTTTTTGTTTTTCTTTTCTTCTGAGTTTAGAAGCCCATCCTCTTGGTTTGCGCCAGTTCTTACTGACCTTTTTTCTTTTGAACGCTTCTTCTCTCATGAATCTTGGCTTTTTTCTCGGGTTCATAATTGCCTCCCGGGTTTCTGTGTTATGTATATTCCGTCCATGAAAACTCGTCTGTCTTTACCCCTTATCCTGGTCGCTTTTTCTATGTTTGCCGCGGTCTGCCCTGCTTTCTCTCTGTCAGGGCTTTCAACGATTATGTGTCCTCCCTCGACTCGAGCTTCGGCGCCTTCAACTATTCTGGCTTTCCTGTCTTTTTTTTCGCCGACGAAGTTTTTGATTATGACTTGTCCATCCTTTACGTTCACGGACATAGGGAAGTGTGATGAAGCGATTTTGAGTTTGTAAGTGAATCCTTGTTCGGCTCCTCGAATCATGTTTTTGATGTGAGCCGCCCAAGTCTTGATCATTTTTTTCATTTTTTTCTGGTCTTTTTCTGTTTCCACGATTACAGCGTTGTTTTTTAGGAGTATTTTTAGACCAGGGTAAGAGAATTCTCTTTTTGTTTGGCCTTTTAACCCGTTTATTTTTAGGGTTTTGTCTTCTATTGTCGCGGTGACTCCTTCTTTTAACTCAATTGTTTCAATCATTTTTTTTTAATATACGTACGCTACTAGCGCGCCTCCAACTTTTTTTTGTTTGGCTTCTTCTTGCGTCATGATTCCCTTTGATGTTGTGAGCATTAGGTACCCGAATCCTTTTGCGGGAAGGTATCTTTTCTCGTATTTTTCGAAGTCTTTTTTGTTGATTGGGAATCTTGGTTTGATGGACCCGCACTTGTTTATTTTTCCTATTAGTTGCAGTTTTATCACTCCTCCTCTGCCGTTATCGATTATCTCGAATTCTCCTATGTAATTGTGTTCTTTCATGAGGTGGAGAACGTTTTTGATTAGTTTTGAAACTGGCTTTATCGTGCAATCTTTTTTTCCCACTTTTGACGCGTTGTTTATCGTTGATAATGCGTCGGATATTGTGTCTACACTCATTTTTTTTTATACCTCGTGTCCGTATTTTTTAAACCCTAGTTTTGGAGCTATTTCTTTGAAGCACTGTCTGCAAACGTGCAGCCCGTACTTGGATATGTGCCCGCCTCTCCTGCCGCAGCGCGTGCATTTTTTCAGGTTTTTTCCGAATTTTCTTTTTTTAGGCTTGTTGAATTTTAGGAATTTTTTTAGGCTGGCGGGTTTGTTCTTCAATTGTTTTAATGCTTTTCTATAGTCTTTGGCAGTCATTCAATTGTCACCCCAATCTTTTTTATGAATTCTTGGGCTTCTTCTTTGGTGACGAGTTGTTTTTTCCCGATTTTGGATTTCTTGATTTTTCTTTGCGCCACCCTGTAACCCGGTTTTTTTAGGGTTACTGCGACGTCGAAACCGAATATTCCTAGTTTCGGGTTGTATTGAATTTCTTTGATATCAATGTATTCTTTTATCCCGAAGCTGAAGTTTCCTTGTTTATCAAAGTTTTTTGGTTTTAGCGTGTTGTCAACTGCTTTCAGCAGTATTTTAAGCATTTTTTCCGCGTTTTTTCCTCTTAGCGTGACTTTTGCTCCTATTTCCATGCCTGGTCTGACGTTCCACGTGGGAATTCTTTTTTTCGCTTTTGTTTTTATTACTTTGGTTCCGCTGAGTTCTTCTAGTATTTTCATCCGTTTTTCCAGCTTTTCTCCAGCTTCCCCTACCCCTATGTTTAGGGTTATCTTGTCAAGTTTTACTGTGTTCATCTTGTTCATTGTATTTTAATCACGGATTTCTTTTCGCCAAGTACTAGCACGTAGTTTTCCAGGGTTGCGTACGTCTTGCCTTTAATGGTTTTGAGCTCTATTTTGTCGGGTTGAACTCCTTTGAATGATTGATAGTTTTCTATGGTTGCTTGTTCTCCAACGTGGTTTCCACCGATTACGAGTACTGCAGCGCCTTTGGTGTTCTTCAGCACCTTGGTCATCTTGTTTTTTGATAGTTGGATTAAGGCGGAGTCCCCGACATCAATTTTTTCTTTGGTTATCATTACTTTGCCGTCGTGGAAAGTTATTTGGGTTTGTCCTTTTTTGATTTTGATTTTTCTGGTTGCCCTGCAAATTTTTTGGTCTGCTTCTGTTTTGCTTATTTCTATTAGCAGGTGTCTGCCTTTATTATCCAAGGTCATCCTGTAATTCTTTTTTTGTTTTTGTAAGGTTATGACGTCCATTAAGCCTATGGCTCGGTTAGCGTCTTTGACGATTTTTCCGTCAACCAGCACGTCCTTTTTTTGAAGTATGTATCTTGCTTCTCTTTTGTTTTCGGCCACCCCAAGCAAGTTTTTTAGTACTAGTGTTAGAGGGATTGCTTGTTTATTGTGAGGGCCTGGTTTCGGCCTGGCCACCCATTTGTTTTTTTTTCTAAGTATTTTCCATTGTTTTGGCGCTACCAGCGCTTTCAAATGTGCCATGTTATTTTTTTCTCCTTTCAATTGCTCGTGAGCGTTTTTTGTCTTCGAGGTTAAGTTCTATTATCATCAGGTTTGACGGGTCTATTGGCCGGGAGGTTTTGGTGCCGTCTTTCTTGCTTATTTTTATTTTGTCGATTAGCACTTTTCTTTTTTTGTAAAGTACTTTCTCGATTTTTCCTGTGGTTCCTTTGAAGTCCCCTATCATTATTTTGATTTTATCCCCTTTTCGCGGCGGGAAGCTTCTGGTTCCGTGTTTTTGGGCGAGGGGTTTGGATAAGTGTGCGCTCATTAGTTTTCTTGTCACATGTTCTGGCGCGTTGCGAGCGTATTTCCTTTTTTTGGTCGGCTTACCAGATTTTTTCCAGTTTTTGTTCCAATTCATAGTACTATCCTCGCTATTTTTCCTACTTTTGGGAATCTCTTGGCCGCTTCTTTTGCCATGGCTCCTTTAACCACGCTTCCTTGCGGTTCCCCGTGTTTAAGGTCTTTCATCATTACGCACGCGTTGTCTTCGAATTTGACTCTGGTCCCGTCAGGTCTTCTGAACTCTTTTTTTTGTCTGATTATTACCATTGGTAACCTTTTTTTTTTGAATTCTGGCCTGCCTTTTTTTACTGCCACGATTATGATGTCTCCGACGCCTGCTGACGCGAGTCTGCCTTTGACTTGCCCGCCACCTTTTTTCACGCCTATTATCTCTACTATTTTGGCGCCGCTGTTGTCAGCTACGATTAATCTTGCGCCGATGGGGAGTGGTTTGGTTATTTTTGCGTTAACGGGGTTCATTTTTTTTTATTCTTGTTTTTGCAGGACCACGAATTTTTTGGTTTTGGATATGGGTCTGGTTTCACCTATCAGGACCTTATCTCCTTCTTTTATTTGCATGCATGGAGAGACGTGGGCGGTCACCCTTGTCTTTTTTCTCATGTATCTTTCGTATTTGGGAATCTTAACCACTCTGCTCCAAGTTATTACTGCGCTTTTATTCATTTTTGTCGACGCTACAGTGCCTTGGAAGGTTCTTCCCCTGACCTTGAGGTTCCCGTGAAAAGGGCATTTCTTGTCAGTACACTTGTCTTTTGGTGGTTTTATTCCTTGGATTCCTATATCTCGAGCCATCTGTTTTTCACCTTGATTTTTTTTTTGATTCTTTCCTGTGGTTTGCCTTGGAGGAGTTCGCCTTTGATTTCGACGATGCTTCCGTCAGGCAGCGTTATTCGGAACGTGTTTCCTTTTTTTATAATCTTTTTTTTTGTTTTGTTTTGTTTTGTGAGCGTTATCGTGCTTTTTGTTTCGTCCGTGATCGTTCCACTGGTTTTTTCCACTATTGCTTTAAGCCCGATTAGTTCGTGCTTGACCACGTTTTTTGGGGTTATCATACTTCTATGCTGTCCCCTGGGAACCCGTATTCTATGAGCAGTTCTTTCATCCTGTTCACGTGGTTTCCTTGTATCATAAGCGTGTTTTTTTGTTTGTCTTCTGCGCCTCCGCAAGCGAGTTCTTTTTTAAGGTATTTTAATAGTTTTTTGGTATCCACCTCTTTTGGGTTGATGCCAGTTACTATGGTCATGAGTTTTCTGTATTTTCCTCTTTTTGTCGTAACCTTGATTTTTGTTTGTTCTTTACTTATGCTTTCACATATGCATAGTTCTTTGGGTAATCCGCATTTTGGACAGGTTGTGTTCATTTATGCTGTTTTTTTCTCCAATCTTTTTCTTGTTTGTATTCTCGCAATGGTTTTTCTGAGTTGTTTGATTTGCCCCGGGTTTTCTGGAGGTGCTCCGGAGCTTTTTTTTGTGTTGATCTTGAGTAGTTCTAATTCGATTTCTTTTTGTTTTTTATCTAGTTCTGCTATCGTCATTTTTTGAATATCTCTTTTCTTCAGGTCCGCCATTTATTTTTTGGCCTCCTTAACCTTTTTTTTCTCAACCGTTTTTTCTTTTTTAACTTCTTTTTCTTTTTTAGGTTCTGTTTTCGGTTTTTCTTCTTTTTTTACAGTTTCTTTTTGAAGTTCTTTTTTGACTTCTTCTTTAATTTCTGTTTCTTCTTCGCGGGTTGGTACTGTGACGTCGTCTGGCATTTTGACGTGTGAGTGAAGTATCTGGACAGTAATGCCAACCACTCCTGGTCTAAGCAGGGCTACTTTGAATCCTTTATCGATTTGTGTGTCTGATACGTTCCCGCATTTTGGAAGGTATCCTCTGTAAAACCTCCAGGTTTTGGATCTTTTTCCAGGCACTTTTCCGGATATCAATATTTCGGCTCCTCTTGCCCCTGCATTGATTATGGCTTGCAATGTTCTGTGACCTATTGCTTTGAATCTCGTTTTTCCTTGTCTTATGAGCTGGTTGGCGACTTGTTCGGCAACTACTTGCGCGTCTAGGATGGGGTCTGGAACGTCTTTTATTTCGATTTGAAGGTTGTCGAACTTGAATTCTTTGATGAGTTTTTCTTGGAGTAAGCGGATGTTGGCTCCTTTTCTTCCGACGACGAGACCGCTCATTGCTGAATGTATGGTTAATTTGACGCCTATAGGATTTATGTGCATGTCAATTTTGCTCAACCCCACGTTGTTTAGTTCTGACGCTAGAAATTCTTGTATTTTGAGGTCTCTTTTCTTGTTTTCAATGAATTTTTTTTCAATCATTTCTTGACTTCCTCTTTTTGTTTTGGTTTTTCTTTCTTCGATGGGGGTTGTGTTTTCGGAGTTTTTTCTTGTATTTTTTTAGTTTCTTCTTTTACACTTGGAGGAGACTTCGGTTTGCTTATTTCGATTTTTGCTTCTGTTTTTTTAGGTTCTGTTTTCGGTTTTTCTTCTTCTTTTCTTGTTTTCTTGGGTTTTTCCGCTTCTTGCTCTTCCACTATTATTTCTACGTGCGCGTATTTTCCTCTTCTTCTTTCTTTACTTATTGCTCTGTGCGTGACAGCGTGCATGATTTTGAGGTAGTTTTCGTCAAGTCCTTTGTTTTGCGCGTTTGCGATTGCGTTTTGGATTACTAGTATTACGTGTTTACTTGCTTTAACGGGGTAACCCCCTGACATCATTCCTCTTCTGTGCGCCCTATCCTTGTTGTATCTTTTGTAGGGTACGGCTTCTTGCTTTTTTATGACTCTTTCTAGAGTCATGATGGCGTTCAGCACTTTTCTGTTTTTTATGTGCACGCAGATTTCTCTAGTCACTTTGGGGCTTATCGGCAGGAACGTGCCTACTGCTTTTGCCATCGTGTTTTCATCCCATTTTTTTTGATACGAGTATTTCCACGCCATAATATTTTTTTTTTCCTTTACTTTATTGGTACGAACATGCTTGATCTTGTCGCGCCCACTCCTGGTGCTCCGTGCCTTATTCTTTTTCTGGTGTCCACGAATTCTCCTATGCGATGCCCAATCATTTTTGGTTTGATTTCTAAGGGCACGAATTCTTTGCCATCATGAACCCTTATCGTCTTGCCAACCATTACTGGTAGCACCACCATTTCTCTTAAGTGGGTTTTAACCGGTTTTTCTTTGGTCCGAATTTTTTTGAGCAGGTCTTTGTGCTTTGTTTTCAGCCCTCTTTTCAGGAATCTTCTCGCGTTTGTCTTCATTAGTTTGCTTACTTGGTCCACGCTCATGTTTTGCAGTTCTTCGAGCGAGTGTCCTTTGTAAGTGAAGTCTTTAGTTTTCATTTTTTACTTTCTTTTCCTCCTTCCTGTTCTGCTTGGAGCTATGCTTCCCAGCTTAAGTGATGCCGTTCTTTTAACAGCTTTTTGTTTGTGACCGCTGCTTCCCCCTCCCCCTTGTGGGTGTTCGAAAGCGTTCATGGCAGTTCCTGACACGACTGGCCAGTACTTGCCTCTTCTTCTGCGAGCATAAAAGTTTTTACCTGCTTTGAGTAATGGTTTTTCTTTGAATCCTGCGCCCGCGATGCGGCCTATCATTGCCCTGCATTTCGGGTTCAGAATTTTTACTTTTTTTGATGGGAGTTGAACGAACACTTTTCCTTCTTCGTGCGAAAGTATTTTAGCGCTTGACCCGGCGCTTCTGATTAGTTTTCCGCCGTCTCCTGGTTTGAGTTCTATGTTGCATATCCTAGTTCCTTCAGGTATTTTTTCTAATGGTATCACGTTAGCGTTTTTTATTTCAGCTTTCACTCCTGTTTGAACTTTCATTCCTACGTAAGAGCCTTCTACAGCGCATTGTAGGGTTTTCTGGCTCCCGTATTTGATTATCATAAGTGGTGACGTTCTTCCAGGGTCATTAATTATAGATACTATCCTGCCTTGGACTTCACCGTTTTTTTCTTGGTCGTCATAAGACCTGTAACTGACTTTTCCCGCCCACCTGTGGCTGGGAGCTAGGAATCTTGGCTTTCCAGCCCCTCTTCTTTGTGTTTTAGCTCTTACCGGCATTTAAATTGTCCTCATATTATTCCTAGTTTTGTGGCCACGTCCAAGGCGAACTGGTCTTTTGGTAACGTTATATAAGCTTTTTTTCTTCCTTTTCTGTCGTTAACTATTCTTACTTTGCTTGCTTTGGTTTTGAACAGTGTTTCGAAAGCTTTTTTGATTTGGTTTTTGTTTGCTTTCGAGTCCACGACGAACATGATCACGTTTTGTGATTCCATGGTTCGCACAGCTTTTTCTGTTGCCAGCGCGTATTTTAGGATTTGGAATTCGTTCATGCGTACAGACCCTCTTCTTCCATTTTTTTAAGTGATTGTTCCGTCCACAAGGTCAGTCTTCCCGCGTGGGTTCCTGGAGCTAGTTTTTTGGCGTTTAACTCGTTTACAGGAGTTACTTCGACTCCTGGAACGTTCTTCGCGCTTTTCATCAATCCTGTTTCAGAGCTTGAAACCACGATTAGTGGTCCAACCGCTTTTTTGTATTTTCTTCCGCGCATTTTGCCTTTGCCAGCCCTGATTCTTTTAACCGCTGACCTTTCCAGTTCTTGTTTTAACCCAATGGATTCAAGTAGTTTCACGACTTTTTGGGTTTTATCAATTTTTTCTGCTTGGCTTTCAAGAACCATGAAAGCTTCACTGGTTTTGTGCCCTCTTTTTTGAACTATGTCTAGCAGTGTGGTCGCGTTTATAGCGCTTCTAATAGCTTTTTTGTATTCTTTATTGTTGATTTTTTTGATAATGATTTTCTCGCTTTTAGGAGGGTTTGAGCGCCTGCCTTTAACAGTGTTAGGGGCTTCAGCGCCTTTGAACAGGCGGAATCTCATGACTCCGAGCCAGCCGCCACCAATTCTTCCCATTATTTTTCTTGGCGTCCTGCTTATTCCTTGGTTATACGTGGTTCTCCACTTTCTTTGTCTTCTTTTATACCATCGCGTGCTGTGTTTTAGGCCTGCTTTCGGGTCCCTGCCTTGGGGCTGGTATTCTAATGATTGTTCAGATATGACTGCTCTTTTGATTATGACTGGGTTGTAAGGTTCGTTGAATTGTTTTGGCACAACCACTTTTTTAGCTGTTATTTTGCCGGTTATAGAGTATAATTTTGGTTTCATTGGATTACCTCATTGATTTCAGGGGGTGGCAATTGTTTTTGTTGTCTTACAGGTTTTCTTAGCATGATTAACCTTTTTCTGGGTCCTTGCACGCTTCCTTTTACGAGTAAGTATTTGCCTTTGATTTGACCGTAGTTTTTGAAACCGCTTTTTGGTGTAATGTCAGCTTCCCCTATCTTGAGCACCCATTTATTGTACTCTGTTCTCCGATGGAATCCCATTTGCCCGAATTGAGGGGTTGTGTGTCTTGTTCTGGCTGGAGTGAAGTGTCCTATGGTTCCCGCAGCTCGTTTGGTTTTTTCGGATTTTGCTTGCATTATGGCGACGCCGAAGCGCTTTACCGAGCCTTGAAAACCTTTTCCTTTGGTTATCGCTATCGTATCGATTTGTTCTCCTTCTTTGAACACGTCGTTAACGTTGATTTGTTTTCCTAACATTTCCTTGGCGTAAACCATTTTTTCTTGAATGTTTTTTCCGCCGATTCCTAGTTCGAATATTTCAGGAGTTTTTTTGAAAGAAGGGTTCGTGCTGACCAGAAGTCTTACTTCGTCGCAGTCTTCAACTGTTTTGGTCTCTTTTTTTTTGGGCAGCAAAATTTTTCTTTTGAGTTTTTTGTCGAGTTTGTCGGAGAAGATTTGGTTGATTGTTTTCTGGTTTTTGTAGAATTTGAGTGCGATGACATTGAGGGAAGGGGTTTCGAGAATGGTTGCGGGAACACTGATTTCCATGTTTTTTGTGGGGCTGTGCTTTCGGTTGTCGTTGATCATGACGTGTGTCATGCCTGCTTTGTATGCCGCGAACCCTAGGACGCTTGTTTGATTGGAGGTTCCCCAGTTCTTAATTCTAGGGTAGATTCTTTTAGCTCTTTTTCTTGGCCAATAGGCCATTGAGCCTCTTCTTGGAGAGTGTCTTTTTCCTATTTGGTGTGCCATACGACCTCACAATTTTTTTTTTGAATTCTTTTTGGGAACTCTAACTCTATCCCATTTCCCCTCTCTTTCAGCCTTCGAGTGAGTTTGCGGCTTCTACCAATAATCAAAATAGACTATTTATAAACATTATGGATTAAACTATAGAAATCCTTATCAAATATTCTTTCGTTTTTCTTGTTAATGTCGTGGAAGGAGATTAGTGAAGACGAGTTCAACGATTTTCTTAGTTCCCTTCCTTCTTTTGATACTTCGGGTCGGGAGCGGAAAACCAAGAGCCTGAATTACGAAAAATACAAAGAAGGTTTCATTGAAAGTAATGAAAATCGTGAGGACGGAGTTTACAAGGGTTTCAAAGTTTTTCATGAGGTTGTTCGTCGTTTTGAAAACGTTGGTGAAGTGAAATTTGTTGACGATGAATCTTGTCTTAAAGTAATTGAAGTTAAAGGGGTGGATTTGGGTTTTGTTCTTGAACCTTCGATTGACCCTAGCTGGATGACTGATGAAAGTGATTATAATGGTTGGCTTAATTTCTGTTTTGCGGAAATGCCTGGCGTGGACAAGGATTATCTGTTTTTTCAGGAAAGCGAGTTTGAAGGTTTGAAAAAATCGTTGGAAAGGCTTGAGTGTTCTTTAATGAAGGGGTTTCGAGGATCTCGTTTTTTTGAAGGAATCCCCAAAACGTTGTCAATGGTTGAGGACAGTGTTTTGATTCCTGAAGTAGAGGATTGTTTTCTAAGCAATCATTTAGAAGAATATTGTCTCATAATTAAGGGGATTAAAAGCGATTACACTGATTTCTACAGGGATTTAGAAGAGGTTAGGGGTTTTGAACTTCGACCTGGTGGGTGGAAGAATTTTGATGAACAATACTTTAACTGGTGGTTTTTTTGTAAAAGTTTTCATCTTCGTTACAGGAACGCCAAGTCTTGGAGCGAGCCAGGAGTTATCTATCACCCTATTTTTCCAAGTAAAGGTTCTATAAGAACTGACAAGCTTGATTTCTGGAACGTTGAAAGCTTTGACCAGGGATTAGTTGATGATATCCTCGGCAGAACCTTTTTAGGGAATTATTTGTATTAAAACGAAAATTATTTTAATCTCTAATGTTCTTTTATTGATTTGTATGGGGGCGTCTTGTCTTTTAATAAGCCTCAGGGAACCAGTCCTTGAAGATATAGAAAACGAGATTAATAGCTGGCAGGAAGGAATTGACAACAAGTTCTTTGACAATTTGATGAGTTTGTCGGAAGAGTTGGGTACTCCCAAATCACTTTTTCCGAGGGGTCCTAACATACACGTCATTCATGGAGGTTTAGGACTGCCAAGATATTTTATTGATCCTGATAAGAAAGCTGTTGGTTTTTTCTGTTATTCTTGTAAAAAACACGTTGCGGGCATGCCAAGAGTGGAACGCGAGCAAGGTCTTGAAGAGTATTGTCCTAACTGCGACGAGTTATTATTAAGTTATGTTTTGAACTAAAACGGAAGTCTTAAAAAACTGTTTTCCGTTTTTATTCTTGTTATGGAACGTTTAAGGGGTCGTTTTTACCACGCTTTACTACAGGGTGTAGGTAGGTTGGAGAACGTTATTGCTTATGATAATAGGAAGTGCAGTCCTGAAGAGTTTAAACAGGACTTGAAGATTTCTTTTATTGGTTTTCCTCAGCTTTGCTGGCGTGATAAAGAAAATTCTATTAAGTTGAGCTCTTCTTTTGCTCATGCAGAGAACGTTGGTTTTATTCCTATTGTTAGTGAAGAAGAGCTCGTGCACGGCAAGCTCCCGGGCATTAAATCTTTATTCAAGGAAGAAGGAGGTTTTGAAGCCCTGACCAGGGGTAAGGTCTTTCCTCAGGAACTCATTGATTCTTTTGATGTTGACCAGTTCATTGAAGCGAAAATTGATTACAATAACAGAAGAATTGATGATTTTGCTGAAGAGTGCGAGGATTACGGCATTTCCAAGGATTACACGACCATTTTCCCGGAGCCAAGTTTTTGGGAGGTTCCTGTTAAAGGGGGGGTTATTGATAAACTTGAGCCTTGGCCTTGGGGTTTAAGAGTCGTTGATTTCAAGACTCGTTTACCAGGCAATGATTATTTACCAGAAGTTATTGAAAGAATGTATGATTATGTTGCTAGTCTGAAAAAGGAGGGTGAAAAGGTTTACGAGCATGAGTTCACCTTAACGACTATTAAAAAAGGTGATGATTTCTGTTTTGAAGACCATGCTTTTAAGGTTCCGGTTGACGAGATTGCTCGGAGGTTGAAATGAACTGGGAGAATTTATTGAGGTGGGATTCTAAACTCTTAAGCAAGCTCAGCCCTTTATCTCTCCAAGCGTTGTATGAAGGGGATAGGTCTTTGATTCATTCTTACCCGAACATTCATAATTTTGTTGAGGCGGGCATGAGCGAGACTCCTTTACTGATGAGTCAGGATTCGTGGGAAAATTTTTACCAGCGTTCTAAAGGTTTGTCCAGTTTTTCCCGCATCCCTACTGGCGCTGAGCTCATTGAGCAATACTTGGCCCTGCCTCCCGTGAAAGGTAAGGGTTTGGCGGTTACCACGAATGCTCAAGCACTGCTTTTGAACAAGTCTGTTTCCACGACAAGTTTTTGCCTGGACTTCTTGGCAAGATTAGGTTTAGCAACTAAGAAAAAAGTTGATTACCCTTTGGATGATTTAATTACTTCAGAACAAATGACTGATGATAGGATGGAGAAAAGAGAGCACATTCTTCCAGACGTTTACGCTTTCTCCAAAAGCCGGGGTGTAGGCAAGGTTAAGAAAAAGTTTTTGCTGGACTTGTTCTCCATGAATGTTGAAAACAATTCTTTCATTGGTGAATGGGAGTTGAAGCCTAGGAGAAGTGTGAGTCGTAACTTGTTGGATTCTTTCAATGCTAGAACTGGTTTGGTTAACGCTTCTGTTTTGGAGCAAATGATTGTGTTCAGGCAGGAAGCGTTGATTAAGCATGGGTTGATGCGTTCAAGCGAGCGAAAAGAACTTCGGAACGGTAAGCCTCGTGGAAGAAGTTTCACTGTTCTTCACTCAGCGTCCGGCTTGGATGATTCGTACCCTGTTGCGAAGCAAATTCCTTTGCTCGGCGTAACGCCTAGAGATAGAGTTTCTTACCCGAGCATTCATTTAGACACGGGTTGTAGGGGGGAGTTGTTCCCTATTGGGGTTTTGAACGCTGTTCATTACGAGTTCGCGACAACCCCGAAGAAAAAGTTTTCCTTAGACGATTTGGGTGGGCGAGTCAGCGTAGATGTTGACATGCCAGACCCCGATAATTTCGTGCTAGGACCAAACAATGTTTGGGATTATGAACTACAAATTTTTAGGTGTGAGCGTTGCGGTGAAAAGGTTTTGCCGACAATTGTGAGGTGATTTGTTTTGGCGATTCTTAAAAAACTGGGTTTAATTGTGAATGATGATGGGCTTGACGGGCAGGGTTTAACCAGTTATATTGAACAATTGTTTCCTAAAAAGTTGGCTGACGAATACGTTGTTAAGACGCTTTCTGAAAACGTTTTTGAGGACAGGCGCCTTGGGGTTTGGCAGTTAGTTGAAGGGAAAGAAATTTTTTTGAGAGAAGAAGTGGTTAAAAGCCTTCCCACGAATTCAATTTTTTTCGGTTACCCTAACGTTTTTCTAACTGACGCGTTAATCATGACTGAGTCTCACGTGGAAACTGTTTATGGTGGTGGAAACTCTCATAAAGGTTATTTCATTCGTTGTTTTGGTGGAAAACTCGTTGACGGAGGGTTTTCTTCTTTTGAGAATAGGTCTGCTTATGTTTGGACACGGAATCTCGATTGGGATAACTTAAATGATAGGCTTTTCAAGCAAGGAATTAGAGATGACATGCATAACATTTTTACTCATGAGGTCGGCCATCTTCTTGGGTTAAACCATCATCCCGATTGTTTGATGAACTATAGGACTATAACTCCAGAGGATGATTTTTTCTGTGAAGAGTGCGTTGATAAGATTGAGGGTTTTTCTGATTCGGTTTTTCAGTACGCGTAATTCATCCTTTCATTACGCCTAAAGGTCTTAACCCCGCGACCCTGTGAGCGATTCCTATTTCGTGCGATACTCTTACGACTTCGTCCAAGTCTTTGTAACTGCCCGGCGCTTCTTCTGACACCACTTTCCAACTGGCTGCGCGAAGATATATTCCTAATTTGGCCAAGTCTTTTTTTATTTGTTCTCCACGGTAAGTATGTCTCGCTTTTCCTCGGCTCATCGCCCTGCCCGCGCCGTGAGCAGTGGAGCCGAACGTTTTGTTCATGGCTTCAGGCACGCCGACTAACACCCACGAGCCAATACCCATGTGTCCAGGGATTAACACTGGTTGTCCTACTTTCTTGTAATCTTCAGGTACTTCTTCGTGCCCTGCTGGGAACGCGCGGGTAGCGCCTTTCCTGTGCACTATCACTTCCATTTTTTCTCCGTTAATCAAGTGGGTTTCTTGTTTTGCGATGTTGTGCGCCACGTCGTACACAATACCCATACCCAGTTCTTCGGCGCTTCGCCCAAAGACTTTTTGGAATGATTGTCGTGTCCAATGAGTTATCATTTGCCTGTTGGTCCAAGCATAGTTTGCCGCGCAATTCATTGCTTTGAAATAATCATGGAATTCTTGCGTGCCAGAGGGGGCGTACACTAGTTGTCTGTCCGGCAACTCTTTGACTTCTTTGCTGAATCTTTGTTCGAGGATTCGAATGTAGTCTGAACAGTTTTGGTGCCCTAATCCTCGTGAGCCTGTGTGTATCATGATGCATACTTGTCCTTCTTTTAGTCCGAACGCTTCCGCGACTTCAGGGTTCTCAATTTTTTGCACGTACTCTATTTCGACGAAGTGGTTTCCCGCGCCCAAGCTTCCGAGTTGTGGCATCCCCCGGGTTTTCGCCCTGTCCGAAACTTTTGAAGGGTCATTATTTTTTAGGCATCCGTCGGATTCAATGTGTTTTGCATCACTTTTCCACCCGTACCCTTTATTGACCGCCCACTGCACTCCTTTAGATAGGACTTCGTCCAATTCATCTCTATTGACTCGAATTTTGCCTTTTGACCCGAGTCCTGATGGAATATTTATGAACATAGTATCAATTAGTTCTTTGATTTTCTTGGCGTCCACATCTTTTTTTTGCAGGTTAGTTCGCACGAGCCTGACTCCGCAGTTGATGTCAAAACCCACTCCTCCAGGGCTGATGAGGCCTTGTTTGGCGGCGAACGCTGCGACCCCGCCGATTGGGAACCCGTACCCCCAATGACCATCTGGGAGTACGATTGAGTGCTTGAGTATTCCTGGTAGGTGCGCCACGTTTTGGACTTGTTGCAATGTGTTGTCTTGCATCATTTTGTCAAGTATTTTTTTGGATGCGAACACTACTCCTGGCGCGTTCATCCCACCAGTTTTAGGGATTTTCCATTGGTAATCATTGATTTTTTGTATTTCCATTCTTTTTATTTTAAAGAAATATAATGGTTTTTGTGTTTAAAAAAAGTTTTCACGAGTAAAGATCTTCCGGGAATCTTTCTGCCTTCGTTTCTTTGATTATTTTAAGGAGATCTTCTTGCGTTATTTGTTCTTCTTGATTGAATATTTTTGTTCTTATCGTGGGAGAGAATACTGCTTCTTTTATTCGTCTGAAAGAAAGTTTTCTTTTAACTATCTCTTTGCTTATGACACTCCAATCAATTTTTTGGAACTCTAGGCTTCCTGGTAGAGTTGGTTGAATGTAGGTTTGAAAGTATTTTTCCACGCTTTTTTGGTCCGGGTTCCCGACAAATATTTTTTGCCCGAACCTGTCGCTGACCGCGAAATCCAGTTGTTTTGGAATGTTTGTCGCAGCTATTACTGTTATCGGTTTTTGCCAGTAAGTGATTTCTGATATGAGGTCAAGTACTGCTGGAACGGTTTCCAGAACGTCTCCTCTTATCGAACTGTTGTCTCTAGACAGGCCTATGCTTTCGAATTCGTCGAAGAATACGATTCCTTTTTTGATTTTTTTCAGGCTCTCTTTAAGGATTTCTATGTTTTGGGATGTTGTTCCCGTGAAGCTTCCCATGAGGCTTGTCGACCCTATTTTTAAGACATGTGTTTCAGGCAAATGGTTTTTTAGAATTCTAATCGCATAAGTTTTCCCGTTTCCAGGCGGGCCATGGAGGAGGATTGATCGTGGACCCCATTCCCCGTATTTTTCGGGTTTTTGCATGTAGTCAACCACTTGTTTCATTTTTCCGACTAAATCTGATTGCCCTATGACATCGTCAAGAGTTAGTTCTCGTTTCTTGATTCTTGGCTTTGTTGTTAGCGCGTAACCACTTATTTGTTCGGGAACGCCTTTGATTGTCGTTGGGTTTTGGATGATTGCCACGCTTACATTGTTCGGACTTATTCTCTGCGCGGGTCTTGCTTTGTAGATTATTTCTTCTATTTTGAAAGCGGTTTCAGGAACGGTCAGTTTACATAAATATTTTCCTCCACGCACTATTTTTTTTTCTTTTGATAATGAGTACTTTATCATCGCGTTGTAAACTTCCCGCTCGAGTTCAGGTTCATCTTTTATTTTTCTATGCTGTGGAAGCAGGCTTACTTTTACAACGCCCACACTACTTTCTAAACGGGTTAAAGGTATTTCTTCGTTGACTATTATGCTATCAAGCGATGTGGGAGCAACGCGGTCAAGTCTTTCGAGTCCCTCTGAGTCTGTTATCTTGTCCACTTGGTAGTAATCGTTTTCAAAGCAGATGACTTCGCCTTGCTCTAATCCATCGAGGTACGCGCTTATGAACGCTGTCAACGAAGCAGGGTTGTACTCGCACACCACTTCTTCTCCTGTTATATCGAAGAATGTTATAGGGGTTATTTCTATTTTGAATGGAGGGTTAGCGCTTATACTTGTCATCGTGTTTATAAAAAAAAAGTTTTCATGGTTTTAATAGTTTCGATTTCTTTTTTATAAGTCAAACACGACTCTCGCAACCCACTTGTCTCCTTTTTTTTTGACACTCATTTGGTGATAAGTGATTGCTTTCACCTCGTTTTCTGGTTCGTGTTTTCCAGGATTGAATTTTTCTCCGCTGGCAGTGCATTTCAGCTCGTAACCTTTTATCTTGGTTTTGTATTTGCTGAACACTAATCCTTTGGTTTCGAACAAGTATAGTATTTCGTTTAGGAACTCGTATAGGAGGGATTCGTCGTCTTCTGCTTTCACCTTGATTTTATGCGTGATTCTGGGCTCCACGAGTTTCGGGTCCGTCATGAGGCTGGTGAGGGCTAGGCCCGCGTTCGCGTAAGCTTCTTCTTTTGTTTTGCCGTACGCGTCTACCATTGCGTCCGCGGTGTGCTCTAGAAAACGGTATTTCATTTGATTAATTATTTAAGTTAGGGTTATTAATGTTTTTTCGTGAAACTCGTGCAGAAAACAATGAGGTATTATGATGCGATTAGTTCTTCTTATAATCGTCTTTATGGGGTTGAGCAGGGGAAAAAGTGGGGTTTCGTGAAAGAACGGGTTAGGGTTTGTGGTCGCGTGCTTGATTTGGGTTGCGGCACTGGTTTCCTGCTTCGCGAGCTTAACGCGGTGGGTTTGGATTTGAGCAAAGCAATGCTTTTGCGTGCGAGTGGAAAAAGGTTTTGCGGGGACGCTCATTCACTCCCGTTCAGGGATAATGTTTTTGATTGGGTTGTCAGTCTTTCATTGCTTCAGGACGTGCCCGATCCCGAAAGAGTGGTTCGCGAGGCGAGACGGGTTGGCGGGAACTTGGTTTTCAGCGTGCTTAAGAAGAATTGGTCTAAAGAGCGCTTAGCGCGACTGGGTTTTGAAAAAATTTGGGAAGAAAAAAAAGATTGGATTGGTTTTACACGAGCGCGCCCATCATCCCCGTCTTCCAAGCGGTGAAAGCGTTTATCCACGTGCCGCCGATTAAAAGTTCTATGAGCTTGTAGGCTAGGCTGAACACGATTATTAGCATTCCTAGTTTTCTTACGTCATCTCTTTTATCGTTGAGTAGTACGTAGAACCCGACTATTCCTAGGACGCCTAGGCTTAGGAAAACTGCTATGTAGAATATTGCCGTGTATAATGGTCTGTCTTTGAATATTCCTGCCATGAACAAGTTATTTGTTTTTCCATGTTTTTATAGTTTTAGACCAGCGACCTCTTCCTCGCAAAGACCAGATATTTGTTTTTGTTTTAAGAATTAATCTCTTGTTAAGAAACAAAAAATTTTTATTTGACTTCCTTTTCTTCGCCTTGTGTTTTTTTTACAGGTTTTTTCTTCACCGTTTTTTTAACTTCTTCTTTCTTAACGTCTTTTTCCCATATCCTAATCTTTTGTTTGGACCTGCCCCTAGACTGTCTCTTATTCTCTCCCAACTTCTTTCTCAGTCTTCGAGCGTCTTTAATTCGTTTTCTCCAATGAAAAGTCATGATAAATCACTCTCTCAAAATGATGATTTATAAAAGTTTAGGTTTAAACAGGCTTTGCTTTACTCTAGAACTCTTTGCAGTTGAGTTATCATGGTCGCGTTGAGACTTGTTTTCACTAACTGTCTGGTCGTTAGCGAGGGTTTGACCTTCTCGAGCAAGTAAAAATTCTTGAAACCGTCAGGAAAACACTTGAGAACGCGAAAACCATGATCTTCCAAAATTGTTTCAACCGGGACCTCAATCAAATCTTTAATCTTCTCGCAAACCATTCCAAACCCAGCAGAATAACGCTTCAAACCAGAAGCCTCTTCTACTATCTCCTTCAACTCTTTCAAATCATTTGGGAGCATTCCAAGAGACGGGTGCAACGGCCCCAAAACACAATTATCCCCAGTCACGCGGCTTAACTCCCCCAAAATATTATAGCCCATTTCTTGAGCCAAAACCCAGTCAAAAACGTCAAAACATGACGTCAAATCCGAGAACTCATCAGGAAATGGTAACTGCCTAGCATCCGCTTGAACATAACATAAATTAACAGGACTGTACACCTTGCTTAACTTAACATCGCTCGCGACAAAAAAAGAGTCCGGGTTAGCCAAAGCCACGCTAACCAAATAATTCGCGCTGCCCGAACCCACGTCTAAAACCACGCTTGGCCCTAACTCTTCAATTAACTCTTCTAATAATTGTCTGCGATGCCTAGCCGGAAACATAAAAAAACAAAAGGCGCGATGGTTTTTAAAACCGTCGAAAACCATACCAAAACCTTTTTTTGTAAGTAAAAACATAATTCAAAGCTTAATGGTTGAACGACCTATTCGCGAAAACCCTTGGGACGAAGACTTCGAGCCCAAAGAAAAGCCACAACTCTCTGAACAGCAACTCAAAGAACTGGACGAAAAATCGGAAAAAGTCAAGAAAGGCGTGCTATACCTAGCAATCATAATCGTGGCAAGCTTCGCCATAGGTTTCGTGATAATAATGAATTTCTTAGGACCCATTAGCTGCCCTTCAGGAAGCACCATAGTGGGAAGTCCTGGAAGCGCTGACAGTTACTGCATAGACAACAATAGGTTCAACAACGGGCAAAAAGTGCTTTACAAACAAGCAATCGCTCTGTGCTCGCGCGCAAGTAAATCTCTGTGCACTGACGTGCAGCACGCGAATGGCTGTGAAGTTTTATTAAACGTCACCGAAAACAATGAACCAGATGAAGTTGATCAAACAGGGGAGTGGGTGTTCACCGAAGGTTTTGGCAATATAGTGCAAGGAATCGGTTCCTGTAGCGCGAAAATCGTGGCGTCAGACGTTGCGGAAAAACCTTTCAGGTGCTGTAAGTAAGCGTCAAAAAACTGTCCAGCAACTTGTTAAAACGCTTAAAAGACTGGAAAGGAAGCATGTGACCAGCCTTCTTCAAAACCACGAGTTGAGAGTCTTTAATGAGTTTGTGCATGAGTTCTGCCTGACTTTTAGGAACCCAGTCATCTTCTCCATAAACAATTAAAGCAGGGACACTAATTCTTTTAACCATTTTAGTCAAATCGGTGTTTAACACTTCAAGAACCAGTTGAATTTTTGCCTCTATAGCAGTATTAAAAACAATTTTGCTCAACAATTTGCGGTCACGCCAAGAAATGTCAGCCAAAGTCTTATTAGGATTTATCTTAATCTTCTTACCTAATAATTTCTTCAACATGCTTACTTCAAAATCGGTCAAAGCCCTCTTCATAAAATCATTCATGATCTTCGGATTGGTCTTCACAACAGTGCTTACTACCACAATAGATTTAACCGAGTGCGGGTGCTTGGCGGCCAACATCAAGCTGATAATCCCTCCAAGAGATACTCCGACCACGACGGGCTTAACGCCAAGTTTCTTTATGAGTTTGTGAACGTCCTCAACTATTTTTTCCAAAGTGTAAACGTAACTTCTTGGTTTATCTGACTTGCCATGACCTCTCAAATCAATGCTTATCACTTTATAATTCTTGGAAAAGAACGGGACTTGCCTCTTCCACGTTATAGTGGACCCGCCATACCCGTGAATGAAAAGAACGGGCTGTCCCCTTCCTTTAACCTCATAATGAATCTTAATACCCATGCACCCGATTAATGGTACTCAGGATTTAATAAAACTTTATAACCCAAACCCTCCTCACAATTTTTTGAATGAACATTCTTGAAGCGCTAGAACAATACCTGAAGCTATGCGAAGAAGCGGAAAACACGCCTGTTCCAAAGCTTGATTTCAAACCAAAAAACGTGGTAATATGCGGGATGGGTGGAAGCGGGCTTGTAGGCAAAACCGCTAAAAGAATATTAGAAAATTCTTATGACAAACCCATAGTCCTTGTTAATTCGTACGACTTGCCAGCATTCGCGGATCAAAACACGTTAGTAATATGTGTTAGTTACTCAGGAAACACTGAAGAAACAGTCAGCGCGTTCAAACAAGCACTTGACAAGAAATGCAAAGTCGTGACCATAAGCTCTGGAGGAACTCTTTCACTGGAAAGCCCTGAAAACATTGCGGTCAAACCAGGCTTGCAGCCCCGCGCGGCCCTTCCACTAATGCTCATACCTTTACTAAAAATGTTAGGGCACGAGGAAAGAGTTGATTTTGAAGCACTAAAAAAAGCTCGTGACGGGGCAAAAGAGATTTCGCGAAAACTTTTGGGAAAAAACGTGATTATCTACTCTTCAGGATACTTGTCAAGCGTTGCCACGGGTTTCAAGTCACAACTCAACGAGAACGCGAAAAGCCAGGCCAAAGATGAAGAACTCCCTGAAATGAATCACAACGAGATAAGCGCTTGGGAAACACCCAACCCTAATTCGCAAGTCGTGTTCGTTACAGGGAACGAATCCGAAAGGATGAAGCAAAGATTTCAAAAAACAAAGGAATTCCTGGAAAGAGTTGGCCAAGAAATCATAGAAATACGCGCGATTGGAGGTAACCAACTAACAAAAGCGTTGTTCGTGAACCTGAAAGGCGGATGGATAAGCCACGAACTCGCCAACTTAAAAGGAATTGACTCCACTGAAATCAAGCTAATCAAAGAATTAAAAGATTCTCTCAAGAAAGCATGACCTTGGATAATTGTTCCAATCTTTTCTTATCAGGAATGGAATGACGGTACAACTCCCAAAACACTTTCTGAAGCCAATCCACCCACTCCTCATCAAAAATGTCGTAAAAAATTCGGACGTTCTTCCTCAACTCGCCCTCCTTATAATCTTTCACAAACTTATTGTCCACGAAACGAGCCATCCTATCATCAAACACGAAACCTCGCAAAGGCTGGCGGCAATGCCTGACCTCCACGCTCCCCTTACCCACTTCCTCGCACAACTTCTTCAAACGGTCAATGTTCTTCAAAGAAGCTACGTCAACCCTGCACAAAACCTTCACTCGAACCCCTCGCTCAAACAAGTCGCGCAACTCGTCAACAACACCCTTACCTTTTTCAACCATGTTAATCCAAGAAATGTTCCCTGAAAAACTGTACAACTCTTTCTCCACCTGTCGCAGTAAAGGAATAAGGCCTTGCTTCTCACTCTTCAAAACCTCCTTATACTCTTCGATAAAAGATTTTTTCTTATTGTCAGGCGCGTACTGATACACGTCAAAAGGGTCAAAATCCGTCTTGACTTTACCGAACTTAATGTTTTCAAACAAGTTCTTACGAATATCGTCGTTCTCAATGGATTCAGAATAATTCCAGTAAACAATTTTCAACGCGCCCCGAGTTCCTCCCCTAAACTTCTTCACGTTAATCAAACCCGTTTTATCCTTAATTTTCTTAACATACGAATCGGCAGTCAACCAGCTTTTGCCAATAAAAATAGCTATGTCCTGAATGGTTCTAGGCTCTCCTTTAACAAAAACCAGAATCTTGTCCTCGTCATCTTGAGATAAAACCATTCCCGAAAAAATCAGAGATTCTCAACATTTAAAAGCATTATCGTAGGGTGTTATAGTTTTTCTATCATTTAGTTATAATAAAACTAAAACTGTATTACTATTTTATGAGCAAAACTTTCTCAATGGTCAACGAGAACGTGTGCATTCGGCTCAAACTTTTCGGAGAAGAAGTCAGACAACTTTTAGAAAAGAATGGCTGGCAAGAAAAAAAAGTCGGAGAAGCGAGCAGGGTCTTCATGAATTCTTGTAACTTCCTTGAAAGAATTGAGCAGAAAACGCTTGAACGAATCAAAAAAACAAACCAGTCCCTGCGAGAAGATCAAGAACTAATAGTTTTCGGATGCCTGCCAGTCACTGCAAAAAATAAGTTAAAAAAAGTTCATTCTGGCGGCTACGCCGCTGGCTCAAGTCTTGAACGCTTCGCAAAAAGGATTGGATTAAAAATGTATTCCATAAAACCCGGTCACGTGGTGAAGCGCAAACAAAACCTTACGTGCAAAACCATTAAATGGTTCAACAGGTTTTTTCTCAAGGACGCTTACTTTACTTACTTGTACGATAAATGTAAGGTCTTCCACTTAAAGATTAGTGACGGGTGTTTGGGCAAATGCACTTTCTGCTCTGAACGATTCGCTCGAGGAGAACTCAAAAGCAAGCCAGTAAAGAAAGTGATTGAAGAATTCAAAAAAGGACTTTCCAAAGGTTACAAAGTTTTCTCGTTGAACGCGGACGACACTGGAGTCTATGGTTGGGATAACGACGAGACCATTGTTGAACTGTTAGACTCTCTTCTTTCACATGACCAAAAATTTCACTTAGTTATCACAGAGTTCAATCCTTTAGCACTCGAAAGATTTGATGAACTGGAAGAACTGTTAAACTCAAAAAAAATTGCTTTAATCACTGTTCCCATCCAGAGCGGAAGCAAAAAAATACTGAAAAAAATGGGTAGGGATTATACTCCTAAAATAATCGTGAAAAAATTGAACTCTATTCGTGACAAAAATCCGAATCTAAAGTTCAACACTCACGTGATAGTCGGCTTTCCAGGAGAAACGAGGCGAGACTTTGAAAAAACAATGCGATTATTTGATGAAGTGATATTTGATAAAGCAAAAATTTTTCAGTACTCCGAAAGGCCCGGGACTCCCGCGTCAAGAATGAACGGAAAGGTTTGTGAACGCGTTAAACTGGAAAGACAAAAAAAACTCAAGCAAAAAATTGTGAGGAGGTGCGTTAAGCAACTGGATTTGAAAAGCTTGTTGCTCAACACTGTTTCACCACAGAATTGAAAAATGGTTGTAGTGTTCATCAATGGAATACCTGGAACAGGGAAGACGACTGTCGCTCACAAGCTCGCCGCCAAGCTAGCGGTTGAAGAAATCATTCAAACAGATTTTCTCAAACAAGTCTTCCGTTACTTAGAACACGACGAGCACGCGTACATGGCATCTCACCAGGCGTGGAGGTTGTTCGGGAAAAAAACGCGAGAAAACGTGTTGAAAGGATTTGAATATTGCGTGGACTTCTTCGAACCATGGATTGTGGGATTGGCGAACTTATCGCGACAAAGATTGCAAACAGTAATCGTTGAAGGAGTCCAAGCCACCCCCAAAGTCTTTCAAAAAATCGTAGGAGAAAAAATTGGGTTCTTTCTGGTGAACGATGAAAAAACCCATCGTTCACGCCTGCACTCAAAAAACAGGAAAAGAACGAACCCTCACAACCTTTTCACAGAACATTACGATGTAATCCAAATCATCAACCAACACCTGACCAAGCAGGCCAAAAAAAACGGTTTTATCATAATCAAAAATAATGACTCGAATCAAACAGCGAAAAAAATTGTGGAGGAACTGAATGGACTGCGATTACGTTCAACTTGATGACCATAGCTTTTGGATACTTCACGGCTACTGGAACATGATTGGAACCCAAGTTTTTAAACTTGGAAATGAGAGGTTTAACCCGTTGACTAGAAAACATTACGATAAAGTCAGTTCCAGATTCATTACTGAAGAAATTAATTCTTCTTCAATTGTTAACAGGTTTTGTCCAAAAAAATGTTTTAGGAAGAAAAAAAATTCTTTGCAAGGCGTGTGGAAAAAAATAGGGAACGCTCTTTCCAAGATTGTTGGAGAGGATAACGTAGGGATCATGGGTTCCACGCTTATCGGTTTTCCCTTAAAAAAAGACGTGGATTTCATTGTTTACGGCAAAAAGAATTGTGCAAAGATTCAGAGGAACATTGATTGGGTTAAGGGTTTTGTCGGGGCTTCAGAGATTAGTAATGACCACGTGAAGTACCAGGTTAAAAAGTATGGAAGTTTTCACAATACGAGTATTAACTCGTTTCAGGAATTGTTAAGGAATAAGTGGTCTTCCTTACAAATAGATAAAGGGATTTTATCAACGATTCGTTTCGCGTACAAAGAAAAAGAGTTTCCAGAGAACCCGTGGCAAAACCCTTCTGAGGGTTTGACAACCGTGTCCGGTGTCGTGGTTGATGCTTTTGGAACGAGTTTTTGCCCAAGAACTTTTATTATAAGGAACTCAAAGGGTTTAGTGAAAATAGCTTCTTATTTTTGGGCTTATCATCAGTGCGTTAAAAAAGGGGATAAGGTTTTCGTGACTGGAAACAAGCGAGAGGGTTTCGTGACAGTTGACACGCCTCACCATGGAATTAAAGTTTTAGCATAGAAAAGTTTCTAATAATTTTTTACCCGTTTCCGTGAGTGCGTAAGCTCTTTTTATGATTCCTTGCTCAAGTTTTGATTTTTGTTCAAGCAATCCTCTGCCAATTGAGTTCAGAATAAAAATGCGGGATTTATGGTTCGAGTCATCAATTCCTATCAGCTCTTCGCTTGACAATAATTGTTCGAAAAGGGTTCTACTCAGAGTTCCTTCCTGCAAATCATAAGGGTTACCATACAGTATTTTAGATAAAATTTCCCAACCCCCTCCCACTAATAATAATAAATTCAATATTTTTTAATAAAGACTCTTATATTTCAAAGAATGTATTCCAAAAAATCTTTGCCCAACGCGTTTAGTCTAAAAGAAGGATCAGATCTTGGCGGACGTCCTTTAATTCTCGTGATTACTGAACCTTTTTCTATTAAAGTTATGTCTTCCAGTTTTCCTATCACTTTTTTAACTTTGTCTTCAAGAACATTACAAGAATCTGCAATAACAGACAAATCCTGAAAATCTTCCTGTTCATTCATATAATCAACTATTTGTTTCACGACTCCCAATTCAATTCCTATACCTATGTACTTGGCAAAAAGTTTTTTAAGAACAGGGCTCCAAAGCTCTTTGACTTTATCGTTCAAACTACTTGGTTCATGTAAAACATGATAACCTCCTCCATCCCCTCCTCCTTCTCCCATAAAAAATATTACTCCTTATTTACTTAAATTTCTTTCTCTAGTTTCGAAAGTAATATAAATACTTATTGTTATTATTACACTATGGATTTTATTGTCGAAGGTCTTGGCAAAATCAGAGTTAAAGATTCCATGAGTCCTGACTCGTATGACCATTATTATAACTCTTCTTGCAATGGCGGTTGGAGGGTTAGTTATCCTGTCAGAAAAATCGACAAAGGAGTTTTCTTCTCTCAGCGGGGTAAAGTCAAGAGTTTTGAGGACAAGGTTCCTATCGGTTTCAAGCATTTCCCGGACATTGAAAAGGATTTGAAAACTGTTTATCATGTTGGGGAGGTTTGGCATTTGGAAATCGCGGAGTCGTATTGTCCTGATGGTTGGAGTGCTTTCAAAGGGTTGGGGGAACAATTAAGGGACGACCAGAGTTTCGTCAGTTCTCAGCAGAGAATCAATCTTCGGATTTTTCACGCGGTTCCAAACGAACTCGTTGAAATGGTGAAGTCTGACGCGGGTTCAAGATTGAATTATTATGGTCACTTTGATTCCGAGTCCGAATTAGAACCTGAAAGGCCCACTCTTGAATCTCTTGGAGAGCTTGAGCCTTATTTTGTTTCAAATCTGGTTCTTGGCAGGATTGGGATGGTTAGAGGGGATGACATGGTTGATTTCGCTAAAACCATTCACGATGAGAAGAGTTTCACGCTGGGGCACAGTAATTATACTTTTCTGCTTGCTGGGCTAACGACTTACCCACTTATTAGAAGCAAAATGGGAGGTATGATTAAGTGGATTGACCTGTCCGATGCCGAAAAGATATTCAAAAAGTATTTTGATGAAGAGATTTCTGAAGAATCTTTAAGGATTGGTTTGAAGTGTATGGGTCACATGGGAGGTTTTTGGGGAGGGTTTGAAAATCAACGCCCGGAAAGAGTTGTTGGTTTAGACTGGTTGCTTGACAAGCAAGCTAGTTTAGATAACATTGAGAAAGCGTTGAGTCACTGGGAAAAGGTTGAATCGAAGCACAATCGTTTTCACGGTCCAGGGGACATGGTCGTTGCTTTAAAGAAAGTTAAGGATAGGGTTGAAGCAATCCCACTAAAAGATTAACTTGTTAAGAGATGTTGTGTTGATGAGTTGTAAACAAAGTCTGTTAGTCTTGTTAAATGACTTTCACTAAACCCTTTTTCTCCTCGTTCAAAATTGTTTCCAAGTTTTTTAAACAATTCTTCACTTGTATAAACCAACTCTGGAAAATCGTCCTTTACACTCCCGAGCCACGAGTCCATTCTCCAGATGTGTTCTTTATCTTCTCCTGTTTTATTGTAGAAACGTTTGCTTCGCAAATCTTTTAGCACTGATTTAACTGAAAAATATTTTTCGTAAAAATATGAATCAACTTCCTTGTTTGATAATTCGCCAAGTCCAAAACCTTTCTTGATAGTTGTTTCAACAATGATAAAAGAGTGTCCGTCATAAAGCTTTAATTTCACGTGATGCGAGTTCTCCAGAACACTCATTTTCAGACCAAAATCTTGTCCCAAAACCGCGTAAAACGAGCTCAAAGCCAAACAATTACCTTTTGGTTCATCCCTTAAAAACGAATCAATCAGTGTTGTTAAACTAAACTGGTCTTCCTGATATATTTCTTTATCATTTTTGTGAATGAACTCTAACAGTTTTTGACCTGTGTAAAAAGGGTCTGAGTGACCGCCTTTAAAATGAATAAAGTTGTTTTTAATCACTTCAAGCCTGGATTTATAGGATAATACTTCATCAAGGGTTTTAAGTCCTCCTGAAAGGATTAGCAACTCTTCCTCCATGTTAAGATCCAATTCGTTGAACTCTGGGTTAAACCTTAACTGAAACCACATAACTCCCATTTTGTTTAAAAGAAAAAGGTTGAATTAAAAAAGATTATCTTTAATCATTAACGCCGAGGAAGAGATTTGAACTCTTGAGGGAAGTGAATCCCACGGGATTTCCAGTCCCGCGCCTTAGACCGCTCAGCCACCTCGGCAAAGTATTAAGAATCTTAGAATGGACTGGTTTTAAAATGTTTACGCTTCCACTAACTCTTTTAATTCTTGAATCATTCCAATTGTTTCCTCAGGATTGAAATAATCTTTTCTTGTTACTGGTTTAAAAGTCTCTGGGTCTGCTTTGTATCCTTCAAAGAAAGGCACTCCGCAAACGTCCATGCTAATTAATTCACAGTTGTCTAGAATTTTTTGTGAGCACTGCTTAAGTTTTTCAAAACTTAGTATTTTATCACGAAAAGCCAAAGGGTGATCTGTTTTTTTTGAGCAAACATCCAAGTCAACGCTGACATGCACTCTCTTACCTCTAATTTTATCAAGAATTTGTGTGAAAGGTTCATTAAATGTTAATAATTCAAGATTGTCATAAAAATCTTCGATTCTTGAAACCCTGCCACCCCTGTCACGAGCCTCCAAATTCTCTTTCTCAGGCATCAAGCCGTAACCAAAGACTTGCCCGACCTTGCGGGTCGCGTGTGCAATCCAGTCCGTAAAAGTGGGGCCTTCTGAATCAACAGTTCCCCAACTGTCACAGCAATCGTTATGCGCGTCAAAAACAACTAATGCTTCAGCGTTTTTAGGGATAAGATGATAAGCTAAATCGTGATTATAGTTTGAACCATAAACCGTAAAAAAATCTTGATTTGAATTTACTGAATTCACAAGCTCATTCGTGTTTACACAATCTATTACTTTTACTAAAAAACATATATCCTCCAGAATAAGATCGAATTTCTGTTTTTTTTCATAAGGTACCTTAACTACTTCTGACCAGTCTTCATCAAGCAGAGAGTCCATTTTACTGGACATGTGAACCAAACGACCCTTCATAGTTACTACTAATTAGTGGTCTATTTTTAAGGTTTTCTATCCTGTTTTTCTGAAAGTTCTTCCACAATTGGTGCAGGAATACTTTCCTCCTCCGCTTGAGAAGCTTATGCTCCCACAATGAGGGCAGACTGTAGGCAGGTTGGTTACGAGCGTATCTCCAGAACCTTTTTTCTTGCCTTTTTTGGAGCCGTACTGTAAAACCATGAAAATCAGGTAAACTAGTGTTCGTAGGATTCCTGCTTTAGTGCGCCAATCAACTTTCGGGTTCAAGAGAAGAGCCAGCAAAACTATTATCACAATTACGATTACGCCGTAAACGATTACGTCCTGAATTGTTAGGCCTCCGAACGCTTCGCAAACCCCTGACTCCGTGTTGCATGATTGCCCGGTGGGGCAGTGACAGTCCATGCAGCAGTTTGACGGGTTCTCCCATGACGAGCAAATCCCGTCCCCACAATAACCTTTGGTGAACGCTATTGGCATGTCTAGGCTTAAACTTCCTTTATCATACTGGACTTGAACGCTGACTCCCGTCCTAATCTCACTAGTTCCTTCTATGGTTAGGGTTACGTCTTTGCTGCTCCCCCCGCTTAATCGAATCCAACCGCTGGTCCACGTGTTCCCTCCACCTCCAGCTGCAGTGACTGCTTTAATCATATAACCGCTCGCTCCCACGACTGTGAGGGACGCGTTCAAATCATTTTGTGTCAGCGAAGTCATGCTTGCAGTGAGGAATACTGTGTCACCGACGAGGCCGAGTCGTTTGCTCCCAGTAACTGTTAGCAAAAGGTTTTCGTCGTTCACTGAAGAATTCAGTTGGTCCACGAAAGTCGAATCCTCAAGCGCGAGGATTGGTGAGAACAATAAAATGAATGATAGCAGGGCGCAAAAACTTTTTTTCATTGATAATACTTTTTTTTTACATAACTTACTTATAATTTTTTTTTAGTTCCACTCGCACTTCCAAACAGCTATGTCGCCTCGCGGGTGCGGGAACTTGATGTAAGGAACGCAGTTCTCGACCATGAAATCAAACAATTCGGGCCAAACACCTAACAAGGAATAGTCATCCGTCCTGTCCAAAAAGAACTTGATTTTGTTTCGCTTCATCGCGTTCATGAAGTCTTGAGCTGTTGCCCCTCCTGCTTCGCGCACGTGCATGAACGTGTTAACCCACTGCGGAGGCGCGTCCCTGCCGGTTCGCATGGCCACTTCTGATACAAAGGTTGAGTAACCCATGATCATGTCATCGGGAGAAGAGTTAGCGGTTATAAAGTTCATAAAATCTTGTCTTATCTCAAGGTCCCCGGAAGCTATGGGATTATAATGATATATGTAAACGAACTGGTAAACTGCGAGGAGGGTGAACGCGAGCGTTCCTAAGTAGAACGTTTTGCGTTTGTTGAACTCTAGATTCGTCGCCGAGAACAGGAGGATGACAGGGATTAGTTGGGCGAGGTAATAAAACCTTATTGCCCTAATGACTGCATATTCAAGGAATAGTGTTAATCCTATGTAAAGCAAGAAAAAATTGTTGTAAAACATTTTCTTCCTGTAAACCAGAGCGAAAACGAGTAATAGGGTTAGCCAGGCATTCTCGACCACGAAGAATTGGGACGTGGAAGAAATCATTGCGTCCAGCATTCCCTCCCAATTCATTAATCTCATGAATTCTGCGCTGGTCCCCAAATTATTGAGCACGTAGTTCTTGTAGGGCAGGAAGTAAAGCGTTGTGATGATGAAGGGTATCGTGAGTCCAAGCAAGTATTTTTTCCAGTTCTTGCGAGAGGATAGTAGGAAAGCTATAGGGAGAATGATTGCGTCTTGTCTGGTGAGAATGGCTAAGGAAGCTGTCAGGCCCGACCAAAAGCTTTTTTCTTTGATGAACGCGTAAACGCTTAGTGCGACGAAGAAAGTGGTTTGCATGAAGCCCAGGGTTTCAGCGCCGCCTCTCCACAAGGTTCCGATGGTCATCGTGATTAAGGCTATGTTGAGGGCTACGCCTTTTTTCTTGTATTTCTTTTCCAGTTCGAGTCCTGTAGCGTATAGAATTATTATGGTGAAGGTTTTTTGCGCGAACGTGTAAAAGTTGCCTGCTAGGATGCTTGGCCCAACGATTTTGAAGAACGCTGCCAGCCCGTATATAAGAGCTGGTGGTTTCATGAAGAAAATATCTTTGTACAGCACGCTTCCTTCTGACACTAGTTTGGATATGTAAAAGTAGAAGTTTTCGTCGCTCCATAAAGGGTTGAAAGCTGTTAGGCTGATTAGGGAGCTGATGGTTAATAGTATTAAGAATGGATAATGTTTTTTGAAACTCATCTTATTTAGAATTAAGGTTTTTGGAGTGTTAAAAAGTTTTACTCTACGATTTCTATTTCTATGTTCACGTCTTTTGGCACAGGCACTCTCATGATGAGTCTTAGGGCTCGTTCGCTCATGGACAGGTCGATTAATCTTTTGTGTATGCGCATGTGCCAGGTCTCGTAAGTTTCTCTTCCAGTGCCGCAAGGACTTTTCCTAACAGGTATTTTGAGTTTTTTGGTTGGCAGGGGTATTGGTCCTCGCATTTCCACGCCAGTTCTTTCAGCTATTATTTTGATTTGGTCGACTAACTGGTTCAGTTTCTGCGGTTCAGTGCTTGATATCTTGATTCTGGCCTTACCCATGGTTCTAACTAAATCTAGTGCTTTGCTTAAAAAGGTTTCGTTCAACTATCTTTGAAAGTGAATTTGATTGCTTTTTGTGTAGTAATTATCAAGATATTTAAAAAGAAAGAGAAATAGTTTTTCTTTGTAGGTTTAATATGCTGGTTAAAAGAAAAAATGGCATGAAATTCAATTTAGAACTTAGACCTCACCATCTTTTGGGTTACTTTAAACACGAAGCTTATATTGAATGGTATAACATGTTTGATGAGGAATATATCGCGAGATTCAGGGAAGAGAAAGGGAATTTTCATTCAGATGAATTAATTATTCATTGGAGAAACATACTCAGACAACTACATGAAAATCCTAATCTAAGAATTAGATATGTTTTTGGTTTGGATTCTGTTTGCGAGAAATGTGATAAGAAAAATTTATGCAGTGACAGGAAACATTGGGCTTATGAATCTGTCAAGAAAGCGGATATTGACGCTATTGAAAAACTTCCTGATTTGAAGTTAGGAAAGGTATATGACGGACACTTTTTAAAGAAGTTGTTTAAAAAGAAGAATTTAGTCTGAATTATTGTTAACAGTTAGGTTTTTCGGAAATTTTTGAATTAAGGGGTCAATAAATTTATCAACTTTGCCAACTACTGCTATTCTTCAAGGTCTTTTTCAAAACTGCTTCCTAATTTTTTTCTTCCGCGTTCAAGCAGCCACTTTTTTCCAAGGCTTAAAGCTAAATAGAGTTTAAAAAAATGTAAGAAAAGGGTTTTTGTTTTGAAACCCTTTATCGAATTTGTTTAAGCTGTTTTCAGGATGTCTATGCAAACGCCTGCCGCAACCGTTCTTCCCATGTCTCTGACCGCGAAGCTTGATAGTTGCGCTAAGTCTTCCTTTTTCTCTATGATGAATGGTTTGGTTGGAATTATTTCCACTATTGCAGCGTCCCCTGCTTTGATGAAGTCCGGGTTCTCTTGAAGGGTCGCCCCTGTTTTCGGGTCAAGTTTTTTCAGGATTTTATCGAACCTGCAAGCAACTTGGCTGGTGTGCGTGTGGAATACTGGCGTGTAACCTGATGCTATGACGCTTGGGTGTTCGAGAACAATTATTTGCGCAACAAATTTTTTGACGATTTTCGCCGCGTCTTTTACGTGGCTGCAAATGTCTCCTCTTTTCACGCTTTTCTTGTCCACTCCTCGAACATTGAATCCTATGTTGTCTCCAGGGATTGCTTCTTTGATTTGCTCGTGGTGCATTTCTATGCTTTTGACTTCTCCTGACGCCCCGCTTGGCAGGAACACTACTTTGTCCCCTATCTTCATTTTTCCTGATATGACTTTGCCGACTGGTACTGTCCCGATTCCCGTGATGCTGTAACTGTCTTCTATGGGTATTCTTAGAGGCTTGTCTGTTGGGAGTTTTGGAGGTGACAGCGTGTCAAATGACTCCAATAACGTTTTTCCTTTGTACCAAGCCATTTTGTCGCTTTTCTTGGCGATGTTGTCGCCCCCGATCGCTGAAGTCGCTAGGAAAAGCATGCCTTCCGTGCTGATTCCAATGCTTTTGAACAGTTTTTCCATTTGGTCTTTGACTTCGTTGAATCTTTTCTCGTCGTATTTTACCGCGTCCATCTTATTGATGTCAACAATTATTTGTTTGACTCCCATGACTTTTAGCAGGAAAGCGTGTTCTTTTGTTTGGGGCATTATCCCGTCGCTGGCCGCGACCACTAGTACTGCCGCGTCTGCTTGACTTGCTCCTGTTATCATGTTTTTAATGAAGTCTTTGTGGCCCGGAGCGTCTATTATCGTGAAGTAATACTTTTTAGTGTCAAACCTTTTTTCTGCCAGATCGATTGTCAGTCCTCTTTTTCTTTCTTCTTTGGTCAAGTCTACTGCGTAAGCGTATTCCCAAGTGCCTTTCCCAACTTCTTCAGCTAGTTTCTTGAATTTAATGAGGTCTTGTTCGCTTACTATGCCTGTTTCGAAGAACAATCTTCCTATCGTTGTTGATTTTCCATGGTCTACGTGACCCGTGAAAATCAGGTTGATGTGTGGTTTTTTCTCTGCCATTTTATTTTTTTCACCTATGTATTAGTTATTTTTTTGTTGTTAAATTGTAAAAACATCCTCTTTTAAAAGTTTTGGTAATAGCTGATTTGCATATTAATCGGGTTCTGCACAAAAATTAAGACAACTCGCACAATAATTAAATTAATGAACAACCAGGCTCTTTTTCATAAATTATTTAGAAGTTACTTTGCGATTTACTGTATGAATATTTATGGAGGGGAAAACCACTAAAAAAAATTAAAATAAATGTTTAGCTTATCGGCCCGTTCTTCCAGAGGTCATCCCTGAGCGTCTTCCCACTTCTTTCCTTCCACTCATCGATTGATATGGAATGCTTTTCCATAATCTTTTGGCCGACTCCGAGGCCGTTGTAGGTGCAGAAAGGCACCATTCCCTCCGGCGTCGTGTAATGGATTACGCAGTTCTGTAACCGATCCAGATCCAGGTTCCAGACGTCCTGGAACCACATTGTTCCCAAGTAAAGCGTCTTGTGATGGAACTTGCCTATTGAGGAGTAGTCACCCTGGACAACGGCATTAACGAGAAGCTTCCTCGCGGAGAACCCTTTCGGAGCTTTTTCCTTATCCACGTATTTGGAAACGTTTTTCATCATTGAAGCAGCTATCCTTGCCTTCTTAACTATTCCCTTCTTTTCCGAAAGTTCTTCGATCAGTTCCATGAATCCTTCTACATCAAAGAATCTTGTAATCGGAACCATTCTGTCACCATCTATGAATATATAAGTCGCGGCGCCGCAGTTCGGGTGGGCTGTGAATTCAACCTGTTTCTCGTCCTTGAGGTTTTCGATCAGCTTAGATATGGGGTAAACAAAGGGTACTGGGTACCAGTCCTTTTTAGTGATTTGTCCACCGGAGTCCTCCTCTATTTTCTCCATCAGCGTCGAGTAATCCACTCTTCTCTTTTCTCTATATTCGTCAACGATGTTTTCGAGCCTGCCTGTGAAAGCAATGGGTTGAATGTTGACGCCACGAACAATGTCTATATTGTCCTTGGCGTATTCAATTATGTCCACGATTTCGTCGATATTGTCCTGCATAGCGACGGGAACCAAGACAACGCTTCGGAAACCAATTTCCCTTAGGTTCTGGATTGCTTGTTTGTTCTGTTCAATCCAGGGATTTGTTTCTTTAGTCACGCCGTCAAAGCTCATGTAAATAGTGTTTACACCGTGGTCCAGTATTTTTTTGCAGTACTCCTTGGACTCGGCTAATTTAATCGAATTAGTGTTCAGTTGAATGTGTACGAAACCAGCCTCTCTTGCTATATCGCAGATTTCAAAGAGGTCGTCTCGGACCGTTGGTTCTCCACCGGTTATTTGAATCGCTTTTGAAGGAACTGGCTTTTCATGACTGGCTTGATCGACCATCTTCTGTATCTCATCCAGAGAAGGTTCGTAGATGAATCCTTGACTGCCCGCGTTCGCGAAGCAGTATGAGCAGCGTAGATTGCAACGGTTGGTCACGGTTAGATTGGTGAGAACTGATTGTGAATTATGAGTGTCGTAGAGGGAGAGGTTTTCGACATGGACGCCTTCTATCCCCTTCCCCTCTCTTTTGTATTTTGCCCACCTTTTATAATCCTCGGCATCCGAAAACATTAAGGATTGGAAAGGACCGTGCTCTTCACATTCCTTCCTGATGTAAATACTCCCTCCTTCTTCAACTAGTTCGGCTTCTAATTCCTTAACTTCTCCGTCTTGACGAAAACATTCCGGACAAATTGACCGAGTCTTTTCCAGAATCTCCATACTTGTAAACTTACTTAAAATAAACTTTTATAAAAAACTTATTGATTTCTCTTCAAGCTGTTCACGTGGACAAACCTTTTCTTTGCCTTATACTCTTGATAACTTCTTCCTGCAATTCTTTGGGTAGTTTTTCGAACTTGGAGTCCACGAGGAACCACGCGCCCCTACCTTCAGTGCCTGAACGCAAGTCGCTTGTGAAACCAAAAATTCTTGCCACAGGCATCTTCGCTTTAATCGTCACTCTATCTTCACCCTGTTCCATGTCTAAGATCTGACCCCTTCTAGTCTGGACTTGTTTGCTAATCGAACCCATGTAATCTATTGGTGAGTCAATCCTAATTGTTTGGACTGGTTCGAAGATTAATGGGCTCGCGTGACTGAAAGCTTTCCTAATCCCATCTCTGAGCGCTGGCTTGACTTGCATTGGGCCTCTGTGAATAGCGTCTTCATGCAGTTTCATATCATTAAGGATTAGTTTCACGCCCGTGACCGGTTCTCCGGCTACGGGTCCTCCTTCCATGACTTCTCTGAACGCTGCAATGATTAGTTCCATAACTTCGCCTACGTGCACGATTCCTTTAGTGTTATCGTACAACAAGTTGCCTTGAAAAATGTCTTTAACTCGTTTAGCTTCTTTAGCGCCGTAACCAAATTTTTTCAATTTCTCAATCACTCCCACGTCTTTCTTCCTTATTTTTCCTTCAGGAAGTTCTCCCTCTCTTATCGCTTTGCTAATCTCTTGTTCTAAGGGCTCGACTTGAAGGTAAAACTTGTTGTGCTTGTTAGGACTTTTTCCCTCAACTTCGGGGGAGGTTCCTTGAATGGTCTCCCTATAAATCACTATTGGTTGGGAAGTAACGACTTGCATGTTCTTGTACTTCTTAATCTTGTGCTCTGTCCACTCTAAATGAAGTTCGCCCAAACCGCTGATGATTTGTTCGCCTGACTCTTCGTTAATCTTGATTTGGATTGTTGGGTCTTCCTGACTTATTTCCCTTAAGACTTGGATTAGTTTCGGCAAATCCTTGGGGTTCTTGGCTTCAATTGCTTTGGTAACCACCGGGTCGAATAAGTGTTTTATTCTCTCGAAAGGCACCATTTCACTGTTGGAAACTGTTTCTCCTGAACCAATGCCTTTCAGACCAATGACTGCTGCAGTGTTGCCCGCGGGAACGCTTTCCTGAGTGGTTCTTTTTTCGATGATAACCGTGAATATTTGTTGGGTTTTCGCTATTCCTCGCTTCCTGTTCAAATACACTTCCATGCCTCTTTTCAGGCTTCCTGAAAACACTCTTCCAAAAGTTATTTCTCCTGCTTGAGGGTCAACAATCACTTTGGTGACCACGAATACTAGTGGCCCGTTTTCATCCACGTTCATTAACGATTTTCCGACTTCGCTTTCAAGGTCTCCATCCCACAGTTTTGGGATCCTGTACTTCTGAGCGACTAACGGGTCAGGTAAGTGTTTTACAACCATGTCAAGTATTACTTGATGCAACGGCACTTTTTCTTCGAGTTCAGCTAGTTTTTCCCTGATTTCCTGATCTGATCCTTCGTAAGATTCTTTGATTTGTTTGAAAGTTATTCCTGTCTGCTTCATTATTGGAAAGCTTAAAGCCCAGCGGTGCACTGCAGACCCGAAACCAACTGTTCCCTCGTCGGGCTTGCACTTCCACTTCTCCTTAAACTCTTCTGGAGCTAATTGCTGGATTAACTTGTTGTAACCGGCCATGATTTTCAAGAAGCGTTTCTGCATGTCCTCTGGTTTCAACTTAAGTTCTTTGAATAAGCGGTCAACCTTGTTTATGAACAGGACTGGCTCAACTCTTTCACCCATTGCTTGCCTAAGAACTGTTTCGGTTTGAGGCATTATTCCCTCCACGGCATCCACCACGACTAACGCGCCGTCCACTGCGCGCATCGCGCGAGTGACTTCGCCTCCGAAGTCAACGTGTCCTGGAGTGTCTATCAAATTGATAAGAAAGTGTTCGTCTCCAACTCCGTGAACCATGCTCACCGCTGACGCTTGAATCGTGATGCCTCTTTGCTGCTCCTCTTCCAACGAGTCCGTTTTTCTGGCAGTGCCAGCCACCCTCATGGAAAGCATTCCAGCGCCTGCCAGCAAGGAATCAGTGAGAGTTGATTTACCATGATCTATGTGCGCGATTATGCCAATGTTTCTGACTCTATCTCGCTTGAACATTAATTCTTCAATTGATACTTTATCGTCTTTAGCCATTTTTTTATTAATCACCGTAAGTAGTCTATTATTTCTAAAACCTTCTTTTTAAAAGTTTACGGTTTTCACGGCACCTTCAAGTTGATGGAACCGTCAACAAGGTAGGTTTTAAGGATTCCTTTTTGGTGAGGAATCAAGTATACTCGCTTAACACAGAAAGAGGCTGATGAGAAACTTAAAAAGCCTGTTTCCGCTAAAAGTATGGAGAAATAAAATGTATCTATTCTTTGACACAGAAACAACAGGATTGCCAAAAAATTGGAGAGCACCAGTTTCAGATTTGAGCAATTGGCCACGATTAGTACAAATCGCTTGGTTACAATGCGATACTTCTGGTAAAGAAATATTAAAGCAAAGCTATATTATCAAACCAGATAATTTTGAAATACCTTCTGAAGCTATTAAAGTTCATAGGATATCAAATGAAAAAGCAAATAGAATTGGTATTTCATTAAAAAAAGCATTAAGCGAATTTTCAACCATTCTTAGAAGTTCCAAATTATTAATTGCACATAAAATAAATTTTGATGAAAAAGTTGTAGGTTCTGAATTAATTAGAACAAAAATCGAGAACAATCTTCCTTCAATAGCCAAAATATGTACGATGCTTGCAACAACAGATTTCTGCAAAATTCCGGGACTTTATGGGTATAAATGGCCAACACTAATGGAATTGCATAAAAAGTTATTTAATTCTTCTTTTGAAGACGCCCACAATGCTTTAAGTGATGTTTCTGCTTGTGCTAAGTGTTTCTTCGAATTAAAAAAAAGAAGAATAATAAAATTTTGATTAGCTCTTAAAAATCAATTAAGATTATATCCGGTTTTGGAACCTCTGTTTTTAGTCAACGCTTATCTCAGAAGGAGGTTCTGGAGTGACCTCATCAACAGGTAATTCAGGGTCTGGAGAGGGGCTTCCATTAATCAGGGGTTCTGAATCCTCCGGAGGAAGTTCCATGTCTTCTGGCACATAAATGCAGTTGGCAACACAAGTTCCTGGGTTGATGCATGACGCGATATAACCTTTTCTAAAAGTGCATCCATCATTGGTCAAGCAAGCGGGAGTCACGCACCCCGACTCGCACCTAATTCTGCCTTCCGGGCACGCGCAATCCAACTCTAAAGTGCGAGCCACAACACAACTGGCGTCGCAGGACCCCTTGTTCTCGCACTCAAAAACCTGGTAAACATCGTAACTCAAAACTTCATCAAAGTAGCACCCGTTCCACGACGAGCAGTCCAAATTGCTGAAACACTTGTCCACGCACTCATTGTCACAGCACTTCTGACCTGAACCACACTGCAGGTCCGAAACGCATTGGGTCCTTTGATAACAATAATTAGAATAACAGTTCCACCCGCTTGGACAGTCTGAAACGTCACAACAATTCCCTACGACCTCGTCGCCCGAACAGCACATGCTTTCCGAACTGATGGCAACACTGGAGAAAACGCATCCCCTGACCGCGCTCGCAGAACTCGACTCGGGGTTGCAGCACTCGTCTTTATTGCATCCACAATCCCTAGGGCAGTTCCCACAGTTCTCAACATCTGACTCGCAGATCCCGTTCCCGCAAGGCACCCCGAAACAAGGATTGCTCACCTCTTCTGGAGCTTCTCCGGACACGTAAGAATCAGTGCAGGACATGCTTCCAGCTTCGTCGCACCAGTACCCTCCTGCAAGCAGACACGTGTTCATTGAACCACAATGTTCTAGCGAGTCTTGACTGCAAACTCCTTCCAGGGCTTCGCCGGGCACGGCTGGCTTGGCAGTAATCCTTACTTCATCTGTTTTTGAGCAGTAAGTGTAATAAGCGTAAGCGTGGATTCTTGCGCTGTAATGGTCTTGACCTGTCAAGTGAGTGTTAAAAATCAGTCTCAACGATTTTTCGAGCCCGCCGTTTAACAACACGTCCCTAGCAGTGCAAGCATAATAATCCCCTGCAGTGTTGTGCGTGCAAGTAAAAAATCCTGATTCTTCAGTAACTTCTAGTTTTCCGCCAATCCCAGGGATTTTCACTGACAAATAATTTATTTGCTTGAGTTTTTCGGGTCCCGTGTTCTCCAGAATTATTTTAATGCTTTTGCCACTAACCTCTCCTTTGTAAGGATTAGTTGCTTGCATGGAGAGCGTTATCGGCGCTTTTGAAGAGCCTGAGAGAAGGTTGGGAGTGGTTCCTTTCCACTCCAGTCCTACGAGTTGGATGTCCATGTAAGCTTCACTCGTATAATTATAACATATTTTGGCGTAAGGTGTGAAAACGGATTCAGCGCTTAGTTCAGGGGTTTCAAAAGTCCAGGAAGCTAAGAAATCATCCCCTGGGGTTAAAGTCATGGATTGAACAGTGATGGAGGATTGGTTTATGAGATTGCCAGTGTTATAAATAGTGAAGAATAAGTGGTCGGAATTGTAATCCCCATCGTTCTCCACCCACAGGTTCATGTCGAAGAATTCTTTAGACTGAACCTCATATTTTTCAGCGGAAAAACCTTTAACGACCACGCCGTAATAACCTGCAGAAGAAACACAACCTAACAGCACGATCAATGCCAATAACGAACCGATTCTCTTAAACATCCTTCAATAAAAAGAATTTAGGGATTAATATAATTTTTCAACGTTCAAAGCTTCGCGTTCATCTTCAAGCAAGTACTGAGCTTTTTGTAAATGGTCAACTAACAAGTAAGATAATTCTCCTAATTCTAAAGTTTGTGCTTTAATCCTGCTGGACATTTTTCCGAATTCTTCTCCAGCTAATGTTTCCAAAGGCACTAACACTTCTCCTGAAACTATTGCTCCTTTTCCCGTCAAAGCAAGGTTTACCGTGGCCGCGGAGCCGTCAAACCATTCTTTTGTGAACTTAACATTATCTTCACGCTTTTCAATGGCCCACAAATCTTCAACAGAATTCGTATAAGCCTCAACAACACTAGATAGTTCTGACATCATTTTAAGTCACCCAACAAGAGTTTCTCAACTTCACTGATTTTTTTGAGAACAGTGTTTTCTCCTCCGTTCGTCGCGACTGTTACGGTCAAAGACTTCGGAGTCCCGATGAGTTTATGCTCGGAACCGCTCAAGCTATTGTCAGCGCGCACTAATCTCCCTCTAACGATGACATCAACCCAACTCCAACCTCTATGATCCTTTTCCAATCTCTCTAAATGAACGTCGAACTCTCCGAAAACGTTCTCAAAATCTTTGTAACTTTGAATAATGTTAAAGAACACTTCACCCGGTGTATGAGTCTTAGGTCCGTCTAATTTATACTTTTCACTCATTTTTGTTTCGTAAATGTCTTTTATTTTTTTTGCGAACTCCAACAAAACCATGTTACCACTTAACAGTAATTATCTTTTAAGGGTTTCGATTTTTAGGCTTTGCGCACGTAATAGTGAATTCATGCTCAAGAAACATGAATGCGCACGAAATAAAGAATTAGAGGAAATACTGGACTAACTGCCATAATGGTTTTAAAAGGAGATTTCTGGAGTTGAAGTATGAATTTGGAAGCAATTAGAACTGAAGTATGTCCTCACTGTGGGTCTATTAGAACAGTATACAGTAATCTTACAACTTACTGTCCAGGATGTGACAAACACACAGATGTCCCAATGGGTGAGAAAAAGCATATAGAATAAACTGAAAATTTTTTTTGAAAAACGTTTATTTATATATGTCCAATATTTTTATCATCTGTTTTTTATTCTTATTTGAGGTATTGGTTTATTTTTTGGGAAGCTTTTTTATAGTATTGTTTTCAGAAGAGGGTTTTTATGATTGAACGTCTTAAGAGCGTGTTTAGTTCGGGTAACTCGTTTGTTTTCCTGTGTTTTCTGGTTATCTCCACTCTTCCTGTTTTGTCGGCTTTTTGTTTTTGGTTTTTCGTGCCCGGAACCTTATTTTTTATTGTTCTAGTCTTGTTGCTGGAAGCCAGTTTTTTTGCGGGTTTGCAGAGTGAGGGTTATGGTTCTGACAAGCTCTCAATCGTGGTTTTGAGTGGATTAGTTATTAGTCTGGCTCAAGGTTTCGCGTTTTTTTCGAATGGTTCTGCTTCGGGTTTATTGTTTTCTGTTCCCGTGTATTTGTGGGCTTGGATTTCAATGTTCGTTGCTGGGTTAGAGATTAACCCGAAGAGCTTGGATAACCGGGCTTTGCTCGTGGCTTTGGTAACTACTCTGGCGAGCGTGGGAACCATGACGTGTATCTGGATTTCAATTGTTTAAACGTTATCGCTTTTTTCGAACAAATACGCGCCTAGGGATACCATTGCCACTGATAATGTTATCATTATTGTCAGGTTTATTAGCGGGTGGAACTGTGATACCCCGATTAGCGCTCCTCTAAGCCCGTCGAGCCCGTAGGTCAGAGGGTTCGCGTAGGATAGGATTCTTATTGGTGCTGGCAGATTTTCTATTGGGTATAAGGCGCCTGATAAAAAGAACAAGGGCATTACCACGAAGTTTATTATCAGTTGAAATCCTTGCATGTCTTTCATTCTTGACGCCAGTATTAGTCCTAACCCTATGAAAGTGGTTGTTATCAAAGCCATGAAAATTAATCCTGTTAGAAACCCTGTAATAGTGGTTCTGAAACCGAGCAGGGTTGAGATTAGGATTAACAGTATTCCTTGAGTTAATGAAATGGTGGCTCCTCCAGCGATTCTTCCGAGAACTATTGACGTCCTGCTTACCGGGGCGACCATAATTTCTTTCAGAAACCCGAATTCTTTATCCCAGAGCACGGACACTCCTGAACCTGTGCTTGAGAACAGCATTCCCATGCCCACGATTCCTGGAACCAGGAATTGTAGGTAAGCAATTCCTTCGATTCCTGGGATTGTCATTTTGCTGAACCCGAATCCTAGTCCTCCCAGAAATAATAGGGGCATGATTAGCATGGACACCATCCTTGATTTTGACCTAGAGAATCTTTTCATTTCTCTAAGCCACATAACGTATACCGCGTTCAGGTTCATCCGTGTCCCATCCTCCTCATCCTCATTCTTTTCATTTTCTCGGTTTGGCCTGCTTCTTGGGTGCGGATGGTTTTTCCTGTAAAATACAGGAACACGTCTTCGAGGCTGGGTTTTCTTAGGTTGACTGACGTGATTTGGATTTTTTGTTTTTCCGCTGTTCTGATTATTTCAGGTATGTGTTTTTCACCGTTTTCGGTTGTGAGCGTGATTTTGTTGTTGTGTTGTTTTATTGATTTAACCCATTTTTTTTGTTCGAGTTGTTGTTTAAGTTTGTTGGATGGTTTTTTTAGTTCAAGGGTTATAGCGTCTCCTCCTAAAAAGTTTTTTAGGTTGCTTGGCTTGTCGAGCGCAATTATTTTTCCGTGGTCAATTATTGCTATCCTATTACATAAGAAATCTGCTTCTTCCATGTAATGGGTGGTTAGGATGATTGTTACCTTGTTTTTTTGGTTTAGTTTTTTGATGTATTCCCAGATGCTTCTTCTGGTTTGAGCGTCGAGTCCAAGGGTTGGCTCGTCAAGAAATAGTACTTTTGGTTTTTGTATTAGTCCCCGCGAGATTTCGAGCCGTCTTTTCATTCCACCGGAATAGTTGTCCACGAGCTCGTCTGCTTTGTCTGTTAGCTTGACTAGTTTGAGAACTTTTTTGATTCTTTTTCGTCTTTCTTCTTTGTTGATTCCGTACATTCGTGCGTGGAAGTCAAGGTTTTCCTTGCCAGTGAGTCTACCGTCTAGCGCTGGTTCTTGGAAAACTATGCCTATGCTTTCTCTGACTTTGTTTTTTTGGGTTTGCACGTCAAATCCGTTGACTTGGGCTTGTCCTGAAGTGATTTTTAGAAGAGTTGATAGCATGTTTATAATCGTGGTTTTTCCTGCTCCGTTAGGTCCAAGAAGACCGAATAATTCGCCTTGTTTGACTTGAAAACTAATTTTGTCTACTGCTGTAAAGTTTCCGAATTTTCTTGTAAGATTAGTGGTGTTAATGGCTTTCATTTATGGTTATTTTTCAGTCAACTTTACCTATTCCTTTGAGGATTTTCATGGCGAATTCTTTCATTTTTGTTGCTTTTACGAGAACGATGCCGTGGTGTTTTTTTCCTAGAACTACCATGCTGTCTCCGGGCCCTATTTTGAACATTTCTCTGGCTTGTTTTGGGATTACGACTTGTCCTCTTTCGCCGACTTTGACTGTTCCGAAGATGTGTTTATCTTTCATATGATTCATATTTATCATATAAATACGAAAAATCATATTTAAGTCTTTGTGTTTTTTTAAGCTTTTTTTTGTAACACGTAGGGGGTGGAAATTTTTAAAAAACCAGAAAATTTTATCTGCTGGTGTCAGCTTGTCTTTCGACTTCGTTGCATTTCTTGACTGCGGCGCTGTCCGAGCTGTTCTGGTACGCTAGGATTATTTCGCTGACCAGGGCTTGTCTCGTACTTCTTTTTTTGTTCACGCTTTTAGCGTAAGATCCTTGCACCATCCATCTTAGCGCGAGGTCTACTCTGCGTTGCGGGCTGATGTCAACAGCTCTTTGATATCTTGTCCCGCCGTACTCTATGCTCGTGACTTCTTCTTTTGGAGCGCTGTTCTCGATTGCCGTGGCCAGGACTTGTATTGGGTTGGTTTTGAGCTTGTTTTCCAGGTCTTGCAGGACTTGTTTGACGATTTTGAATATTGTTTGGGTTTTGCCTGAGCAGTGCCCTGAACTCCACCAGTGTTCTTTTCCTTTGTGGCCGGGAACCATCATCTTGTTGATTAGTCTTTCCACCACGTGCATTTTGCTTTTCCAGAATTTTTTGGATTCGTGCCTGCCACTCGTTTTTGGAATAATTATTGGTTTGACGTTTATGTAATTCATGAGCCCTGGGTCTCGTAACTCTATTCCTGTGTTTTTCCACTTATTGAATAATAGTATTTCGCTCATCTGTGTTTCCATTTTTGTATTGTTTTCCTGATGTCTTGGCTTAAGGTTCCTGTGACCCGGGTTTTTGTTTCGAGTTGGTGGAACCTGTTACCTTTTTGGTCAGTGATTATGATTGCTCTGCTCCCGTCTGGAAGAGTTTCTTTTTTTATCTCGCATTCTTCTTGGGTTAGTGTTTGTTTTATTAGTTGAACGCGCCTGATTACCCGGTTCATTTGGTTAGTTTTTCTTTCTTTCCTTTAATTATTTCTTTTAGCGAGATGTTGTTGACTTTGATTACTTTGAATTTGATTCCCGGGATGTCTCCTCTGGAGCCTTTCATTGGTCCCCCGATTCTTTCGAGCATGACTTCGTTGTGTTCGTCAATGTGTTTTATGGCAAGGTTTCCTGGCACGAATGCTGTCACGGTTTTCCCGTTTTTGATTAGTTGGACTAGCACGCATTTTATCATTCCTGAGTGGGGTTGTTTTCTTTCTCTCATCACTTTTTTGAGCACTATTCCTCTGGCTTGCGGGCTTCCTTCTAGGGGGTCATATTTTTTCCATAGTTTGAATCTTCTGAACCTTTCTCCTTTTTTGGAGAACCTGAACTTGTTATGATTCTTCACCAGTTTTCGTCCTGCGAACAGTCCTCTTGCCATTTTATTTTTTTTTTATTTTATGATTATGTCTTCGATTCCGAAGTATTTTTTTACGAGTTCTTTTGCTTTTTTAAGTTTACTCCTTATTAGTGCTTTGTCGCTCGTGGGGTAAATGTTGATTATTTTTTGTCCGTCGCTTTTTTCGCTTGTGTAAACGTTTTTCATTTTTGCTGGTCTGAAAACGTTATTGACAAATTTTGTGGGTTCTTCGGAGTATTCTATGACTTCTATTCTTTTTTTTAAAGTTTTCTGAAGTGTTTTTATGTTGATTCCTCCTCTGCCTATAGCTATTCCTGCATGGCCTTCTTTGACCACGAATGTTATGGCGTTGTCGTTGGAGAAGCAGTCTTTGACCGTGGCGCCAGTAATTTTTTCGAAGAGCGTGATGTGTCTGATGGTGTCGTTGTCCAGTTTTATTCTTATTCTCATTCTTTCTTAACTCCTAGAACAGTTATGTTAAAAGGTTTTCCGCATTGCGTTCCGAGTTCTTTTCCTTTGATTTCTAGGCTGGTTATGGGTATGTTGAGGGATTTGCAAACGTTTTCCAGTTTTTTCAGGTTTTTTTGAAATATGTTGCTTGACACCAATATTTTGCTTATTTTTCCTTTGTTTATGCCTTTTAGCACGGTTTTGATTCCTATCACTAATTTTTTTTCTTTGAGGAGGTTGATTATTTCTTTTTTCTCAGCGTCTTTCATTTCTTTTTACTCCTTTTTTTGACCATTAGTCTTGGCAGTCCTGTCCCGACTGGGATGACTTGGTTTATCATCACGTTTTCAATTATTCCTTCAAGCCTGTCTCGCGTGTTTCTCACCGCTGCAGTGAATAGGTTGGTTATAGGTATTTCGAAGCTTGCTCTCGCGAGCACGCTGGTCTTGTTTTTGATTACGCCGTACCTGGTAGTCCCTTTTACTTCGCCGCTGGCCGTCATCGTGTCTGACACGAGCATTATGTGTCTTACGTCGACTTCTAGGCCTTGTTCGGCTAGGGTCGCGATTATTTCTTTGATTATCGTGTTTCTGGCAGCTTCTATTCCTAGTAGGCTTGCCACTTCGTATATGTTGTTGCTTGTTGTTTTGGTGATGTCCACGAAATCCGTTTCTTTCATGACGTCTTTAAGGTTTGAGCCGAGGGTTTTGATTATCCACTTTCCTCCTTCCTTCCATGGGAGGACTTGTTCTATTCCTTTTATTCCTGACACGTATGTTTCCACGATTTTGGTTTTTATTCTGTAGAGCGCTTCAGCCCCTATATCTTTTTTTTTTGGCGTGACAGTTATTGTTCCTGCTTTGAGTTCTGCTTCGTGGTTTTTTCGTAGTTTTTCTAGGATTGTTTTTGGGATGATGTCATATTCTTTTAGTTTTTTGTGGTTAAGGTCTAGCATGATTTTTGTGTTGATTAAGTCTATGCTAACGTTTTTGATTATTTCTTTGATTTTTACTTCCAATATCTTGGCAGCTATTTTTTGGACTTTTTTCTCGTCTTCCGCGTATTCTGGTTTTAGGTGCACTTCCATCATGGGCGTGCTCGGCTCTTTTCTCGCGTCAAATATTTCGACTATTCTGGGAAGCCCTACTGTCACGTTCATTTTGGCGACTCCCGCCAAGTTTTTGGTGTTGAGCGTCATTTGCGTGCCGGGTTCGCCTAAGCTTTGAGCAGCTATTATTCCTACGCTTTCGCCTGGTTCCACCCTCATTTCTTGGTAGATTTGTTTTATTTTTTCGAGCACTTTTTTTTCGTCCTTTTTGTTCTGCTTGGCGTATTGTTTGGCTTCTTCTATTATTTTTTTTGATAGTTCGTTCATTTGAGCACCTCTTTAACGTCCAATTTTCCTTTTTGGGATTTGGTCACGTCTATGCCGTCTTCACCGTATTCGAATTCTATTATTCTTCCTCCGGAGTCGCGTACGGTTTGGTCGTAGTTCACGCTCACGTCTTGTAGGGTGTTTATGAGTCTTCTTTGAAGGTATCCTGATTTTGGGGTTCTCATTGAAGTGTCCATTAGATTGTCTCTTCCTATCATCGCGTGGAAGAAGAATTCTGTGGGGGTCAGCCCTCCTTTGTAACCGTGTCTTATGAATCCGTGCGCTTCCGGTGACATGTCTCCTTTTTTGAAGTGGGGTAGCGCTCGGTCCCTGTATCCAAAGTTTATTCTTGATCCTCTGAGGGATTGTTGTCCTACGCTCGCGCTCATTAGACCGATTTGAACTAGTTTTCCTCTTGCTCCTGAACTGGCCATCACGTATAGGGAGTTGTCTTTTTTTATCTCTTTTTGAACTATTCTTCCTATTTTGTTTCTGGTTTTTCGTGTTGTCGTGAGCAGGTTTACTTCAAGGGTTTCTTTGACTGTTCTTCCGGGTAGGGATTCTAATTGTCCTTTTTCGTATTTTTCCAAGATTTTTCTGGTTTTGTTTTTTGCGTCGTCCAGCTCGTTCTTGACTTTTTTGAAGCTTTCCTTTTTAAGGTCTGTGTGTGAAGGCAGAACCGTAAATCCTTTGTAATCCAGGTAGTGTAGGGATAGTAGCGTGATTTTTTGGAGGAAGTTCACTAATTCTTTTCCACCGTATTCTCTAAGCATTTTTTTTAGTAATAGTCCGGTTCCAGCTCCTACCGCGTTGGAGTCTACGAAACCGCATTTTATTTCTCCTTTTTTAATTTTTAGAAAGCATTTATGCTCGCATTTTTCTTCTTTGCATTTGTCGCATTTCTGGCAGGTAATCGTTTTTTCCGCGTAACTTATTTTTTCGGGTACGGTTTGTGATAGGATTTCAATTCCTTTGTACGTTTTTTTGACTGGTAAGCTTGTTTCCACTCCTGCTTGCGCGAGTAGTGCTGTGGCAACTCTTCTGGGAATTTTTTGGTCTTTGCTTAAGAGGTAGAGCCCAGTTAAGTGGTCGTGTTTGCATCCTATGATTGGCAGTCCATAACGAGGAGTTATCATTTGAGTGTGAACGCTCATTAAGTGTTTGGCTTCCGCGCGGGCTTCTTCTGTTTGGGGTATGTGGAGGTTCATTTCGTCTCCGTCGAAGTCCGCGTTGTATGGAGGGGTTACGCAGAGGTTCATACCAAAGGTTTTGTAGGGCAGTATCCTTATTTTGTGGCACATTATTGACATTTTGTGTAGGGAGGGTTGTCTGTTGAACAGACATATGTCTCCGTTTATCAGATGTCTTTCCACTATGTATCCTAGCGCGAGTTCTTCAAGTATGACTTTTTTGGTTTCGTCTGTTATCCTTTTTCTTTTGCCGTCAGGAGTTATGACGTAGTTAGCGCCAGGGTATTTTTCTGGACCGTTTTTGACGTATTTTTTTAAGTGTTTGAGATTCCATTCAGTGACTCTTTCTGGAATGGTTAATTCCATGACTGCTTCAACGGGGAGTCCTACCTCATCTATTCCTATCATCGTTTCTGGGCTTATCACTGTTCTGGCTGAGAAGTCCACTCTTTTTCCTGCCAGGTTTCTTCTCATTCTTCCTTCTTTGCTTTTGATTCTTTCTGATAAAGTTTTTAGGGGTCTTCCTGACCTGTGTCTGGCGGGCGGGACTTGTGATTTGTCGTTTGCTATGAACGTGGTGACGTGGTATTGTAATAGTTCCCAGAGGTCTTCTATGATTATTTCGGGTGCTCCTGCGTTGAGGTTTTCCCATAGTCTTTGGTTTGTCCTGACTATGTCTCCTAGCTTGTGGGTTAAGTCGTCTTCACTTCTTTGACCTGACGCTAAGGTTATGCTCGGCCTAACTATCACTGGTGGTACGGGTAAGAGTGTTAGAACCATCCATTCCGGTCTGCCCGCGTCCGGGTTGAGTCCAAGTAAGAGGCAGTCTTCATCGCTCATTTTTTCTAAGCGTTCGCGAACGTCTATTTGCGTGAGTTTAACGTTGTCTTCAGCGAACCCTGTTGGTTTTCTTATCGTGATTTTATCTTGTTTGGCTTTGCAGTGAGGACACTTGCTGGCGTTCCTGAGTTTTTTTCGTATTTTGTTTGTTACTTCCCAGTAAGCTGCTTCGCCCATGTTTTTCTTGGCTTCTTCCATTTCTTCCAAGTATTTTTTTATGTTTGTCTCTGCTAGCAGTATTCTTCCGCAGTCGTTGCAGGTTCCTCTTAGAAAGTCGTAAATGTTTTTCGCGTATTCTACGTGCGTGACTGGCCTGGCGAGTTCTATGTATCCGAAGTGGCCAGAGCATTCTTTGACCTTTGATCCGCATGTCCTGCACCTGAGCCCTGGGTCGACCACCCCCATTTTCGGGTCCATTAAACCCCCTTCTACTGGGTAACCGTCTTCGTCGTATAGTTCTGGGCTGATGACTTTCATCACCGACATTTTTTTGATGAAGTAAGGACTCATTAATTTGAACGTGATTGAGCCTATTTTGTCTCTGATTATTTTTCTCATTTTTTTTATTTCCTTTGTAGGTTCATTTTTGGGTATATGCACATTGATTTGAGCTCGTCTAGGAATAGTTTGAACGCGTAAGCCATTTCTACGAAAATTATTGGTGAGTCTTCTCCGCAAATGGGGCACACGCCTTTGCCGGTGTATTCGTTATATATCGCTGTTATCCCGCAGTTTTTGCAAATTGGTATTTGGGCTTTGTCAGAGTCCCATCTTTCTTTTAATAGTAGGCTGGCCCCGTGGGCTATGAAGCACTCTTTTTCCATTTCTCCTAGTCTGAGGCCTCCGCTTTTGCTTTTTCCTTCTGTGGGTTGTCTTGTGAGTAGTTGTACGGGTCCTCTGCTTCTGACGTGGAACTTGTTTTTCACCATGTGTGAGAGTCTTAAGTAGTATGCTGGGGCTATGAATATTCTTGCTTGAAATTGTTCTCCTGTTATCCCGTTATACATTGTTTCCGCTCCGTCTTCTCTAAAACCCATTTTGAATAGTTGTTTTCTTAGTTCTTCTTCGTGTTCTCCTGTGAAGGCTGAGCCATCGATTTGTCTGCCTTGGAGGGCTCCGACTTTGCCTCCGAGCATTTCCACTAATTGCCCTATGGTCATTCTTCCGGGTATTGAGTGCGGGCTGAATAGCATGTCAGGTTTTACTCCCGAAGCTGTGAATGGCATGTTTTCTTCGGGGATTATCATTCCTATGATTCCTTTTTGTCCGTGCCTGGAAGCGAATTTGTCTCCGATTTCGGGTATTGTTTGATCTCTTACCCTAGTTTTTACGAATCTGTTTCCGTTTTCGTTTTCAGTGATTATTACTGACGTGACAGTGGCTGAGCCCATGCGGTCCATGGTTACGCTGGTCTCCATTCTTGACTCTACGTTGACCCGGAATTCTTCTAAGCTTGATAAGAATCTTGGAGGACTCGTTTTGCCTATGAGCACTTCTCCTTCTTTTAGTTTGGCGTCTATGTACGCTATCCCGTCTTGTTCTAAGTAGTTGTAGTATTCTTCCAACCTGTATCCTTTAATGTCTTTGTCAGGGGTTTCTATTCTGTCGAATTGGCCTCCTGGGTACTTGAGTTCTTCTGTTTTGTATGGTGTGAAGTAAGTGGCCCTGTATGCTCCTCTTTCCAAAGTGGCTTTGTTGATGACTACAGCGTCTTCCATGTTGTAGCCTTTACCTGTTATCACTGCTATCACTATGTTTTGGCCTATTGGGTGTGAGTCATAGTTGAGTATTTCGTTCATGAATGTTTGCACTATTGGTCTTTGCGGGTAGTGTTTTATGGCTATGTCCGCCAGGTTTTGTTGCAGTGGAAAGTTAGTGGCGAACATTCCTAGTCCTTGTTTCATCATTTTCGCTCCGTACAGTACTCTTGGTGATAGGGTGTGCTCGGCGTAGGGTATCATTGCTGTTTGCGTTCCGAAAATGACTGCTGGACTTATTTCTAGGTGAGTGGTTTCTTTCGTGATGTCTTCTTGATTTATCGCGATTAGCGAGTTTTCTTCTTCATCAGCGTCTAGGTATTCGATTATTCCTTTTTTTACGAAGTCTTTCCAAGTCATTTGGTTGTTCTTGAGTTTTTCCAAATGTTCTGGGGTGAGAATTGTTTTGCCGTTCTCTACGATGAGTAGGGGTCTTCTTATTCTTCCTCCGTCAACGCTTAGGTTTATGATGTTTTCTTCTGTGTTCCAGAAATAGTTTATTTCTGGGCAAGTGTCAGATTCTTTTCTGATTTTTTTGAGTGCTTTGATTATTTGGTTCGGGTTGGGGTGAATTCCGATTAGTTTTCCGTTTATGCTCACGTCGACCCCTTCTGTTCCGAGTTTTTTCATTCCCGCTTTTTTGAGTTCTTGCAGGAGTTTTTCTCGGTCGAGTGGCTCGCCAGTGCTTACTTCAGCTGTTATCGCCAAGTTTTTTCTTAGGCCTATTGGCTGTCCTTCAGGGGTTTCTGACGTGCAGAGTTTTCCCCAGTGCGTGGGGTGCAAGTCTCTTGCAGCGAAGTTTTCTTTAGAGCTTGTTAGCAGGGATATGACTCTTCTTAGGTGGGATATGCAGGCGAAGTGGTTCAGTCTTTCCAAGTGTTGGGATACGCCATGCCTGTCCCCTATCCATTCTCCCGTGGCTAGTGCTGAGCGCACCCTGGACGTGAGGACTTTTGATCTAGTGATTCCTTGTAGGCTGGGAAATTTTTTTCTTTTGACTAAGCGCTCGAAGTTGTATTTTAGGTCATCGACTAGTCTTCGGATAATATATCTTAGCAGGGTTTCGAGCGAGTCTCCGACAAGTCTAAGTCTCTTGTTGCCGTAATGGTCTTTGTCATCTTCTTTCAGCTTGCTTGCTGATGTGTAGAGGAGTTTCCTGACTAACCTGCATATGTAGTATGCTTTGTATATTCTGTCTTCGGGTTTGTGCCCGACATGGGGCAGCAGGTATCTGTCAAGGACTTGTTCTGCTCTTTCAACTCTTCTTTCTGGTGATTGAGAGTACCCTAATTTTTTGCCTATGTCTTCCAGGGCTTCTAGCTTGTTTTTGGCTTCTGACGTGTACATGTTTATGTACATGTCTGACGAGAATTCTTCGTTTTGGGTGACTTCTTTTAGGATGTTTGAGTCTTTTTCAATGCCTAGGGCTTTGAGGAGTGTTACGAAAGGTATTTTTTCTACTCTGCTGAACGTGAGGGTTATGAGTCCGTCCTTAGTTTTTTCTAGGAGGTGGGGTGCTCGGTAATTACCGTCTGTGGAGAATACTTTTGCGCGCCACGGCGCAGTCATGTTTTTTTTGTATTCCACGAACACTTTGTTCGGCGCGAGGTCTTCTATTATTACAACTACTCTTTCCGTCCCGTTTATTATGAAGTATCCTGCTGGGTCGTCAGGGTCTTCACCTAACTCTATTAATTCGTCCTTGTTCTTTCCGTAGAGGTAGCAGTACTTGCTTCGCACCATTATGGGAATGTTTCCGATGTGAACGTTTTCTTTGTCGGTTTCCTTGTCGTTCTCGACTTTGATCATTTCAAGGAATACTGGTGCTTCGTAAGTCAGGTTTCTCATTCTCGCTTCCATGGGGGTGATGAACCTGATGGACCCGTCTGTTTCTTTGGTTCTTGGTTTGTCAACCCAGACTTTGCCGAACCTGATTCTGAAAGAAGTTAGGTGGTAGGGTATTATGTCGGGTTCTATGTCCCCGATGTCGCTGATTATTTTTTGGAGTTTGAAATCAATTAGTTTTTCGAATGATTCCATGTTATGGGCTACAAGGCTTCGTGATTCAAAGTATTTTTTGAGAAGCGTGTTTGACATGTTTTTCATTCCATGACCACCCTGTAATAATTGGATTCTTTTGCGGTTGAACTTTTCCTTTTGATTTCCACGACGTCGCCCAGCTTCCCTTCTATTTTTTTGATTATTGGGTCTTTTGGAAGGATTCTTGGAAGTTGGAACAGGGTTATGTTGTATTTTTCGAGAAGTTGTTTTTTTTCCTCTTCTGATAGGATTCTGTGTTCCGGAACGATTTCGATGTCAAAAATATTTATTTTACTCATGCCTTCACCGAGAAACTAGATTATTAGCATGAATTAAATTGGGAAGCGTTTATAAAACTTTCGATTAATACGTCTAGACATGTTCTGTGAGAACATTCTTTCCTAATCTTCCACAAATCTCTTCATGGATGAAGAATTTTAAATAGTTTTCTGAATTTTCAAGCAACTTTTTTACCATCATTTTTTTTTGGTAGTTGGCTATCACTTTTTTTTGCTTATTATAGAGGGTTTTGAATGCTGGTTCGTTCGAGTTTATGCGGGGTTTGGGTTTGCAGGACTGTTTTGTTGAAGCGAGTGTTGACGCTTCTGGATAGAGGTTTGAGCGTGTGCGTGGTTGGCAAGCGCGGAGTGGGTAAGACCTTATTCCTCAAGCACTTGGAGTACTATGTTGAGAATGGCGTGTTTGTTGATTCCTGTTCTTTGAAGCCTTTGCTCGAAAAGGTTTGCGAGAGTAAGGGCAGTGTTTTCGAGCTTAAGCAAAAAGCGGTTAAGTCTGGTAAAGTGTTGTTAGTGGATGAAGTGGATGTGGCGCGTAAAAACGTGGTTGAAGCCCTTACCTTTTTTTTGAGGGAAGGGGTTCGGGTTGTTGGTGCTGGCAGGGTTAAGCCGAAGGTTTTGTTCGACGCTTACGTTGAGATTAAGGATTTGGGTTTTGATGGTGCCGGGTTGTTCGCGCGTCATTTGGGCGCTAACCCTAAAGTGGCTGGTAGGGTTGGAGTGATTTCGAGGAATCCTGAGCGCATTGCCTTGTTGGTTCGCAAGTTTTTGGCGGGGGAGGAGTTAAAGATTGATGAGAAGAGGGAGTGGGACTTGCGCTGGTTGTTCGGTCTCGCCACATTGTTTTTGTGTTTGAGGTACGTTTTTTACGGGATGCGCGAGTACAAAGTTGGTTATGCTTTCGCCACTGTCGCTTACCTGCTCTTGTTCATTAAAAGGATTAGAAAATAAAACTTTTAGTAATTTTTATTAATCCTCCGCTTTTTTGGGGAGTGTGTGGTCGTTAAGTTGAATGGGAATCTGTATTTTCGTGAGTTAAATGATGTTAATTCTTGGAGGCAGGTTTCTGAACCAGTTTTTCCTCAGCGTTTCTACTTGGGCTGGGCTTATTTGATTAACAAGGAATTGATGCGGGGTTGGACAGGGAGTGAAGTGGATCTAGACGGGCTTTGCGACAAGGTTCTTGGGATGGATGTTTTGTTGGAGGAAGGTTTTGTTTTCGACGACAAAGACTATCATTATGATCGCGTGTCTTGGAACGCTATCACGCCGAGTAAAGTGTTTGATTTCTATGAAAAACTTGTTAGTAAGGAAGAGTGTTTTGATTACATTGTTCCTCTTGGCAGGGGTGCGACGCCTGCCGGCGTGTTGTTGGCTCAGTTGTTGGGTTGTGGTTTGAAGCCTTTGCTTTTCAGCGTGAAGAAGTTGAAGATGGATACGCCCTTCCCTAAGCGGCTGGATTTGGGTGGCAGGGTTTTGTTGCTTAACGAGGATAGTTTTACTTATGAGTCGTTGGGTAAGGCGAAGGGTTTTGTTAGTGGTGATGAGGTATTGACTGGGAGTGTCGTGTATCACGAGTTTTCGCGCAGGCCTGATATTGCTGGCGAGGCTCTGGATGAGGGAGATCTTAGGGTTTTGACTCAAAGACAGAGGAGTTGGTTGTGAATGGAATCATTAAGGTTTATAAATCGCTTTGTTCTCTTGGTTTTTTTGTGAAGAAAGCTGTCGAGTTCTTAAAGAAGGATTTGGTTATGAAAAAAGTTATTGATGGGGTTGGCGAGGTTAAGGTCAATAAAAGTGATGATTATTTTCTTTCGCTTGTCACGTCAATCATGTATCAGCAGTTGAACGGTAAGGCTGCTAAATCCATTTTTGATCGTTTCGCCAGTGCGTGCGGCCCCGTTACTCCTGTGAACGTTTTGGGTTTGAATGATGAAGTCTTGATGGGTTGTGGCGTGTCTCGTCAGAAGCGCTCTTATTTGAAGAGTTTGGCCCAACGCTTTATTGACGATTTGATAACTCCTGAAAAGTTCTACGAAATGTCTGACCAAGAGGTTATTGATGAGCTCGTGCAGGTTAGGGGTTTGGGTGTTTGGAGTGCTCAAATGTTTTTGATGTTCAGTCTTGGCAGGCTTGACGTTTTCGCTCCTTTGGATTATGGTTTGAGGAAAGCGATTCAAGTCAATTATGGTCTCGAGAATATGCCTTCTCCCAAGGAAGCGAAAGTTTTCGCTGAGCGCTGGAAGCCTTACAGGACGATTGCGAGTCTGTACTTGTGGAAAAGCGTTGACTAAATTATTTTAAATTTCTTCTTTCCAATTCTTTTTATTTTTTCTTCCTTAACTAATTCTAGTAGGAAGGGTTTGATTTTTGTTTCGGAAGAGTTCAAAAGTTTTGCTAAATTGGTAAGATTAATTTTTTGCCCAGAACTTTTTTTGTCAATTAAATCTATCAATTTATCTTTCAAACTATTTTTTTCAAATAATTTTATTTTCTTTTTATCAATTTTTTTGAGTCCAATTAGGATTAACGATGTTAACAAAATAAAAATGATAAAACTACCTAAATAATTTTGATTTTGTTTTATTTCATTTGGGGTATCGCTTACCTCAAGATTTGTTTTCTGGTCCTCTAATTGAACTATTCTTCCAGATTCTGTTATCAGTTTAACGCTGGAGATGAATGA
>JAFCDO010000023.1:0-7452 GCA_017609605.1 Candidatus Parvarchaeota archaeon
AAAAACAGGTCTTATCTGGCCCCTGCATGGACTCTTGCTCATCTGTTAAGCACTGAAGAAGACGTAAATTTATTTTTGGAAAGAGATTTTTATCTGACTTCTTCAATGGTTATTGCTTGTGAAGGATCTAGTGAAGTTTATGTTGCTCATCAAGTGTCGTATCCTCGTAAAGTAGCACTTGAAAAAATTAAGGGAAGAATCCATGAAAAATATAGATTAGTACAGCCTAATTTAGGAGGACTTATCTTTAAAGTTAATGATTTTCCGTTCGAGAACATGGAATTGGAACACTTGATTGAGTATCCGGAGACTCTTAAAGCTATTTTTTTAATGAATCCTGAATACTTCCAAAAAGAGTTTTTACCAACTCTTCCCGAAGGAGCTGCTTTTTGGGGAGAGACTCCTAAAGATTATGAAGAAGACTTTGTTGAGCGCTACGAGTTTTTGAGTACTCTCGAAAGATTTGGGAAGAATCCTGAAAGTATAGAGTTCGAACCAAAACACGAGGGAGATTATTATACTGAAGAAGAAATTGAAGAATTAGTTCAAGAATATGAAGAAGCCATTATAGGTGTTATCTATAATACTGAAGAAGAAATGGATGAGTTCTTTCGGGAGGATAATGAGTATACTAGAAGTGTTTATGAGAATATCATGGGGTTTCATGAAGTTAAGTTCAGGTCAGAAAATCTTACAAGAGAACAGTGGAGAAGAGACAGGTTGGGAAGTTTGGGTTCCACGGATGACTGGAGAGGTTTGAGATTGTCAAGAAAGCTTTCTGAAGCGGAAGGAATATTCAAACAATGTAGGGGGAGGAACGGAGAAAACTTGCGTTTTTATCCTGTTGGACTTGGCACTCATCGAACCCCTTTCACAAACACTTTTGGGGTCTCATTAGAAGGAGTTTTTGACCGTTTTCCTGGCTTTGTAATCAAGTATGAAGGATAAAATTTTATAAACCCTAACCTTCTTGAAAAAAGTGATTATGAAGAGGTTGCTTTTCGCGTTAACACTGCTCTTTTGCTTCGCCCCCGTTATGGCCATCCAAATCTCTCACTCAGCAATCATTGACGAGGTTTACCCGGGCGAAGACGTTAAATACGTTTTGAACATAACCAACGATGGAGTGGTTAAAGACACTTTTCACGTTCTATCATGGTCCACTTGGACAGCTACCATCAGCAAAACTCTTTTCAACTTGGAACCAAACGAGACAAGAATCATTAACGTGACCTTAACCGTCCCGATTGACGTTAGCGTTCAGCACAACGAGATAACTATTGACGTGAGCAATGATAGGCAAGACGAGCAAAAGAATGTTAAGCTCATAGCTAAAGCGATAACGCTTTACCCTCAAGGATTTTCCTTAGCGGATTACGATTTTCCAAGCGGAGTTGACCCTCGCGAACAACAAGAATTAACGGTAACTGTCACGAGCGAACTGGACAAAAGACTTCCGGGAGCCATAAGACTAACGGTTAAGGACTCTAACAATGAAGTGCTCTTAACCCAAGAAGACAGGTTCTCTTACGACCCGATGAAGAGCAACGTCCTTAAAATGGTTGTTAATTTCTCCGAAAAGCAAACCCCTGGTAAGTACTTTATGGAAGTGGAAGCTTACGTTACCAGCCGGTTAATAGGGAGGAAGTCAGGGTCTTTCAGCATCTTACCATATTCTAGTATAACTCAATCCATGACTGAAACCAAAAGTCTTCTCGGCCAAGCCAAAGTTTATGAAATAATCAATGATGGAACAGGAACTTACCAAGAATATACCATAAAAGAAAAAGTTGGACCGTTAACCGCTTTACTGATCAGCAATTCTTTCGGAGCAGAGTACGCGGACGGCGAGTTCACGTGGACCGTGGAAGTGAATGCTGGCGAAACAGTATTGGCGGGTTACACGATAACGTTCATCCCGTTGATACTTCTTCCTTTTATCTTGGTTCTAATAGCTTACCTTTATTGGAGGGCGACCAGAAAAATAATTCTGAAAAAAGAAGTGGTGAGGTACTACTCGAAAGACAATCATACCATTGTTAAGGTTATTATTAAGGTTAAGAACGCTTCCAGAAAAACCATTAAGAACGTTAAAATTCTTGAACAGTTAAGCCCGTTCGTTTCTAAGATATCTGATTTCCATACTTTAAAACCAAAGCTTGTCAAGTCAAAGGAAAGTAAGAGGCTTGAATGGGTGCTTGACAGGATAAAAGCCAAGGGCGAAGTGGTTCTGTCTTACGCTGTTCACACTAAAGTGGGTATAGTTGGCCAAATGTTTTTTGAACCTTCAACAGCGGTTTTCAAGTTCAAAAACAAGAAGTGCGAAGAAAAAAGCAATGTGGCAGGTTTCGAAGCAAGAACAGAATAAAGAAACTAAATTCTTTTAATAATTTTTTCACCCATTCTTTTCAAACCTTTCCGACTGTTAGACTCTAATTGTTCAAGAGATAAAAAAACACCATCTTCCTCAAAACTCTTTAGGTACAGGTTAGGATTGCTTGATACAAGAACTTGTTTTAAAAAATTTTCAGGAATCCTTCCTTCGTGAATACTGTTCAGAACTTGTAAAAAGTAAAAGTCTTCAAGCGAAGAGTAGTCGGTGTTCAAACTTTTTATAAAACATTTTGAGAATCCTTTTTTGATTGAGAAAAAGTATTCGGAAGCGAACGCTCGTACCTCTTCCCCAACACCAGGTTCTGAATTAGTGAACAAGTGGTTTCCAATGCAATGCCCTGCTTCATGAGCCATGACGGACTCTGCTAACTGGGTGTTTGTTTCAAAAGGGTGAGGGTTTATCCTGAAAACTTCGTTTTCAAGAATTGCCACGCTTGACCGTTCATCGTTTAAAAAACCTTTTTCGTCAAGTGCGAAAAACATTTCAGCGAATGAGAAAAAATAATCCGTGTTAGAACACCAGAAATCAGGTTCAATTCTTTTATAACACTCTCCCGTGCAAACCTCGTATCTTTTTAACAATTCTTCGAGACTTGTTTCCAGAAAAATTTTTTTGAGCTCCTGCCTGTTTAGACTTGAAGTGTTTTCTATTCCTTGGAATGGCTGGAAAACCCTGTGTTTTTCAATTATTGACAGCGAATTTTGAAGCCGTTCAATAACGTCATCATTTATTAATGACTGGCCTAAACAAAAACTTGGATGATAATCTCCAATAAACCCAAGGATTTTGGTGCCTGTTACTTTTGCTGGAAAGAACTCTTTTACTTCTTCGATGACTGGATAAAATCGTGGTTCTTCAACACAAAACTCCATTAGAAATTCTTAATTCAGATTAGAGTTTTAAGTTTTCCGAAAATAAGAGTGAAAAAGTTTTTAAAACCAACGCTCTAAAACTCTTTCAAAGATTTTGACCCCTCCGGTAGCTCAACGGTAGAGCGCACGACTGTAGATAAACGGGAGTGAATAACCCTAAGTGGTTATCGTGAGGTTGGGAGTTCGATTCTCCCCCGGGGGACTCAAAAAAAAATGAAAAGACAGTTTTTAACCTTGATTGTAGTGTTATTGTTGGCGGGTTGCGCTATGACTGGGAGAGTTGTCTCTAACTCAACGCAGAACAATTCTACTGGAGATGAAGGGTTAGTTTTAGTTCAGAACGAGATTTTTGACAATAATCACTCTTTGGTGATAGGGCGGGGCAAAGAGGTTAATTTCGAGTTCTATTTGTTAGAAGAGGATTTCAGTCAAGCGGATAATTTCACTTTAATGTTTTACGTTAACAGCATTAGTAATTCTGGTTCTATTTCAGCGAGTCTTGACGACGCAGTCCTAGTCTTCACTTTGCCAGTGAATTTTGCGCCGCTGATCATTACTAAGCACGTGGGCATGGGTTGGAACACGGTCACGATTCCTAAAAACGCCGTGCACTCGGAGATGATGAATAAGATTAACGTTTATCACAGGGAGTACGTTTACGACATCAAAGGTTTTCGATTGTTCTACATGACCCGCATCACTCGAGCTGAGGCGGAGGCTCAGAACCTGTCAGCACAAAAACTTTAAAAGAAGAGGAATCTCTGAAACCAAGTAAGTATTTTGCCCCGATAGTCTAGTGGCCTAGGATCTCGGCCTGTCACGCCGAGGACGCGAGTTCGAATCCCGCTCGGGGCGCTCACACTTTTTTCTTTTAAATTTCGGAACGTTTTTAAATCGTGTTTTAATCCGTTTTGAATAAGCGATTTACGGTTTAATGATGAATGATAAAAGAGTTTTGATTCTCGCAGCAATCTTCTTATCATTCCCGCTCTTGTTCCAACCGGTTTTGGCTTGGAGTTTTACTGACTGGTTTTCTAGCGTTGCTGAAACCGTTGTTGATTCCATAAGTTTTGTGGTTGAAACAGTGGTTCAAGCAGTGAGCGCGGCGATGGAAGCGGTTACAAATGTTGTGATTGCCGTGGTGGAAACCGTTAGCAACGCGTTAAACCCGGAATCCGGAGAACCAGAATCGCCTCCACCACACTTAACCGAACCAGAGCCTGAATCAAGTTCAGTAAGCCATATTTCTCCTATTTCCACTACTAGTTCAACTAGCTCCACTAGTTCAACTCCCACGCACGCCCTGACCAGCGCGCAATCTTCAACGAGTAATTTGTTAGCCGAGCCTTTAGTGCATTATGATTGGAAGATTAGTGCTCAAGACCCAGGAGAACAGTGGGTTCATGAAAGGTTTGATGACGCGCAGTGGACTAGCACACAACTTCCATTAGAGGAGTTGGGTGGTGGGAACGCTTGGATAAGAAGGTTTTTCCAAACCTCTGGTTCGAGAGTAGTGCTTTCTGGTGACGCGGATGATAAAGCAACCTGTTACGTAAACGGCAACAAAATCTTTGGGAGTGATGATAAGTATGATACTCGATACCCTTCCAGTTACTGGAAAGATGTTACTGGTATGGTCAAAGAAGGAGATAATGTTCTTGCTTGCAAGCTCGAAGATTTTGGGGGGGCGGCATACTTTTCCTTAAGCTTAGAGGGTGAGTCCATTCCCCTCGTGGAATTTGAGCAAGAGTTGAGTTCGCCCGTGTTCGAGCAAGAAATAAGTGTGCAAGATGAGACTTTGATTTTGTCGTTTGTTGTTGAGAACCCTGATACGGATAAGATAGTTACTTCTTTTAACTCCCAGATTTGGACCACAACAATTATTGGTGATGGCTCGTACTCCGCGAGTTTTGATTTATCGTCATTGTCTTCAGGTTCTTATGTTGTTGTGAGTTCTTTGAACGGGTTGGAAGACTCGGATAGTTTTTCTTGGGTTAATCTTGCGCTCGGCTTGACGGTTACGGTTCCGGAGGGCGAGTTTGTTGCTGGTGAGCAAGTGGTGTTTCATTTGATTTTGACGAATTCTCACCAGGACACGACAATAATGTTAGGTGAAACGAGTCTTACGACTGGCAGTGACGTGTTGGATTGGGTTTATGAGCCTGTTGAGGGCGTTAACGATTTGGTTTTTGGCGCGGTGGATGGTGTAGACGGGGATACTGCTTTTTATTCTTTGAGTTTCGTCGCGTTTCCCGTTGTTGGTGGAGTGTCAACACAGGTTTTTGACAGTCCTTTCCAGCCAGCTTCAGGGGATAAGATTGGTGAGGTCACGATAACGAGCGTTGAGCCTTTAAGCGACGGTTACCAATTGCTTAATTTGAGTAATGGAGAATCATTAATAATCCCGTTAGGAGTTAGTCTTTCATCGCTCGCGATTCTGTTAGGAATTGGAATACTTGATAGAAAGGTTGAGGGAGATTATTTGAGTAATTTTTTTAAGGGTTGGAGTTATAAAACTGTTAAAGCTGGTCAAGATTTAGTCAGTTTTTTGAGCAGTGTTTGGTCTGGAATTGTTTACATTTTTAATAATCTTGGAGAGGTCGGTGAAAGGGTTAGTAATGGTTTTTTAGAGTTTAACATTTCATTGTTTGTTTTTCAAAAAGATTTGGTGAATGATCCGTTAGGAACAATTGGTTCGTTGGGAACAAATGTTTTGGACCTTCTTGGGTCAGCTGTTAATAGTTATGTTAACGCGTTGGTTTCGGATCCAGTTGACACTCTTGCAAAGACAAGTATTGTCGTTGGAGGATTGTTGTTAATGGTTCCGAGTGGTGGAGTCTCTCTTGCTTTGGCTTCTGCTATCCTCAGCGCTGGTGGAGGAGTCGTAATGTTTTTGCAGGAGAGCGCTGAGTTTGTTGGAGCGAAAACTGGGAGCGAGCTTAAAATGAAAGCTGAGGAAGACCCTGAAGACTTGTTATGGATTGCAGGAGCTGCTTTGACAACTGCTCAAGCAGCCAAGCTAGCAAGTCTGAGACCAGATATCGTGATTAAAGGAAAAACTCAGGCAGAACTGGATGAGATAAGTTATAAAATATGGAAAGATAGTTTTGATGAACCTGCTTGCATAACTCGTCACCCAGCGATTACGGGAGATCCAACTGGGAAGAAGATAGCGTATATTGAAAATACTTATGACGAATTCTTTCAAGCGAATAAGTTGCGGGTTCAAGGTCACGAAACATTCGGTGAAACGGCCATAGAAAAAGGAATAGTAAAAGGTCCTAAATGGTTAAAGAAAGAACTTCCTAATTATGAAATTCTCAGGGAGATAGTTGCTGATGAAAGTGCTGCAAAAATTTTAGGTGCAAACAAAATATTAAAAGGAAATCATAATTGGGATTTATTAGCGAGTATGAATTATGAATATGAAGTTAAAGTATTATCCAAAACGGGGAGAATCATTACTAAAAAATATATATTAACCCCTGAAATTGTTGAAAATATAAGGAAAGGAACCAAAATTCCTTTTTGGTATAATAAAGAAGCTGCAAAGTTGCCTTTTATGAATATTGTAATTGAAGGAGGTCAAAATGTTAGTCAAAAAAAATAGGAAAAAATTTCTTAGAATTAGAGTTTTAAAATATTCTCTTAATGAATTTAAAGAAAAATATAAAGAAGCAAAATTTCCTTTAAAAATAAAATATGTTCTTGAAGGAAGAGAGTCTATTGATCCTAAAACAGGAGAAATCCTTTCTCAAGATATTAAAATTAAAAAAATTAAAGACTTTTTAGATTTCTGCAATTTTATTGATAATCTGACTAAAAATAAGATAATAAGCATATATCTTTCAGATAATGATTTTTATAGAGTTAATAAAAATTTTTTAGGTAGATTAATAGTTCCCGCTTCGCGTTGTGTTAGATAGTTTTTTTAGGTAGTTTTATAAATATAATTTTGGGTCTTTAAAGTATGCGGAATAAATTAATTTTATTATTAGCTCTTTTTTTATTTAGCCCTGTTTTTGCTTATTTGTATGACGATTTTTCTGGCCAGGAATTGGATTCTTCAAAATGGATTGTGAACCGTTGTGATTTAAATTTTTGTGGAGTTGTGGATGGCGAGTTTAAAACGATTGTTAATGATTATCCTCACGATATCAGAGCGTATTTCGATATGATTCATAC
>JAFCDO010000008.1:0-23315 GCA_017609605.1 Candidatus Parvarchaeota archaeon
CTGTAAACAATTCTTACGAAGAGTTCTAGTCTGGAAGACTTTCTATCATAATCAACTTTAAGGTCAACCATGAACAATACCTTTAGAAAACATTATTTATAATTGTATCTGAGAACGCCGGCCACCCCGCCAAAACCTTTCAAGTTATCGCCAGGCTCGGAGTTAGAGGAAAAAATGTGAACTTTACCCTTACCCTTCTCCACTAGTTTAATCAAGGATTTAATGTCAACATCATGCACTTTTCCATCCAGCACCAATAGTTCTTTCACTGCCCCCGCGCCACCAGCTTCACACACTTCTTTCAATCCGTAAACGCTGAGCCCATCATCCTTCTCCAAGTGCTCCAAAAAATTTTTGATCAACGACTCTTCCAATTCCAAGCGAGAAGAAGCAACAACTTTTTTGATGGTTCCCCTCCTAAGCACTTCCAGCACCCCTTTCCAATCAGAATCGTTCACCTTATCAAAGTAAGCTTTAGGCTTGACGATTTCTATCATGTTATCCGAGTTGAAACCAGTTCCAGCCATAATCACTTTTTCAACACTCAACCCATCCATTACTTCAACGGTTTTTTTCCACAAATCTTTGTAAAACTGCTCTTTCTTTTTCTCATAATTTTTCTCTCTTCGAGAGATTGATTCGCGGAACTCTCCTGCTTTTTTAAGTCCTTGGCTGGTCATCACGCCAAAACTGGCTTTGCCCACCTCAAAAGCACAGATCAAGACTTGAGGTTTTTTAGACTCTCTTTCGGCTCGCTTAAGAATTTCTACCTGAAAGTCATCCCACTCGTTTTTCTCAATGGTTATCAGCGAGCCCTTGCCCACGCGCAGGGAATGGTGGCCCCGACTAATGTCTTCAGGGCCAACAAGGATTTTTCCACTAACCCGGAGGGTTGGGGAAAACTGCTCAAAATCAACTTTCTCCACCTCAATTTTTACGAAAAGCTTTATTCGCTTGGCGTCCTGCAACTCATGCTTTCTAACGCTTCGAGTGGTTTCCCCGCCAACCAAATCTCCTTTGTCCACTAATTGGAACACGTACCATAAATCATCTAAATTATCAATCTTGACTTTTGCTCCTCGCTTCTTATCAGCGTAAAAAATCCTCATTCACCCGGCCTCCAGGACTTCAACGGTGTCAACTTTACCGTTGCCAGACATGTCAAAACCTTCAACCACACAAGACCACGAGTCTTGTTTGTCAAAATTACGCAATACCCGGTCATAATTTCGGGTTAGGCCAATAACCGCGCTCTTAGTCCCGATAACCCTGTTTCCAGCAATGACTATAACGCGCTTCGACTCATCCCAAGGGTTTTTGACGCGAGTGATAAAACCAGCTTTATCTTCTCTGCGAATATCTCCTTTGCTTGTTTGAATGCCCCAAGCCCAATCCTTGCCTACGAACTTAACAGGCAAATAGTCGTTAAGCATGGCTGTAACGCGGTTGGTCACAGGACCTCCAACCACTATCAAATTGTTTTTCTCCTCTTTTTCAGCAATGAGGTCCACGTCTAATTTCACGCTAAAATCTTTGGGCAACTTACATAATTGTCCTAAGAACATTGCCAAGTCAATGGCGTAATGCCCATCCCTGGCATGAGCTTTGAAAGGGCCGTGAGGATCGGGCGAACCAACAACAATCTTAGCGTTCAACTCATCGTCCTTGATGAAAGAACGGAAAAAATTGGATAACTTCTCGTTCTCCTTATTCAAGAAAACGTTGGACAGCCTTTTCTTGCCAAAAGGAAGTTGGACTCCAAAAGCTGGAAAACTTGTTTGATAATACTTTGCTAAAGCGCCTTTGAACTCTTTTTTCTTAACAATCGTGATAAGACCCGCGTTGCTCAATTGTTTAACATGATAGTAAACCTTTTGTTCATGCATTTTCATTGTTTTGGCTAATTCTCCAGGATACATGGGTTTTTCAGCGAGCATGCCGAGAATCCTCCACCTAACACTATTCAATAAAGGCTTGATGGTTTCAGGGTCGTCAAAAATCTTTATGTCTTTAACGAACAATTTTTCGTCTTCTTCAAACAACAGCTTCATAACAAAAAAACAGTATTTCTTAACGTTTATATAGTTTTTTATAATGGTTATACGAAAAATGGTTTAGAAATCGGTTTTTTAGCCATTTTTTCAAGAATTATTTGGTACCATTACAAGAGTTTTATGAATTAAGCTTTTAAAAGTTCTAAAACCAGTTAATACGATAATGTGCGGGATAATTGGATACATCGGAAGCAAGAAAGCTTCTTCAGTAATGCTTGATTCTTTACGGAAACTGGAGTATAGAGGTTATGATTCCGTAGGCATGGCTGTTTTTGATAAAGAATTGCGAGCCCGAAAAGGAATTGGCAGAGTAGACCTCGTTAACGATAGACTTGATTTTCAAGAGCTTAAAGGGAACGTGGGGATAGCTCATACGAGATGGGCTACTCATGGAGGAGTAACTGAAGATAACTCTCACCCTCATTTTGACTGCACTGGAAAAGTGGTTATAGTTCATAACGGGATAATAGAAAATTTTTTAGAACTTAAAGATCAATTAAAAAGATTGGGCCACGAGTTTAAGTCAGAGACGGATTCAGAAGTGGTTGCGCACCTCATAGAAAAATATCTGGATTTAGGAAACACTTTTTATGATTCTGTTATCAAGTCAGTGGGAGAGCTTAAGGGTTCTTTTGCATTGCTAGCTCTTTACGCGGGCGAGCCTGACAAGATAATCGCTGTCCGTAAAGACAGTCCACTCGTCATAGGCGTGGGCGAAGGAGAGAACTTTATAGCTTCTGACGTTCCAGCATTCCTGAAACACTCCAGAAAAGCGGTGTTCCTAAAGAATCATGACGTGGCAGTGATAACCAAGGACGCGATAAGCATTTACAACCTTGAAACCTGCAGAGAAGAGGTTAAACAAATTCAGTGCATAGACTGGAATGTTGAGCAAGCAGAGAAGACAGGTTTCCCGCATTTCATGCTGAAAGAAATTTTTGAACAACCCACCACTTTGCGCCAAGCGTTGAACCAAAACATGCAAAAACTTAACAATACCCTGCGCGAAATAAAACAAGCCAGAAGAGTTTACTTCATAGCTGCGGGCACGTCTTACCATGCTTCAATGATTGGCAAACAACTCTTAGCCAGAAAAGGGATTGGCTCCGAGTGCGTTATAGCAAGCGAGTACAAAAACATTATTAACATGGTGGATGACGATACTGTGATCGTCGCGATATCTCAGTCAGGGGAAACCGCAGACCTTATAGAAGCGGTTAGAGAATCCAAAAAAAACGGGGCGAAGGTTTTCTCAATAATCAATGGACCTGGTTCAACACTAACCCGGATAAGCGATGACACGATTTACATTTACGCAGGACCTGAGATAGGCGTGGCGTCAACCAAAGCTTTTACAGGACAGCTCGCCGTGCTTTACTTAATGGCAATGCCCGAACTCAAAGACGAGTTAATCACTCTTTCAAATAAGTTGGAAGAAATGCTCGAAAAAGAAGGGTTGATCAGAAGAATTGCTGAAAAGATAAGGAATGCTAATGATGTTTACTTCCTTGGCAAGGGTTTGAACTATCCTACAGCGCTTGAAGCAGCGCTTAAACTGAAAGAAATATCTTACATTCACGCAGAGGGGATGCCTGCCGGCGAGCTCAAGCACGGCACGCTCGCACTAATAGAAAAAGGGGTTCCAGTCATGGTTTTCGCACCGAAAAACGAGTTCTTTCACGAAACAATCAGCGGAGCACAAGAGGTTAAGGCCAGAGGGGGGTACTTGATAGGGTTTGGGGATGAGAAGCACGAAGTCTTCGATGAATTCCTTAAAGTCCCTAAAACCCTGCCAGAACTTTATCCTTTAATATTCACAATAATATTCCAATTGCTTTCCTATTACACGTCAATTCTTCGCGGGAACAACCCGGATTTCCCGAGAAACCTTGCTAAGAGCGTCACAGTAAAGTAAATAAATAACGCTGAACCTTTACAATATTTATGATATTGTTTGGGGATAAGCTTAAGAAAAGGATAAACAAGTTAAAAAAATTTTATTATAAAGGTTTCACCAGCGAATTGGAAATGGTGTACACGTCAGCCGAACTCTATTTGGAAGGCAACGAAACATTTGCTGAAGAAACTAAAAAAGTTGTTGAAAACATTAAGGTGTTCTACGAGAAAATAAAGGAAAAGGACCTTAGCAAGGACGAATCACTAAAATGTCTTAGTGTAGTCAAAAAAAACTTACCAGAATTCATAGAGCAATTCGAACTCATAATCAATAACAAACTGGATAACTCGGACCGAATAAAAGAATTGTACGAAAAGATGTGTGGAGTCGCCGAAGAATTTGGCGTGAACTTTAAAAAACTGGCGGAGCAGTATTTTAACAAGAAACGTGAAAGAGTGATAATAATTGATAAAGAAGGAAAAAAGCATAATTATCCATCTGAAAAAAAGGAGAAAAAGGAGTAAAAAAAATGGCTTGGTTTAGCAGAAAAAAAAGCGTGCCGGATTTCACTAGAGAAGAGAAAAGAAAACTGACAGGAGAGCAAAAAAAAAGGGTTAAAGAACTGAAGAAAAGATTGTTGCACTCAAAAAGTTTTTTTTGCGATGGAATAGGAGCTTTTCTTCAAAATTTAGCTTTTGCACGAGATTTATTGAAACTTGGTGCGCTAGAACCAGAACTCGCTGAAAACATGACGACTGACGTGAAGAGAATAAAAAATTTTTATAAGAAAAAAATGAAGAAAAAACAGTTGATGAAAGACCCTGTGTCCACGCTTTTATTGCCTTTGGTGGAAAAAGATTTTATGAAAAAGTTTTTGGAATTGGCTGGCAAGTTGGTTAAACTAAAGCGACCTGACCAAAAAATGTTCGAGAGATTGGATGAAGGTGAACGAAAAATAAGGTGGGTGGCAACCGAGTTCAGGAGAGCTTTATCAACTCTTGTGAGTGAATACCACTCCTTAACAGGGGGTTACCTCGTCCTAGTTGATAAGAGAGGAAACGTTGAGGAGTGGAACGGGACAACAAATTCTATCATCACTCCAAGAGAAGAATGGGATAAATCACGTTAGAAACAATTTATTTTTTTAACAAAAATTTTCTGTTCTTGAAACGCGTCACAGCGACCCCTGCCATTATTGTTCCGAAAAGAGCTAGTAACGGGGCTGACAACACGTTCACGCCGATCAAAGCGTAAAGCGACGGGTTCTCCAGCGCGCCCAAAAAATTCCTGAAAAAGGTTGACAAGCACGCACCTAAGAAGACTCCCAGAAGAACGTCGAGTTTGCTGAAACCCTTCTTCAAAAAAACTAAGGAGATGAAAAACAAGGAAAGGGTTAGCGCAAAAACAGACGTTACTTGGTCAAAAAACAGGTAAGCTACAATCAATCTGAAAGGAATGTAAAACAAAAACACAGTTATCAGGATTAAAGCAACTTTTTTCTTATTCAAGACAATTTTGGCACGAGCCTTGCCGAGCTTGAACTTGCCCAACCTTTTGAGAAGAATCATTAACCAAGTGATTGCGTACAACCCGATGAAGAGTTCAGTGAAATAAACAATGCTGTCCCCAACTAAACCAGCTATTTGCAACGCTCCAGGCAGAACCAATAGAGTAACTGTTAAATTTTTTGATAACAGTCCAAAAACAGCGTCCAACTTTTTTTTATTCTTTATAAACAAGCCTATGAAAACCACTGAGGTTATGTGAATAAGAATTGCCGAAAAACGCTCGAACATCGGCATCGTTGACACGAAGCCCGTGAAAGGAAAGCTTATAGGTAAAGCTAAAAGAAAAGCGATAGTCCAGGCCTCACCAATACCAAAACCCGCGCCGAAACCCAATAAATCCCTAAGACTAACTTTTTTGAAAGAAGGAAGATATTTAAGGAAAATATACGCCGCCAAGACTTCTGCGGATTCTATTATTATAGCGTAAGCAATTAATATGGATGGATTGTAAAACAAGCTTGGCACGTAAACAGTTAATAAAACACTAATAAACGCTTTGAGACTCATGCCGCAAGCCCATGCCAATCCGCCAATAACTAGGACGCTATTGTCAGGTTTCGCGTAACGCTTGACTATGATAAAAGGGATTAAACCACCTAAGAAAAGCATTATTGATATCAGCAAAAACATGAAGTTGCCATAAACATTACTCTTTAATAAAATTTTATAATAAGCCGAGCAGTTGCAAAGTGGTGTAAGCCATTCCAACCAAGAACACGACTATCAGCGCGGCCATAGGCTTCCGTCCCCAAGGCACGACGTAATCCGGTTTTTCCTCTCCTTTTTTCCTCGCTTGAAGGGTGATGAGACATATCATTATTCCAGCCAGGCTGCCAGCGTAAGCGCCTGAGACGAGCACTGCTTGAATGAAAGAAGGGTTGATCAGCAGGACGATTAACAGCGGTGGAAAAACCGCGAAAACCCATGGCCAAGGCCTAGGCCAACCATAGTCGTAAATGAAAATGTCTTTAAGAATCCATGAAAGAGTTATGAAAGGTGTTGTTAACGTGACCAAAGCGAACAAATCAGCAACCACTTTCAACCAGCCTTCATCAAAACTCGCTGTAGCGATTTCTTGAACATCTTTTCCAAAAGCGCCTATAAAACTTGTCGTGAACAGAGCGTAAATGCACACACAGAGCGCCATGCCAACAATAATGGCTTTCCCCATGTCCCGTTTCTTTTTGTCCATGATTCTTTCAATGTTTGGGATGAGACTGAAGCTAAGGCAGGCGAACAAGCTGGCGCCGTAAGGAAACAAGGCCTTCGACGAGTCAGTGAACAAGAGGTTTTCTGGCTTAAAACTGGAGAACAAGATGAGACTCAACCCAATTGCCATTAAGACCTTAACACCCGACAATAACGCTTCCGAAGCCTCCACTGCTTTCAAACCAAAATAAACGATTGGAGCGAAAACAAAAAAGAAGATGGTGGAGTAAAACATTTGCGGTCCGCCAATCAAGTTTGAAACAGAAACACCTATTCCTATGAGGTAAGCCATCAGGGCAGCGTAAATGCTCAACGCTTGAAGCCCGAACATGAATTTTTTAGCGTTAGCGCCTAAATACTTGCCAGCCAAACCAGATAACTGGCTAACCTTTTTGGTTCGCAGAGCTACCTCGCCTACGTAAAGGCTCATGAAAGTGGATGCTCCTCCCGCGATGATCAGGTTAAGCATTCCGAAAGCGTAGCCGGATTGAGAGAAGGCGTAAGGTAGGGCGAGAACTCCTGCCCCTATCGTTGTTCCGATAATGGCGGCGACAGCCGACCAGAAAGCTCTGCCCATTTTAAACATTAACTCTGAAAAAACTATTATAAAAAACTTCACAACACAAAGGAGGATTGTTTAGGACTTTGCGCATAAAAGAGGAATTCTAGGCGCAGAATTACCACAACAAAAACACTTATAAATAACTACTTTATAGTGGTAAAATAGTGATTTATGATGGTTTACGAGGTTAAAAACGTTGTACTCGATTACATTAAGGTTAACAATGAATTGCCCACGACGGGTTACGTTTCAGGACAGTTCAGTTCAAAAAGGACGGGCAGGGACAGGATTGCCGAAGCTCTTAAGAATAACTTTGTTAAGAAGGTTTCCAATCCTTTGGACGTTAGGAAGAACATTTTAGTTCCCGTGACTGATGATCCAAGCCAGCTTGAAAAGGTTTTTGAAGCGATAGATAATACTAAGGGCTTGAGTTTTTTCCGGAACGAACTTAAGAGAAGTGCTCTAAACCTTGAAGAAGGGTTGGCCGTGGCTTGATTCTATTTGATTAGAAAAATAATTGTTTCTAAATTATTAAATCTTTAGAAAGGGATTATTAGTGCAGGCGGAAAGACACCCGAAGGCGGAGCTTCCAAATATTTGAATCCCGAAGGAATCAGTATTCTCAAAACATTTCTGTTTTAACACCTGCATTTCATTTTTGAACATTTCCTGTTTTTAAATGTTTCTTACCACTAAAAAATTGTAAAATTAGCCGAGTTTATCAGTGTTTTCGAGCAAGTTTTTGATTTGCTTGATTTGCTTTTTCTTTATCCTGCCTCTTTGTTCCGCAAGTTTTAAGAGTATTAAGCCAACTTTTTGGTATAGAATCATCACGTTATCATCTTTTATGCTTTTCAAGTGTTTTTTGACTGTTCCAACATCACCTCTCATTATGGGTCCGGTTAGGGCGCGTAACGGTCCGAGGTTCTCGAGGTTTATGACTGTCTGTTTTGATAAGTGGGAGAGCATTTGTGAAGCCAAGTCTTTGCTTATGCTAGTGTTTTCGTATAGTTTTAGTGCTGCGTCGAATAAGGATACTTGATAGTTTGAAACCATGCATGACGCTAAGTGGTTGTAAACTTTTTCTTTGGGTAGGATTTTGATGGGAGTGCATTTCAAGTCTTTGACAAGTCTTTCAGCCACTAATTCGGCTCCTGGACTGCATTGGATGTCGAAGTATGATTGGGGAAGGTTCATGATGCCGTAGTGAGGGTTTGGAATGCTTTGTATTGGGTGCATGGCGCCGACTTCGCAGCCTTTTGCTTTCGCTGAGGTGAGGGCTTGGGTGGTTAGTAGTCCGCTACAGTGGAACACGAACTGTTCGCTGGACAAGTATGGGCTTAAATCCTCGCAGACTTGTTGTATGGAGTCGTCGTTGGTCGTGATGAACACGACTTCGCATTCTTTTGCCAGTTCTTTTAGGTTCTCGAAGGTTTTGCCGTTGCCGACGAACTTTGTGAACTCGTTGCACGAGTTTTGGGTTCTGCTGTAAACCCCGATTACTTCGTGCTTGGCTCTTTTGAACAGGAACGCTAGACTTTTGCCAACCCTTCCCGCTCCCACGAAACCAATTTTCATTAATTAATCAATTCGGTAATCTGATTGTTTTAAAAGTTTTGAAAAACTTTAAAAAAGCGTTTAGACCAAAGAAGTGTGAATAGCTCCTGTAGTGTAGTTCGGCCAAGCATGCAAGCCTCTCAAGCTTGTGACCCGGGTTCAAATCCCGGCAGGGGCATAGAGGTTAAGGGGTATAGATAGAATTCCAAACCGCTTAATTTGGAACATTGGATTTTCAATTAGTTTTTTTTATTCATCCTTATTCTACCAATCCACTTTAAGAATAAAATAAGGATAAAAATCAAAAAATTCTTCAAAGAACTAGTAAAAAAAGATAAGTTGACCTTAAGCCAATGACTTAAGGTAAGCAAGAACAGAGCTCTGACTTTTAATCTCGTTGCCGAAATCCTGAATCCCAGGGCCCATTACAAACCTTTGAGACAAGTTCTCAAAAACTCTTAATTCACCTGTAAAAATTTTCTCAAACTTTTCAACAATTTTATACAAATCTTTTTTAGGAAAAGAGCCAACGTCCTTCAAATCAATCAAACTTCCATCCAAACTAATCTGAGAAGGAATGACTCCAAACCTTGTTTCAATAAAATTTTCCATAACTAAATTCACCTCCAAGTAAACAAAAAAAACTTTCCAAGATAAACAGGAAAATTATTTTAAAATCAAAAACGTCTTTAAAACAACACTTTTTTTTTTCTTAATTGTTCTTAAATACATAAAACGACCCCCTACTTTTAAGCTTTTTGATTTGCTTTCATCAGGATTGTATTTTAGTCAAATTCTAAATCTGATAGGTTCAAAGAGGGTTGGAGGCTTTCGTTTGGTTCTTTTCTTTTTGATAGAAGATTTTTTAGGAACTTTTTCCTTACTTTTGTACATGATACACATTAATGGACAGAAAAAGTTTGTTTTAACCATTCCAAACCCCATAATGCACGGCAGGAGCACTAGGCGTTGTTATAAGATAATAAAAAAGTTAAAGATTTGTTAGGATATTCAAAAAAAAAAATGGATTCTTTCTTTCTTATTCTTCTTTGCTTGCTTTTTTCACGTTTTCGTTTTTAATTTTTTTTACGTTTATTGCTCTAGGTCCTTTTGGTGCTTGTTCTATTTCGAATTCAACTTTATCTCCTTTACTAAGACGATCTTTTGAATTACTTTCATGAACAAATATGTCTTTTTCACCTTCGTCAGGTGTGATGAACCCGTAAGTATTTCTCATGTCTTTAACAATTCCTGTTTTAACATTTGTATTTGTTATTTTTGCCATGCCTTCATTAAGGAGTAAAGCCTTTTTTAAACTTAACGAACCTTTTTTTTTCTGGAGTTCGCCATAGAAATCTTGTTTTTTTGACTGAATGCAACTTCTCAATTCCTATCAGAGCATTTAATTATTTATGAAACCCTAAGGATTTCAAGTAAGCCACAAGCTTTCTTCTACCATTAACAATCTCTTTTTTGCTTTTCGCTCCGGTGCACACGATTTTACCAGTGTTGAACAAAAGAAAACTTAGGTTTGAGCCTGAAGGCTTGTGCACTAGGCCAGGGAATTGTTCGGGGTTGTATTCAGTGTCCTCGGCTTTGAACGCCAGCTTGTTCAAGTTAATCTTAAAACCCACGTCGCCGGACGCGACAACGTTCTGTATCTTCGCGTCATAACTTTTTTTGAATCTGACCCCCAGTTTTCTAAGCTTCTTCTTGACCTTTTTTATAGCGGAATGCATGTCTTCCTCTGTTTTCGACCCGGAAACCACGATTTTACCTGAAGTGAATATGAGAATAGAGACTTTCGGGTCTTTCAGTTTGAGGCACGCACCAGGAAACCTTGAAGGATCGTAAGTTACGTTATCAAGATTTTTTGCAAGTTTTTCCAAATTTATGAGTGAGGCGAACAGGTTCACAGATGCGACAATGTTCTGTACTTTTACACCATTCATTTTAAGGTAAAGATAGTTAAGAACTAGCGAAAAAGGTTTCGGTTTTCTTTTACTGTTCTTTGTACTCCTCCACTTCTTCGTTCAACACTATTAACTTGACTCCAGCGTCCTTTAAGAACTGTCTGCTCAACTCTCCGTCGTGATAGCGCTTCTCGGCCACCACTCTTTTAATCCCTGCGTTGATTAAGAGTTTGGTGCAGTCCAAGCAGGGTTCCATCTTAGTATAAATCGTGCCCCTATCAATGCTCACCCCGAACCTCGCTGCTTGAGCAATAGCGTTTTGCTCCGCGTGGGTGGTGCGAACACAATGTTTCTTAACGTTGCCATCCTCATCGTAAACCTCTTTAATCAAGTGCCCAACCTCATCACAATGGTTTAAACCCACTGGGGCGCCCACGTAACCCGTCGCGATAATTCGTTTGTTCTTCACGATTATTGCAGAGTTCCTTCCACGGTCACAGGTGGCTCGCTTAGCAACTTCTCGAACAATGCCCATAAAGTACTCATCCCAGCCCGGCCTCTTATGTTCTTTCATTTAATCACTAATAATGGTAACGCATTATTTATTTCTTTCTTGTTCGCCAAGTATTCTGGTCTTGGAGAGGACTTTCTCAAGCTTAAAAAGTTTTACAGCGTTCTCGTAAAGAATTTTATTTTTGGACTCTTGATTTATTGGTGCACAAACAACTTTCGCTAAATTGGTGTAAGTGTTAGCCCCGCCCCAAGGCAAGTCATCACCCCATAATAACCTGTTTTCAAGACTCATTTGGACGGCGTCAAACACGCGATTCGGGTGGTCAACGTAACTCAACTCGCCGAAAACTTTTATATCGCGTTCCATAAAATCTTTTAACAATCTCAGATGAGCTTTGGGACATCCTTTCTCGTTAGGACGCATGTGCGCGATAACGTAAGTCTGATCCGGGAAAGCCTCGATGTTCTTTTTGATTTTTTCCAAACCCGCGACCTCTCTCCACCCTGAGTGAATCATTGTAGGAATTTTAAGTTCTTTGGCCATCATCAATAAATCTCCATCTCTCTTCGGGTCGTACGCTTTATTATCAAAAACGGATATGAGTTTTAACCCTTTGAAACCATGATTTTTGACCAAGCTCTTTAACTGTTCAGGAGTGTTTTGTGAAGGGCTGAGCATTGCAAAAGGAACCCAAATTAGGCTATCATCTTTTTTTAACGCCTTCCATATCTCTTTGTTTTCTTCGAATAAATTGGTTTTAGGGAAAGGCAATGTTGGCGGACAATACATTGCTAACGCGCCAACCACGCCATTATCTATTAGTTGTTGCTTCCAAAACCCGTGAGTAATCCTCCTATAATCACTAATCCAGCACGAATTGCCTGGAAGGATGTAATGGGTGTGCGCGTTGAAAATCACGAGTGAAAGAAGAGATTTTAGATTAATAATTATTGCGCAAAGCCGTAAAAACCGAAAAGTATTTAAATTAACCACTGATTAGTGGCAACTATGAAGTCGTTAATCAGAAATCTTGATTTGGAAACTGAAAGTAAGTTAGGTCCAGAAGTTTATAAGACTAGAGATGGCAAGGTCCTAAAAGCGTATGGAAAGGGTTCGAAACCGCAGAAATGGATTGTCACTGAAGAACTTGCGTTAAAACTTTTGGGTGGATTGAATTCTCCGAAATTCGTGGACAGCGGTTATTCTGAGAATTGCTTTCATATAGTGAAAAAATTCATTCCAGGAACGGATTTAGAGTGTTTAATGGAAACCGGAGAATTAGACGATAACGACTCTTTTTGGGATAAGATAAAACCAATGTTTAAAGGCTTTGAATCCAGTGGAGTTGTTTTCACGAATTATAGTCATCTCAAGAACATTATTAAAAGCGAAGACGGCGAGCCTTACGTGATTGACTTAGGTGTTGCAGTGTTCTTAAAAGACAAGGTGAACGCTTATTTTGAAAAGAGTGGAGACAATTTTTTTAAAGAAGTGGTTGACAAGCACGTTAGCGGAATAATACTTGACAAGCCTGAATTCGACAAGTTTGCTAAAGAATCCTTAGAAGTGATTCCTGCGATAAAAGATAAGGCGTACGGAAAAATCAAGGGTTTTTTTTGGGATAATTCTGGTAAGTTGAGGGTGTATTAAACTTTTTTAATCATTTGCAGGACCACTTTTCTATTCTTTCTTGGACCGTCCAATTCAACTAAGAAAATGTTCTGCCAAGTTCCTCTCACGATTCGTGCTTCGCGCACGGGCAAGGTTCTCGAGCAACCAATGAACGCGCTCGCGAGATGGGCTGCAGCGTTATTATCAATCAAGTTGTGCTCCCAGCCCCCAGTGTAAAAAGTTTTTTTCAGCCATTTCACGTAATCATTGAGCAGTCCGGACTCGTGCTCGTTCACGATTACTGCAGCGGTAGCGTGAGGAACAAAGATGAGTAATCGTCCTTCTTCAACACCTGATTCTTTTACGAACTCTTCAATTTCATGGGTGATATCTATTAGTTCTATCCTATTGTTCGTGGTGAATGAGAGTTCGTGTAACATTTGCTCTCAATATATAACTTTTAAAACTTATAAAAACTTTATTCTTAACTTAATGCCTTTTTTCAACCTCCAAGATAAGTTTAGAAGAGTTAAGAACGTGATGCCTTTCTCGCTCGCGTTCTTCGTATTCTATTTAGGATGGGGTTTTGTTTCACCAATCTATTCAATCAAACTCAAAGAATGGGCTGGCTCTTATTCAATGTTCGGCCTGATAATCGCGTTATGGGGCATAATAAGGTTCATTATTGACACGCCAATCGGAGTGGTCTGCGACAAGTATAATAAAAAAAAGATTCTGGAAATAGCGCTTCTGCTTTACGTGCTAGTAACTTTTGCGTACACACTAGTTACAGGGATTTCAACAATAGTGCCTTTACGCATAGCCCACGCCTTTGTGGGCTCGCTTTTATGGGTGAGCACTTGGGCAATGATTCGAGAGGTCACGCCGAAAGGTGTGGAAGAAACCAACATCGGCTTTTTCAGTTCTTTCATAAGCATTGCTTCTTTAATCGGGCCAGTGCTGGGAGGAATTTTAATCACTTTTTACTCTTGGGAAGCAGTATTCTATCTTCTGGCAACGAATTGTTTCATAGCATTTCTAATAATCCATTTCTCAAGAATAGAAGGTTTGGAAAAGCGTGACGGCAAAATACTTGACCTCTTGAAAAAATCTTTGCATGACTTCAAAAGTTTCGGTAAAAAAGCGTCAACCCTTGTTTTAGTGACAATCATTTTTTTTTCAGTATCCTCATTCATAGGATCTTTTATACCCATCTTCTTACAAGAAAATGGTTTAAGCATTTTAGATATAGGTTTCATCATAGGCATAGGCATAAACGTGTCATTCGTGATATTCCCTTTACCCGTAGGGATTTTAGCGGATAAATATGGTAGGGGAAAAATTCTTGTAGCAGGCCTCACAATATCGATTCTAGGACTTTTATTATTAACGACGTCCAGCGGGTTCGCACCCCTTTTCTTATCCGTCTTCGTGATTTACACAGGCTTCTCATTCCTTTCACCAACCATTGATGCAGTGGTTGACGACATGCAAATCCCCGGGGAGTCTGGAGGTTTTGCAGGCATAACTGAAACCGTGAAAGATTTTGGTATGATACTTGGACCATTGTTCGGAGGAATGCTCATAACCATTTTTGGTAAGGAATTCGTGATCACTGGTTGTTCTGCAATTCTTTTCTTGGTCGCCCTGTCATTGTTGAAAGATTGGAAGCGCGAAACAGGTCTTTTTTAAACAAAAGTTTTTAAACCCTTTTTACCAAAAGAGTAATTGATTATGCTAAAACTTCGGAGAAAAAGCGCGAAAAAAGTTGACTTGATGCAAGAGTTCATGAGAGTTCTTGACGCTCATGACATGAGAAAAATTGTTTCAGATCTAAGAATGCGAGGAATAAAAATATTATTCCTAACAGAGGAGGGTTTCACGACCGTGGGAAACAAGTATTACAAAGAAAAGCTTGAGAAAAAAATTGGCAAAGAGTTAAACGCGGTTAAGAAAGACCTCATGCCAAAACAAGTTAAACCTAAAAAGAAGTTAAGAAGCACTTTCAGAGACTACTTCGGATAAAAAAAACGAAAATTCTTTAAAGAAAAAAACTGGAACAGTTCCAGATGGATTTAGTATTCGCCCGACTCGAACAAGGCACTCACCTGCCAAAAAAGTTTGATATAAGAAAATATCCCGGGTCAGAAGAATACGCGAAAAGATTGTTTGATTTTAGGAACAGACTCGTAAACAATTTTCCTTACACGACTCATAATCATCCAAAAATAGAATTCCAAAAAATTGAAGGAGAAAGAGGTAGGATAGGAGTTGAAGACAGAGCATCATTCACGTTCTTCGACTGCAAAGTCGAAAGCGTTCTTGAAGCAGAAATGTTTTACACAAACCCTTCTCTTTTCTCCGCTCAAAAACTTTTAATCAAACTATTTAACGAAATGATTTTCAGTAATACCGACTTCAGTGTTGAAGGCATTCGCTATTTCACTGCATCAAATCTTGAACCAGAAGAAATACTTCAAGCCCGTCATGAAATAACACTGCTCGGACAAAAACACACTGTTTTAGGCACGGTATCCAACGAGATTAGGGACTACTCAAAAGAGTTCGGCGTCGGATTCAAGATTATTGAAAAAGAAAAAATAAAATCCAAAATTGACAAAAGCGACTTGGTAAAAGTGCTAATGGCGGACGAGCCGGCAATTGAAATAAAACAAGCAATCATCCAAAAAAACTACGATCACTTAATCACTTTCTAAGAAGTCTTGGAGCAATTCTCTTCACTTCTCTTTCAATGATTTGACTCGTGCGTTTTCCAGGATTAGATTCTAAGTACTCGTTAACGCTCCTAGCGTTCAAGAAAACAACCCCTGCTTTTTTGTCATAAGAGTGAATCCAAGGAGGGTTATCCAAGAATTCTTCCACATCAATCTCGAAAGCGAAGTGAGCGTGTTCGATAACACTTTCATGACCAGACACGACAATTGTTTTCAAAGTTTTTTTGTACGGCTCGCCATCCAAGTAGTCCTGGATTATCTCTCCAGCAGGTTTTGAAGAATAACATCCTTTGCCGGCGGCAGCGCATAACACTTCAGGACTGGCTAAAAAGTCAGCTGTTAAGCGAGTGTAAGCCAGTAAAGGACCTTTAGGAACCCTGAAAACTTTTGGTTCGATTTCAGGCTCGAAATATTGGTCAATAGTTCTGAACAATTCTTCTCTTTTTTCCGGTTCGCAAGATTTTCTTTGTATGCAACCTTTTCCTTTGCAGTGAGGACCTGCTTTGCTCATCAGTAACGGCGCGACCTGACTCGCAAGCTCAAGTTCTTTGAGAGCTACTCCGTGAGTCTCGTCTTGGGTTTTATTGCAAAGTCTTTCCTTGAAGAAGTGTAATAGTGAGCGCGCAGTCATGGTCTGAACAATGTATGTTGGAGTGTTTTGAAAAGAGTAATATCTCGCGTCCTGCTCTGGAATACCTAATTTCAATAGTTTGGAGTATAAAGAGTCTGTTTCCGCTTCTTCAACAAGTTCCCGCGCTTCATCATCGTTTTTAATGGTGTCGGGCATGACCCCGACTTTGCCCGTCCTGTCCACGTACCTGCCTGATTGAATGGAATAAGAAGCTGTGCGATGCCTGATTTTATGAATCTCAGAGACCCGACTAACGTTCTCAATCCCGAAAGTGAACGCGACGCCGTCAAGAATCTTATCCCTTGATCCAATGTCATCCATTAATTCTTTGACTAATTTGGAGTCAATTGTTTCAAGTTTTTCACTAGTTTCCAATTGTTTGATTGTAGCGATTATCTCATCAGGCCCTGCCAGACCCATCATCGAGTAACCTAACAACTCGACTTTCATTTCTGGAAGCTGTTTTATCATCTTTCACTAGAAATGAGTTGCATGATTTATATGGTTTACCATGCAAAATTCTTAATCACTGCAATACAAATAAACTTTTAACATTTCACGAACCCCAAATGAGGCATGGTAGAAGTAGGAACATATCCTAAATGGACAATGTATGACTTGGGAATAATTCAGAAAGGTTTCGACGAAATACTATCTTTTGATAAATCAGTTGATGGAAGGGTTTGGAATCCTGACGACCCGAGAACAGAGATAAAGGAAGGGGATGTCATAAGATTCAGCAACGTAGACGATCCTTCGCAAAAATTTATGAGAAGTGTTCGAGGAATTGGTCGATACGACTCATTGGACAAAATGATTTATCTCGAAGGATTGAAAAGCATTTGCCCCACCTGCGAGACTAACGAAGAGCTTGAAGAGATTTACAATGAAATTTACACGCCTTTTGAAATCCAGGAGAATAGGATTAGCGGGATAAGAATGGTCAAGAATGAGTGGCCAATGATGACAATGGAACCGTATTTTAGCAAGATAGCTGACGGCGATAAGACTGTTGACGTAAGGTCTGGACGGTTTTACGGAATGGTTAAGCCTGGAGATACAATCAGGTTCTTGCCATTAGTGCAGGACGCTGAAGGAAACTGGGTTGAAGACTGTTCCCGAGACGTGAAAGCAAGTGTTATTCGAATCAAGCACTACTCCGGTTTTAAGGAATTATTAAAGAAAGAGAAACTGAAGAGAACGATGCCTGGCATCAGAAGAGTGGACGAAGGGGTGCGCGTTTTAAAAGGTTTTCCAGGGTACACCATGAAAGAATGGATGTTCGGATGCGAAGCTTTCGAAATAGAGCTAATAAAACAACTATTTTTTTAAATTAACCTTTTCTTTTTTTTTATTAATGGTTAAAGAGAATATTATTGGGGCAGAACTTCCATTACTTGGCAAAAGCACTTATCACGTGCCACTGAGTTTTGACGACGCTTTGCCACGGAACTGGGTTTTGGTCGGGGACCAAGGCAGGGTTGAAACTTTTTCACAAATGTTTGACGATGTTCTCTTGAAGAAGAGTAATAGGGAGTTCAACGTTGCAATAGGTCTTTACAAGGATGTTGGCGTCGGATTGCTTAGCACAGGCATTGGAGTGGATAACTCGGCGATTGCGTTGATGGAATTGCACGTTCTGAACGATTATGATGTTGACTCTGAGGAATGGATTAGGGAAGAGCCATTAACCATTATTCGGGCAGGCACTTCCGGTTCCCCAAACCCCAGCACCAAAGTTCCTAGCCTCGTGGTGTCTGATTACTCTATTGGCATGGACAACACGGCAATAAAATACTTATTTAAGGATAAGTGGGATTTGGAATTTTCTTTGGAAGGTGAGCGTTACGAGTACGATGAAGAATTGTCAGGATTGTTCTTTAAGGCTAAACAATTCCTGCGGGAAGTAGAGTACGTTTCGAGGGGTTCTCCAGTGGTTGCTGAAGCGTTAATGGAATCTGTTGAAAGTTTTCCTGTAGAGTTAGGAATAACTGTTTCCACACAGGATTTTTACGCTGGACAAGGAAGAATGGTTGGAGGACTAACGAAAATAAGTAATCCTAACATGATTCGTGACTTGAGTGTTTTCGGGTTTGGTGGCTGCCCAGTTTCCAACATAGAGATGGAGACGAGTTTATTATTTAGATTGTCAAGACTTCTTGGTTACAGGGCTGGAAGCGTTTGCTCTGTTCTCGCTAACAGGGTCAATGGTCAGGCTGTTACAGGGGAGCAGTACGCGGCGAGCGTTGAGGCTTGCGGAAGGGCCAGCTTGGATGCTTTGGTTTCGTTGACATGAAAATTAGTTTATAATTCTATTAATAAAGGGTAGAATGGAAAAGTTTGTTAGAGAGTGGAAAGGTAAAAAGATAACCACGTTATGGGTCTTGAGCACGAAGTTCTTCACGTGACTCTTAGTGATATGGGCGTCAAAATATCAGAGAAACAATCAAGTTCAGATGGAACGGTTCACCATTACTTAATCGATAAGATTATGTCCAAAGGCGCTTATGATTGGGTTTAAACAATAATCCTTTTGCCTTGGAATGAGTAAATACTTTTTTAAATCCTTTCTTACCAATACACTTCATTAATTACTTGCGGGGGTTCCCAAGTGGTCAAAGGGGCAGGGCTTAAGACTAAACCGCTCGAAACCAATCCATGGTTTCGGCATCCCGAAAATCATCGAATTTTCATAGGTTTTCCAAAAAACTCGACCAAAAAAAAATAAGTAAGAAACCCTGTGACTTAGTGTCTTCGCGGGTTCGAATCCCGTCCCCCGCATTTAAAAAAGAAGGTAAAAAAATGAGTAGTATTGATGATTTATTCCCGTTGAGCGATTTGTCTGAAGGAGAAGAAGCAATTATAAGAGAGATAAAAAAAGGCGTTGGCAGGGGTCATGGCAAGAGAAAAGGTCTTTTCCGTCAGGAATACAGAAAAAGACTTTGCGATTTAGGACTGATTCCTGGAACCAGGATTAAACTGGTGGGTCATAACAACCACACTTACTTAATAGAAGTAAGAGGAGTTAGGTATGGGGTGGGCAGAGGTTTGGTGAATAAGATAATGGTTTCTTATGAGAAAGATTAAAACACGTGTTTCTTGGCTTCTTTAACTGCTTCAGCGATTAGTTTTTTGTCCAGTTTTTCTTCAAGCTTTTCCAAGTCTTCCAGCTTGGCCCTGAGCTCTGGGTGCTGGGGCAGGAAGTATGAGCAGCAATCCCCGTACGGTAATTTGGAAGTTTCGTAAGTCCCGATTTTTTTAGAGAGATTGATGATTTCTGTTTTGTTAAAACCCATCAACGGGGTGAGAACGATTTTTTGGGATGCTGGATACACTGCCCCCAAGTTTTCCAGGGTTTGGGACGAGACTTGGGACATGTTATCCCCTGTCACGAGCGCTTTGGCTTTTTCCTTGTCCGCGATGATTCCAGAGATTCTGAGCATGAGTCTGCGGTAAACCAGCATTCTCACGCTCGCTGGAACGTTCATGATGATGTCCTGCTGGATTTTCTCAAAAGGAATGATGTAAAGCAAAGTTCTGCCTTGGTATTCGGACAAGCGCTTAGTCAGTTGGTGAATCTTGTCTTCCACGCTTCCTTTCATCTGCTTGTAGTTCTGGAAGTGCACTAAAATTACTTTGGCTCCGCGCTTCATCATCAAGTATGATGCGACGGGGCTGTCAAAACCCCCTGACATTAGCGAGACCACCTTGTTTTTAGAATCCGTGGGCAACCCCCCAATTCCTTCATGTCTTTCGATTGAGAGGTAAGCGTTTTTGTTGCACACTTCGACTACTAGTTCAACGTCAGGTTTTTTGAGCTGAACTTTTTTTCCAGTTTTTTTTACGATGAACGCTCCGAGCTCCGCGTTCACTTGCATAGACGTTTTTTCAAAGTTCTTGTTCTGTCTTCTCGCGCTAACCCTAAAAGTTTCAAAAACCTTTTTTTTCAAGAGTTTTGAACTCTTTTTTTGCATGTCGTCCATGTTTAATTTAGCTTTTGAGCAGACCAGGAGGTAAGCGATTCCAGGAATTTTTTCCAGGGTTTTCACCACTTCTTTTGTTTTGCTGGTTTCAACGAGTATGAACCCGTAGTCTTTGCACACTTTTTTGGCTAGACCTCTGAGTCTTTGCTGAATATTGTTTGTCAAAAGGTTTTCGAAGTACTTGCGATTCCCTTTCTTGATTCCTATCTCGGAATAATGCACTAGGATGTGAACCATTGAAGTAAATTTGGTTGTCTGGTTTATAAAAACCTTCTTTTTATGTGAAAAGAGTTAAATAATTCTAAAAACTTTCAAGGAAGAACATGCATTTATCTGGTGAAACTGTTTCTAAATTCATTGTTCAAGGCAAGACGAAAAAGGTTGGGCCTAACGGTATTGACGTCGGCGTGTCAGAGGTCTGGCGAGTACAAGAGGGGTCTGAGATATTCGTGCACGGCAAAAAGAGGGAGTTGTCAAAACCCAAGCAATTAATCAAACCATTGAACGATTTTTACGAGTTAGAGCCCGGTTTTTATGAGTTGCGTTCAGACGTGAAAATAAACATTCCTGAAGGCGTGGTGTTGTACGTCAAGCCCAGGTCCACTTTTAATCGTTTGGGGTGTGTTAAAGTGGAGAGCGCTGTTTGCGACAGCGGCTATACTGGTTTTTTCACGCAAAGCGTGTTCCTGTCATTTAAGCTTCGCGTGCACAGAGATGAGGCGTGGTTTCAGCTTGTGGGTTTCAAGTGCGAAAAATCTAGTCATTCTTATAACGGTTTTTACCAAGGTGAGAGGCCAGAGCAATAATTTTTAAATAAGTGTTGAAGGAGAATTAAACTATAATGGATTTTAGCAAGGTTCAGAAAAAAGCTGTTGAACTAAATAAAGAAGATAAGGTGGGTTCGTACGTTTACCGTCCTTCAGACGGTTTAGCTGCTTACAGCGTGAAAGGAATTCCTGTGCTTCATTTGATGTATAAGTGCCAGTTCTGCGGGCACGAGTTTGATAAAAGTATTGATGCGGAGTGGCCTTATAAAATCAAGTGCGAGTCCTGCAGAAAAATCGTTCTCAAGTCTTCCAAGCCAAGGGGAAGACGGAAAAAAAAGAAGGATTAAACCACTTTTAAGTCTAATTCATCCATTCTAATAAGAAAGTCGTTCAGTCTTCCAATAGGTACGATAGGCACTCCTTCATGGAATTGTATGTCTTCGTCAAACCAAGTTACTATCACAGGGAACTTGTTATTCCCGGGATGGAATTCTGACCTTTCAACCTGTGATTTCACTGCTCGTTTCAACGCGCTTGACTTGTACCTATTGTGGTTCCACTTTTTGCAGTCAATGAGTATAACTTTGTCATTTTTCCTGGCTATCACGTCGTATTGTCGTTTGGTGTTCTCGCCCACGACCACTTTGCTCGTTTCTACCCAGTAATCATGCAGTTCAAGGAGTGTTCCGACTTTTTTTTCGAATTCTTGCCAGGATGATTGACCGAACATTTCTTAAGTATTTTGCGTGTTAGGATTTTAAGTTTTACTTGTGATTGGCCTGTAACAGGAAAAACATTTAAAATAATCAATAACAGTGAAAAAAAAGGAATAAATGATTGCCTCAGTAGCTCAGGCGGTGGAGCGCAGCCTTGGTAAGGCTGAGGTCGTGGGTTCAAATCCCTCCTGAGGCTTTCTTTTTCTTGTAAAAACTTTTTAAGCCTTGATACACCAAATAATGCTCATGGTTCAGGTTATTGGTTTGATCGGCCCCATCGGGGGAGGCAAGGGCGCGGTTAAAGACGATTTAGTGAAAGAGTATGGTTATGAGCAGGTAACGATGGGTGACCTTGTCAGAGAAGAAACCCGGCGTGAAGGTTTAGAACTAACCCGGGACAATTTAATCAAGGTTTCTGAAAGTAGGCGTGACAAGTACGGTCAAACATATTTCATGAAAAAAGTCATTCAAAAAATTCGGCAAGAAGACTGGAAGAAAGCGGTGATTGATGGCATCAGGTTGCCGTTAGGCGTGAAAACTTTTAGAAAAGAGTTTGGGAAAAACATTAAAGTGGTGTTGGTGACCGCGAAGCCAGAGATTCGTTTCGAAAGAATGAAGACGCGAGGCAGGCCGGGCTTCCCTAAAACCCTGGAAGATTTCAGAAAACACGAGGAGCGCGAGTGGGAAAAATTTGATTTCAAGAAAACTTTTGGTATGGCGGACCTCACGATTAATAATGATGGGAATTGGGATGAGCTCAAAGAGCAAATAAAACAAATGATGGAAAAGGTGTGGACGGGGTGAAACTTTTAAAAAAAATACATAAGGAAACTGGAATAATTTTGGGCATGATTCTTTTAGTGGCTGGTGCAATAACCTTTTTTTTCAACGAGTTAGCATCTAACCTACTGGTTTTAGGCAGTTTCATCATACTGTTGCTCACTTTTATGAACAGGTATAAACGCTTAGCGCGCAAAAAGGTAAATGTTTCGGGTAAGAGAGTGAAGTGAAAAACTTTTTCAATGCATAGGTCTTCTAAAACATTTTTGTTAGGGGTCGTGGTCTAGCCTGGTAGGATCCCCGCCCGGGGCGCGGGAGCTCCCGAGTTCAAATCTCGGCGATCCCATTCCAACCTTTTTTGGAAAAAAAGCTTGAGGAAAAAAAAGAGAAATTTTAAAAATTACTTTTTGCTCTTTTTTAGTAAGATGATTCCGTTTGCCGCGTATGAATCCATTGATGGTCGGATTTTGCATAGGCAGTCTGCTGCGTCCTGGCTTCTAAGAGGTGCGGAGATAATTTTTGATGATCTTATGAGTTTGGAATCTTCTCAGAGAGGACTTATACGTGAAATAGAGAAAGTGGAACTCCCGGAAGCCAGAGAAAAATATAAAATTGGAATAAAAGAGCTAAAAGAAAAATTGGGTAATGAAGAGTTGAGTATGAGTGAGTTTAAAAAAGAGGTTAAAGAGTTGAGTGTGGAATGCAAAAACAGGTCTTATCTGGCCCCTGCATGGACTCTTGCTCATCTGTTAAGCACTGAAGAAGACGTAAATTTATTTTTGGAAAGAGATTTTTATCTGACTTCTTCAATGGTTATT
>JAFCDO010000039.1:0-2669 GCA_017609605.1 Candidatus Parvarchaeota archaeon
GTGAACTCAAGAAAAAGGAATCATGGCTGAAATCTGAACAGGACCGTGGGGTGAGCAAATGAGCGTGAGCAAGTTGATGAAGGCTAAAATAGAATCTTCGGTATCTGGGAAGTTTAAGAACCTTAACAGATTTGAACCAGGGCAGACGTTATGGCTAGGTGTCGCTGTTAACGATAGTCCGTCACATGGAATGAATGCCCAGAAGATCCGATTGAAACCTGTTGTCATAACGCTATGGTCCAAGGATGATTGGCAGATGAAGATCGTGGGCTACTGGAATAAAGAGATCCTCGATAGGCGAATAGCTCGCATATTCATGGAGGCTTACGAGCAAGGAGCCTTGTTTTCTATCGAAGATGTGGCGTTGTTGCTTGGAGTTTCTCCTTCGACAGTTGGTGAGAAGGCTAGGGCGTTCATGGAACGTGAGAAGATTATTATTCCCACAAGAGGGGTAATAACTGGTCTGGGTACGCCAACGACCCATATAAAAATCATAATAATGCAGTATCTTTCTGGCTATTCTACACCGGAGATTTCACGGAGTACAAAACATCCAGAGGAGGCCATTGATCGCTACATTAGAGAGTTTGAAATGGCACGGTCTCTTAGGGATAGGGCTGTCGATTACATCCACAGGGAGACGGGTATCAGTCAACGCTTAATCAACTTTTATCTTGGTATATTGAAAGACTGGGAAGAATAGGGATTTGAAAGGTGAGCGAAATGAAAAATGATGTTAAAAAATTAAGTGATAGTATGGTACATAAAGATGGTTTTAGACTGGTTTTGGAAGTGGAGAGGTTCGAAAAGATACTAGATTCACTAACGCTGGGCGGGTTGATTTCTTCAGTTGATATAGCATTAAAAAAAGATGGATTATTTTCCAGCCAGTTGATCGGTGATTGGGCGTTCAGGGTTTCATCGTTCAAGACACCCTACTTTTTAGAATCGGTGGTTGATAATGATTGTTATTTCAGTATTGATGCTAGAAATCTTAAAAAAACTTCGTCTTGGTTGAGTGAATTACAGGAGGGTGGGGAGCTTGCTATTGAACAAAAAAACGGGAAACTTTATATTTCTACTGAACGAGATAGTTTAACTTTAGACATACAGCGGCTCCAAGAATATGATAATAAAGCATTGATCCCTTTTGAGAGAGGCGTTTCCATGTTAAAAAATACTTGGAAATTTGACACCCATTTTGAAGTTAATCTAGTAGAGATTACAGGGTTAACAAGACTCTTTAAGAAGAAGCAAAACAATTATCTTACTTTTTCAATGAGAGATAGAGAACTTTTTTTCGTTGTATGGTCCTCAAAAAACGAACCGGAGGTTATATTCACCCGTAAACCGGTGCATGAAATCTTTTATGGTAGAGATCTGAGTGTGACGTTTAGTGAAAGTATTAAAAAAATCATGCAGGCGTTCAGTTGTAATACAATAAACATACATGCAAAAACAGGAAAAATGGCTTGGTTCTCAGAAGAGTCAAAAGACTAAGACTCCGCTTGTGGCGTTATGCTTGGTATGGCTAAAATAGACAAAACCCCAATTTTTAATTTAGATTTAGAAAGGTGATGGAAAATGGAAATAAAAACAGAACCAAATAAGGCTGATGAATACGACGATAATGAAGGGCTGATTATGCCAAATAGATGTGGAACAGGTTTTGACGTTCGAACAGGAGATATCGTAAAAATTGGTTGTCATTGGGGAAATACTCACGAAGGACGAGTAATATGGAGAGGATCAGAATTTATAGTTATATGTACTAATGAAAACAAAAAAGTACCTATACCATGGAGGGTAATAGACTTTGTTTCAACACGTGATAGATTGGAGGGAGTTGAATCAAATAATGATGATATTGTGATAGTTAGTGATTATCAAGAAGCTATAAAGTTAGGTTGGACAATGCTAGTAAGTATTACCAGAGAAGGAAATCGGCAAGGCGAAGCTTATGTCTTTTGTAAGCAAAGTAAATTTGTATTGATAGGTGCCCAGGGAAATAACTGCTGTGAATTTATTCAGTTCATATCAAGAAGAGAGTTGGATATAAGAATCAAAGAACTAAAAAAAATATAGTTGACAAATATTTGGTATGAATCTGAGTATATAGCAAATCTTTTGATCACTTAAATTTTACTGCTTTCTATGCGTCTGATTCTTTTTAATCCGGGCAGGCATCTTGGGTTTTCTTCCACAGGACTCCCAAATGTTTCATCAAAAGGTTATCTCCCTGCGTTCGCCCGTCTTGTTTTACAAGGGTTTCTTTAAGAAAATCCATCTGCTGGTTGTTTAATATATAGAAAAAGGGAGATTGGTTTTATAACTCTAGCAGTTGCCTCAGTATCGGAAATACATTTGGAAATCGTTCAAACAGCCAACTGAGCAGAGGGAAGTTGAAATTGAATGGTTTGTTTTTCGGTGTTGCAAGTGAGACATCTATAGTGCAGAAATCACTACTGTTTTCTTTATTGATAATCTTTATTTCTCCTTCGAATTCAGAATTCTTTTTATCTGGTGCAACAACAGATACTTCAACAACGAATGGTTCAAGTTCTGGAGTTAAATCATATCCTTCTTCCGGAGTGATTGTCCAAGTGCCCCATGTTGGCCATTCAACTATCTCCCAATCCAAGAGTGATGTTGGATCACCGATGTTTTCT
>JAFCDO010000024.1:0-6349 GCA_017609605.1 Candidatus Parvarchaeota archaeon
AAAAAAGGTTTTAGCAATCTAGCAAGTGTATGTGCAACACACAAAGTTTTTAGTCTATTTCAGCCAGTTTCTTTAGTAATTCTTTGATTTCGAGCTTGGTTTGAGCCAACGCGATGTTCTCTTTTTCAGCTATTCGCAACGCGACCTTATCTAATTTCACGTTGCTGTGAATAACAACCATGGTTGGCTTGAAAACCTTGCCCATCACTTGACCCACTTTAACAGCAGTCATTATTGAGCGGCCTGTGTGCGCGTTCGTAAAAATCAATGCCCTCTTGCTAGTCGAGCCGAAGAACTGCAGGAAATCGTCTGGAGTCATTTCAACAATTGCGAGCTCAGCGTTAATCAGCGTGTAACCGTAAACCTTTTTTTCCAAAAGTTCTTTATCAGAATGGTTTTCGGCTTCCAGCACGTTTGACAATATTCTCACTGTTATCGGCGTGCTGAACTCCTTGACACTTATTATTGAGCCTTTAGCAATTCTTTGCGGCAACATTTTAGTGAAAGAGTTCACAATCACACCTCCTTTTCGCTCGTCAATCAACACTAACGCTTCCAAATATTTTTTAACCACTTTGGATCCAGGGGATTGTCTTCTTCCGCTTTCATAATCGCTTATCACTGAACAGGATATTCCGAGTTCCCTGGCAAGAATTGTTTGAGAAACGTTGAACAAAGTTCTCCATTTTTTGAGCGCGCTGGCAGGGTCTTTTGACATCACTATTTCTCCCGCCACGTTTTTGAGAAAAGCTTCAACACTTCCCATACAAGATTATCCAGTAATCTTTAGTATATAATTCTTTTTCGTTTCTTTGACTAAAAACTTTTGGTCAGAAATTGAATGAAGTTAATGCTCCGACTCCTGTTACGAAAAAATACGCAGTGGTCGTGGCAAGGTAAGAAGCGATCGTTGTTATTAAGAAAACCACTCTTAAATCAATGACCCGCATTTTTAGGCCTTGCTTGAGTTTCACGCCCATAAAGCTTAACCCCAAAAGTGTCAGGAGGGCACCATAATAAACCACGTTTCCTTCAATGCCCATTAAAGCTAACAGGACACCAAGAAAACTTCCAATAAACGAGATGAACACATAGTCTTTTAAGGTAACGTTTTTTGGAATTTCCAATCCTTTTCCCCTAACTTTTTTTGAGAACTCTTTGAAAAAATTCGTTGTTTTCTCAAAAGAATCCTTTGACAACAAGTATATTGATACTCCAAGCAACACGACGCCAATAAACATCATCACGTGACTCATCCATTCATCATAGTGATAAAGGATTTCTGGAATCGTTGTTTCAGAAAAATTGAGTGTTAACGCGGTTTCAGAGAAGTTCAAAGCGTTGTTCAAGGCCTCCTCCATTTTAGGCAGTTCCTGATTGAACAAGTTGTGAATCGCGTTAGCGGTTAGGTGGGCTCCAACCCCTGTTGACATTATCGCAACAGCTACTAGGAACAACCCGAACCATATTTCTGTTTTAGTTATTTTCTCGTCAAAAAGGAATAACAATGAAAAAAATAAAGTCACTGAGAAGAGCGGTGGAAATAGAAGTGCCACGATTTGGTCTTGGTTAACGTTAAGGAAAGTGAAAAGCACTATTTGCGCGAAAATTATGAGCAATATTTTCTGAAACTTTTCCATCCGTAACCATTAGGATTCTCTGAATTAAAAAGTTTTATTCAACGAACCTTTCTTAACCCACGAAAACACTTAGTTTTCGGGGCCCAAAAACGTCGTTTTTGTGGGAAAGAAAGCTTCACCAAAGAAGTTTATCAATGAATCTTTCTTGGGAAGAAAGATTACATCAAAGAATCTTTTTTTTGGTTAAGCTTTTTCGGTAAAAACCCTCGAAACTCTATCGTTTCGGGGCGCCAAAAACTAAAGTTTTTGAGCGGGTTAAGATGGGCCCGGCCGGATTCGAACCAGCGACCTTCGCCTTGTAAGGGCGACGTCATAACCAGACTAGACCACGAGCCCTGGATTATGGAGGAACACGAAGTGTCCACCAAACCTTCTTTAAATAACTGATATTTGTTTTAAAACCTTTTTCCTTTCTTATTGCAGGATGCACGTTCCTGTCACGATGGCGCCGTCTGGACTGTACGCCTTCACAGAAAAAGTCGTGTTGGTGTTAGCCGCCAACAAGTAATTTGCGAAGTTGAACTCCAGCGTTATGAAACCACTCTGAGTCATGGCTGCTTCGGAAGCGTCTGACTGGTTGGTCTCCAACGCGTTGCCCGCCTGATCGATAAGCACGCCCTGCCAGTAACCACTATCTATTTTCCCGACACCCGCGTTCTGCACGGTGAGGACGACGTCATACGTCGCGCTGGCGTTGCATTTAATGCTTACAAGGTTCAACACTTTCCCTGAAGTGCTAACAATTTTTTTGGTAGAAGCTGTTCCACCTGTTTCAATGTCTGTTTGCAGTGAGATGATGAAATAATAGGCTGATACCGCTATGGCCACTGCGATGAGTAGCATGATGATTTGAGCGATTACGGGAGTTACTCCTTTACTGTTCATACCTTATTTTAATTGAAATTCTTGTTTAATAAAACTGTTGGTAAAAAAAAAATGGGTGCGCTGGTCGTCAATACCTTCTATACACAAGCTTTCTATGCCCAATATCAAGAAGAATGATGAACAGTTTTTCTTTTTCAATAAAATATATTATTTTATACTTCTCAACTCTCAAATTCCATAGACTCAAATCCTTCATGTGCTGTCCAAGCTTAGGGTTTTTCTTCAGCAACATTATTCTATTAGATATTCTGTCCTGAGCCTTCTTATCTAACTTAAGAAACTGCTTGCTGAATGTCTTAGTGAAAAGAAGCTTATGCATACATCTAGCCCAAGACTTTCTTCTCCGTGAGCAATTTTCCCTTTTTAACTTCAACCAAGGGAGAACTGAGCCTCTTCATCTGCTCCTTAACGACTTCCATTTCTTCTCTCAATGCCTGTCTCACTAACTCGTTCAAGCTTGCGTAATAACCCATATCAACAATTTCCTGCAATCCGCCATATAACTTATCGGGTATTTGAATCAATACTCTTTTCATATGCCATCACCTCTATATCAGAAGAATATCAAATAGATATATGAATGTTTTTATGCGCTGGCCGGGATTTGAACCCGGGTCACGGCCGTGGCAGGGCCGAATCCTGAACCAAACTAGACTACCAGCGCGTATCTCTAATTCTTGCAAAGAATATTTTTTAAAGGTTTTGTATTGTTTCAAAGCTTTTTTAAACCAGTTCTGCAAAGACGGTAAAATGAAGGGCGTTGATAGGGAAAGATTGAGGAGAGCTGGTTATCGTTTCAGCGGTAACGCTGCGGTGGAAGTGTGCGGGTGGACTAAAAAAAGTTTGGTTGGAAAAGGCGTGTGCTATAAGCAACAATTTTATGGCATTAACTGTCATCGCTGTATGCAAATGACTCCCAGCCTTCCGTTCTGCAATCAGGCCTGCCAGTTCTGTTGGAGGGACTTGTCAGTGAATCGCCCAGACTGGAAAGGAATTGTTGACGACCCTAAAAAAATTTTGGATGAACTGATTGAGAAGCAGAAAGAGTTGTTGTCCGGATATCCTGGCAACCCGAAAGCCGACCAAAAAAAGGTTAGGGAAGCGTTTGAGCCGAAGCACGTTGCCATCAGCCTGGCGGGCGAGCCAACACTATACCCTAAGTTAGACGAGTTAATTGGATTAATCAACAAAAGAGGTATGACTTCTTTCTTGGTCACAAACGGGACTCGTCCCGAGGTTTTGAAAAAGTTGGGGTGTCTGCCCACACAACTATACGTGACCTTGCCCGCGCCCAACGAAAAAGTGTACGAAAAGGTTTGCCGGCCGTTGAGTAAAGGTTTGTGGAAAAAAATTGGTGAGACCCTAAAACTGTTGCCAAAACTCAAGACTCGAAAAGTGATTAGGCTGACCCTGGTTAAAGGTTTAAACATGTTGGACGCGAAAGGCTATGCAAGATTAATCAGGAATGCGAACCCGGATTTCGTTGAGTGCAAGGCTTACATGTGGGTGGGTTTCAGTCGCGAACGACTTAAAGAAGAAAACATGCCGCTTCACTCCGAGATCAAAGAGTTTTCTAAAGAGCTTGCGCAAGAACTGGGTTGGAAAGAGGTTGATGAGAAGAAAGAGTCCAGGGTTTGTTTGCTTATGAAAAAGGATAGAAAAGATAGAATAATGAATTTTTGAAGAATTATTTTGATTTCTTAACAATTTTTTTAACCGCTTTTTTTGATTCTTTTTTTTGGGTTTGAGACTCTTTTTTCTTCTTTGGTTTAGGTTTCTCTTCTTTCTTTGTTTCTTTCTTCACAACTTTTTCTTTTGGCTTCTCCACTTTTTTCTCTTCTTCAGGTTCTTTCTCTTCTGTCTTCACTTTTTCTTTCTTCGGCTCTTCGGTTTTTGTTTCTGTTTTTTTCGCTAACCTTCTGGGTTTTTTCACTTCAAGCATTCGAATTATTACGAAGTTCACTGGAGCAATTTTTCTCAAGAAGTTTTTTAAGTTGTTGGCAAGGGATTGGTTTAATACCGCGTTGGTCAGGGCTTCCAGCGAGCTTTGAGTGACTTGTTTTTCGATTTCTTTTGCTATCGCGTGGTGCAAGCTTTTTTTCTGTTTGCCCCCAATTTTTCCCCCAACTATCATCATTATTTTTATTCGGATTTGTTTATCATCTTTTGTTTTGTGATCGAACACTTTATCCAATTTGGTCTTGCCCTTTCTGACCATTCTAGTAAGGTAAGACTTAGATATCTCCATTTTTTTGAGTTCGGTGTGCGCTTTCCCACCTCTTACCACTGAAACCATCAGTTTGAAGTGCACGTATTGTTTGGCGTACTCGCCAGTGATTTCTCTCATGGTGACGTTGACTGTTCTTCCGAGTAATAGTTTTTGGTCTTTCGCAACGGTTTTGCCCAACGTTTTCTCGTTGAACACGGGAGGAGCCAGTATTTCAAACTCTTGCTTTTTCTTTTTTCGCGGTTGTTTTCTGGGTTTAGCCATTTTTTTTTATCCTCTCACTATTATCCTCGCTTTTTGAGCGTCATATCTCCAGTCTTGGGAAATTTTTCTCTTTTTCTTGTAGTATTTGGATAATCTTCTGATTTTTGATTCAATTAACTGAAGTCCTCTTCTTGAAACATTGTCTTTTGAGTTCTTGTCCAAATGCTCTCTTACCATCACAGCTCTCTTCATCAGGTTGAACAAGTCTTCAGGCAGGGCAGATGTTAATCCGTGCTCTTCCAGCACTTTAGATATGGTCTTCCCGAGCATTAATTGCGCGTCCGGAACTCCATAAGTGTCTCTTAAGGTTAAACCAATTTTTGCTGTTCCGTACCTTTTTTTAGCTAGGTTAAGAATTATTTGCTCAACTTCTTTTGGCTTGTGAGCCACCCATACGGGCGAAGTTTTTTGAAGTGGTTTAGTGCTTCCGCTTTTTCCACGCTTGCGTGCGTGCATTCTCGCCATTTTTTTTGTTTACCTCTGATTTGGAACCGCTCTTTCACGAGTCCAATCGCTTCACAAAGTCAAGAAATAACGGTTTATAAAGCTTTTCTTTGGATGCGCGTTGCATAAATAATAATCCTGTATTTTTGTTTTAATCATCTCGGAATGAAAGATTAAACTAAGTGTTTCTTTAAAGACATCTGATCGCGCTGTATATTCCTTTCATGACTTGAGCCATGCCTATTATGGAGAAGAAACCGAAAACAAGGTTATAATTCGTCAGTAATAGGCAGATGCCTGTGATGGTGTCTACCGCGCCCATCCAGTCAAAATAATATCCTGCGCTGAAGCTGGACATTAATGACCAGACTCCTTTGATTAAAGCGTACATTGCGAAGAAATGCACTATCCTGCCCGACCCTTCACTTGACACTAAGACGAAACCAGCTATAACATCGATGAGCGATAATGTTAAGAATATTGGGTTCACTTGTATCTTCCTCTGCGCTCCACTTTTTCAAGTCTTTTCATCACTTTTTCAAAGTCCTTGGTTTTGGAGTAAGTTTTCAGGAATGATTTGTAACATTTCTCGTGGATTTGGGAGTGTTTACTCTTAAGCGCTTGCTTAAACAAGTGCACGTCCACTGCTTTGTCTTCCACTTTTTGGGAATGGTTTCCGAGCCCGAAATCAATCACGTAAACCTGGTTTTCGTGCAGGATTAAATTGCTTGTCGTGAGGTCGCCGTGAATTATGCTATAATCGTGCAGTGAAGCCACTGCTTCACCAATTTTTTTGCAAACGCTTCCGTGCTTATCAGGGTTTTTGTCCAAAAAATCCTTAACCAATTCTCCTTTAATGTTTTCCATGGTTATCCTGTACTTTTCTGTT
>JAFCDO010000025.1:0-5450 GCA_017609605.1 Candidatus Parvarchaeota archaeon
TCAGAAAATGTTTAATTTTCTCTTTATGAACATGAATTTCCCCTTTGACCTCACAATCTTTCTGTATTCCCTGCTTATCACTCAGTTTAAAATCTTCAGGAATATCCCCAATAGCATAAATTCCATCTTCAAATAACTGAAGAGATTTTTTACCTCCGCGATACAAATGAAAAACATGATTTTCAGGAAGAAAATCCCAACATTCAGTTAAAGGACACTCATAAGGATTTTTACATTGTGGACCAATAACGGCTTCAGGACATTTATCCTTATTGATCACTTCAAGAATATAATTAATTTTTTCTTTAGTGTTTTTCATTGATTCTTCAACTTCAGGAGTAATGTTATCTTTAACAAACAATTTTTCAATATCAATTTCCCCTTTTTTTATATACTCATTATTTAGGTGCATTAAAAAACAGTTTCTTATTTTCAGTCCTTCAGATTCATAACAATATTTCTGGAAAGCCATATCATGGATATTGATATCCTTAACTTTAGTTCCCGATTTAACTTCAATTATATCCCATTTATCCCCTACAGGAACAAGGATATCCGCTCTGGAAAAACAATTTCCAACTCTGAATCCTGCCTCAAACAAAGGTTTTTTCTTTTTTAGAAGCTCTTTAGATTTCTTCAAATTGTTATTAAAATCTTCAAATGGAACATTAATGCCATTAGGGAAGAGTTTTGTAGCTAATTCACCCACTTTAGTTCCTTCATCAAACTTAAACTGAACAGATACATCCGGATTAGGTATTTTCTCTTTATCATAAATTAAAGCCCATAAATATCTGGGACATTGCAATCCTACTAAATATTTGGATTTGGTTAGTAAAGCCATAGAATAATCATAAAAACAGAACGATTATAAATAATTTTGATTTATCCAGAAGTTACTTTGCGATCTACTGTGCTTCTAACCCCTTTTTGCTTTGGCGAGTAATCTCTGAATAGTATTAGTTCAGACGCAAATAATAGGAAGGTTTTTTTGGGGTTTAAAGAATTTGTTGATAAGCGTCCAGTAAGTGTTAGAAGAGCTGGGGCATCATAAGTAATGAAGCGCCGACCACCATTAACGCTGCGGCGAACCAGCGATTCTCAACTCTTTCTTTCAAAACATGTTTTCCTAAGAGGATTGCGATGAAGACTGATAGGTTGGATAATGGAACGATGATGCTCACGTCCGCTTGCGTTATCATGGAGATGAATAGGACGTAGCTCACGCTGAGGCAAAAACTTGCTAGAACAGCGAACCCCCATCTATTCGTCATCAGTGATTTAAACTCTCCAACATTTTTCTTACCTATTAATAAGTAAGGAATAAAGAGTAGTGCAGCTCCCCCAAATATTATTGACGGGTACGAGAACTGGTTGAAGAACTGGAGGGAGAACTTATCGTTCACGTTCGCTAACGCGAGGAATAAACAGCTTAGCACGACGAGTCTTGCCACGTCATTATTGTATAGGGCTTTTAATGATTTCCACAAGTTTTCTTTTTTGTTTAAGTATCCCATGCCCAGGAAGACTAGCAGGACGCCAACCACTTTTTGAATGGTTAAAGCTTCGCCTAGAAAAATTACTGAAACCATTAGTGTGAAAACGCTTCCCATAGTTGCTAGCGGGGCGATCAGTGATACGTCACCTTTGGAGAACGCTTTGAATGAGGTTATGTTAGCCATACCGTAAAAAATCACTGATAGCATGGGGTAAATCCAGATAAGCGATAATTGTGGAAAACCTTTATTCAGCAGTAATAGGAATGGGAAAGGGATGGCGTTTATGGCGAGCGATATTAGAATCGGGTTCTTTTTTGAAGAAAACTTTTTCAAAAAAAGGTTGAAGAAGCCCAGTGATAACACGTTAAAAAACATTAAAAAACGCCAGTCAAACATCACTTTCTTTTGTTAATGGTTAAGTTATTTAAATCATTGCAACTCCAAAAAAAAAGGTTATGTCTCCTTAGCAGTGGATAATATTAGGTCTTACAATAAGTAAGTAAAGGAATAATTATAGGATTATGCCTGAAGTCTTTCTTTGGACGAAATAACATTTCTGCCTTCTAAACCCATTGAAGCAATTTTTTCTTCCAGCGTTCTTCCAAGCTCAAAAAGTTCTTCTTTAGCCCTTATTTCATCTTTTTTAACCGCTCTGTAAAACCTGTTTCGCGCCCCCAAATATTTTCCGTGAATTTTTTCTTTAACTTCCTGACGCCAGTCGTAAGTTAACCTGTCTAAAACAGTAACTGGAAAGAGTATTGTGCATAGCGTGGACAAAGCCTTTAATTTAATTTTTGAAGGTTCTCTGAACTCGTGCCAAATTTTTTGAGGTTCGTCACTGAACCCTCCTAAGAAATCAACAGCGAAATCCGAGTTATTCATTAATCCTTCAAAAGTCGAGGAATCCTGAGTTGTTTTTAAATAATTTCTTTCTGAGCGTAAATAAAACTTGAATAGTTCTGAGTTCGGCCTGTTTCTTCCGAATTCTAAAAACTTTTTTGACAAGAAGTCCGGTAAATCTTCTGAGAAACGATTTTTAACGTCTTTTAATTCGATTAAAGAACCGTGGTCAACTATTTCGACTTCTTGAAAACCAAGCGATTCTAATCCAGAGCGCCAATAACGAACCTTGTTCAGCAATTCTTTTTCTTTTAATAACGTTCCATAACTACTGACGTATGAAGCACTTGCTTTTGCAGAGAAACCAGTTTCTTCTGGTTTGAACTCTATTTCAAACAAGTCATCTTCAAACCGGGCGTGGTCTAATGAGTACGATGTCAAAAAATTTTTAACGCTATTTTCAAGTTTTTTAGAACCCCAAACTTGGTTATTATCTTGAGCGCAAATAAAAGTGGTCCATTCTGAAGGCGGAACTAGGCACGTTTCGTTAAAATAAATATTTCTTGTATCATCGATTTTGATTAATGTTTCTTCAAGAGATTTTTTAGTTGTTTGAGTTAAGAATCTTTTAAGATGTTCTGGACAGGTTATCTTGTACCCCGCGGTTTCACTTAAAGGAGCAGATAATTCAACCCTCATCAAGAAACAATAATGTTGTAATGAATTTAAATCTTTTTGTTTTTCTATAAAGAAACCTTTACAGTACTTATAACGAGACCGTGTTCTAAAGGAGTTTTTTAGTTATTCTTCGCACTTCACCTGAAAGTATTCTTTCGGGTGACTGCACGATGGACACTCCTTTGGAGGCGTTTCACCATGGTGAACGTAACCGCACTTCCCGCAAACCCATTGGACACTCTTACTTTTCTTGAAAACGGTTCCGCCCTCAATGCTGGAAAGAAGTTTCTTAAACCTTTCTTCATGATGCTCTTCAGCTCTGGAAATCGCTCTTAACCGGGCAGCGATTTCCGGAAAACCTTCTTCCTCCGCGACTTTTGCAAATCCAGGGTACATGCTTGAGTGCTCGTAATGCTCGCCGGCAATCGCTGCTTTGAGGTTTTCAACAGTTGTTCCAAAAGTTGTTGGAACGCTGGCCTCCACTTCAACATCTTTTCCTCCTAACTGGTTGATAAGTCTAAGCAACCATTTAGCGTGCTCTCTTTCATTATCCGCTGTTATCAAAAAGATTTCGGATGCTTGTTGAAACCCTTCTTTCAAAGCTGTTTTCGCGTAGAACGTGTAACGGTTCCTAGCCTGGCTTTCCCCTACGAAAGCTTTTGCCAGATTTAGGGTAGTGTTATTCATTAAAATTCTCCTATGAGTCTTAGAATATTTAAACGTTATCCGAGACACTTCTGGTTACCTGGGCGAAGCAGGAAAAACACTCAAAAAGAGAAGGTTTCAGAACTTTTTCTTTCTGCTCTTCTTTCCCATCGGAAATGGTCCTGCGCTTGACCCTACCATGCCAGGCATGTAAGATCTATCATATATGTTGACGGGTCCGGTATACGTTTGTTTCTTCAATATCTGTTCTCTTTCTTCTGGTTCAAGTTCAAGCGTTTCTTCCAAACCAATAATCCTTTGATTCCACTGCCTGTTCAAGAATTCTTTTCCTCTTCTGTAAGTTCTTAATAACCAGTTTTCTCTCATATTATTATCCTTTAAGTAAAAACAAACATATAACCTTTTTCTTTATAGAATAAAAGTAAATTATATAACCCTTCTAAAACCCTGAATCAAGCACCATGGGCTTGAAAGAAATAATTAACAAGAAAATAACCATCAAAGCAATCGAGATAAATCTCATAATGGCTTTCACGATCATATGCACAGCCTTCCTCGTCAAGATCTGGCCCCGATTCCTGAACGACGCCCTAACCTTTCCGTGGATACTTTACGTAGTTCTGATAACTGTTTTAGCAATACCATTCATCAAAATTCTTAACAGGGTTAAATAAAACCGTCAAGTAAGGGTTACAGAAGACCAATTCTTTCTAAAAAGGTTACACCTAACTTTTAAGCCTCCTATGGGATTTGAACCCACGACCTACTGCTCTCCTGAAAAAGTCTGGTTTTCACCATTTCTCTTTTACAAGGCAGTTGCTCTAAGCCACTGAGCTAAGGAGGCAACTCTGCAATTTAATTGCTCTGAAGGTTTTAAAAAGTTTTTCGCTCTTGCCAAAAAGGTTTTCAATAATGATTTACATAAAAGAAGATTATGCGTTCGGAAAACGTGAAAACAATACTTCGAGACTCCATTAAAGAACTTAGGATTATTCTACCAATATTTTTTATCGCAACTCTTTTCAGCGTGGCTTTAGATTATTACGTGCCGGATGAGCTCGTCCAATCTTTACTGAACTCTAACCTTGCGTTTTCAATACCTTTCGCAACAATAATCGGCATTCTCCTACCAATACCTAGATACGCGACCTACCCGTTGGCGTTTACACTTCTCACGAAGGGTGCGGGTTTTGGAGTCATTTTCGCGCTGGTCGCTGGAGAAGTGATTTGCGAGTCAATCGTGCGAGACTTAATGGAAGTCAAGTTTCTGGGACTAAAATTCTTCATAACACGTTTATTGGTGAGTGTTTTGTTCATAACGCTCGGCGGCTTCCTCATGGAGGCAATCCTATGATAGAAATCCTTATGAAAGCAATAGCGGACTTCTTGATGATACTGCCAATATTAATCGTAGCAGTAATCGTATCTCAAGTAATCAACCACCATCATTTCAAAAAAAACATGAAGAAAAAGTTGCGCGGAGAGGCCAACATAATAAAATCCACACTCATTGGCGTGGCCACGCCAGGGCCTTTGCTCACTTACATGCCACTACTGAAATCTTTGAAAAAGAAAGGCGTTCCAATAGGGGTTTTAGCGGCTTTCATGACAGGGCAAACCTTAGTGGGTCCGATGCGAATCTTCTTAGAAGTAAATTACTTTGGAATAACTTTCTTCATAGCTAAAGTAGCGGTTTCAATACTTGTCGCTGTTGGAGTGGGAACAAGTTTTGCCCTGCTTGAACGAAAAACAGGATTCTAAAAATTC
>JAFCDO010000003.1:0-93919 GCA_017609605.1 Candidatus Parvarchaeota archaeon
TGGCGCTAGTATTTGTGATGGTGTTGCTCCTAGCACGACTAAGACTGTTTGTACTGGTTTTGGTCAGTCTTATTTTGCTGATACTTGTTCTAGTGCTTGCGGTGCTGGTGATGACTCGGCGACTTGTCGTTCCAGTGCTTATGATGCTACATGTACTGGTGATGCGAGCGCTAATGGTGAAGGTCCTGACGCGTGTGACGCGACCAATGGTTACGTTACCAGCGCGTGCGTTTACGACACTGTTGACGAAACTCAGCCTGGTTGTGGTTGTGTTATAGGAGGGGGTAAGGATGATTCTACTTATTGGGATTCCACTAATTCTCGTTGTTGTAGTGGTTCGGATGATTGGGTGTTTGGGAGTGATTCTAGTAAGGCTTGTGATGGTGGTGTTTTGAAGACGTGTGGTTCGGGCACGGTTTGTGATTTGATAACGCTTGATGGGTCGAATTATTATTGTACGGGTAGTGCGTGGAGCGCGCAAACAACGGCTAAGGGTCAGGCGTGTAATACGAATGGTGTGTGTATTGCGGATGATGGGGTTTGTTGTGGGGATGATGGGGTTGAGGACGTGGTTTATGATGGGTCGTCGTATTATTGTGGTTGTTCTTCTAGCAATGATGGTTACTCATGCGAGAACTCTAATGGTAACGCTGGAGGCGTTTTTAATCAGCAAGGGATTTGTGCTAGCGCTGATGACGTGAGTTATGATTGTGACGTGTCTGGTCACGTGGCGTATACGAGTTCGTATTATGATACTGAGTGCGCGGGTTGGGAGAGTAAGTGGTGTGACAACTCTATTATTTCGGGGGGTAATTATGGGGCTGAGGGCGTGTGCGTTGATAGTGGTTGCGTGACTGGTTTGGTTTCGTGTAATTGTGGTGTTGACAGTTCTTGTTCGGGGGACGTGACTGATGCGAAGTGTAGTAGCGCGTGTTCGGCGGGTTATGCGTGTGACGCTGACGTGGGCAGCAACGCTTTCGAACAGGATGGTTTGTGTTTGACGGCAGGGACGTGTGATGCTTCGGGACACACGTGTTATGATTCTGGTGATAGTTCTTATAAGGACACGTGCTCGTCTTGTGGCGTGACTGTTGCTGAAGCCAATAGGTGTGATACTGACGTGACTGATGGGGATTACGTTGCTGGAGGTGTTTGCACTGACGCGGACTCGTGCACGACCGGAGCTTTGTATGATGATGAAGGAACTCTTAAGGCAGGTTGCAGTTCTGGTGCTGCGGGGGATGAAGACCCTTGTGATACCAGCGCCGCGGACGGCTGGGTTGCTGGAGGGATTTGTGTCGGTTCTTGTGATTCTGTGGATGTTACGTTGGATACTGATTTTTATGGTAGTTGTGATGGTCATGGAGGTAAGCAGTGTGATACTGTGGTGACTGGTGGAGATTACGTGCAGGACGGAATGTGCTTCGATGACGAGGGTGCTGTTGATGGCACTAATTTTGACTGCGAAACAAGTGGTTACGTGTTCTACACTGGCAGCTTGTACGATGACGATTCTGGTGTCGCGACCACGGATTATGATTTTGATTCGGACGCTGATGGAAAGGGCTGCGATGATTCAGGGGATTGGAGTGGAGGCCACGTTTTTACGGCGGACGGAATGGTTACGACTGCGGGGTGCACAGCGGTTGCCAGCGTGGTGAGGATTGACGCTTCCAACAATTATTATTTTGTCGCGACTTGCGATGCCAGCGGGGACGCGTGTGATTCAAGTATAATTGCCAGTTCCACAGCTCCTTGGGGAAGAGATGGTTATTGTTGTGACAGTGGTTGTCAATTGGATGAGAGTATAGCGCATGGAGGTAACTGTTGCGGAGTTGACGCTTTGTGCAGTGACACCACTCCAAGCAGTTGCAGAGCCGCGGATAACAAGTGCGGGTATGATAACGGACAGTCATGCACGACTGGTGATGATTGTGATTCAGACTTGTGCGTGGCAGGGACTTGCAGGGCGGACTGCAACACGCCAGCAGACTACTGCGGAGACAAGTGCAGCGCGGACACAGCAAACTATGATACTTCTGGAATGACGTGTGATACTGGGTGCTTGACGTACGGCTCGGCCTCGGGGAACGTGAACATGCAGGCAGGAGCGTGCAATTCAGGAAGTGATTGCTGCACTGGGAATTGTGAAGAATCAGCCTCAAACCAAAAAGGTTGTTGCGCAACAGGAGAAACCCCTCCATATTCGATAGGTTGCACTGACCCGGACGAGGGAGCACTTAACTTTACCACGCAGACCACCACCCAAGTATTAGACTATTATTGTCACCTTTCAAGCGGAATAGACCTATACGACACGTACGACTACGCAGACGTTTGCTCTGGGAGTTACTTGACAGAATACTCATGTTTTGATAACAACGTGACTTTAACCAATCAGACATGTGAGTCTTGGTGCGGGGCAGGATACTCTCCAGGAGACACGTGGTGTAGTTCAGGACAGTGCTACTGCAATAACGACCCTGCCTTGGTGGGAAGCATAACAAAACTTGTTGAAGACAACTCAACAACAGTATTCACTGTGAACGTTACGGACGACGATTTGATAGATGAAACAGTGAACTTATCATTGTACAGCGACGCGTCCTGCACCACGATGATAGGGAGCGCAGAATGCACGCCCATCACTTCAGGGGAGTGCAATATGACAATAACTTACGCTTGCACTAGCCTAAGAGAAAGAGGAGTCGATTTGTATTACGATTTGAACGATACGAGCACGGAATCCAGCAATGGTTGCGCTGACGCTTCGCTAACGTTCAATTGCGACCACTGCAAGAACAGCGTCTTAGAAACAGATTTCGGAGAGGTGGTGACTGACAAAGGAAACGACTGCCCGGTCGAACCCTGGTTCAACGCAACGTCATGGACACCGAGCACGCCAGTGCGAAACGAAACACTGACTTTTACTGTGAACGCGAACGTTACGGACTGGAACCTCGCGACCAATATATCGGACGTTCAGGCGATAATCAAGTATCCTGACACTTCAGAATGGCAGAGGATAAGTATGGTGGACATCGGAACAATAGATGAATACTCACATATTTATCAAAAAACGTTCAGCATAGCGAGCGACCAAACCTTCGGGCAATACACTATAATCCTGAACGCGACCAGCAGCGATTCGCTGGACAGCATAACAGATTATAACGAGACTTCTTCGCAAAACGCGTTCAACCTAATCAATAATACTTTGGACATAGTAAGCGTGAACTTCACAAAAAACTTCATAGAAGTTAACGAATCCATAAACGCGACCCTAAGAATAAAGAACAACGGTGAAACAGTGATAAAGAGTGACGCAGCCATAATAGTTTCCTTAAACAGTGATTGGAGCATAAGCAACCCTAACCCATCGCTCTCACAGGAATTCTTGCCAGGAGAAACTCACAACTTAACAGTACTAGTTAAACCTCTCGCTGGGGGCGTGTCAGACATAGACCCTTTCGTAACATTCAACTTCACGAACACCAGTTATGGAGGTAACATTAGGGTAGAAGCTTACCCTAAATACCCGAACGCGAGCATGACATTATCTTCAATAAAAGTGGATAAATCAATAGGTGAGACCAACATAAGTGTTGAAAACAAGAACCGCGCTGGAACCCCGATAAGCGCTCAAACCATTATCCAAGTAGTGCAGGACGTTAACGGCGCGGAAACAATCGTTGCATCAAAAAACCTGGGAACTGGCGAAAACCTTTCATGGCTGTTCAAGCCAGACGATTACAACTTGGACTGCGACGCTTACTTCATCAAAGCTCTAACTTATTACAATGATATGAGTGCTAGCCACGGAAAACTAATTGTTGTGACAGGCTGCTTTGCCGAGTAGAACCGCAAAAAAAACATTAATAAATAACAAAACCCAATAATCTTATTCAATGGCGACAACTACCGTTCCGTTCAGTTTCACAGAAGGATTCGAAATCCTCACTCAAATAGGTTTCTTCGAAGTCATACTACCCTTTCTCTTATTCTTCGCATTATCTTACGGAGCGCTTCTAAGAGCAAAAATCTTCGTAGAACCAGACCAGAAAAAAATAAACATTTTAATCGCAATGGCTTTCGGCCTATTCATGTCAGTAAGCCTGCTATTAGTTGGATTCACCCAAGAATTCCTGCCCTGGGTCGGAGTCTTTTTGATAATAGGGCTTGGCGTAATAATGGCAGGAGGCCTCTTCCTAGGAGAAGACGTTACTGGCAACAAATACATAAAATGGATGGGAGGATTAGGCGCCATGGCAGCAGTTCTTTACTTCGCAGGATTCACGCTAGGCTTCTTCGAGGCAATTGGCAGCGCCCAATTGGAAATCCCCGGGTGGACGTGGTCAGTTCTAATTGTAATAGCCCTCATAGTGTTTCCTGTATTGTACGTTATTGGTTTGCCTGGCAGTTCAAAGAAAAAGGATTAAATGAAAAAAACGACCATACTACTTGTTGCATTAATGATTTTCTTAGCGGGGTGCACTTCAACGAGAACTAGCGCAGGAACCGGCAACGGGCTGACACTTGAACTATCCTCTGACACGGACGACCCGCAACCCAAAGACACGATAACCATGACAGCAACCATTTCCAACCTGGGCGAAGCCGACGCGACACAAATCTACGTGGAATTATTGAGCACTGTCGGGCTCGACCTTGAAGGCCAAACCCGAAAACAAGTTCAAACAGAAAGCGTGAGAAGAGGCGATACTGACGAGGTATCCTGGAACATAAACATTCCTGACGTGCAAATGGAAACCAGTTACTCTCCGTTCGCCAGATTGTGTTACGTTTACGAAACCACGGGATACCAGGACGTGTTCGTGACAGGTTCCAAATGGAAGGAAACCATCCCAAAACTCAATTCTGACGTTTCAGCAGCGCCTTTAGACATGAACTTCGAAACCAAAGAACAATACAAAGGCGAAAAACAAAACACTTACGCGAAAATAAACGTGTTCAACAAATGCTTCCTACGAGAATGGCCAGATAGGAGTTCTAACAGAAATGAAAATAATTGTTCCAAAATCAGATGGAGTTATTGGAATAACTGATTCAAACCCTTCTTCATGTTTAGGAACGCCTACGCCTTGCTTTAACATAATTGATTCTTCTGTCTGCGACAACCAAGTAGAATGCGGTTGGGAATACGGGGCGGACAATGCAGGGGTTTGCTCAGGCACCGCCAGAAACTGCGTGTTCCTACAGGACGCTGAATGCACTTCGCAAGAAGGCTGTGAATGGATGTATAGCTCAGAACTCGATTCAGGATCCTTCACGTGTCAAGAAGACTCAGACCAATTCACGTGCTCGGCAACACAGGACAACTTGAAACTAATAAATAAAGAAGAAAAAAGCTTCAGAATAATGTTTGACACGCACCCAGCATCCGAAACCTTTCAGCAAACAGTTAGGCTAACGTCAACAGCGACTTACAGGTATTGCATAGAATCAGGACCTCTATCAATCACGGTCAACCCAGACATATAATAAGAAAATGTTAAGGTAGACTTAGAAGCTACACCTGTTCTTCATCGAAGCAGAGCTTCTCAGTGGGTATCCACTTCTTCATCGTCCAAGATAAACTGTGTAAAACCCTTTTTTTAAGCGTTACGGTACAAACATTTTTTTTCTCATTTAAAAAAAAATGTTTAACCAAAAACTCTTGTAGCGCTGAGTTCTTCAGCCACGTAAGCAAACACGAGAACGTCCTCGTCTTTAGGGATATGAGAAGATACTGGTCCAGCGTACAAAACATTGTTCACATAAAACCTCCAAACCAAGCCATCCCTGTTTTCAAGCCCGTTAACACCCTTAACAAAAACGTCGCTTCCAACCTGTTCAGGCGTAACCCGATAATATTTTATCAAAACGTCAAAAGACGAGTCGCCAGAGTCAAGCGTGAGGTTATCAGCGAAAACTTGTTCCTGTCCTGCAGCGTTCTTGCCAAAATTAACTACTAGCCTGACATGCTCTAAACTCGCTGGCTTGCTGTCAAAAACCACGAAAGCAGAAGAAAGCATTAAAACAACCATGACTAAAGGCAAATACTTATTCACTAAAGCACTTGTTTTTTTACCCATCAAACAGTTAATTCTATCAACCAATATAATAAATATTGCTCTTCTCCCGTAACGAAAAATTATAAAAGAGAGCACGAACAAGGGATATGATAGTATGGTAAATAACACGACAGTTGTGGCTAACGCAACGGCCACCCCGTTCACAGGAGGCATTCAAATACTACAAGACTTGGGCTTCTTCGACGTGGTTGTTCCATTCATCCTCGTGTTTGCCATAATTTACGGCGTTCTCGCCAAATCCAAAATATTGGGAGAAAAGTCGGAGAACCTGAACGCACTCGTAGCATTTTCGATAGCGTTACTGTTCACCGCAACAGCTAGCGTGACAGGAGTGATAAGAGAATTCCTGCCAATAATCGGGCTCATATCAGTAATGATAATAGCGCTTTTGATAATAGTATCATTATTCTTCGGGGACGTGACCAAGCTCTTCGCTGAAAACAAGTGGTTGAAAAGCGTGTCAATAATAGTTATCGTGCTAGCCGTCGTGTGGGCGTTCTCAATGGCGACAACGTCTGTTACAGGCGAACCCTTTGTGGGGATGGAAGTAGACATTATGGGCATGATATTTTCTTACGTTCCAGCAGTGATAGTGATGGCGTTCATCGGATTAATCGTTTACTTCATCTGGAAAGAACCTGGTAAAGGAGGTGAATAAAAAAAAATGGTTGAGGAATTAATTCCTTCACAGCTCGTGACGTTCATGCCATTTACCATGATTTTCTTATTCATGTTTTCACTATGCTTCGCCATTCTAAGGAAAAACAAGTTGTTCGTGGACAACAAGAATGCTGCGGTTCTCATATGCTTAGCGCTGGCGTTTTTCACGGCTACAAGCACTCTAGTCATAGACTTTTTTAAAGTCCTTACAGTGCAATTAGGAATGTTTCTGATCGCAGGATTATTCTTAATACTTGCTGTTTTCAGTTTCTTCCCAAAAATGGAAGGTTTCGGGTCATGGATTCTCATACCAGTAATATTAATCTTTCTGGCCATCGCTTTTAACAGTTACAGCCAAGTGACGGGCAGCACTCAAACCTTCATAACGATGGGGGGAAATGGTTTGAACGTGTTAGGAATCAGTTTATCCCCTGAAAACATAACTTTATTAATTATAATAATTGTTGTATTAGTATTCATTGCCTGGGCTTATAGAGGAGGAAAGTCCGGCGGAAGAGAATTCAAAATAAAACTATTCGAATAAAATGGCGACGTTTTTAGACGCTTTCAACTTGATTGGAGAAACAGGATTCTTCGAAGTATTCGTGCCTTTCTTCATAATATTCGGATTAATGTATGGGATTCTAACCAAGTCCAAAATACTTGGTGAAAAAATGGAGTGGAACGTGGTCATAGCTTTTTTCATAGCTCTCCTAATAACGTCCAACACAGGTTATAGAGAATTCGTTAACGCGATAATCCCTGTTTTCACGCTGTTCGCACTAATAGTATTCTTAATAATATTTCTATACTTGATGCTCGGAGCAAAGGAAAGGGACATTGCGGAAGCGCTTAAAGCACCAATCATTCAATGGACGCTAATAGGATTCTCAATATTCATATTCTTCTTCGTGATATCAAACCTTTATGGAGGTCAGCTGCAAGCAGAGACCTTGAACGAAACAGAACTTAAAGCGTGGAATTTGTCCTCGCCGAACTCGATTGTCCTCTTATTATCACACCCAGCATTTTTAGGAGTGATAATCATGATGCTTATGATGGCAGTAGTGATTTATTTCACCACAAAAACTTCCTAACCTTTTTTTTTACTTATTTTTTGCGTTTCTTAACCCGCTTCTTTTTTTTTGCAACCTTCTTTTTAGCACGCTTTATTTTTCTAATCTTTTTTGGTCGGGATTCTTTTATAGCAGGTTTAGCTTCTTCTTTGGACATCTCAAAAATTGATAAGTCTGGCTTGTCCTCCTCAGAGGATTTAAGTTTTTTAGTCGCTTCCACGTCCTCAGCTTTTTTGCTCGCAGGCCGCTCCATTCTAGCCTTTGCGAAAAGGTCGGGCAACAACTCTTTTAACAATCGCTCAAAAGCGTCAATCCTCGCCTCAGAATCATCAAATTTTTCGCGAATCCTTGACAACGAACCATCCATTTTCTCGACGTGAGAGGATTGGTTTTTCTCTAATTCTTTAACGCTAGAACTCGTTGTTTCCATGTGGTTCATGAGTTCATCAACGTTTTTCTTCATTTCATCTAAAGAAGTCATGGACTCATTCCACTTTTCCTGAACCACTGACTCAATTAAAGCTTCTATGTCTGAGGGAACAGGTTCTTGTGGTGTTGGTTCAGTAAGGGGTGAGGACTCCACGCTTGGATCTGGAAGAGGAATGGGTCCTGACTCGAGAGGAAGAGGTTCTTGGGCCTGTCCGAGCAATTTAGGAGTAACAGGATCGTGTTCCTGAAAAGAAAGATTTACAGGGGCTTCTAAACCCTGGGATGGCGTTGCATCAGGTTTTTGAGCAGGAAGCTGTTCTGTAGGTAGAAGACTTCCTTGCGGAAGCGGCTCAGAACTTTTAATTTTTTCAAGAATTTTTGTAACTTCGTTCTTGGAATAACCTGCGTTCTCGAATTCTGTGATAATGGTGCTATCATCGTGCCCGCCATCCACCCATTCCTTTAAGCTTGAGACCAGCGCAGGATCAGGTTCTGAAGTGACCGCGGGCTCGGGAACGCTTTCCAAAGACATAGGTTCTTCTTGTTTTATTGAAGAGGATTCAGGCATCATTCTGAAAGCATCTTCCTTAACTCCTGCGACACCCCCTTTAATGTCTGATTGGATTAGAGCATCTTTTATTTGACTAAGAGAATAGCCTTGCATTCTCAACTGGTTTACAATCTGCTCGTTAGTTAAGCCATCTTGCTTTAACTGCATGACAATATCTAAAGGAGTTTTTCTCTCCTCCACAGGCTCATCCTTTTTTTTCCTTTTAAGAAAATCAAAAACCATTCTCTTATCTTCCCATCTCCCTTCTAATCAATTGAGTAATCTCTTCTTTGGTCAAGAACTGCAATGGCTTAAAAAGATTAACATACCTTTCAAGCGTTTTATAATCATTCTTGTTGGCGAAAAGTTTCATCTGTTTTAGCATGACTTCAATAGTATCCTTCATGGATAAAATTTCTTTTTGCAATTCATTCGTTTTTTCGTCATTTTCAGAGATTTTTTCGTTAACCTCTTTGAAATTGCTGAGCAAAGTGTTCTCAGTTATTTTGGATTTTTCTGATAAACTGCCTATTTTTTCTTCAAGGATTCTTATGCGAGTGTTAATGTCCGAAATCTTAGAAGCGTAGTACTGGATGGACAACGCTAATTGTTCATTAATTTTTTCAGGTGGGCTAGCCATTACCTTTATTGAATAGTTTTTCTTTCTTTATATAATTTTTTTTTTGAAGAGTTTTTGAAGGCTTAAAATAAACATTATAAAGGAGAAGCAAGTTAATAAATACTAACTTAAAATGGCGAAAACTCCAGAAGTTTATTCTTATACTATAGATAGGTCAGGCATAGAAAAAGAAATGATTGTGGACTGTAAGCAGTCCTTAGAATACCCTTCAATAGAGGATAGCGAAGTCATAATGCAAAAAGTATTGACCTTTCTTGTGGAAGCAGGACGCGTGGATAAAATAAACTTATCCTCTGACCGAAACTATACTTATACTGACGATCAGGTCAGCTTATTGAATGAGATAAGAGAAGTTTACATTTATTTGGTTAAAGAAAAAGAAGTCGTATCTGATTTCACTAAAAACGCTCCAAAAACTTGCCCTCATGTTTATTCTTATGGCTTGGGAATACTGCAAAACATTGTTCACAATCTTTTAATGAAAGATCCTTTAGGAGCTTATGTTGAGACCAAAAGAAAAATAAGAGAAGCTAAAATAAAACTGGAAGGGGAGAACAAAAAAGACTGCAAAGAATGCTACTCCCAACTAATGGGATTTCTCGAAGACATTAAAGAAGCATTGTTCAAGACAAAAATAGTTGAAAAAGTCAAAAACAAACTTGCAGGTTACAGGTTAGGAGATCGAAAAATTTACAGAGAATTGTTCGAACCAATGATAAGACCTAACTTCATGTACACGCGCCTCATGGCACAACGCCCGTTGAACGGAAAAGAGATTGATTCTTACGTTGCAGGCGGGGACGTGGACGTAACGATTTATAAAATTCCAGAAAAAACAAGATTCCTTTATCACGTGACGCCCCCTGAATTGAAGTTGAATGATGATGATTACCGTTTCTTAACACAGGCCAGAAACGTTTTAGTCAAGTACAGTCCTGAAAAAGAAGAGTTCATCAACCCGGATAGAATGAGAGAAGTCTTCAAAAACATTTCCAAAGACTTACTTGAACAAATAGCTAAGGAATCTAAAGTCAAAATCTCGTACAAACAACTGCAAAACCTCTCAAACATACTTGTAAAACTCACTGTCGGATTCGGCATAATCGAAGAACTGCTTAAAGATGATAGAATAGAAGACATTTACATAAACGCGCCAATCGGATTCTCCCCCATATTCATCAAGCACGCGGATTACGGGGAATGCGTGTCAAACATAATCCCGAATTACAAAGAAGTAACTGCGTGGGCTTCCAGATTCAGAATGATATCAGGCAGGCCTTTAGATGAAGCTAATCCCGTGCTGGACACTGAACTTGAAGTCCCTGGAATAGCGAGGGCAAGAATAGCTTTCATACAAGAACCTCTCAGCTCAAAAGGAAGCGCGATAGCAATCAGAAGACACAGAGAAAAACCTTTCACCCTTCCCATGTACCTGAAATTCAAAATGTTCTCCCCCCTCGCAGGAGGCCTATTATGGTTCTTGATAGATGGTTCTAGAACACTGCTGGTAGCTGGAACAAGAGGGGCGGGAAAAACAGCGCTTCTCGGTTCAGTCATGGTTCAAATAATGAAAAGATTTAGGATAATAACTATAGAGGACACTTTAGAACTCCCAACAAACTACTTGCGAAAAATGGGTTATGATATCCTCTCCTTAAAAGTCAGGTCAGCCATACTCGGGGAGCGAAGCGAGCTCAGCGCAGAGGACGGTATAAGAACCTCCTTAAGGTTGGGGGACTCCGCGTTAATCGTGGGAGAAGTCCGTTCAACAGAAGCAAAAGCATTATATGAATCTATGAGAGTAGGGGCCTTGGCGAACGTTGTAGCAGGAACCATTCACGGAGACAGCCCCTACGGCGTCTTCGACAGAGTGGTTAACGACCTTGGCGTTCCAATAACTAGTTTCAAAGCTACAGACATAATAGCTATCGCTAATAAGGTCAGAAGCCCTGATGGGATGCGCGAGTACAGGAGACTAACTTCCATAACAGAAGTGAGAAAGCACTGGACCCAAGACCCTCTCAGAGAACAAGGATTCGTTGACCTGATGAAATATAACCCTTACAAAGACATCATGGAACCCACCAAAGAACTGCTCGAAGGAGAAAGCGAAATAGTGAAGTCAATAGCTTCCAACGTTAAAGAATGGATTGGCAACTGGGATAGGGTTCTGGCAAACATAAAACTCAGAGGGGACATCATAAAAATGATTCATGATTACCACGAAAAAACTGGAAAACAAGAGATATTGGAAGCTGATTTCGTAACCCGATCAAACGATGTTTTCCACAGAATCTTCGAAAAACTGCAGGAAGAGACAGGATACCCCGAACCTAAAGACGTGAAAACCGAATTCGAAAAATGGCTGCGCCAAAAGATAAAGAAGGAAATGTAAGTCCAGACGCTGAAAAAAAAATAACCCAAAAATTTGAGAGTTATCTTGAAAAACAGTCCGGCGAAATGGATGAAAAAAAAGCGAGAAAACAAGTGCTCGCATCACTAAAATCTCTTAGAGAAAAAGCTCCCAGAGACATAAAAACCGAAGAGTACCAAGAATTTACGGAAAAAAGGGTTGCAGGAACGACTTATGAAAAACTCTGCGCTTTCGCAGAAAAAACGTTGAACGTCAACCCAACCAAAAAAGATGCGGAAAAACTAGAAAAAATAATAGAAGAAGTTTACTTGAACGCGACGCCTACAGGGGTGACGTCTCTATCACTTCTCGTGATGATAGCGTTTATAATCCTTGGCTTAGTTGGAACAGTGCTTTTAGGAGAATTCACGGTATTCCTTGCAGGACTGGTATTCTCTTTTTTATCATTCATGCTTGCCAGGAACTACCCGAAAACATTACTTGACATAAGAAGAACTCAATCCAGCTCTGAACTTGTTCTCGCAGTTCTTTACATAGTTGTTTACATGCGTCACACACCCAACCTTGAGAACGCCATAAAATTCGCTGCTGAAAACCTGACAGGACCATTATCCAACGATTTTAAAAAAATACTTTGGGATGTTCAATCAAAAAAATATTTCTCAGCAAAAGAAGGCGTTGAAGATTACCTTCTTAAATGGCAGGAATCAAATCGGGCGTTCGTTGACGCCATGTTCCTAGTAGAATCCTCTCTCACGCAGACGGATGACGAGCGAAGACTCAGCCTGTTAAACAAAGCCTTGGAAAGAATTCTTAACGGCACTTACGAACAAATGGTTCACTACGCAAACACGCTAAGAATGCCTGTGCAAGCAATATACATGCTGGGCATAAGCTTACCCGTATTTACTCTAATCATGTTACCTATAGTGAGCGCGTTCATGTCAGACATGATTTCCAGCAACACGATATTCTTCATGTATAACATAATCTTACCAGTAATGCTCGTGGTAATGATAATGAAGGTCTTTACCAAAAGACCAATCGGGTTCACTTCCCCAAACCTTACCGAAAGAGCAGACATTCCAAAACAAGGAAACTTCTTTTTTGGAAAACAACAAGTGCCAGCAATCCTGCCAGCAATCATAATCCTTGTGTTGTTGGCGACACCAACAATAATTTATATGTTTTTACCCCATGAAGGACCTTCGGAATTAGATGTTTACTTAAGCATGCCATTAACCTTAGGAGTTGCACTATTCATCTCCTGCTTCGCATACCTGTCAACATTCCAAACCATAAAGATAAGAGAATCAATTTCCCGCGTGGAAAACATGTTCGCAGACATAGTCTTCCAACTTGGAAACAAGCTAAGCGAAGGCCACCCCGTCGAGGTCGCCGTCTTAAGCCTAGCTGAAACCATGAAAAAATCAGAAGCAGGTGAATTCCTAAGAAAAATAGTGAACAACATGCAAAACCTTGGCATGAGCTTTGAAGAAGCGTTGCTCAACGAGAAATCAGGCGCTCTGAAAGACTATCCTTCAGGAGTTATAACTGCAGTGTTTAGAATACTGGTTGCAGGAGCGAGAAAAAGTTTAGACGTCGCAGCAGTATCCCTAATAACCATGGGAGAATACTTAAAAGACGTTCACAGAATCGACGAAAAAATACAAGACATGCTAAGCGAATCCATCTCAACACTACAATTTCAAGCAGCGTTCATAGCACCACTCATAACTGGAATCGTAATCGGGCTCACAGCAATGATAATGAACATATTATTCAGTTTAGGTGAACAAATGAAATCATTATCATCGCAAACCAGTGTTCCCGGAATGATGAGCGGTTCCACGTTCATATTTGGTTTCGCGAACATAAGCCAAGCAACACCATTATACATATTCCAACCAATCGTCGGCATATACCTGATAGAAGCAGTAATAATAATGACATACCTGCTCAACCAAATACAAAAAGCGGGGGATAACACGTACTTCCAACACACATTATACAAAAACTTAATCATATCAATACTAGTTTACTCCGCGGTAGCAGTCGTGGTAACAGTATTCTTCGGAGGGCTTGCAACAATGGCACTGCAAGTAGGCATGACACTATGAAAGGAATAATAGAACCAGTAGCGGCAGCAATCGTGGGAACCATAATAGCAGCTGTAATCATTTACGGTTCAGTCGCTGGCGTGTTAACAGGCGGAGCGCAAGTCAACAACACGTCAGTGTTCAACCGCTCATTCGGTTACTCAGGACCCGCCCAAAAACCCAGCGTTTTCTTCGGCCAAATAGAAGAAGAATACGTGTTAAACGCTTTTACAACACAATTAGACGCGGACCCAAACATGTTCACTGAACCCAATAATATGAGAATCATGGGGGTAAGTATTGATAATAATTACAAAGTAAGCAAAAACGTTGTCCTAACCCTATTCTCAAGCAACGACTTCATAAAAAGAGATTACTTCGACAACACGAAAAACTACAAGCTAGCAGAGCAAAGCATAACCCTGCCTGTCGGCGGAACACAAATGATATGGACTGACAACGAATTATTCAGGTTCACGCAAAGCGAGGAACACGCCAAATCTTTCAGGGTTTATCACAATTGCACATCAAACACTACTTTCATCATCCAGCCAGAACCGGACGAGCTGGACAAAACCAATAACGAAGGAACAGTAGGAGCCCCGTTCTGCACCCTACCTCCCGCGGACATGAGCGTGGAAACCGCGACCTACAACCCCAACACCAACTCAGTCGCGGTGCATGTGCGAAACCGCTACCACAACCAAAACACGGTCTTATACGTCAAAGCAATTGACACGCTGGGCAACAACGTAACCCTATGCGAAATACCCGTATTATACAACGTGAGGTACGACCCAGAAATAACCACTTGGTACGACGAAGACGGAGAAGGCAACTTGAGGAGCCTACAATATATAGACCAGGACGAAGACGTGCTAACACTTGAGCCAGGAGAAGCCGTAGACCCCGCGCAAGTCAAGACCTTCGGCCCCAACATTCTTACCAAACACGAATGCGAGTTAGGTAGCTACAGGTTCACGCCATGCGACCCTAGCTTGGAAGGAAAAGTTTTCGCTGACATCGCGACAATCAAAATAATAGACCCGGACACCATGCAACCAGCGTTAATACCGACAAGCCAGGGAGAAATGTTCATAGAGAACGATATTAACCTGACAAATGACAACCTAACAATTCTTGCAACAGGACAAAACTTATTCGGGAACGGAGAGGACAAAACATATTGCGTTGAGAACACGGACTTAAGCATAAAAAAAGTTATTTGGCACCGCTCGCTTTACCAACCAATAAGCTTTTCAATACAAGTAGAGTCCAGAGGAACCCCAAAACCTCATGAAGTAATAGTCCAGTTAGAAATGTACAACCAAACAGGAGCCGGATACGACGGCGCAGAACCAATAAAGATTCCATGCCATGAAGTAATGGGTGCCAGACAAGAATTAACCACAGAAATAAACGGTTACCCGAACATCCAAGACTTAGAGGTTGATTACACGCCAAACACTTACCTAGAAGGAGAATACTACACGATAAACACTTACAGCTGCGTGGCTCCATGGGAAAACCTTGAAAGAAACGAGGTAACCGAAGCAGCAGAAGGCATTTACGATTACCCGCTAAGCATAACCAGCGGGGCTTTGGATTACGTGATAACAAGCCCGTTTGAACTAACAGACCAATGCGATAACGAACAGTCGCAACAATTATTCCGCGCCAGCGTGGACGTGCTTGATTACCCTGAAATGGGTTCAGGATTCCAAACAGAATCCAACCCCTCCGACAACGTTTACACGAACACGTCCAATAAGTATTGCCTTACATCACCCTTGAACGTTGGAAAACTCGCTGAATTACAAATAACAAACTACGGCGAGCCAGCAGAACTCAAAGCAAGCATCCAAAACCTAATCTCTTGGGATGTAGAAGCCCAAGTAACTCTATACGCTAACACGAGCAAAGCCCATACCATACAAAAAATTTGTCCAGCGGTTCTAAGCGTGCCAGCTCTCACGACCAAAGAATACATTTGTTACCATTCAACATACACTTTGTTCATGAACGACACTCAAGACATTAACTTCACGATCCACCGCGTACCAGACCCAACCGAACAAATATCTCCATTCGAGTACGACCTAACAGACAATTCAATGACGATACCCTGGATAATCGGTGACAACATAAAAACGACCAGCTTTGATTACGAGCCAAACCCGAAAATAATCTTGGACGCAACATTCAAAAACGCGGGTCCAGAACCCACTGAAAACGTTATGACCAGCTTCCAATCAGAGGTTCTCAAACCAGGAGCTCATGTTTTCGAAGACCGGGTCTTGTACGACAACCACGAGCAATGGGTTGAAAACCACTGGGCAGGCTCAAACCCTATAACGATTAGCTACGAGACCTCTCCGAAAAAACAAGGTTCTGGAAGCATAAAAATCTCGGGAACCAATTCAAGAGGATTCTTCGGCAGGCCAGTTGAATCACCAACCGGCAAAGCAGGACTCGGAGTCTGGGTTTATGTTCCAAGCACTGACAACAACGTAAGAGTCATGGGACTCGGGTACCGCAGAACCCCTGAATGGGAAGGAGATGATGGTTACAGAAGAACCAGCACCGCATTCGATTTTAACAATCAATTAGACCAGTGGGTCTACTTATACGATGATATAGTTGATAATGACATAACAGAAATAACTATTTACTACTTTGCAAACACTGCAGAAGAAGAAGCGAGCAAAATAAATCTTAACGTTGGCGGAGCCAAACTCGTCTCACACGAAAAATCTGGAGGATATTATAACCTAAAAATGTGTGAGAACCAACTGCAATTCCCGGGAACATGGATTGACGCCGAAGAAAAAAGCACTGCCGAAGGAACTGAAAAACAAGTGGTCTGCGACACGGACTACGTTGAAGCAAGTGGAACAACGCAATCACTCAAAGTAATGTCAGAAACCTTACCTTACGAAGGTTATACTCTTGATAATTCATTGACTTTGAACAAACCAAAATTCATGAAAAACCAAGAACTAATCGCGTACCAAATTAAAGACATATCTCCCACTGATGTGGAAGACCCATTAAACATTTTCTACAAACAAGAAATCATTAACTGCTCATGGGCTTTCTTCGGCGTGAACACGCTTAAAACCCTTCAACTAAAAGTGATAAATGAAGGAAGGTCACAAATACAGGAAACCATTGAACTGAAAATACCTAAATGCGACTTAACAGGGGATTACACAGTAAAAATTCCTGCAACCCTTGAACTTGGTTGGTGGGAGGCAAACGTAGCGTTTTGCGCAGGACCATCCTCAAACCCAACAAAGTTAACAGTTCCACCACAAAGCAACGAAAACACTGAAGACAACACCAAAACAGTTCCTTTAGGAATCTGCATGAACTCCGAACGCGGAGCCCTATGCACGAGAATAGGTGATAGCGTGTCATGCACAGGAATTGTGGAAGACCTTGCATCACCATCACTTGACATCAACGTTCCGGAAGTAACTTACCTTAAACAAATTCCATTAAGCGTGAGGTCCACGGACCTGGGCAACGAAGAATTAGGCGGCCCAATAGGCACAAGAGACGTTTACTATTCAGCGGGAAATGACTGCGAAACAGAATTCAACAACCCCCAATTAATGACTCTCACGAATCCAGGAACCATAAGCGAGGATGGTGAGTACACAGCGGTTTTCACAGGAACAGCGGACACAAAAATCTGTTTCAAAACCACTGATAAAGCGGAGCACTCAGCAATAGCTTACGGTGATTTCAGGATAGTCTCTTCATGCAACGAACTTGGCGCGGACCAAACAAGATGCAGTTATTATAGCTCTGGAACAAGCACATGCAACTGGTGCATTGCAGGAACATGCAATGAAGAAAAAAGGTTAGCTGATAACCCTCAGGACGCTTGCAAGGACGAGTGCACTTATTCCTGCCAGACAGGCAGTTGCGGCGCGGAGTGCAGTGCGAGCACGCTCGCGCAAAACTGTGTTAATACAGCTATATGTAACACTGAAGGACAATACTTAACAAGAACTGCTCATTCCTGCACTGACTGCGAATGCGTTTACTCAAGTTGGGTGCACACTGGAACAGACAGTGATGGAAACGGTTACGATGATGTGTGCGAAGACGTGAGCAAGTGCGAAGCGGACTGTGACGCAATAGGGTGCATTAATAGACCTGATAGCGTTCTATGCACGCCCAGTTGCCCTGACATTTGCTCGTCAGAAACTTGCTCGCAAGACCCTATTGGAAGCGATTACAGGTGCTGCACTACCAACTGCGTTTACGATGACATTTGCCGAGAAACAGGAAGCACTGCTTACCCAGGGCATTACTGCGACGGCACGGGATGGCAGGGGCTAAAAGAAGAAGGAGATGCCTGCAGTCACACTTGGGAATGCAATAACCAAAAATGTTACACGGGCTTCAGCGCTTACGGAGAAGGAAGAGAAGTGGCTCCCGAAGAGTTAGGGGAGTGCAGGAGAAACGACGGCGAAACATGCACCAAAGGAACTGAGTGCGGAAGTGGTGTGTGCGTAAAAAAGGTGATAGAGAATTTCCAAGCTTTTGAACAAACTTGCGAGTCAAATTCACTTAACGACGTGACTTTTAGAGACCCGTTCCTCGACTTATTTTTCCAAATGTTTGGAGGAGAACTCTTTTGCAGTGAAGGAGATTACATTCAAGACGAAAACCACGTGGTCTCGAGCTACGCGAAATGCATTGAAAAAATTGAGACAACCACTCTCAAAGACTCTTACGGAAACCTTGTTTGCACGCCACCCACTTCAAGCAATCTAGCCTACGAGGACAGGGAGTGCATGACGGGAACATCACTTTATGGTTTCAGTATTTGGGATTCATACTACCTTGGCGGAACATGCGAGGATTACGAGGCTAGATGCTACAACACTCAAACAGACCCCGGGGTGTGCGGAGGAACAATAGATTGCACTGGGCTGTCCAACGTTGACCAAGTCGAATGCGTCGGCGGAGCGTGCAGCGTAACCAGTTGCGACACCAATTACATTGAATGCAACAACGCGTGCGTGACGCCAACATGCAGTTCAGCGTCTAACTGCGGGACAAATGAGGCCTGCTACAACTCGGGCACGTGCGATTCCTACTGTGATTGTCAGAGCACTTACATACGATGCGGTGGCAGTTGCGTGAAACCGACATGCAACTCGGCGTCGGACTGCGGGGGAACAGGTTGGGTTTGCAACAATCCAGGGACTTGCACGGCAAGCTGCTCATGCAACACTAACAACGGGTATATTTCGTGCGGGACTAGTTGCAGGCTTCCGGCTTGTACTGAAGGGAATTCAGGAACTGGGAGTTGCACGGCTTCAAATACGCACTGCAACCCTTGCGTAGGATGCGTTTGCGACTCAGGATACATTAGTTGCAGCGGGGCGTGCGTGACTCCTGTCTGCAGTTCCTCAGCGAATTGTCCAGCTAGCACATGCAGATGCGTTAGTGATAGAATTTTAGGAAATAATTTTGCTTGCAGCAACCCTGGCACGTGCTACGCTAGTTGCATAACCACTAAGTGCCCAAAGGAGACTTGTGGGCCTGTCACAGTAATTTGATTTAAAAAAAAATGGATTGGAAAGAACTTTTTAAAGAACTGAAAAACAGGATACAAATAGGCAAAGAAATAAAGATAATTCTAGGAATATTGCTCATAACAATAGTATTGGGATTCTTATTGCAACAAAAGAGTGTTCCCGCAGAACCAGAATCAACCACTTCAACCACGCTTCAAAACATTAGTAGGGCACCCCAGGTTTACGGAGAACTATCCTTCTCAGGTGCTGGCGTGCAAGCAGGACAAAAATTCTCCAAACCCGTAACAGGAATCATTAACTTAACATTCGATTACCCGAACGCGATATTGGTCAACGCCAAACTAATCAGCAAAGAAAACACCACAGTGTTTGAACAAAACACGACGAGTTCAGTAAAAATCGACACTTCAAAAAGAACGCAAATCGAAGAATACCCTTTCATAAAGTACGATTACCCTGACGGGGTTTACACGCTCAGAATAACTGTTTACAACCAGACAGGACAAATGATGAACCATAGTTTTCCAATAATCATTGAACACGCTGATACCATAACCCCTTCAATAACTGTTACGAGCACGCGCAACAATGAAATAATCAGTGGAAACACCACGCTACGCGTAAAAGCAGTGGATAACAAAGCGCTCAAAAGCGTTAAATGGTGCAGAAACTATGATTGCTTATACGAGAGCGCTTGGGATGAAATGGAACGGGAAAGCGATAATGATTTCAAAACGGTCTGGCAGACGAGCAGGTACGCTGACGGCACTTATCTACTGAGGTTCAGGGCTGTTGACGCGCAAGGAAACCAAGCCACCGTAACCCTATCCGTAGAGGTGAAAAACACGTGAACGTTGAGATGAAACAACTAAGATGGTTGATAATCATAGTCCTGCTAATAACTGTTTTCATAATAATAGCTGCTTTTATGTGGGGAGGAATGCAAGGAAACCTAGACCAAGGAATAACCGGATTCTCTGACATGATGGGGATAAACGAATGAAAGGAATGACGATAACGTTTAAAGTCATATTTGCGACAATACTGCTAGCAGTCTTACTTCTCTTAGTAATAATTGTTTTCACGCAAGCTAACTTGGCGCACATGGGACCGAAAACGATTTGCACGCTGACAGCAACAGGAAAATCCTTAATCGTCAACATGGCAGGAGGGTGGCAAAACCTTCCAGTAATCAGCAGCGTAGTCGCGGCAATACCAGTTATTTGTCCGGTGTACATGACTAACCCATTAAACCCTGTCATAGGAAACCATCAAGACTTCATGAAAATCTTTGGAGATGACTTGGTTGATTGCTGGCAACAATACGGGGACGGGAAGTACTCGCCGCTCTGGGGCATAGAGAACCCGAAACTGTGCGCGCAAATACCTTACGAGTTCGCAGAAGAACTGCTCATAAGGGATGTGGGAACCTTCCTGCACACGAAACCATACACTCCAGACCCGTCAGCCAAAACTTATGAATACTGCTTCGCCTTTTCAGAAATAGATTGTGCTGAGAATGAAGAGTGCTCGTGGAAAGGGGAGGAATGCACAAACGAAGAGTTCATAACATCATACATTGATCTCGTCGGCAACGACAACACTCAAATCTGTAGGATACCTGCCGAAATAAAAAAAAGCTTTCTTGAAGAATTAACAGAAGGAACTCTTGATTTGCTATGTACATTCAATCCTTTGTGTTTGGCGTTGAAGATAGGATCAGGCGTGGGCTGGGAACAATCCATTTTTTCATCTCAAAAAACTCCTTGCGACGTCGGAATTCCCAGCTCTGGAAACGATTTAGTGTTAAGTAATCCTAATCTGACATCCCAAATCATAAGCGCCGACCCGACTTTAGGATTCACCACTCCATCTGAAACACTGACCAAGGGAACGATTTACATGGCTTACTTTGACTACCAAGGTTTTCTCGAACATTCATTGGGCTATGCTAAAATATGGGGGCTCTGCAAGAACGACCAGCAAGAAATAGGCGCATACGTTTTCAAAGAACATGACGCAATAATCATTTGCGTGGATGATGAGGGAATGAGAAACACAGTGCCACAAGATTATAGGGTGGAGTGATAATACTTATAATTCTTTAAATCAATTTATTAAAGAGGTATGAACATATCTGAACAAGCCCAACCCGTTATCATAACCCTTGTCGTTTTGGGAATACTTTTCGTACTTATGCTTGTCATGTTTCAAGCAGGGCTTCTCGTACAACTAACCAAAACCACTTGCAGCACGAGCGCGCAAATGAAACAAGTATTCGTCTCACAATTAGGGGGAGGGGTGGGGGCGGCAGCGCTCGCAGGAGCCGCTGCGGGAAGCGTGGTGCCAGGAGTCGGAACAGCCATTGGAGCAACTGCAGGAGCGCTGATTGGCGCGGGCATAAGCACTTTAGTTATTTCAAGAATAGTCATTGCTTTCCCGTTACTTTGCCCCCCGCAAGAATTGGGAACCATACCTTACGAAAAATTTGATCAAATCTTCACCAAATTAGCAGTGGATTGCTGGGAGCAGTACGGTTCGGGTAAGTACGATCCCCTAGTCGGAAAACAATCCTTATCAAAATGCTACGCTTACTTATACGATTTCAAACAGAACAAAAAGGTTGGAGACTTATACGATGAATACGACCAAGAAAACTTTCCAGACCGCGGCCAAACTTACAAAGAATTATTGAACCCGAATAAAGTTTTATTATGCTTTGATTATGATTCCCCTGGAACTTTATGCACAAACATGGAAATGGATAATAAACTGCTTGACGAAACACTAAAAAACGGAAAAGTATATGTATCTTATTATGACTCTGCGGCGTCAGCAAAACCATTTATTACCAGCGACTACTGTAATAACGCGGTGATAAAAAACGCTGACCGCGCGCCCTTAGATTGTGTGGTTATATGCATCAAAGAGGTTGTGGAATGAAATTAAATAATAAGGCCCGTTTCGAGATAGACCAGACATTCATAATAATACTGGTCGTGATAGGATTAGTCATCGCGGTTTTATTAATAATATTCTTAATCACTCCTTGGAGGGAGCAGAGCGGGACAGTCATAAACGCTATGGGCCAAAGCATGGGATGGGGATAATAAGCAAATGGAACTGAAAACAGTGATGATAATGATTCTTATAGTAATGTTCGTAGCGATGCTAGTCATGTTAGGAATCCAATACTTAGGTCAAGCTCAAGAGCAAGGCGGGAAAATGAACGATTTAGCGTTCGGATTATTCGGTGAATAAACAATGGAAATGAAAACAATAATAATAATAGTGCTCGCCCTGATAATGCTTGTAATAGTCCTCATATTCGGGGTTCCAATGCTCGAAACATCTAAAGACCAAGCCCAAGCCTACTCACAAATACCAACCAGTTTATTACCATCAATATGAAAAATTCATTAGTCTTAGTTATAGTATTAATCTTAGCACTACTCATGATAGGCGTGGCCTTCCTGCTCGGCATCGGCCCATTAGAACAAGTGAAAGAAGGCGGAGAAGAACTCGGCAAGTCGGGCTCGTCAACCATTGCCAACATTGCGGGATGTGTTGGAAAAGGAACTTTCTGCGACGTGTCACAAGGAATAAAGTGCTGCAGAGGACTTTATTGCTCAGAAAACGTTTGCATTTGCAAGACCAGCGGACAAGAATGCGGAGGCGAGGAACCATGTTGTCAGGGCTTAAACTGCGTAGAAGGGTCTTGCGCGCAACTTCCTTAAATAAAGTATTTAAGTTCAGACATCTAAAAAATAGGTTGTGAAAGCCCAAGGAATGCCCATAAATATGATAATCATAATAATAATGGCTTTGCTTGTGCTAATAGTCATAGGAGTGTTCTTCATGACAGGCGGCTCCCAACTTTTCGGACAAATAAGCACTGTTGGCGCGGGCGCGACAGGAGGATCAGACCTAACCGCGTTAAGAACTTCCTGCCAGCAAGCCTGCAATGAACTAAACCTAATGGTTTATTCAGAGCAGGACGTGACAGACTCAAGATACTGCACGCTATCCTTAGACATAGCTGACGAAACAGGAACTCCCAGAACCACTTACTGCGAAGCAGTCCTGCCAACATGCACTGCAAGCACTCAAGACGGCAAGACAAGAGCTATCGGCTGGACAGGTTCACCGGACTGTGATCGCTCAACCAGCGTAACAGGTGGAAGAACATCCACAAGAACGAGGTAAAAATAAAATGCAGTTTCAAACCATATTCACGCTATTAATCATAATACTAGTCGCGGTCGTGGTAATAATATTTTTCATAACCGGGTTCGGAACCATGAACGCTCCCACAGAAGAACTGACAGGGGAAACAGGAGATAAAACCACTGAAGCAGGAGACCTAATATCGGGTTACACCCCGCCAGGAGGTTAAACAGTGAAAAAGTTTATTAAAAAACACGCACTAAGAATAGAAGAAAGAAAATGGAATTCCAGACTATAGCAACATTGCTCATCATTCTTGTAGTCATCATTGCAGTGATAATAGTTTTCGTAACCCAATTCGGCCAGCTAACGGCGCCTCAACAAGAACTGAGCGGGGCGACTCAAGAACAATCCACCGTAGCCACGGGAACCATAACCAATTTCTGCGCTTCAGACGCTCAATGCGACGACGGATTCACTTGCGTTGACGGGCAATGCGTGGAGGGAGGAGTTTAAAATGCAGTTTCAAACCATATTTACTTTAATAATCATTTTGATAGTCGCGGTGGTCGCCATAATATTTTTCGTAACCCAGATGGGTCCTGCAGGGGATGCGACTGGACAATTGCAAACAACCAGCGGGGATGCGACAACAGAAGCAACAGGAAGCGTTAACTGTTTCATAAACCCGGACGCCCCGGAGTGCGCGTAATAATCATGAATAACAAAGGAATGGAGTTCCAAACAATAGCAACCCTCTTGATAATAATAGTGGTCATAATAGGTGTGATTGTATTATTCACATCCCAATTAGGAACACTAGCAGGAGGATTAGGAGGACTATCCACAGCCACTGGCGAGCAAGGTTCTCAAGCAGAAGGAACAATAGGAAGCCTGCCAGGTGTAGTAACGGGAACTGGATGCCCGGCAACACCGGACTGCACGCTAAAAGCTTGCCTGGGTAAATCCTGCAGTAAGGATAGCAAAACAGGACAATGTTTATCCATAGGAGTTTGTGGAGGATACTCTGGAGGGGATTGTGGAAGCAATTCAGACTGCTTAATCGCAGGCCAAGAATGTGACATACCAGAAGAAGAATCAAAAGGAATTTGCAAAACCACTGTTTAAAACTTACAATTTTTTTATTTTTTTTTTTAAAACCAACCCAAAAAAAGATGGAATTCAATAAAATCGTGATGATAATAATCGCATTAGTAGTATTAATCGCTGCGATAGTGTTCTTTACAAGCCAACAAAGCTTCCTAACACAAGGCTTCGGCTCAATATCCGGCCAATCAGCTCAAGGAAGCGAGGAAACCGCTGGCAGAGTAGGAGACATAGGCACTACTGCTTCAGGAGTTGAGAACGAGTGCGCTGACGGAAAAGACAATGACGGCGACTTCCTGATAGACTGCGACGACCCTGACTGTATTAACAGGCCGTGCAAGAGCGGAGAAGACGTGGGAAGATGCCTAGCAGACGGCAGTTGTGGTGGATGGAGAGGAGGGCCCTGCACAAAAAACAGTGAATGCATTTACTCTAGTTATGAATGCGTTGACGGGGCCTGCACTTTATCATAACTCGTGATATCAGGAAAACCTTTATTTACGCGCAAAACCCTTCTACTTAAATAATGGAGGATTGGGGAAACCTAATATTCGACTTCGCAGTTCTAGCAGTGTTTATACTAATTGTAACAGTAGTGGCTTTCGGCATAATCTCAGGACTCGGAGCTGTTTTCGCCCGCATAGCCTTCGAAAAATTCACTACAGGGATTAGCTCTGCATGCGTGAACGGATACGCGGAGATAGAGGACTTCTCACTGCCAGATGATTGGAACATAATACAAGTATATCCTGACGCTGAAAGAATGCAAGACATAATAAACGAGTTGAATGAGGAGGAAGGAATGATAGTTTTCTCCCCTTTATTTGAAGCACTAAGAAACAAAGTGCAAAGAGTAATCGACGTGACTAACACGACTGAAAACTCTTGCAACAGCCAGTTAATGGAAGGAACGGGACAAGCCATGGGCTCGCCCTGCCTGTGCCTCATAAGAGCTCCGTCCATCTTAGACTTGAACTTAGAAAGTGACGCGTATAATTATGGTGATGTGCCCGTGCCTCTAATAACCACTAAAAACTTCAGAAACCTTAGAATCATGAGCTACGCGCCAAACCCTCTTCCTAAAATAGATTCGAACAACGGAAACGAAGTAATTCGTTACTACATAAGCTTTCTGAAACAGGACTTCCATGACGATAAGAAAAGCGATTACGCAGTTCTGAAAAGCCTTGACACAATCTACTTTTTCACACCAGTATCATTATTGATAGGAATTGATTCTCTTACTAAGTGGCCGTTAGTATTCATTGATAAGTTTGAGGCCTGCACGTCAATGAACTCCATGAAATGCGGAAACGCGCAACCCAACTTTTACAACAATTCAGCAATCCTTGCCATGAAAGAAGGTATGAACTTGAATCCTGTGTTCATGATAGTGGAGAACTCTCAAGCTTCACTGATCACTTTTGAAAAATCAGAGTCCTCCAGCACTTTCGAACCAGTGTACATGAGCACTCCGAGCTAGAGAAGAACTTTTATTAATTCTGAACACTTTGATTTAAACCAATGAAAAAGGGATCGGAAATGAGTTTTAAAATGGTTTTTACACTAATAATAATCCTGATAGTTGCGGTTGTGGTAATCTTATTCATACTTCCGAACATTGAGTCTGGAAAAGCTAACATCGGGAACGTCACACAAGGCTCTGAAAACTTGTTAGGCAACGCTAGTGAAGGATTAACCCAAATAAAAGTGTCTTAAACAAAAAAAAAATGGCGAGAATGCTGTTATACGGAGAAATAATTAAGGACGTGCTAGTTTTAGTGTTCGTTCTCGTTGTAGGAGCAATAGTTGTTTCAGGAGGAATAAGCTTTCTTGCAGGGACTGAGGCCAGAGCTAGCTTCGCAAAATTCACTAGAGTGCTGCAAGGAGCCTGCGATAACGGTTACGCGGCGGACACGGGCTTCAAAATACCTTATGGTTACATGATAATACAAACACACCCCGAAATCGATACCTTAAAGGAAAATTACGAACAACTTCCAACAATGCAGAGCTTTTGGATATGGTCTGTTGACAAGTCCGAGCAATTAGCGCAGGAAAAACAAAAATTCGAAGGAGAAATCCAAAAATGCAATGCAAACGTTGCAGCGGGAACAGGAGGAATAATAGGTGATAACTGCGTCTGCTTAGCTAGCGTGAACACCAACACGTTCATGGACGTTCTTAACTGGATAATGAGTTTAGGCCAGAGCACCCCTCCATCAGATAACAATTTTATTTATTTTTTTGGAGGAGAACAACCCATCTTTGACCAAAACACGAAGGCAATTGATATGGTGGGAACAAAGGATTACGCTTTCACCCCTGAAAAAAATGTTTTCGGGATTGGAAGCATGACCTACTTGGTCGTGAACAACGTTAATGGCGAAACAATATCTTACGATATTGAAGGAGTTTACGGCACGGCCTACACTGCGCTGGAAGAATTCTCAAGGGCCACGTTCTTAGCGTCTGCTTATTCCATTGCAGGAGCGTCCTGGCCAATGGACTTCCCATTCTTCAACAAAATCATAACATGCAAAAAACTGTCAGAACTGGGTTGCGAAAACCAAGGCGCACCAGCCATAATAGGACTCAAAAACCCGTCGAACCCGTCACAAGCATTCATACCAATTCTCATGGGTTGGAGTGAAACCAGCGCGGACGTGATAAGCGCAACCCAAAACGAAAAAGCATACCAAACAGTGAATAGCAACGAAGAAAGAGTCTTTCACCCAATATTCATCAAAGCAGTAGGAGGATAAAAACTTTTGGCGTCAATAGAAACCGTAGGAGCACTGGTCGCAGCAGCAATACTAGTGGTGGGGTCAGCGTTCGTCGTTCAAAGAATGATGGCGCCAAGCTTTGACATGGGAAAAAAAATGGCTCTGCTCGTTTACGATGTTGCATCCTTAAGAGAAGCTTGCACAGCCGTCCCGGACAATGTTTACGTGCTGTACTACGGCACGCCCGACTGCAAATGGGAACAAGGAATTTATTATTGCCAAGGAGAAGAAATCAACATAACCGCGCTAAGATTGGATCCAGCTTTCGTTAAAACCCGTCCGGCCCCCTGCACCCAAAGCGTGAACACGCTTGCCTACGAGTCCATGAAAGTCGAGTACACTGTTGACGAGGAAAAGAGAAGCCAAAGCTTCCCAACAAGCCAGCACTTCACAGACTTCGCTGAAGAAAAAGCCCTTGAAAGACAAAGCATTCCATTATACATTCAACCAAGAACAGATTCTGTTCTCATCTCCAAACAAAGAAGAACTTTTTACGATTCGTTGACAAGTGGACTGTTCTTTGATAAGGAGGGCACGACGCCCGTAATCATTGCAGAAGACGTGGGGATGATAAGGTTATTACAGGATGTGATGAGTGTTTACGCGCAAATGGAGAACAGCGTGTTTACTAATAAAACAACAAGCCTCAGCTTAACTCCAGGGTTTAGAATAGAATTTTCCGACACGTTAGAAAACTCTTACCTCCCTCCATGCACTGGCTTGACAAATCCCGAAAAATTGTTGGAAATAGGGACTGGCACAGTTAAAAGATGCTACTGCGATGATTGCACTGATAATGAGTATTGTAAACAAGTGTCAAGTTCATACGAATGCGTGTCCTGTACTTATAATCCTATCAACCCTTCAGAACCAGGAAGCGAGGAGGGATGCCCTGAAACTTATTACTGCGGACAGGACGGTTACTGCCATGATGAAACACTGGTGATTTGTCAGCAAAAACAAATTGTGAGTCCGAAGGGACTTTTCACGTGGGTCGAACAAGAAGGCGAATCAACCGCTGAAACTTCTTTAAAAAACGCGAACGAAAACCTTCCACTCTCAAACATTGCATACTCAATTGGCAACGTCAAAACATTTTACCCAGAGTCAGAAAGTGTGGAAGGCATGACTTCAAGATTAATCCCAGTAGAGTACACCAGTCCAGAAACCCAAACAATATCCGAACAACCATTAGTGAGATACGAGCACGGGTTCCCTGAATCAGGATGGGTCAACGAGATCTGCGTGAACTTGAAAAAAGACGTGACGAGCAAAGGGTTCGAATTAATGATTGATGTCCCACACGTAATAACAGCAATTTATTCGTGGAGTGACTGGTGCACGACTCTAGATGTGTCCTTGGATTACGAGGTGTGCGCTGACAGTAAGGGAACTTTAACCCATGATGATGATGGAATAATCCTGACATCCCAAGAAAACTGTGTTGTCACGCACTACCCTTCCTGCGACGGAAGCGTGAATGAAGAAGACGACCCGCGCAAAGGATGCGTTTCAAAAACGTTTGATGACATCAACACAAACAATTGTTGCTTAGAAACCGGCGAGTGCGGGCCATGCATTCCAAAACACGATTCCTGCGAGCAACCAAACTGTTTTTGCCAAGACTTCAACCAATGCAAGCAATGCACTCACGACTCGGGAGACCCGAAGAGTTTAGGTGATGAAGCAGGCTGTCCGATAAGCTATTGTTGCGGGCCAGACGGTTACTGCACTGACAACACAGATTTCTGCAATTGGGTGGGGGTGGGGACGTAATGGCGGATTTCAGCTTGAAAGGACCTATATACATGCTCTGGCTAGTCTTATTGTTCTTTATAGTAGTCATCACTTTAGTGTTCAAAGTTCAAAACATTGGATTCAGCATTGACTCGCTTCAAAGCGAAACCCGATTCCTCGTGTTCTCCAGAAAAATGCTTTCCAGCGCTGACTGCCTGGCATTCGAACAAAAAGACATTCTGATAACGGACGAGCCAGACTACAACGTGTACTACAAGCAAAGAATCTACCCAGGAGTGCTGGACGCTTACAAACTCGAAAACTGGAAGAACATGGAATGCATAAAACAAGACGATCCTGAAATAAGTCTTGGAGGAAGAGCTTACAACCCGTTTGAAAGACCTGTCATCCTATACTCTATCGTTGTTCAAGACGTTGAAAACGATAACACGTGGTTCTTCACCAAAACACACGACAGGTCATACTTCATACCATCCTACCCTAACGCTGATTCCACGAGTTATAGGGGGGTGCCTTGTATGTGGGCCACTCCGTGCAATTCAAGCCTCGGGGACAAAGTCTATCAATACAGTTATCCGGTGTTCATTGTTTACCAAGACAAGCAAACAGGAGACCAGGTCAAGCACTTAGGAAGATTCTTCGGCAAATTCTGCGAAGCGTCACCATCACCACAAATAGTGAACGCGTACATAGCCTGGAACATTGACCCTAACTGGGAGTGCGGTGAACATGAACTGATAAGAAGCTTGCTGTTCGGCTGGAAATACTGCGGGGAAAGCTCGCCCAACCCAGATAACTTCCGCTGGGACTTATACGACTGCGTGCAATACTACACTGCAGAAGAACTTGGGGAAACAACACAATTCGAGGTGCAAGTATGAAAAAAGGAGACTTCACAGGAGTAGGCGTGGTAATAAGCACGCTAATCATAATGGGACTGCTTTTAGTGATGTCCATGTTCGTGGACTCTGTTAGCATGCAAGCAATACTCTCAATAAAAGACGCTGAAACCAGCAGTATGTGCACAAACCTTCTTGAAAACCTTGTGAGCAGCGACTACTCAAAAACAGGAATGACTCCGGACACATTCCTCAAACAAAAATACCAAAGTCTTTACAACAGGTCAGCGTCATACTTCGCGTTCCAAGAAGAACTTGAAAGAAACCCAGGGTTTGAGCAAAGCGTGGGAATGCACGTTCGCTTCGGCTCAAGCTCAGAGCTAAGAAGCATAATCAGCGATGAAGCCACCCAAAAATACGCGCTACAATGCTTCATAAAAGTTTACTCGCCCTCAGGCGAGCCAACAATAGTTATGATGTTCAAAAAACAAGGGGTGACGTTCACGCCATGAAAAAAGCCCAATCCCTAGCTTACATACTTGTAACAATATCAATATTGTCGCTAGCAGCGTTCGGGATGGGCTACATTGCGATAAGAGCTTCCTCAGAATCAGCCCTGCCTTTTTATAGAACACAAATAGTTCAGACAGCCCAAACAGCGGAAAACATCAAATTCCTACTGGACAGGGAAAGAAGATACACGTTCGAAAAAATAATTTACCAAATAGGGAGTAGGGGTGGTTACGGAGGAAACCAAAGCCAAATAAGAGACCAGGAATGCGGTTACTTAGACACACTCCCAAAACACAATTACATGCCAGAAAAAATAGTGCCTTACTGGTACAACGCGTCCTCTAACCCCACTTTCTGCATTCCGGAATTCACGTCAATACTCAATAACATAACACTTATAGCTGAAAGATTCTCAGCCACGCCAGACCAGAACTTCCTAAACAGTCTAGAAATAGTTTACGGACTGGACTTCAACGTGAAATACGTTTACCAACTGGCGTCGTGCGGAGTGAAAAACAGCGACATTGGAGGAGACCTGTGCCCATCATCAGATAGGAATTACTTTGAAAATCAATGGTTCATAGTGGGCGACGACAAGATAAGACTTCTTGGCGCGAGCTACCAAGGCAAGCCATCCGTCAGCTACACTGCCACAACCCTCGTGCACAACGTGGTGGAGAACAAATTCCCAAGCCTTTACGAAGAAGCCAAAAACTTTGTCTTAAACAAAGACTACGAAACCATGGCCAAACAACAACTCAACAAATACTCAATCATCACGCACAACGAAACCTGCGCTTACAGTATAGACCAAACAGGAACGTACTCGGCGGACACGAGCTACGGAGAGGAAGTAAACCCGGACTCGACGATAACAGGGTTTGACGAGGATAGGCAGTGCACAGGCTCTTACTCAAGCGGGATGAACGATGTTCACGTGCTAAAACAAAGATTCGCTTTCAACACCGAAAACTACAATGAAACAAGTCGAGACTGTGGTGGTGATAACTGCAAAACCACGATGGTCAGCATGTGCGTTGACGGTGAATGGACGGGTTGCGTTCCAGGAATCAAGAAAAGCGTTGGGGAATTTGTTTGGTATGAGACCCCTAATCCAGAGTTCAGCACACAAAACCCGACGTGCAAGATAAAAAGCAGAGAACCAATGCGTACAGGGACTTGTTCAGGAGAGGAACCTGTGAACTGTAGTGCAACCTGTTTTTATGATGCTTCCCGAGTGGAAAAAATGATTCTTGACGAGTTCAACTCTGAAAGAGGCCTTGCAGCATCGCATGACGGGTACAACTACACGTTCACGGACAACGAAGCCAGCATTGATTACGTTGACACAGGGGGTGACGAGGGCCCTTACACTTACGCCATGGAAACGTACAACACCTCATGCGTTCCCTGCGATCCCAGAGATATGTTAGATGATTGGTCTTTAATCAAAATAGACTCTGACGGCACGATAGATTGGGATAACACGGATAGGCAGAGAGTCAGAGACTTCTACGATGATGTTTGGAATGATGGTAACAACGATTTGGAAGAAGCCCCGCCGTACTCTGACAAAAAAGTTCAAACCCTGACAAGATTCGACGACGAATTTGAAAACCAGTTGTTTAAAGCTTACGGCGCGCTTTCAGGGAAAATAAAAGGTTATTACTCTTTCAACGACCAACTAATACAAGCAAGTGCTTGCCAAAGCGTAGGAGCTTATTTCGACTTGTCCGAGCACTTCGCAAGACAACAAGCAATAAGATGGTTTATTAGAAATTACGATACTAATAACAATCAAATAGGAGGAACTGAACAGCCCAGTAGTTATAACGATAAAATTAGGTTGGGATTAACGTTTCCTGAAGGAAGTAATTACGCCAGAACTGATGTGACTGCATGCGTGACCGCAAACTATGTTTCAGGCAGTCCTCCGAGCACAACGCAAAACGTTGACAACCCTCAAACCCGGCACACGAACTGCACTACTATGAGCATTACGCTTGACGCCAAACCCGTTCCAACCGCGGTAATATCACCAATTGGTAAAATATTGTACCCCGGTGGGTGGTGGTGTGGAGGTATAACTTGGGTGGATTCAGTGAATTATTGGTTAAACGCTCAAGGATCAAGCCAAAAAATAAATCTCGATTCGCAATGCGGGATACCTGAAACTGATTGTGATTATCACTGGCAAGTTAAGAACAGAGATGGAGACATTATTTACCCTTCACCTTCTTCGCCAACCGAAAACCCAAGGGATTTAATCACGTTTGTGGAACACGATACTGATTGTACGCAGGGATACCCTGAATCAAGTATAAACGTGAAATTAACGGTTATTTGCACGCACAGCTCAGGGTTCACCACTAGCGCGGTAACCCAAACAACCTTTGGTTATAATAATATAAATGTTTGCGAACAAACAGGGTACTGTTGCGCTAACTGCGCTGCCGGAACATTCATATCTCTTTTTAACCCAGCGACACAAAACTGTTGCTCTGGAACAGATATTCTTGGAAACGAATACTTTGTGGTACGCGGTTCTTGTTGGGGGCTGGAGGTGAACCGCTGTGGATAAAAAATTACTTTTCATAACTGCTTGTTTGTTCATCATCCCGACAGTTATTGCAGCGAACCCGTCAGACATTTACAACGGATTCATGGAAATGTACTACAACAACCAGTCCGGCAACACTGTCATGGTTCTTGGAAGCGCTTTATCGGAATACAAGGCCCCGCCTGAAACAGTTGATCCATTCCAAAATGTGGAAGACGACCAAACAATTTACGTAGATGTTTCAATGGACGGAGAGATAAGCGCGTCGGAGAACGCTGCGTGCACGCTAGAACACATAGGCAAAAGATGCGCGAAAAAAGAAGATGACTCGTGGTTTACTGGAACTTGCAAGATGACTAGTTACGAATACATCTGTCCTGCAGATAAGGGTTGTTATGAAGACGAAGACACTGGAAATTGTGAGAGAATCATAAACTTCAGATTTTTTGAAAGAACTTTCCCTTGCCCCATGGAAAGAAAAAACGTTTACGACTGCTCTCCAAACGAGTGGAACTCCAGAACAGGAATTGGCTGCGAGGACGGGCAGTGCATGGACGCGTGCAACAACGAAAAAGACGATGACAATGACGGACTACCTGATGGGGATGACGAGGACTGCCAAGGAGGAGTGCAAGAACCCATGTCATGCGACGGCGTGAACTGCGCTGGATATAACTTAACTTCATTCGTCAACGTTTCCGACCCAAAAATCCTTTGCTGTATGGACTTCCCTAACAAGATGGAGAAAAAAATTCTGAGCCTACCCATCAAATTTACCTTCGCCATAAAAGGAGATACAAGCATAAGCCATACTACAAGCAATTGGCCGTCAAGCTGGGAAAACAATTGGAACGCTGAAGCAGGAACCACTGAATGGAACCCGCCAGGAGACTGCTACGTGGACCCTTATGTAAGAGATGGGGATGAAAACATCGTGGTCGAGATAGGCATCAACAAATGGAAAAACTGTGGTCCAGTCCAAACGTTTTGCCAAGACAGTTGCGCCGAAGCAAAATTAGACTCTTCAGTTTGTCAGGACTTGGTTGGTCAAGACGATTGCTACCTGAAAGGAACGGGCAAACACGCGATAGATTCAATACCTCAAGAAGACGTTTATACTGATTTGTCAGGAGACGAAGGAAGCATAACAATCACTAGAATGGATAAAGCGTTCGGAGTAGTTGACGAAACACTAACATTTACTATCGATGAAAAATTTTATGGAACCGGGTATATTTACGTGCAAGACGCTAAGTACAAGTGCACGGCAAGTGGTACCTGGGAGGAGTGTGAACTAGACTCCGTTTCAGGCCCTCAAACCTCGATTTTTGAGATAAGTAAGACTTGCTTGGCAGGTAATGGGGCGAGTTATGATTTGGTCAGGGAATGGAAATACTGTTATGACTATGAGTACGACTACGACGTGATCACGTCAGCGGATTACGGTCAAAACGTGCCAATACCTGTCTACGAAAACAAACTAGGGTTTCTGGACTATAATTACTTCCCTTACTGCGGGAACGGCGTGGCAGAGACGGATTTAGGCGAGAACTGTGAGAACTGCCCGCAAGACATGAGTTTGTCTTATTGTCCGCTTTATGATTCAGAAGGAGCTTTTTGCAACCCAAATTGTCCAGCACAGGATAGGGATGCTTGCGGGTACATGATAAGAATTGATGATGCGGGAGAAGAATTAATGGACAACGAGCAAGAAATCAAGATGTGCTTCATGAAACAGAAATTTGATTACAGCGGAGAAAATGTTAAGTATTATGATTCTAACAAAGCCAATAACGCTATTGATGGGGGGATGATACAGCGGAGCAGGAACTGTCTTGAAGCCAATTGGTTAGGATGTTGTTGGTGGATGTTAATACCCGGGTTTGGACAAGTAACCGAGCTGATAGGTGGTGTTTGCGCTAACTGCTTGACAGACGTGTGCATGGCGCCGAGCTACCCACAGGTAAGGGAGTCAATGCAAGAATGCATACAAAAATACGAAAGCAAAGTAAGCGCCAGCGTAGCGGGTAAAGAATGCACTAGCTCATGTGAGTGCCAGCCAGGCTCTACTTGTTCTGGACTCGACCAAACTCCTGGAAAGTACTGCTGTCCAAAAGGAACGACGTGGACGCCACTCGGGTGCGAGCGAAGCGTAGGAGACTACGACGTGCAAAAAATAATGGATTGGGCGGAAAGAACATACATCTGTGACGTCATCGTGAACTTCGGGCAAGTTCACTTCAAGTGTTTAACTGGAGTAGGATGTACTGAGGACTCTGGCTTCTTCTGGTCTTGGACTAACCTTTGTCACTCTTTTGAAGGAACTCACTACACGCTTGACCAATATCCAGATAATGATTATCAATATCCCATGATATGACAAAAAGATTAAAAACAACCATTTTCATAAAGAGAATAAGAGTGATGAGCAATGACTAAAAAAGATGATAACTTCGTGTTAATAGGAAAAAAAGCGCCGATGAGCTACGTGTTCGCAGTAATAACCCAATTCCAGAGAGGAGCTGAGAACGTAGTAATAAAGGCAAGAGGAAAATCGATAAGTAGAGCAGTAGACGTTGCAGAGATAACAAGAAACAAGTTTTTAAACGACCTAAAAGTCGGGCAAATAAGTGTTGGAACAGAGAGAATGAGCAACGAAGAAGGAGACGAGTCGAACGTATCAACCATAGAGATACCTTTAACAAAATAAAAACTCTAAAAACTGGAAAACCCGAAAAAATAAGGAATCAAAACCCTTTTTAAGGAAAGATATTCTTCAAAGACTAAAAATGAAACTACAAAAAAAAGATTTTGTTAAATTAGATTATACCGGCACGGTCAAAGAAACAGGAAAAGTGTTTGATACAACCAAGGAAAGCGTAGCCAAAAAAGAAGAGTTCTACGACTCAAGACAAAAATACGCGCCAATAACAATAATCATTGGCGAAAACCAGATTCTAAAAGGAATAGATGATTCCCTGCTGGAACACGAGGAAGGAGATGAATACGAAACAAGCGTCAAACCAGAAGACGGTTTCGGACCAAGACGCAAACAATTAATCAAACTAATACCCAGAAAATACTTCGAAGAACACAACATAACTCCTGTGGCAGGTCTTGCGATAAGCGTAGACAACATGCAAGGTCTGATAAGAACAGTCAGCGGAGGAAGAATAATAGTGGACTTCAACAATCCTTTAGCGGGCAAGGAATTATGTTATAAAATAAAAATACTGAATAAAATCAGTAAAATCTCGGAAAAAGCAAAATCTATCGTGACATACTTTACAAGGATTAGCGAGCCAAGAATTGAGTTAAAACAAGGCGAATTAACAATAAGCACTAAAATAGAGCTTCCAGAATTCCTAAAAAACAAGATAACTCAAATCATACAAACCAACTTAAACGAGATAAAGAAAGTAAAATACAAGATAACAAAACAACACGTGGAAAACACACAACTAAAAAAAGAGAAAAAATCAAAAAATGATTAAAAAAAATCAAAAACTTAATCTTTTATCTTAAAATGTGTGTTTAATCAATACAAGTTCTATTTCTGAGTGCATTAAAATTTATAAGTGAAAGCCACTTGTTTTAATGATACATAATCAATTAAATAGGAGAATAAAATAAAAAAATGGAGAATCTTATGTCTTCTGCAAAAGGATTTGGCATCCAAAAAGAAGAACCCAGCTATGAAAAAGAGGTTAGGTCCGATATGTCCAGAACACTGGACGTCGACGCCGAACTGGAAGAACTATTATCTAAAAAGAAAGCAGCGATAAAAGTTGTCGGTGTTGGAGGTGCAGGTAACAATACGATAACAAGAATGACTGACGTAGGTATTAAGGGCGCAGAATTAATTGCTATGAATACAGACGCTCAAGACCTTCTCGTCGCACTAGCTGATAAAAAATTATTGCTAGGTAGAGACGTTACAGGAGGATTAGGTGCAGGCGCGGACCCTAAAAAAGGTGAAGAAGCAGCTAAAGAAACAGAGCAAGAAATAAAACAGGCCCTCCAAGGCGCGGACATGGTGTTCATAACATGCGGACTTGGTGGCGGAACAGGTACTGGAGGTGCTCCAGTAGTAGCTGAAGTAGCTAAAAAAATAGGTGCGCTAACAGTTGGTGTTGTAACCCTGCCCTTTGGTATAGAAGGAAGGAAGAGAATGGCCAACGCTCAAGAAGGATTGGAAAAACTTCAAGGAATAGTTGATACTTTGATAGTCATTCCAAACGATAAGTTGTTAGAAATTGCGCCAGACCTGCCGTTGTTCACTGCTTTTAAGGTTGCGGACGAAATACTGACCAACGCCGTGAAAGGAATTGCTGAAATGGTAACCAAGCCAGGCCTGATTAACTTAGACTTCGCGGACATTAAAGCGGTTATGAAAGAAGGAGGAGTGGCGATGATTGGTGTGGGAGAGAGCGATACTGAGAACAGGGCGATTGAGGCCGTTGAGAAAGCAATTCAGAACCCATTGCTAGACGTGGACATATCCGGGGCCAAAGGAGCGTTAATTAATGTTGCTGGTGGAGCGAACATGACGTTAGAAGAAGCAAGACAAGTTGTTCAGACCGTTAGTGAGAAGTTGGATGGTGACGCGAAAATTATTTGGGGAGCGCAAATAAGCAACGACTTACAAGACACTATAAGGACCATACTCATAGTGACTGGAGTTCAATCACCCCAAATCTTCGGGCCGTCAAGCACTTTTGAAGACCAGAGAAAACGCAAAATAGAGAAAGAACTCGGAATCGAATTCTTAAGGTAAAAAACTTTTACCTTTTTTTTATCTTTTTTTTTAATTTATTTTAGGAATTCTTATAAACTGATCGTGGTTGCTATTTTTGTATGATAAAAGGGGAGGATTTTGATAATCTTGATAGTTTATCAATATTTCATAAAAACGGGGACTCAGAGTACGAAACAGGTTTTTCTCGCAGAACACTAGCTGATAAATCCAAATTAAAGATTAGGATGTCAATGCTAAGACTCGTTTCTAACACACCTATTAATCCTTACACAATGAAAATAGCTTTTGAATTCGGATGCTCTCCTGAGGACATTGAGTTAGCTGTTTTAACAGGATTGGACCTTTGTATGGAAGAAGGTTCAAAACTGGAGCAGGTTTACGCTGGAGCAAAAAATTTTCTAGAAAACAAAGGAATTGCAGAGTACTTTAACTTCGTGACGAGCACGAAGTTTAGCGTTTAACAAAAAGGTTTAAAAACCCCTCTTAACAAACTCCTTAAGAATAAATTAATGAAACTAGCATCAAAACTCAGAGAGTATAAAAGAATTCTCTTGATTAGCAAGAAGCCCAGCAAAAAAGAGGTAGAAACAATTATTAGGGTGACTGGTGCTGGAATCATTATTATAGGAATGATAGGTTTCATCATTCAAGTGATTTATGAGTTGATTCGAGGATGATTTTCGCAGTAAGAACAACAAGCGGTAGGGAAAAACAAGTTATTGATAGGCTGGCCTCCAGAATAAAAAATGAAGTATTAAAAGTTGATGCCATCCTGCACCCATCAAACATTAAAGGATACTTTTTTATTGAAGCATCTGACAAAGAAATAGTTCAAAAAGCGATTTATGGAATACCTCACGCTAGAGGATTGATTGAGGGTGAGGTAACCATTGATCAGGTTAAGCACTTCTTATCACCGGTCGCTCAGAAAATAACTCTCAAAAAGAATGATATAGTTGAATTGATTAGCGGGCCCTTCAAAGGAGAGAAGGCTAAGATTTCCAGAATCATTGCTGTGAAAGAGCAGGTGGACGTTCAACTGTTGGAAGCAGCTGTTCCAATACCGGTTAGGGTTAACATGAACAGCATTCGATTAATCGAAAGAAAAGAAGAAGAGGAAGAAGAATAAAGTTAGGTGATTAAATTTTATGGTTAAAGAAACTGTTCAAGTATTGGTTGATGGTGGAGAAGCCAAGCCAGGACCAGCAATCGGCGGGGTTCTCGGGCCTTTGGGAGTGAACATTGGTGCAATCTTATCTGAGATAAACCAGAAAACAAATGATTTTAAGGGCATGAAAGTGCCGGTTAAGATAGTTGTGGACACGGATACTAAAGCGTTCACGATAAGCGTTGGAATGCCTCCCACTTCCGAGTTAATCAAGAAAGAGGTTGGGATTAAGAAGGGCAGTGGCTCGCCTAACACGGAGTTCGTCGCAGACCTTTCACGAGAGCAACTGGAAAAGGTTGCAAGAATGAAGATGGACACGAGTTACGCTACTGAAATCAAGTCATCAATGAAAGAAGTCATTGGTGTTTGCAGGAGCATGGGTGTCACGATTGAGGGCAAGAAACCGCAAGAATTCCTACAAGAAATATAGAAATGTAGAATGTTTTAATCCCGTTGACTAAACCACGCGTTAATCGCGTTCAACTTGTGTTCTAACCTGTTTTCTAAATAATAATCTAATGAATCCTGTCTTGGCTCGAATAATTGAAATTCCTTTGTATCAAGTGAGGATTTGCTTAATACGTTGACTTTCGTGACGTCTCCTTTCATTCCTGCACGAAAACTTCTTCCAGCAGGAACAACTCCTGTCGCGTTTGTCAAACGGTTGTTCGTGCCGCAACCTAGATCAAGAACCACGAACTGCTCAAGAGGGAATGGAGGATTTAAACCAAACCTTACGTAACGCGTCAATATTGGTTCATCGTATAACACTTTTTCTTCTTCCAAGTTTTTTTCTTCAGTTTCTAAATACGCTTGTTGCCACACCCAATTCGCAAAAAACCTTGTTTCCATTCCTAACTCGTTAAAATCAGTGCACGCGTAATATAGTCCGCACTTTTTCTTGAAATAAACCCATTTCTTTTTGTCCTCTTCGTTCACGATTTTAGGAGTGTAGTAATAGTCAGCAAAACCTATGCTACCTTTTTTAGAAAGAAACATTATCCTGAACTGAAGAAAAAACGGTTTTTAAAAACGTTACGAAACAGAAGAGTGTAAAGAAGTTTTATATTATCATAACCTTTTTTTTTAAAAAGAATGATTAAAGCAATTGCTGGGCGTCGATTTTTAAACCCACGCCATTTAATTCTTTTTCCGACCGTAAATTTTATAAAACCCATACTCGTCTTTCAAAAGCACTGCTTACAAGCAGGAGGTTAACCACCGAAAAAAAAATGGAATCACTTGAAATAATAAAAATTCTGAAAAAAGCTAGGGAGCAAGGCAGTAAAAGAAAATTCGTTCAATCAATAGATTTAATCATCACTCTAAAAAACGTTGACCTAAAGAAAAACGACAAAAAAATCGAGATTTTCGAACACTTACCCGCGGGAAGAGGAAAAAAAAAAGCGAGGATAGCCGCGTTCGTTGACAAAGACACAACAGTACAGGCTAAAAAGCACTGCGACACAATCATCGAAAAAAAAGATTTTTCAAAATGGGATAAACCAAGAGAAATAAGAAAACTCGTCAGAACCAACGATTTTTTCATAGCTCAAGCCAACGTGATGATAGACCAAGCCAAAATCTTCGGTAAATACCTTGGGGCAAAAGGAAAAATGCCAAACCCGAAAGCAGGGCAGGTAATCCTTCCAAAAACTGACTTGGAAGCATTAACCAAAAAGTTAAGGGATACAGTGATTCTACGAGTGAAAAAACATCCTATGATTCAAGTCCTAGTAGGAACTGAAGACATGAAAGACGAGCAACTATCAAAAAACGTTAAAACAGTTTTGGAAGAAGTTGAAAGACATTACGCTCAGAATGAGATAAGAGACGCTTACTTAAAACTGACAATGGGAAAACCGGTGAAGCTATGGTAAAAGAGTGGAAAAAAGAACGGGTAAAAGAAATCAGTGAAAAAATTAAAGATTACAAGGTTTTAGGAATAGTTGATTTTCACGCCTTGCCAGCCAAACAATTACAAATCATGAAGAAAAAACTCAAAGAGAAAGGAGTAATCTTGTTAATGGCTCGTAAAAGAATTCTGAAGCGGGTTTTAGAAGCTTCTGATAAAAAAAACATCAAAGAACTAATAAAAAATTTAGGGTTAATGCCAGCACTTATTCTATCCAGCTTGGACCCGTTTAGACTCGCAAAAATAATTAATGATAACAAATCCCCTGCACTAGCCAAAGCAGGCCAAACATCTCCAAAAGACATTGTAGCCTCAGCAGGGCCCACACCATTCACTCCCGGACCAATAATAGGAGAACTAGGCATTTTAGGAATCAAAACAAAGGTTGAGGCAGGAAAATTAACCATAACCCAAGACGTAATAGTAGTCAAGAAAGAAGAAATCATAAGCGAAGTGGCTGCAAGCATTCTGAGGAGGCTTGGCATAGAACCCATGGAGATAGGCTTGACCATAAAAGCTGTTTGGGAAAAAGGCATCATATTCAGCGCAGATCAGTTAAAAATAGACACGAAAGAATACACTGAAAATCTTAAACTAGCTCACGCAACAGCCTTAGCGCTGTCGCTTAACGCGAACATCCCAATAAAAGAAACAATGAGCGCGTTATTGCAAAAACTTCACTCGCAAGCCATAGCACTGTCCATGAACACTGGCTTCCCGACAAAACAGACCAGAGACGAAATACTAAGAAAAGCGGAAGGCCAAGCAATGCAGTTAGCCAGAGGAGTGCAGGAGAAAGATAGGAACGCGCTGAGCGAACAACTAAACGAGATAATAGTCAAATCAATACTTGGAGGATAAAAAAAAATGGAATACATGTACGCAGCATTATTGCTTCACAAAACAGGAAAAAAAGTTGAGGAAAAAGAATTGAAAGCAGTTCTTACCTCTGCAGGAGTTAAAGTTGACGACTCAAGAGTGAAAGCTCTTGTCGCAGCATTAGAAGGAGTAGACATAGACAAAGTCGTTAGCCAAGCACCAGTAATGGCGGCAGCATCTGCACCTAAAGAAGAAGTGAAGACAGAAGAAAAGAAAGAAAAAAAGAAAGAAGAAGTGAAGAAAGAAGAAGCTACAAAAGAAGCCGCTGCAGGCCTGGGCGCGCTTTTCGGATAAAAAAAACTAACAAAAACAGTTTTTTTTTCTGGAGGAAGGCTGAAACACCAGCCTCAACCATCTTCTTATACTTCTAACCACAATGGTATTTAACTAGTTCAAACAAGCTTAAATCAAGTAAAAATGAGTGTTAACAGGTGGACGCAGAAAATTAGGGGAGTGTTCAGGTCATTTGACGAAATCACTGGACGCGACGCCAACCTTGTGATACAAAAGCTGGCGAGCATAGGGGGAAAAGCCAGAGATTATAAGATTTATTTCGACCCGCACGACGTTGGAAGAAAAGAGATTCGCGTCCAAAGATTAGAAGGAAACAAGTTCTCTTACATCGAGTATTACCCCATAGAATGGAAAGAATCCAAACCGAAAAAAAAAGATTTGAACACAAAAATCTATTTGCGCGCCGGAGATTTTTCAATACTTAAATCCATGGAAGAACAGAAAGTTAATAAAAAAAGCTTGGCACGAAAAAAAGAGTTTGAAAGCATAGAAACCAAGCTTATGAAAAAAGCCACGCAAGCACATCAAGAATTGAACACGAATAAACTCGGAGAAATAAGTCAAAAACTGAACCTAATCCTGCAATTACTGCAAAAAATTCAATAATCCTCAAGCTTTTTCTGCTCGCTCTTATCAAAATCCAAATACATTGGCGGCTCGACCACCACGAAACGATAACCCCAATCCCCCAGCATGTTCATAGCGTTTTTTGTAATGCTCGGCGCAGCCACCACCCCGTTAACCTTCATCACACCTTTGCTTTTCTGCAAACGCTCAACGTAACGCCTCAACTGCTGAACAGCCCCCAAACCCGCCTTGTAACGCTTGCACTCCACAACAGTCAAAACGCTTCCCTCGATTCCGAGAACGTCGATAAAACCATACCTTGTCTGTTCCTCCAATTTGACTGGCTTAAAAGACTCGCCGATAAGCGAAGGGTTTTCGTAAATCATGCGCGCCATGTCAGCTTCGCTTCCCACGCTAACCAGAACCTCGCCATCCTTTAACTTATTAGATTCCAAGGAATACACTTTCCTGACAGTCACGACCATGTGCTCTCTTGGGCTCACGCTATCACAAATAACCACAAGATTACCATCACTTTCCTCAACTTCAATGTTTGAGCCTTCTGCCATCCAGTTAACAGGGTTGCGGCCGTCAGGCTTGTGCACGAGCACTGTGTGGTCCGGTTTTATCAAGACGAGACGGTCACCCCAGCCAAGAGTGCTGACCGCCCTGCCCGAGTAATCCACCCTACAATTACAAACCAGTAAAACCATTTCCTTATTTCGAATGCTTCGCGATAATTTGCCCCGCAAATCTTCCATCAAATAAAAAAGAACAAGAAACAGTAATTAAAACATTCCTATACAAATTCAATAACCTTTTAAGCAGACAATTGATTAACTTTTTTTACATGCGAGCGGGTTTAGAAAAAAAATTTGAATCAAAAGCGGGAAAGGCAGGAAAAGCCTTGATGGGAGCGGGTATCGGCTCCACTACAGCGTACAATCTTGGACTCCTCGGCTTAATGGAAGCTACTAAATCAGGATTCCCACCAGGATTCGAGAATTCTTCACTGCCAAGCATTATTTATGAACCATGCAACTGTGATGAAGGATGGACGTTCGCTCATGCCATGCAAGACATTTTTTTGAACAATCAATTGCTTGAAGGAATGGTTGGAGGCGCGATTCCAGGAGCTTTGCTGGGAAGCGCTTTAGGCGCTGTCGCGGGATGGAAAAAAGCAAGCACTTGGAAAGGAAGAATTGGATACGCCTTAGGAGGAGCTTTTCTCGGAGGTTCATTAGGAGCAACAATTAATGGTTACGGCGCCAACATGGAGCTCATGGACAATTCTGAGACCCTTTTCGGCCCGTGGGAAGGCTGCGGTGTAGACCGGTTAGAACAAGCAATGGAGCACGGCGTCGGAGACGTAACAAATATGGTAGGAATTTATCCACTGTTCTTAGCAGTAACGATGGGCATGACTGCGCTGGCAGCACTTTATTTTGCGGTTAAATCAGCAAAGCCATTGATAAAACAAGGAAGAGAATTCTCAGAACAAATCAATCAATAAAACTACCAGAAAAACACTTTCTTAAGAAACTTGAGAGTATTCTTGCATACGTGAACGAATATTATCCGACTTATCGGGGAACTCCTCTAACAATATCTCAAAAACAGAGTTACGAATAAGGCAGGGACCACATATTTTAGCCTTTTCCTTCTTGTTAATCAAGTTGGTCTTACAGATTCTTTTAACATGTTTTGTTAGGAGTTCTTTACTTATTCTAAGAGTATAAGATTCACCGCGAACTTCACAATCACTTATGCGCTTTTCCATAACTGAACTCAATTCAGGATTAATCCGTAATGAATTCCTTTCAACATACGTACTTATCGCTCCTTGTAAAGGGCAAGTGGTAGAACAAATTTTTGGAGGTTTTTTACTTCCCAAATTTTTACCACAACCCCTTTTTAGGAATGCCTCTAATTCGCCCTCGCTGAATTTAAACGCGAAAACTTCAACCATATCATTATGAGAAAACAAATCTTTTTTTTTATAAACTTTTGCAAAAAACAATTTTTTTTTATTCAAGAATGATTGAAGGCTTCATAGGCAAAGCTTTACCAGCCTTATCAGAACTACTCTTACGCTCTGAAACAATTTCAACTCTGCAATTCAAAACTTTTTCCAAAAACTTCTTATTATCCTTCAAAATTTTCAATTCCTTCTTACTTCCAAGAATGACAGAAGGGATCTTGTTAGCGTCCTTAGCGTAAACCTGTGCTAATTGGGCCGCGCGCTTACCATACTTTTTAACCTTAGAATTCATGACCTCTTTTATCAGGGTTCTGAATTTTCCTTTCTCAACCGCTTTTCTCGCGCTCTCAGCCACTTCATTCTTCCAATCACTCGCAATAATGATTGTCAACGAGTCAATCTCATCCTTTTTGATTAACCGTTGAATGCTCTTAACATCCACCATCAAAGCGTCCTTGTAATCCATTATCACTTGTATCTCTTTGTTCACAAACTTTTTCTCTACTTTCGGCCAAGAAGCGTTATGAACCAACACTTTCTTTCCAAGATTTGAGTAAAGCTCTTCACTAAAATGAGGGGCGAAAGGAACCATTAACCTGGCGAAAACGTCGAAAAAGTATTCAAGCACTTTCTTATTCAATTTTTTCGTGTTCAAATATTTGATTAAGTCAGAGTTCATGCCATGAAAAGCTTCTTGCAAAGCCTGCCTGTTCAAAGCACCGTCAAGAAAACCACTTGTTTCTTCAACCCTGTCCTGAACCCTGGCCAGCAACCACTTATCCATGTCATCCAACTTTGACGCCTTAGAAGTCTTCAACACTGCAACTTCTTCAAGCAACCGCCCCATTTTTTTTATGAAACTTGTAGCGTTATCCTTGCGGAAATCAGGGTCGTCTAAACCCTCAGCAGTGTCGAACAACGCGAGCCTAGTGGCGTCAGCACCGAACTCTTCAATCACGACGGACAATGGTAAGAAATTGCCAAGCGATTTGCTCATCTTTTCTCCTTCACTGGTCACCCAACCGTTAACACTAATGCTTTTAGGCCAATACTTTTCAGGCCAGAAAGCAACGTGATTATAAATGAAAAAGCACAGGTGATGAGGGACAAGGTCTTTTCCACTGCTCCTCATGTCCACAGGATAAAAATACTCAAATTCTTTCCTAATCTTATTCAACAAGGATTTCTTAACCCCCACAATTTTCGCAACACCTTTCTTCTTTCGGTTAAGCAGGACGTAATCGAAGAACTCTGGAACAAGGTTGGTCTCTTTTAATTCTCCAGAGTTCACGTACTTGGCTATAATGTAGTAAGCCATGTAAATCGTGGAGTCTGACAAGGGTTCAATAATCCAGTTTTCATCCCAAGGCAAGAGGGTTCCAAGACCCGATTTTCTGGCGCACGCCTTGTCATTCATGTTTTTGATAGCGTTCTCAAACCACTTTCTAGCTTCTTCAGGATAAATCCTCATTTTGGACAAGCATTTCAAAGTCTTTTTCTTCCACGCTTTATTAGAGTATTTTATGAACCATTGGTTCTTCAACAATTTCACGTGGGTCGGGGTCGTGCACCTGCAAACGACTGGTTCGCTAGTCTCATGAATTCGTGACCCCCAACCTTTTTTCTCAAAATACTTGACCAGTTCATCCTTGCTTTCAGAAACTTTTTTGCCTGCAAAACTGCCGCAATTCTTGTTCATCTTCCCTTTATGAAACTCGTTCCTGTAAACAATGCTGGTAGCATTTTCCAATTTTTTAACGTCTTGTTGAGAAGTTATTCCTTTCATTTCACAAACCCTTACTGCAGGGTGCTCATCAAAACCTGGTGAATCAATCAAGTGAACGTAAACAATGCTGCCAACTTTTTTCTTGAATCTTCCCTTCTGTTTTAAATCCTCTAACGCCATATGGTCGTAAGGCGCGTGGCTTGGAACACTCATTACAACGCCAGTAGAATTCTCGGGTTTGACAAAGCTGGCTGGGAAAATGTATACGCTGTCACCCGTCACGGGGTTGTCCACGGTCTTACCCACCAATTCCTCCCCTTTTACTTTACCAATCAGTTCAACGTCGTAACCTTGACTGCCAAGTTTTTGAAACGCTTGCTCGCTAATAATCCATGTCTCACCGTTAACCTTTGCTTTAACGTAAACCACTTCAGGGTTGACCCACATATTGGTAACGCCATAAGTCGTTTCCGGGCGCAGCGTGGCTGCGGGCAGAACTGTGCCGTCATTCATGCGGAAATGAATCATCAAGTATTCAACGATTGTAGCGTTCTCGCCTTTCAAGCGGTCATGACTGCCCGTCGGGCTGTCGCAGAGAGGACAATAAATAATTGGGTGACTTCCTTTTCCAACCAGTTTCTTATCCTTTAATCGCAGGAACTGCCAGGTCACGAAACGATTGTAACACTTGTTTAAATAAGTGGTGAAAAAAGTTCTCCTCCAATCAATACTCATACCTAACTTGTGCCAGTACTTATCCCATTCTTTAATAAAATAAGAAGCCATTTTTTTAGGGTCTTTAAAAGAAGGGATTATTCTTTCAGGAACCATTCCTTTTTTGAACGTTTGGAACTGTTTCTCGTCGCCGGCCATGATTCTTTTCGCAGCACCCATCAATGGCTCTCCAGTCAGGTGCCAGGCTTGAGGGTATAGAACAACTTTTCCCATCATTTTATTGTAGCGGGCCATCATGTCAGCCCTTAAAGCAGAGTAAGAGTGGCCGATGTGAGGGGAGCAGTTAACGTAAGGGTAAGGGAACGTGATGAAAAACTTTTTCTTACCTTTAACAGGATTCGCCTCAAACACTTTCTCTTTTTCCCATATCAACTGCCACTTGCGCTCGTAAAGCTTCATAACTACAAATAACGCAAACCAAGAATTAAAAAACTTACTATTACAAAAAATCAAGAATTCATTTTTTCAATTTCTTTTTTTCTTTTTTTCATTTCTTCATCAAATATTTTTTTTGCAGTTGAAGTGTAAAACCGATTATTCTTCATCCGAGACTCCCAATGTTTTTTGGGAGTTTCCTCATATGCTTTAACATTTGAATAAAAATCTTCTTTGAAACAGTCTGACAGAGTATCAGCGTCAATCAACAATCTTTTGTCAAGTTCTTCAGGGTTTTGAAACTTATGAGCTACGACAATATCAATTATTCTTTCAATTCTTTCTTTTTTATAACCTAAACCGCCCAAAATCTTTGAGATTATTTCGGGCGCATATTTTATGTGTAACCTTAATGCTTCAATCCTACCCTCTTCATTCTGGCTTCTTTGCAATTTTATTGGAACTTTAGCCCATCCAACATCATGAACTATCGCTGCAGGAACCAGTATGTTTCTATCCTCTTCCTCTTTTTTTAGAAGTAATTCCATTGCCTTGGTAACTGATTTAGAGTGGAGAACAAAATTTTTTCTAACACCTTTTTTCAGATAAGGAATTGTTAAACCCCACAATTCTTTGAATTGTTCCATAATATGGACCCGGAGGGATTTGAACCCCCGACATACAGCTTAGAAGGCTGTCGCGCTATCCAGGCTGCGCCACGGGTCCCTGTCAAAACATTTAATTCTTTTGCAAGGTTTTTAAACCTTTTTACCTTTAAAATAATGAAATCAAAACGTTTAAAAAACCTTTTCGAATCCTTTTCAAACACGATAATGAAACCACGATTAATAATAACCACACTACTCGTAGCGTTCCTGTTCTGCACAGTTATTGCTGCAGATTATGACGTGGAAAACGTTAGGGCCAGTCCTTCAATTGTTGGCGAGGACGAACACTTGCTGTTGTGGGGAAGAATAGATAACAACAATTTATCAGAATCCACTACTCCGGATAGACTCGAAATAGAAATAACTGATGGGGACGGCGACCACATCAGAAACTTGGACCCGCAATTCCACGCTGATGACGGCAATGACAAAGCGTTAAGCACAGGAGCTTTCATAACAAAAATAGAAACAGACGACTTGGATGAAGGAGAAACCTATTTTATAACCCTTAAAATAGATGGATTAATTCATTATTCCAGACAATTAACCCTTCAAAACACTGAAAGAAACGTGACCATAAAAATATTGAGCACGTGGCTTGACAATCACGATTTTCACTCAAACCTAAAACTGACTAACGAAAAAGATTACGCTCAAACAATCAATATAACGTTCATTGGCAACGGAGAAGAACAAACCCAAACCATTGATTTGGAGGCGGGCGAGACCAAATACGTGGAATCCATAATGGATTTCAACGATTTGAACATAAACACTGGAGCCAACATAATAGTTGTTACAGCAGACTATCCAGGAGGAGAAGCCTTAACTGATTACGCTTTCTTCATGAAAGGCACAAAAGACTATTCTAATTATTACGACGCTGAAATAACGTGTCAAGAGGAAGTGATAAGAAAAGAAACCATAAACCAAGTTCCGATAACCATTAAGAATGCGGGAAGCCTTACAACAGAATTCTCGCTATCAGTAATCTCAGGCGACCTGAAAGACCAGACTTCAGTCAGTGAAGAAAGAATCACGCTAAAACCCGGGGAAACAGGCAAAATAAACCTCGTTGTCACGGTTCCATCAAACTTGACATTAAACCAAACCAGTTTTGATTTAAGAGTGGAGTACGCGGGAAAAACCGCTGAAAAAACTGTTTACCTAAACATTGAAGAAAAAGAGAAAACCCATTACTTCACCGTAGAAGGCGTGACCGTAGAAAAAGATGTTTACTTTATAGGCGAATTCTTGAACGGGACGATACAACTCAAAAACAGGGGAGATTTCGACGAACAAATAACCGTGGAATACGGTTACTCCAGCGGAGTTTTAGGAACCACAGGAGTTATAAGCTTGACAAAAGGTCAGACAAAAAACATTCCATTTTACATATATCTTCCAGGATACGTTGAGAACAACGAACTCGAATTAACGTTCACTGCAACCTCTAAAAATTATGTTTTCACAGCGAAAACTAACATAACAGTGCAAACACCAGTGCACAATTTCTTTCTGGTTGAGTCATCTCCTTACAGAAACGAAATGGAACAAGGAGACAAACTAAACCTTTCCTTCGTCCTGTTTAATATAGGTAATAATGATTCATACACAATAAAAGCTGATTGGCCTTACTCAGATCTCCCACCAAAATTCAATCTCAACCAAGGAGAGCATAAAACGATTACCGTGACTGTTCACGCTCCAAGCGAGTACGACGTGACAGGAGAGAACATTATAACAATCAAAGTCTGCTCAGCTCATGTTGAAACTTGCCAAGAAAAAAGGTATTTGGTCAACGTGAAAACCGTGCAAGAATCAAGCGTTGTAACATTCCCTGAAACCAATGAACTCTTCTTTGAAGGAGAAATCATTGATTATGATTTCGTGATTAAGAACGCGGAAGACGTTGCAAGAAGGTATCAAATTCAAGTAACGGGCTTACCAAAAGACTCTTTCACACTCCTGCCAGGAAGCGATGAAACAATTTTTCGCGATCAATCCGTTCAATTTAAGGTTAGGATAAATAACTTAAAATCAGGATTCCACGAAACAACGATAAGCGTTTACGAAGAAGGAGAACTCATGGGCGCTAAACAAATAACTGTTCAGTCCAAAAGCAACGGTTTAACAGGCCAGTTCGTAAACGTCGTTAGCGCAGGAGTACCCGTAATCATGGTAATAATTGTGGGCGGCTTAATCAGTGGTTGGATGTACATGAGAGGAAGGGAAACAAAAGTTTATGATTACTGGAAAAAACCTGCAACCAAGAGTGATGAAAAACAAAAAACCAAGAAAGTGATGAGCGACCTCAGAAAAAAAGTGCTTGGCCTAAAAGAAAACCTTAACCCAAAACAAGTAAAACCTTATACCGACTACTTTAAAAAAGTGTGAAGCTAAGATTGATTCCATTATGATTAATGGTTTTTTAACAGGGGATAAAGTGGTCTTGGAAGACCCGAAAGCCAAAGCATTCTACGATAGAAGCGTTTTCGGAAAAATAATTGAAGACAGATTAGAACTATCTTTAGAAGAAGCTTTCTACCTTATGGAAAAAAAAAAGATAAGAATAATTGACAGTAAAAAAAAACCTTTGGACTTGCAAAAACTTGTGAAAAAAGCTAAAAAAAAGTTTCCGAACTTCTGGACCAAATATTCAGTTTTTAGGGATATGCGAACCAGGGGTTACATCGTAAAAACCGGGTTGAAGTACGGGGCTGATTACAGGCTTTACGAGCGCGGAGCCAAGCTGGGGAAAAGCCACGCTAAATGGCTTTTATACTGCGTCAGCGAAAAAGACGCTTACAACTGGCAAAAATTCGCTGCCATGAACAGGGTTGCTCACAGCGTCAAAAAAAAACTGATAATAGCCATAGTCGACGATGAATCAAGCATAACATACTACGAGATAGGGTGGATACGACCATAAAGCCAAACAAAAATTTAAAAAGCCCAAAAGCAATTCTCTAAACTAGTTGCCGATGAGGATTAAATGGGCGGACTCCAAAAAATGGAGTGAACGTGACGTCTGAGGCGACAATTTTAATAAAAACAAAAACATAATTGATAGACATGCTGAAAAAAACCTTTCTCATCCTAACAACATTTCTCCTGTTAAGCCCCGTGCAAGCAGAACTAATAGGAAAAGCCACGACCCAGCTTCCAGGAGTCAGAGCCACGGATACTGGTTATAAAGGTATACTCGCCACAGTAGAAGTGGAGGTGCACAACGGGTCTGGCAGGGTCTTCGTGGACACAATGCCTCTCACCGAAGTGGACACTCAAGCGAGCGCTAGACTTGCTAAAGAAGTGTCCTGCAACACGCTAAACCTTAACTGCAACGAATACGACTTCTTTTACATAATCAGGTCTCACGCCCCAATAGTGGGAGGGCCTAGCGCGGGAGCAAGCCTGGCCGGAGCCACGCTAGCAGCTCTTACTAACAAGACGGTGAACGAATCAGTAATGCTCACGGGCACCATAAACCCTGACGGCAGCGTGGGTAGAGTGGGAAGCATACTCACGAAAACAGAAGCCGCGTACGAAGGCGGAGCAACCAAATTCCTAATACCCAAAGGACAATCCATCATCTACCTAGAAGAAGGAGCAACCACTCAAACACTTGACTTAACCGATTACGCGAAAAAGAATTGGGGGGTCAGCATCATAGAAGTGAAAAACGTTAAAGAAGTTTACAAACACTTAACCGGTTACGAAATAATACAAGAAAAAATTCCTGAAACAAAGAGCAGCCAGGTTTACGAAAGACTCATGAAAAACATGTCCCAAAAACTGTTATCAATAAGCCTGCAAGAACTGCAAATAGTTGAAGACAAAAAAGAAAACGTTGCCCTAACATACGCTCAATCACAGGAGTTGAACACTGCTGTGAGCGAACAAAAAAGTTTGTTGCTCTTAGCTCAAAGTTTGTATAACTTGGGTGAGTACTACTCCGCCGCAAGTTATGCTGTCAGAGCATCCATAACACTCAAATTTCACAACAATTACGTTGATTACCTTGGAACAGATTCTCAAAAAATCTTTGTCAAATCAATAATTGATAAGGTCAACGACGAAATAAAAATCACTGAAAAAAAGGTTGATGGCAACATCACGCTAATAAGTCTTTACGACATAGAACTTTTAACGGTCAGCACTGACCGCATAAGAGAAGCTGAGCAAACCATGGAAGAAGCTTACAAGTATTATTATAACGATGGTTACGTGGACGCCCTTTACGAAACAAGTTTCGCTGAAGTCCGCAAAGTAACAGCTGAAACGTGGTACGAGATGATAGGCTCGGAACCAGGAAACTTGAGCGTGACATTTGATACCAGAAAGTTAGAATCCTTTGCGTACGAGAGACTAAGGCAAGCCAGGGATTCGATGACGTACGCCAACACGATTTATGGCCCGACACCTGGCGTGGCAGAGCACTTGCAGAAATCTGAAGATGCCATAAAAACTGGAAAACACGTTTTCTCAATATTTGAGTCAACCCAAGCGATAGCGTTATCCAACTTAATCCTTGACACTAGCACGATGGACTCGGCACAAATGAGTCAAGTGCTGGAGGACAAGAAACAAGACGCCACCCAATCAATCAATTCTGCCAGACAAAAAGGCTTGCTACCCATACTCGCCATGTCATATAAAGAATACTCAAAGCAATTCGAGGCAGAACAACCTGAAACAGCCTTAATCTACCTGTCATTTTCAAAACATTTCGCGGACATCAGCGAAGACCTTCTCAACGCAGCTCAAACCGGCGAAATAATCCAAAAACAAGAAATAAAAATAGTTAAGTCAAGCGATGACGCGTTAAGCCAGCAAATACTTAGTTCATTAGCACTAATCTTAATCGGCTTCATGCTAGGAATGATATTTTCGATAAGATTATACAAAAGAAAATGAATATGATGATCTTTGGAGGAAGTAACTACCAAAACCTTGCTGAAAGAGTTGCGCGACACGCGCGATACGAGCTAGGAGAACTATTCGTGAAAAGGTTCCCTGACAACGAAATCTACGTCAGACTCGTGTCCAACGTTGAAGGCAAGGATTGCACGATAATCCAATCAACAAGGACCAACGATGAATTAGTCGAATTAATCCTAATTTTAGACGCGCTAAAAGACATGAAAGCAAGAAAGATAACAGCAGTCGTCCCTTACCTCGGGTACGCCCGCCAAGACAAAAGGTCCAAACCAGGAGAAGCGCTTAGCGCGAAAACAGTTCTGAAACAAATAGACAATTATTCCGACCGAATACTAACCCTGAACTGCCACTTTCTCGACGAGGAAGGAGAGCACGACGTAAGCAAATACTTCGACCTCCAAGACCAAAAACTTGTCCTGAACAACTTGGACGCGTTCCCAATTCTGACAGAATACTTCAAGGAAAAATTCGCTAAAGAAAACGTGATCATAATCTCTCCAGACAAAGGAGCGTTACAATACGCGGAGAAAGCCGCACGAATAATCGGGTGCGAGTTCGACCATTTGGAAAAGACAAGGATTTCAGCAAGAAAAGTGAAAATAGATGGAAAAAACTTGTCAGTGAAAGGTAAAGACGTGCTAATGCTTGATGATATAATATCCACTGGAGGAACAATCCTTGAAGCTGCAAAAGTGTTGAGGGAAGCCGGGGCGAAAAGCGTGAGGGCAGGATGCGTTCACGGGGTGTTCGCTGAAGGCATTGAAAACCTGCTTGAAGCGGTTGACGAGCTCGCGTGCACGAACACGCTGAACACTTCCGTCAGCGAAATCGATGTTTCTGAACTCATCGCTAGGAATATCTAAAAAACGTTAAAAAACGAAATCATTATAAAGCCTCTCAAAACCCATTTTTTAGAATGGATAATACTTTAGAACTCTGGCTTGCGGGCAGACTCCGGCCAACCAGAAGAAAAGATGACAGCAGCGAAGTCAATCTTGAAGAAATAATGCAACCAATTTTGCATTGGAGCAGCTTCCCAAAAATCCTTGAAACAGATAATCCTGAAATACATATTAGACTGAAACGAAACCGCGACCTGGATTTAACAGACGTTTCTGAAAAATTCACCCCAGTTCTATCTTCATTGAACACGCTTGTCAGTCTTTATGACCACACACAAAAACCTGTTCAAGAAGAAACAATAGAATACAAACTTGACAAAAAAATGATAGCAATACCAGTTATAACAGGAATCTCAACATTCATCCTTTCTACAGCCATGGGTTTTGATCCTTTAACCTCAGGAATTAATTCAGTTGGTTTAGGATCAGTAACTGTTTCTGCTTACGCGTGTTATTTATCTCGACAAACATTGAAACAAACACAAAAACCCGTAAAAAAATACTTCAAATCTTTAAGGGATTATTGGAATTTCCACGAGTCCTTAACAGATGAGAACCCTAACACATATATCATGAAGCTCATTTCTGAAAACGCTCATAACATTGGAAGCATTAAATTCTTAAGCGACGACCCCAAAATAACCCTGATTGATACATGAAGACCCTGCTAAACAAGTACACGAACAGGCCCATCCTGATAATTGACGAACAGTCCAGAGTTCCGTTAATGGGTCACAACGCCTTCGGAATCATAGACCGTGGGACTAACATGATAGAACTCAGACCGATAAGCGGTTGTAACCTGAACTGCGTTTTCTGCAGCGTGGACGAAGGCAAAAACTCGCGAACCCGAGTCACTGACTACATGGTAGAAACAAAATATCTTACCAAAGAACTCAAAAAATTATTGGAGTATAAAGGACAAGACACTTACCAAATCTTTGTATCCGGGCAGGGCGAACCCTTAACCCACCCAGACATCATCAACCTTATCAAACAAGTTTCAAACATTAAAAACGTTGAAAAAACCATAATCCAAACCAACGCAATCCTATTAGACGAAGAACTCCTAGAACAACTAATCCTTGCAGGGCTCACAGGACTAAGCGTATCAATAAACTCTCTCAAACCAGAAACAGCTCGAATGATGAGCGGAACCAAAGAATACAACCTCCAAAAAGTGCTTGAAGTAACTGAGCTGGCAGTCAAAAAAAAGGTTAAAGTCATGCTCGCCCCAGTCATTATTGACGGGGTGAACTACGACGAAATAGAAGACCTAGTGCTCTACGCTAAAAAAATAGGGGCGCAAATAGGGATGCAAAACTACCTCAAATACAGGTTTGGCAGACCACTCAAAAAAAAACAAATACCTTTCCCAAAATTTTTCAAAAAACTCGAAGAACTTCAGAAAAAACACGAAATCAAGTTAATCATGACTGCAGAACACTTAGGCATTCACAAATCCAAACAATTACCTAACCCGTTCAAAAAAGGAGAAATAATCCAAACCCGGATAAAAGGACCTGGCAGAATGAAAAACAACGCCTTAGGCGTGGCCAAAGAAAGATCCATGGAAATATTAGATTGCAAGCCGTCAGTAGGAAAAGTCGTTAAAGCCAGAGTCATAACAAGAAAACATAATCTTATAAATGTCAAGAAAGCCTAACAATAAAATCATGAAAACGCTGGAAGAAGTCGCAGGTTTTTTCAAAAGAAAAGGAATAATATTCTCTTCAGGAAGCATTTACGGCGGGTACAACGGGTTCTGGGACTGGGGGCCGCTCGGAGTCCAGATTAAAAGAAACGTTACTAACGCTTGGTGGAGAACCTTTGTCGAAAACCGTGATGACATTGTAGGAATCGACGGCTCAATAATAACGCACCCTAAAGTGTGGAAAGCAAGCGGTCACGTGGATGGGTTCACAGACCCGTTAGTGGATTGCAAGAAATGCAAGAAACGCTGGAGAGCGGACAACTTAGTGGAAGACGCTACTGGCAAACCCTCGGACGGGCTCAAAGCCCAAGCCTTGGACAAAAACATCAAAAGCAAAGGCATAAAATGCCCTTCATGCAAAGGAGAACTAACAGAAACTAAGGTTTTCAACCTCATGTTCAAAACCAGTGTAGGACCCGTGGAAACAGAATCTTCAACCGCGTACCTGCGCCCCGAAACAGCTCAATCCATTTTCGCTGACTTTAAACCCGTCCTTGACTCGACCAGGGTTAAACTCCCGTTTGGTATAGCTCAGATTGGAAAAGCTTTCAGGAATGAGATAAGCCCGCGCAACTTCATTTTCAGGGACAGGGAATTTGAACAAATGGAAATAGAGTTCTTCGTCCATCCGAAAAGGCTGAACAATGTTCCGGACTTCAAGCAAGTCGAAAACCTAAGCATGAACGTGCTTCCAGAAAAAGAGCAGAAAAAAAACAAGCCAAAAACGTTCAAATCCAAAACCAAAGAACTATTCGCAAAAAAAATCATTAAGAATAAATGGCAGGCTTACTGGATAGCTTTGGATTACAAATGGCTATTGGACATGGGAATCAAGCCAGAAAACCTGAGGATAAGACAACACATCAAAGACGAGCTATCACACTACGCGAGCGACAACTGGGACATAGACTACAACTACCTCGGCAAGTGGAGAGAGCTTCAAGGCCACGCCGACCGCTCCCAATACGACCTAACCCAGCACGAGAAACACTCTGGGAAAAAATTATCATACTTTGATGAGGAAACAGGGGAACGAGTCATTCCTTACGTTGCGTGCGAGCCAAGCATGGGGGTTGAAAGATTAATCATGGCAATAATTCTCGACGCTTACAAAGAAGAAAAGGAAAGAACTGTCCTCAAACTAAAACCTTTAATCGCTCCTTATCAAATCGCGGTTTTCCCACTAGTATCCAAGGACAAGCTTCCAGAAAAAGCAGAACAAGTTTATCAGGAGCTCAAAAAAACTTTCAGAACGTTCTACGACGAGCCGGGAAGCATTGGGCGAAGGTACAGGAGACAGGACGAGTCCGGAACCCCGTACTGCATTACAGTGGACTATCAAACCATGAAAGACGACACGGTAACCGTCAGGGACAGGGACTCCATGAAACAAGAAAGAGTTAAGATAAAAGAGCTAGCACAAAAAATAACGGGATTAATGAATTAACCTCCCGCAGAGTTTATGAAATCCTCTTCGGGAATTTTCTCACTGATTACTGGCATAATCATTTGTACGCCATTATTCACGTCTTCACTTATCTTAAAAACAGCGGGTTCGAACAACCCCCAACTTTCAGGAAGCTTCCTCACCTTAGAAGGAGCCAGGTTAATCACGATGGGCTCCGTGTTAAAATCAGGGCATTCCATAAAAATCGCTCTTAACTCAAAAACAGGCAACAACAAATCTTTATTCATTTCTTCATCTTCATCCGATTTAGGGCTGGAAGTCCAGGGCAATGAAGTTCCCCCTAAATTCGTGAAAAAAACGTGGTTATCGGTTATTAATTTCATGCTGGAAGTCGGGCCTATCAAACTTGTTTCGCTAGAAATCCCGCTTTGACCGCTGATCATGTAACCCGCAAAACAAGTCACCCCATTTAGTTGAGAATAATTTTTAATACGTTTCAAAATTCTTCCCAGATTCGGGTCAGCGTTGAAGTGAAAAAACTCTTCAATTATGATAACGTCAATATCTTTAATTAAAGCGTCAATGGATTTACCGCCATTAACGGATTCGAACCTGTCATCATCCCTTTTGGTTTCAGGCATCAACCTATAAAAATCAACTTCTTCTAAATGTTTTTGACCGTAAACTTCGCCGTTCCTTAAAATTTTTTCGGGCTCGTTTAGAGTGGATATGTATGCAACGCTAACCATTGCTAACAGCCTTGTCAGCAATCTCTCTAAGCAAGACATCTGGTTTATAATGATTCCAAGAAAATGTTGTGAAAGAACCTTTCAAAAAGTGCAAAGAGTGCTCGTCAATAAAATCAATACCTGTTTTATAAAATAAATCGTCAATTCCCATTATCGTTTAACCCTATTAATTGAAGAAATGAAGAAATAGTTTAAAAGCATTGCTGTTTTATTAAACAAACTCTTAAAAAAAATGATTACCTTTAAAAAAGAAAGATGAAGAGCGCGGAAACCCTATCAAGCGATGAAAGAACAATCCTAAGCAATGCTAAAAACAAAGACACGATCAAAACCCTAACAGAGAAAACAGGATTAAAAGAATCCAAGGTGCGAAGAGCGGTTGAATGGCTGAAATACAAAGGAATGCTTGACACAACCAAAAAAACCAGAAAAATCGTTAATCTAGGCGCTAACGGCAAACAATACTTAAAAAAAAGTTTGCCTGAACAAAGATTCCTTGAAGCAGGAGAACACGGCCTAAATAAGGTTAGAGAAAAAGCAGGGTTAAGCGCGGAAGAATTCAATTACTCTTTAGGATTCCTAAAAAAAGGCAAGGTTATCAGCATAGACAAAGGAATAGTCAAAATCTTGAACAAGAAAAAAATAAAAGAACTTGAAAAAACTCGAAAAACATTAAAAACCTTAGATAACGTTTACTACTCTTCTTTGAACAAAGAAAAACAAAAAATTGTTGATGCACTGATTAAAAGAAAAGACATTCTCGTCATAAACGAGGAGTCAGAACAAATAATAACTCTAACCAAAAAAGGTTTGAAAGCCAAGAAAACGGTTGGCCAAAAAAAGTTCATTGAAAAACTAACACCCAATATCATACGATCCGGTGAGTGGAAAACCAGTCAGATGAGGGCTTACGACATAAGCGCTCCAGCACCAAAAATTTTTGCGGGAAAAAACCATCCTTACACTTTATTCATAGAAGAACTGAAAGAAACTTTGGTCAGCATGGGTTTCGAAGAAATGGAAGGTCCTTTGATCGAAAAATCATTGTACAATTGCGACGCTTTGTTCATGCCCCAAGACCATAACGCTCGAGGAATACATGACATATTCTTTACCCAATCACCAAAACATTGCAAGACGTTGCCAGATATCAAGAACTTGAAATCCGTTCATCAGGACGGCTGGACAACTGGTTCCAAAGGATGGGGAATAAAGTTCAGCGAAGAAATGTGCAAAAGATTAGTGTTCCGCTCACAAGGAACAGCTCTTAGCGCTAGAACAATGATGAACCAGCCAAAAATTCCGGGCAGGTATTTCGCAGTGGCAAAATGCTTCAGACCAGATGTAATAGACTTCAAACACAACATTGAATTCAACCAAGTTGAAGGAATCGTGCTGGACAAAAACCTTAACCTAAAAACCTTGTTAGGCATGCTGAAAATGTTCGCCGAAAAAGTTGCTAACGCTAAACAAGTCAAATACGTTCCAGGATATTTCCCTTTCACTGAGCCAAGCGTGGAAATAATGGCAAAAGTGCCTGGCATAGGATGGATAGAGCTCGGAGGCTCAGGAATATTCAGGCCAGAAGTCACTCAACCCCTTGGAATAAAAGTTCCAGTCATAGCTTGGGGCCTGGGTTTGGACAGGTTGTTCATGATAAAAGAAGGAATATCCGACATCAGGGACCTGTTCACGCAAGACCTTGACTGGCTCAGAAGCAGAGAGGTGAGAAGCTAGAAATGCCGACCATCGAGATAAGCAAAAAAGACTTGGAACAACTAATAGGCAAAAAACTGCCTGAAAACAAAGAAGAACTCTTCTTCAAGATTAAAGCAGAAGTGGAAAAAGAAGTGGGCGACACCATAACCCTGGAATTAAATGACACTAACCGCGTCGACCTATGGAGCGTGGAAGGAATTGCCCGCGAACTAAAAGGACACTTAGGCGTTGACGAAGGAATAAAAAGGTACAAGGCAAGAAAATCAAAATATGTCATAAACGCTGGCGAAATCAAAGTAAGACCTTACATTGCGGCGTGCGTGGTCAAAGGAGTTGAACTAAACAACCACATAATCAAACAACTAATGCAGCAGCAAGAAAAAATAGACTCTACTTACGGCAGAACGAGAAAAAAAACGTCCATCGGCTTATACAACCTTGATGCACTAACTTTTCCATTAACCTACGATGAAGCTAGCCAAGACACCGAATTCGTTCCATTAGGGTTCAAACAAAAAATGAGTTTAAAACAAATACTCAAAAGACATCCCAAAGGCGTGGCCTACGCTCACATCCTAGAAGGAGTGGACAAGCCGCCCTTGTTCACGGACGCGACAGGAAAAATCCTGTCAATGCCCCCAATAATCAATTCCAGCGAGCTCGGCCAAATCAAGCCAGAGCACACTAACTTGTTAGTGGAAGTCACTGGGACCAATGAAGAAGCAGTGAGAAACGTTCTAACCTTAATAACCACTTCCTTATTCGACAGGGGGGGAACCTTGTACGACGTGACTATCAAGTACAGCAATAGGAGAAGTATTACTCCAGTCTTCGAAAACACGTCACTACGAGTAAAACCAGAAGAAATCAACAAAGAACTGGGGCTTGAACTAGAACCTGAAGAAATAGTTGAGATTCTCAGAAAAATGAGGTACAACGCGTTCAGCAGAGGAAAAATTATAGACGTGCAAGTCTCGAGTTACAGGGTTGACGTTATCCACCCAGTGGACGTCACTGAAGACGTGGCGATAGCTTTCGGTTATGATAAAATAGAGCCTGAAATGCCCAAAGCGTTCACTGTAGGAGGGGTCAGCAAGAATACCAAGCAGGAAAGACTGCTCCGAAAACTTTTCACGAGCATGGGCTGCCAAGAAATCAGGAACATGGTTCTCACAAACACGGAAAAACTATTCGAAAAAATGAACGCGAAAAAAAGCAAGTTCATAGAAATAGAAAACCCTGTGAACGAATCCTACACTTGCGCGCGCAACGCCTTACTGCCAGGACTCGTTAACACACTGTCAAAAAACACTCACGCTGAATACCCTCAAAAAATCTTCGAAGTAGGTCCAGTGATAAGAACATCATCGAATGAAACGGGTTCGAAAACCAAGACGAGCGCCGGCATGTGCGTGGCGTCCAAAGAAACAAGTTTCAGCGAGATAAAACAGCACTTGGACTGGTTCATGAAATCTCGAGGAATCAAATACTCGTTGAAACCGTCCAAGAACAAGGCGTTCATAGAAGGTCGCTGCGGAGAAATAATTGTCAAAAACAGAAGCGTTGGAATAATTGGGGAAGTGCATCCAGCGGTTCTTAAGAACAATCAATTAAAAATGCCGGTAACTTGCTTTGAAGTGACCAAAAATGGGTAAGAGAAGAGGAAGCAACGCTGAAAGAGAGCTTGCTAAAAAGTTTTATGAAAAAGGTTTCGCGGTCCTGCGCGTAGCTGGAAGCGGTGCCGCCCAATACCCCACTCCGGACCTGCTGGTCATGAAAGATGACATGGTTTTGGCTATTGAGTGCAAGATGCGTAAACAACCCTTCATTTATTTGACGGAAGGGGACGTGCAAACCCTTAAAGCATTTAGGGATAGGGCGGGCTGCGAAGCGTACTTCGCCATCAAGTTTTTGAAGCACGGCTGGCACTTTTATCCCTTGCAAGAAGTGATTGACCAAGGCAAACCCTACAAAATCTTGTTAAAAGAAGCAGGCGCGGCCCTAACAATACATCATTTCGTGAACGGCATGCGACAAAAAAAACTGGTTTAAGCCTTTGGTGAGATTTGAACTCACGACCCCCTGCTTACGAGGCAGGTGCTCTAAACCGCTGAGCTACAAAGGCGCGTGAACAAAGAATTAGAGCAACGGTTTTAAAAACTTTATCTGTTCTCTCTACTCAAATAATCACTACCCTCTTTAAGAATATCCCACGCCTTCCTGACAGCGTCAGTTATCCCCTTCTTCACGTTTCTCTCTCTTTTCTTTTTGTGCTCGCCAATCACTTCAACAATTTTTTCAGCAGATTTCTCTTCTTCAACTTCATCGCTTGTGTCAACATCGGTAAATTCAACCCCGTCAAGCCCGACCTCGCCAAGATTCTCATTCGCTTCAACCAATGCTTCAAGGTTCTCCGTTATCTCCAATTCCTGGCCAGTCTCCTCAGACCTTTTCTTTGCTCTTTCATATGACTGTTCGGGAGGCGTTTTCATTCTAATGGCTAAACCTGGTTTTGGAAACAAAAAAGAAAAAGCGCGATAATACCAATTATCCTTTAATTTAGGGCCAAAATAAGTGATAGCGTCGAACAAGGGGTGGCGCTCCATCAAATAAACAACTTTTGAGGACGCGTTCGCCTTCTCCAGTTTCTTGAAAATGTCATCCAAATAACCATTGGTTAAGTCATCAATTGAAATATTCCTCACTTCATTATCGGTCTTTCTGGCACTCCCTAACTCTGGCATTAAGGACAAAAAATCAAGGAAACCGAAAACAGCCGCGCGTTTCTTGCTCCCGCTAACTAAAAGGCCTCGCTGAACAGTTCCCCAAACCCCGTTGCTAGGAGTCTTAATGTGATGAACTTCGTAACCTTTTGTCTCTAACTTTTTCTTCACGATTCTGGCTTGAGTGCTTTTACCACTCGCGTCTAAACCGTAAAGAACGAAAAGATTGTAAATGGTGTTGAACCTTATGGATTCAAACATGATGCCAATTTTAGATCTACCTCTTTTTAACTCTTTCATAACGAGAGACTTTGCACAAAAAGTCGTTAAGGAAAGGATTATTGGACATACTTGCCACCCACACGCTTTTCTTAAAAAAACTTCTTTATCCAATTACGTTTAATGCTTGCCATTAAAAGTGTTAAAGGCAAAATAATCGGCCTAACCAGAAGAAAAAAAGAATTCTTAGACAAAGAGTATTCTGAGTTCAATCATTTATGCAAATTCTTAACAGAAGCCAATAAACATGGAATGGACGAATACTGCGAGTACGGTTTCATTAAAGACAAGTTCAATGTTTATTCATTAACCAAAACCCAAGCAATCCGGAACTGCTCAAAAACGAGAAGAGAACAACCACTAACAATACACAACCAATCAGTCAAAATTGAAGTAAACAATAACAAGCTTTCATCGCTATGGGTTCGCATACCTGTTCACGGTGTGTGGGGTGGAATCTGGCTGCCAGTAAAAACAAGCAAGGACAAAATAGAACTAATCAAAGAATGCAAAACCACAAGCATTAGAATCAAAAAGAAGAAAAATGATTATTTTATCTCAATCACTATCCAAAAAGAAATCAAACCATTATCATGCTCTAACATCCTTGCAATAGACCTAGGGGAAAAAACCATTGCAACTGTCTGTGGCACTGCACACAAAAAACCCCTATTCCTAGGCAAGAACGTAAGAGGAACTCGCAGGCACTACGCACACCTAAGAAAACAGTTAGGAAACAAGAAACTGCTAAAAATGATTAGAAAAGTGGGTCAGAAAGAAAAAAACAAAGTGAACTCCACTCTCCACAAAATCAGCAAAATAATCGTTGAAGTAGCCAGCAAAACCAATTCCCTAATCATCCTCGGAAACTTAAGAAGCATAAGAAACAAAAGCCGAGGAAAACGATTAAACAGAATCGTTAGCAACATGCCCTACCACAAACTAACCCAAATGATAAACTACAAAGCCACGTGGAAAGGAATAACCGTCAAGAAAACCTGTGAAGCGTACACTTCAATCACATGCAACAAATGTGATAGCATTGATAAGAATAGCAGGAAGGGTCAAGGACTCTTCAAATGCCAAGAATGCGGTTACCAAGTTAACGCTGACTACAACGCCTGCGAAAACATACTCAAAAGGTCGCTAGACTACATGTTTGGTGACGGGGCTTTAGCTTACGCCCAAAAGAGCAGCTTGACTGCTCAAGCATAATAAAATCACTTAATTATGCAAAGCCACAACGAGAAAACTTATAAAAAACTGGTTTCATTAGTGAAGCCAATGAATGGGAACTACCTCTTCGCAGGTCTGGAATGGAAGAAGAGAGTTGACAAAATAGTTCCGTACATGATTCTTAGGAACGGGGGTAAAGATCAAAAAGTCCCTCTGCTCAAAGGAGATAATCTAAGATTCAAGATTCTTAACGAAAAATATTGTTTAGGTTATAACCATAATCCTTGTCCTTTCAGCACGCAAATCAAGAAAGGCATGCAATGCTTTAAGTGCAAGCAAATTGATGACCGTCACGCGTGCAAAAAATGCGTTGGTGAGAGGTGCATGAGTGAGTTAGGAAAGGATTACTGTTTCAATAATGAGTTCGCGGTTTACCTTGCAAGCTTCGGAGACATTCTTAAGGTAGGTGTTAGCAGCACTAAAAGAGTGGTTACTAGATGGGTGGAGCAGGGAGCTGACTGCGCGGTTAAAGCTCTGAAAGCGGGTAACGGTTTGGAAGCCAGAAAAATTGAGTCCATGATAGCTAAGAAGTTGGGGGTTAAGACTGCTGTGAGGTCCAGCCAAAAAAAAAGTTTAATGCTTAAGGGAGGGCAACCTGAATTAATCGGTTCTGTGCTCGAAAAAGTTCACGAAATGTTCCCAGACCATGTTTACAGTAAAACAATTCTTAACGTGGACGAGAAAACAGGTTTTGACTTCAACGCTGACGCTTTGGATTATGATGAGAAACTTGTTTCCGGAAAGATTCTTGGGGTTAAAGGCTCGTGGATTTTTTTAAAGAACGGGAGGACAAGCTATTCTTTAAACACTAACTTGTTGAAAGCCAGTTTATTGGGGTTCAGCAAAACTAAAGAAAAACCGACTGTTCAAGCTAGGCTGTTTACCTAAAAAAAAGAACAGGCAAATTTTTTTTTAACCAATGATTGTTCCTAAAAAATCCTTGCCTTCCATGAATTTTTGAAGTTCGTCGAGCTTGTGGCCGTTAATGACAACGACTTTCAGCCCTGCTTTCTCGCAAATCTTTGCAGCCCTTGGCTCGAAAACGAATTCCATTCCCGGGTCGTGCTTGCCGAACCCTGAGCGCTCAGCCACTTCAAAAAATTCTTTCCAACCAATTTTTCTAAACATTTTGGCATTATCGTGTTCTTTCGGGTTTTTGTCGTAGACGCCGTCCACGTCAGTGAGGTTAACAATGTAATCTGCTTGCACGGTTTTAGCTATCTCGGCTGCGCTCGCGTCAGTGGTCTGCCCAGTTTTTAGCCCGCCGAAAACCCTCATAGTTTCAACATCGTCTAGAGTATAGCCCACCCCGTTCAGCCCTGAATAAAGCGTTAATAACATGGCGTTGACGTGCGTGCACATAATGCCCAACAAGTCCCTATCGTCATCGTTGATTCCTAGGTTCTTGGCTGCTTTGGCGTAAGTTCTGGCGGTCGCTCCTCCACCGCAGACAATCCAGTGGTCTTTAATGTTTTTGGCGAACGCCGTGAACTTTTTGATGTAGTTCACGTCAACGTTTTTATCCTTAGGCACGAGCAGTGAACCCCCAACTGAAATAACACACTTCATTTTAATTCATTACTCACAAAGAAGGGTTTTTAACCTTTTCCAAAAAGTTTCATCATTCCTTCAAAACTCGTTTTTTGCTGTTTTCCAGTCTTCATGTCTCGAACAGTGAACTTTTTTTCTTTCAACTCCTTTTCACCAATTATCAAGACAAAAGGGATCCCTTTCTTTGAAACATAATCTAACTGTTTCTTTAAGCTTCTGCCCATCAAATCGGTTTCCACATTCATTCCAGCCTTCCTCATTTTTTGGGCAAGTCCAACAACTTTTTTGTCAAATTCTGGTTTAACACTCGCCACAAAAACTTTGGTGCTGCTGGCCTGTTTTGACTTGGATTTGAGCAATTCAAAAATGGGTTCAATGCCTAAAGAAAAACCTGTTGCGGACACGTCCCTGCCAGATAAAATTTTGATGAGATTATCATACCTTCCGCCACCACCAACACTTACTTTAATATCCTTACAAGAAGCTTCAAAAACGGGTCCAGTGTAGTAATCCAGTCCACGGGCAAGAGAAACGTCAATAACGTAGTTCTTTACGTTAAAAGATTTCAAGTAACCGGTAAGTTCTTCCAGTTCTTTAATGCCCTTGCAGCCTCCGAGAATTTTTTTCAATTTTTCCAAAGAGTCCGTGCCGATTAGTCGAATAATTTTTTTGCAGGATTCTTTGCTTATTCCTCTATCAATTAGTTCTTTTTCCACACCTTTTAACCCCACTTTATCGAGCTTGTCAATTGATCTAAACGCTTCCTGCCACAATTTTTTAGGGATTCCAGAGTAATCCATCATGTCTGCAAGGATTTTTCTGTTGTTGACGCGCATGATTATGTTCAACCCGAGTTTCTTGTAAACCTCAAGGACTGCGGTTATGATTTCAGCGTCAGCCATCATTGAGTTTGAGCCGAAAGAATCGATGTCGAACTGGTAAAACTCGCGGTACCTGCCTTTCTTTATTTCTCCGTACCTCCAAGCTTTGCCGTATTGGTAGCGCTTGAAAGGCATTATTAATTGAGGGTTGTTCGCCAGCACTCGCGAAGTCGGAACGGTGAGGTCAAATCTCAATCCAACTTTTCTTCCTCCTTTGTCTTTGAAAGCGAATAATTCTTTTTTCACGTCTTCCCCGCTCTTAGCTGTTAAGGTTTCCTCGTACTCTAAAGCGGGGGTGTCTAATGGAGCGAAACCATACTTTGTTAATACTGTTTGAGCTGTTTCGAAAATCTTTTTCCTGACCATCATTTCTTCAGGCAGAAAATCCTTCATGCCTTTAACGGTTTGATAGTTCATCTTCCAAAACCTCCTTTATAAGCTTCAGCGTTGTAAAAAGGGGCTAGCGCGCAAAACAATGCTTGTTCGAAAAAATCGGTTCTGGTCACGTTATTTTTTGTCAGCAATCCAATAACCCCTTCTTTTTTTCCAATCCCTTTCCGACCTTCAAGCTTATCAATAACTTCTCCTAACTCCACTCCTTCTAAAACTCGTGAGACAATGCTGTTAGGCAAGGGAATGGATACAGTGCTTGCAAGACCTGTTTTTTTGCCATCAGTAATTGCAACCCAACCTTTCGTGTAATAAACTGTTTGCACTTGAATGATTCCGCCTTCCAGTCCGACCCCGAAACCGTTTTTTTGGTAGGCCATGACCGCCCGGTTAACCGCTCCTTGAATGATTTCGTTGTCATTCATTGGCTGGGCGTTGACGCCAGATTCGGTTTTCATTCCTTCCACTTCGATTTGTCCGAAAACTTTTTCAAAAACTTTTTTCGCAGCGTTTATCTTGGCTGGATTGGTTGAGCCGACAAAAACCTTCATGCTTAGATATTTGGTCGCACCCATTTTTAAGTTTTTGAGTTTAGAAAGGTCCGGGCCGAGATTCGAACTCGGGTCAACGGGACCACAACCCGCTATCCTAACCACTAGACTACCCAGACCAATTATGAACAAAACCCCGCTCTACACCTATAAACTTTTCGAGAACGGGTTCAATAAAAGTAAGGCTAGTGAAATCACTGTTGATGAACGCACTCACCGCTTTTCATTGTAATAATAAAAGGTTGGGAACACGATTTATAAACTTTTTCATTCACTTTCTTCTTTTAAAAAAAAGCAAACATTAAAAGAGAAAAAAATTATTTTTTTCTAATTAAATGAGGGTTAATGAAGGGTTAAGTCTTTCCCTTAACAAGCTGATTCGCGAAATCAATAGAAGTTGCGAGCTTGAAAAAAATCTTTTACTAATAGAGAATCCTTGCGATGAAGACAAAAAAATCTTGAAAGAAAAGTTTGAAACCCTGTTCCCACAAACCAAGAAGAGCGTTGCCGAATACGCGTTAGGAGCGCTGCTGGTCATGGACGTCCTGCCAAGCGAGGGAAAATTGTCCGACAGCGTGAGAAAAACATGGTTTTACGGCGAGTATGAGCCAATGCTGATGAACCAAAGAATAATTACGAGACCGAAAGAAGCCAGGCTCATCAAATCATATGGTAGGATTTGCAGTCTCTACTCAGTATCCTACGAGCTGCCCGTGAAAATAGCTCAGCATTTCAGAAAAGGACACGATTATTTGCACGACCAATTTAAGGAATCGCTGGAAAGCCATTTCAACGTTTTAATGGTCATGTCAGAGACGCGATTGGATGAGAAAGGTTACGGCCAGGTTCGGGAAAGAGCTGAGAACAAAGCAGTGTTACTGGGTTTAATGCTACCCTTCTCAAACCATGTTTTGGAACTGTCAAGACTGAGAGAAATACCTTATGACGCGATGCGAGCGGTTTACGATTACTGGGAAGACATAAAAGGTTTTGGCATGGAACCAAACAATTTTTATGTTGAAAAAATTATGAGGAAGCTAGGATGGAAGCACTGTACTTGAAGGATTGTTATTTGAAAGAATTTGACGCTGAGGTCACTAGCGTGAACGGCGACGAAATAGAGCTTGACAGAACAGCGTTTTACCCTGAAAGCGGGGGCCAGCTCTGTGATTTGGGAACTTTGAACGATTACAGAGTCGTGCACGTGAGAAAAGACAAAGGCAGAATCATTCACGAAGTCGAAGACCAGCACACCGCGGTCCACGTGTTATCTAAAGTGGTGTGGGAAGACCTTGGAGGAGAAATTAGTGGAGGCCAACTCGGACTTGAAGAATCTAGAGATGATTACACGATCCCTGAATTTGACCGCGAAAAACTGGGGCAAGCAGTCAAAAAAGCCAACGTTTTAATCGAGAAAGGAGCGGAAGTGCGCTTCAAATTCATGCCACGCGAAAGAGCGGATAAGGAACCAGACTTGATTCGCACCAAAGTCAATTTGATACCTTTATTCGTGAAAACCATTCGAGTGGTTAAGATTCAAGGCTTGGACATGCAGGCGTGCGCTGGAACTCACGTCAAAAACATTAATGAAATCGGAAGAATAGTGATAACTCGCGCGCAAAACAAGGGAAGGAATAATCGCAGGTTATACTTCACGTTACAATAAAATTTTTTAATAAGAACTGTTGGCATTAAGTGACATGCCAGTAAGACCAAGAATACAGAGGATTCACGGCAAACTTCAAGAGCCAGAGGAACTAGACAGGTTTTTGGAAAAAATTATTGCCGAAAACATGGTTGAAGAAGAAGTCAAAAAAACCTTTGAATCTGAAGATCCTGGAAGATATGGTGCAGCAATTTTTTATCCGCGAACCATTCTGGAAAAAGATGGCGAAATAATTGAAGTAGTGCCTTGTCAAGATCCAGTGATGGAAAACTTGGATGGAGAACACGTGGTCTGCGCTTACTCTCAAATAAAAGAATCGCCTTTGGGAGATGTCTGGGAGCTCGTCATAAGAGAAAGAAAGGGCGAGTACATGTTAGAGATTAAGAACGGACCTTTTATAGACTTTTAATTAAACGAACTCAACGTCCAATTTCACTTTATCAAGCTTGATTTGACTAGCTTTACCGAAAACGATTTTCGAGTGAGTAGCTGCTCGAACATCTTCCAACACTTTTTCTAAGAGCGCCCTGTCATTTGAGGAAGCTTGGATAACAATTTTTACAGGTTCTTTCAAACTTTTTTGAGCATGGTTCTTGAACTTGCGGACAGCGCTGACGATTTCGACGGAGAGGTCACCCACCTTTTCCGCTTCTTTATTTCTTTTACTTGTTTTAGGCCAATTGGTTAAGTGAATGCTTTCTTCCTTTTCGTGCTTCTTGAAAAAAGTTTGGTACAGTTCTTCGGTCACGTGAGGCATTATCGGGGCGAACAACTTCAAAACGTCCAATAAAACTTTGTAAAGCGTGTACTGCGCGGCTTTCTTAGAAGACAAGTTCCCGTATAAGCGATACTTGACCATTTCCAAATAATTGCTTGCGAAAACGCTCCACATAAAATTATCCACGGCGCTTTTATCCTTTGAGAAATCGTAACGTTCAAAACCTTGGGTGGCTGTTTCAATCACTTCCTGCAGTTTGGATAAAACCCATTCGTCCACTAGCGTTAATTTGGGTTTCGGGCCTGGCTTGTAGTCTTTCAAATGAGTGATGCAAAATTTTGAAAGATTCCACAGTTTCGTGATGGTTTTTTTGCCGCTAACCACTTCTTTCTCCCTGTAAGGAGTGTCCTCGCCCAGCTTGGCGCTCGCAGCGAAGAAGCGGAACGCGTCAGCCCCGAACTTGTCCAAAACTTTTCGAGGGTTAACTGTGTTTCCTTTGGATTTGCTCATCTTCTTACCCTTCGGGTCGAGCACCCACCCGTTAATCATGGCGGCACCCCAAGGAATCTTGTCCTCGTGTAAAAGGCCTTTGAGCAGTGTTCTGAAAAGCCAGAAAGTTATTATGTCATGACCATTGCTGCGCAAACTCATTGGGAACATTTTACCAAAAAATTTGGGGTCTTCCACCCATTTGAGCGCAATCATGGGGGTCAAAGCAGAAGTGGTCCAAGTGTCCATTACATCTTTTTCTGGAGTGAAGTCTTTGGAACCGCATTTATGGCAAGGTTTTTTTGGTTGGTCGTTGGTCGGGTCAACAGGGAGTTGCGAGTCTTCAGCTAAGATGACTTCTCCGCACTTGCAGTACCATACAGGGAAAGGGATGCCGTAAAACCTTTGACGGGATATGCACCAGTCCCACTGAGCGCCTTTAACCCAATTATCATAACGATTCCTCATGTGAGAAGGATGCCAGTCAAGCTTTTTGCCCGCAGCCAGCAATTCTTTTTTCATGTCAGTGTATTTGATGTACCATTGCTTGCTGTTCAATATCTCGAAAGGGATTCCGCAACGCTCATGAACCTTAACGTCATGAACGATTTCCTCCTGGCCAGCTAATAAACCCGCGTCTTTCAAGTCCTGAACAATTCTTTCCCTAGTTTCTTTAACCTTTAACCCAGCGTACCTTCCAGCTATTTTGGTCATTCTTCCTGACTTGTTGATAGCAATTTTTAATGGCAGCTTGTGCGCCATGTACCATTCCATGTCATTTTGGTCGCCGAAAGTGCAGCACATAACGACCCCACTTCCTTTTTTTAAGTCAACTCTCTGGTCAGCGAGCACTGGAACACGGAAATCAAATAAAGGAACTATCAGTTCCTCGCCAACCAATTTCTTGTTTTTCTTATCGTCAGGGTGGACGAAAACCGCGACGCACGCGGGCAATAGTTCGGGACGAGTGGTGGAAATAATGATTTTTCGCCCTGAAAGAGTGTGAAATATTATGTCGTTGAAAAACGTTTTTGCTTGCTTGTCCTCAAGCTCGATTTGCGCGACCGCGGTCTCGCATTTAGGGCACCAAAGAGTCGGTGATTCCTTGCGGTACTCCACGCCTTTTTTGTAAAGGTCTATGAAGCTTCGTTGAGAAACTTTTTGACTCCAATCATCAATGGTTCTGTAATGAAGACTCCAGTCCGGAGAGAGCCCGATGCTCATGAAATCCTTAATCAGTTCTTTTTCCGCTTCCTTAGTTTCTTTGAGACAGAGCTTGATGAACTTTTGTCGGGACATGCTCGTAGCCCGCACACCCAACTTTTTTTCAACGTATCTCTCAGTGGGTAATCCGTTGTCATCAAAACCGAATGGGTAAAAAATGTTGAATCCTTGCATGCGCTTGTACCGCATGACGAAATCAGCTTGCGAGTACCCGAAAGCGTGTCCAATATGCATTTCACCTGAAACTGTTGGAGGAGGAGTGTCCAAGGAGAAGACAGTTTTTTTGCTCTTAGAATTGAAAGCAAAAATTTTTTGTTTTTTCCAGTACTCCTGCCATTTCTTCTCGGTTTTTAACGCGTCGTACTTGCCTTCCATCATATCTTAAAACATATTTGAAAAAAAGGGTTTTTAAAAAACTATTTATTTTCTTCTCAGAACTTTTCTGAGAAACTTTCTGAGCCTTCTTCTAACCCCTACAGGGCTTTCAATAATATCGTATTCTTTGCCAACTAGTTTTGCAGCAATCTTTTTTATCGCGATGCTAGCATCGCTGTGAGGGTATGAGAGCAGTAAAGGAACATTTTTTCTTAACGCTTTTTGCATGTTCTTGTCTTCCGGAATCACTCCAAATACAGGTGCTTCTAAGAATTGTTCTATGTCTCGCGGGTGGAGTTCTTCTTTAACGTTTTTCACCCTGTTCACGACCACTCCAATGATTTTAGTGCCAGCTTCTTTTGCTATTTCAACGGTTTTCAAAGCGTCTGTCAATGCGGGCATTTCAGGGATGGTAAGCACAAGTAATTCGTCTCCTGCTTCAATAGCTCTTCTCGTAATGTCGGTTAGCCCTGCGGGAGAGTCGATGATGATGTTGTCAACTGCGCCGATCAGGTCTAGAATGACTTTTTCCAGTTTCTTCGCGTAATGCGATTTCAAATCTTTTAACGATAGTCCTGCTGGAATGACTTTTAGCCCGCTTGGAGGGTGGAAGTAAACGACTTCTTTGATGTCTGATTCTCCTCTCAGCACGCTATGTAAAGTCTTGTTTGGAGTTGGCATTCCTAATTGTAAGGCTATGTTGGGTGTTGTGAGATTAGCATCTATTATGAGTGTGTCTTCGCCCAACCAGGTCAACGCGGCGGCAAGATTAATGGTTAGAGTTGTTTTTCCAACACCTCCTTTGCCTGAAGCAAGAACTATGATTCTTGTCATAACTGAAACATGAGCAAGCAGGATTAATTAAGATTTTGGTTTTTCGAAAAGTTGGGGAAGAAGGAAGCCCCCGAAGGGGCTCCTAAAAGGTTTGGGGGTGCGTTTACTTTTTTTACAGCATTCTTATTCCTAGTTCTTCCGAAACTTGCGACCGCATTACGTGGTCTTGTTTCGCTGTCTTAGTTGGTCCCAGAATAAACGGGGAGGTTACTCCAGTAACTATTGTCATTACTCGCAATTTGCCTGACATGTTGTCAAGAATTCTTGCTCCCCATATTACCTGAGCATCAGGGTCCAAGGACGCCGTGACCATCTCACCTATTTGATTAACTTCTTCCAAGGTCAAGTCTGGCCCGCCACATATGTGTATGAGCGCTCCAGTAGAACCTTCGTAGCTAACGTCCAATAATGGGTTCATTAAGGCTTTGTTAACAGCTTCTTTGACGCGTCCTTCAGTGTCGCTTTCGCCTACACCTATCACTGATACGTCACCTCCATTCATTATCGCTTTAACGTCAGCGAAATCTAAGTTAACCAGAGAGGGTATGGCAATGGTCTCGACAATTCCTTTAATCATCGTTGCGACCAACTCATTCGCAACAGCGAACGCTTGCGCAATCGGAAGACTTCCAGCAAAGTCAACCAGTCTGTTGTTGTCTATGACTATCACTGTGTCGGAAACTTGTCTCAGTTGTTTTAAACCCCATTCTGCTTTATCTATTCGGGCCTTTTCTATCTTAAAAGGCATCGTGACAACACCTATCACTATAGCGCCCATTTCTTTGGCGATTTTTGCGATAGGCGCTGCTGCACCTGTACCAGTCCCGCCTCCCATGCCAGCGCATAGGAAGAGCATGTCGCAATTCTTCAAAGCGTCTTTAAGCTCTTGGGATGATTCTCTTGCAGCTTCTTCACCTTTTTGCGGATAACCGCCAGCCCCTAGTCCACGCGTGACATCTTTGCCGATTAATATTTTGATGTCTGCTTCTCTCGCATCTAAGTGCTGTTTATCAGTGTTAGCTGAAATAATCTCTGCTCCCCGGACGCCTTTTCTGTACAACCAGTCGGCCATATTATTGCCTGCACCTCCTACTCCTATAACTTTTATGTTGGCTTGGCCTAGCAGGCCTTCTTCCCAGTTTATTTCGTTTGTGTTTTTTAACGCGTTTTGCACGATGAAATCCATTTTCGCTATGTTTCCCCCGAAATGTTTATATACATCTACATCTCTTTAGTTCTTTGTTATTCGAGAGTCCTAACAGAAGGATATAAAGAATTACAACGCAAAAAAAGTTAAGTACGCGAGTATTTAAAAACAATTATATTCTAGATTATATACTTTTATTTTGTCAAATAGTTTTCTTTACAATTGTTAAGAGAGATGAACGTTTCCGTCCTTTCAACTTCTTCAGCGAAGTTCAGTATTTTAAGAAAATGGTTGAGAGCCGTCTTGTTTTTGAACTTAGCAATAATTATTAAATCAAATCCCCCTGTAACTTCATAAATTGCTAAAACATTTGAGTTTCCGCTTAATTTGCGCGCTAGAGGGTCTGAGCGACCCTTTTTTATTTTGATTCCGACGATAGTTGTTAGGGTGAATCCTAGTTTATCCAAATCAAGAATTGGGACGTAACCTTTGATAATGCCCGATTTCTCAAGCTCTTTTACTTTCTTGGAAATTGTTCCAACGGCAAGTCCTAAGGTTTTAGCAATATCTCTATAAGATTTTCTAGCGTCCTTTTTTAACTCTTCTAAAAGCTCGTCTTCAACCCGTTTAGCCATTGCATGAACATTTGTTCAATTTTAATTTATAAACCTTATCATTTGGTTAAAACAGGGTTTTTTTGGTTGTCGGATTCAGGAAAATGGAATGTTCAGAAAAAACAGTTTTTGATGAACAAATGGGTTTCGAGATAATATTTATTAAGATTGCAGGCTTACAATTGATTTGATGACTTATATTGAAAAGATTAAGAATTTTTCTGGTAAAAATATTCGAGTTTTAGATAAAGTAAGGGTTATCACGAAAAAAGAAGAAGGGTTTGAGGGAATACTCATCCCCAATTCTGAAGAAGATGGTTTGGTCTTGAAGTTAAGTAATGGGTATAATCGTTTTGTTGAATTTAAGAACGTGAAGAAAATAGAGTTTATTAGTCGCGGGGAAAAGATTGCTTCCATACCTTCAATTAAAATAACGAGGAAGAAAGGTTTGCCAAACGTGGTTTTGATAGCTACTGGTGGGACAATAGGAACGCACGTGGATTATAAGACTGGAGGAGTTTTCATGTGCAGAACCCCTGAGCAGATAATTGCTACAGTTCCGAGGATAAGGAAAGTAGTGAACATTGTTAGAATGTTAAGTCCTTTTACCATTGCGAGCGAAGACATGGCTCCTGAGCAGTGGCAGGAAATAGCTGGCATGGTTGCCAGAGAAGTCAACAAGAAGAGTGTTGATGGAGTGATAATAACAGTGGGAACGGATACAATGCATTATCTTTCTGCAGCTATTTCTTTCTCACTTCAAAAACTTTCAAAACCCGTTGCAGTCGTAGGAGCTCAACGCTCCCCTGATAGAGGGTCTTTTGACGGCAGCATGAACCTTTTGTGCGCGGCTCATTACTGCAAATCCAAAATAGCTGAAGTGGCGACCATAATGCACGGTTCAAGCGAGGATGACTACTGTTTGGCCATACGCGGAACAAAAGTAAGGAAAATGCATTCCTCTCGCAGAGACGCTTTCAGACCAATAAACGATTTACCTTTAGCAAAAGTATGGCCTAATGGCAGGCTAGAAATATTGAATCAGCGTTATACGAGAAGGTCTGGTTCAAAAACCATTCTTAAAACAGGTTTTTCTAAAGTGGGTTTGATAAAAGTTTTTCCAGGAAGCAACCCTGAAATAATGGATTGGTATATAAAAAAGGGTTATAAAGGGATTATCATTGAAGGCACGGGGTTAGGTCACGTGCCAACAGGCGAGAGCTCGGATAAAACAAAATCCTTTGACAAAAAACTTTCTTGGCTTCCATGGGTTAAAAAAGCCGTTAAAAAAGGTGTGGTGGTCGCGATTACAACGCAAACGATTTATGGCAGGGTCAACCCTTACGTTTACAGAAATCTTCGCTTACTGAACAGGGCAGGAGCAGTTTTTTGTGAAGACATGCATTCCGAAACAGCCCTGGTTAAACTGGCTTGGCTTCTAGCAAATCATGAACCAAGTCAAGCGAAAGAATTAATTAAAAAAAATTTTGCGGGTGAAATCAGTGAAGCAACCATTAACAAGGCGTTCCTTTACTAATCAAAAAAAATGAATTACGAAAAACTGGGTTTTAAATGCGGTTTAGAAATACACGCTCAATTGGACACGAGCAAGCTTTTCTGTTCTTGCCCATCAATGCTCCGCAAAGAAGACTCTGACTTCAGGGTTGAAAGAAAGCTTAGAGCAGTTATTGGAGAAACAGGTAAAAAAGACGTGGCGACCAAGCTTGAAGAGGTTAAAGACAAGACATTTGTTTATGAGGGGTACGATGACACCACTTGTTTGGTTGAGATGGATTCCGAGCCGCCTCACATGATGTGCAAAGAAGCCTTGATGGTGAGCGTTCAAGTTGCCAGGCTCCTGAACATGAACGTTTTAAAAAAAGTTTTAGTGATGAGAAAGACGGTTGTTGACGGGTCTAACACTTCAGGGTTTCAAAGAACCGCGCTGATCGCGGAGGACGGGTTCGTTGACACGTCCTTCGGAAGGGTCAGGGTGGACATGCTCTCCCTTGAGGAGGACGCGGCGAGAAAAATCAAGGAAGAAAAAGACAAGATTTTTTACAGGATTGACAGGTTGGGAATCCCACTTATCGAGCTTAGAACAGAGCCAGACATCAAGAACCCTTTTCACGCGGTTGAAACAGCAAAAAAGCTTGGCACAACTCTCTGGATGACCAGTCACGTAAAACGAGGATTAGGGTCTATTCGACAGGACGTTAACGTTTCCATAAAAGGAGGAACAAGGGTTGAGATAAAAGGGGTTCAAGACCTTAAATTAATGCCAAAAATCATTGAGAACGAAGTATTGAGACAAAAAAATATAATCTTAATTTCTAAAGAATTAAGAAAGAAATCAGGCCCTAAACGTCTTAAAAAAGATTTTAAAAATGTTTCAAAGATTTTCGAGAAGTCTAAGAGCTTTTTGAAAGGAAAAAACGTGTTAGGAGTTTGTTTGAAAGGCTTTAAAGGTTTTATCTCTCGAGAAATCCTTCCAAATCGCAGGATTGGGACGGAGATAGCTGATATTGCTAAGATGGTAGGTCTTAAAGGAATTCTTCATTCAGACGAGCTTCCGGCTTACAAGGTTTCTGCAAGGGAAGTGGGTGGAGTAAATAAGGCTTTGTTTTGCGGTAAGAGCGACGCGTTCATAATAGTTGCTGGAGAGATAGGAAAGTGTTATCAGACTCTTGAGTTGGGAGTGGATAGGCTTAAACAATTTTTTAAAGGAGTTCCTAAAGATGTTCGCGCCGCCCGACTTGATGGCACCACTGCTTTCTTGAGGCCAATGCCAGGGTCTGCCAGAATGTACCCTGAAACAGACCTGCCAATCGTAGAAATAAGTGACGAGTTACTTAGAGTGGAGCGGGTGGAGACCCCTGAACAAAAATTTGATAAGTTCGTGAACATGGGTTTGGGCGAGGAACTGGCCAATCAAGTTATCAATTCCAGAAAACTGAAAGATTTTGAACAATTACTTGTCACGTACAAAAAGATTAAGCCAACAGAGTTAGCAAAAATGTTTTTCGGAGCGAAAACAGAGTTGAAAAAAAAAGGAATCACTAAATTAACTATAAAGAATTTTTCAGAATTGTTCGGACTAATAAATAAGGGTGTTCTGTCAAAAGACTCTTATGTGGAAGCTTTGACAATGCTTTCTAAAGGACGTTCTCGAAAAAGTGTTGAGAAAAAATTTGGGGTTATGAGTGAAGACGAGCTCGAAAAACTGGTTAAAAAAGTTTTGAAAAAAAATGGAAGCGCTTCGTTCGGAGCGTTAATGGGTTTAGTGAGGGGTGAAGCGAAAGGAAGGGCTGACGGAAAAATGGTTTTCAAAATGATTCAACAATTAAAAAAATGACTCAAATACCTTATGAAATAGTATTCCCTTTAATAGGAGGAATAGGTTTTTTGTTCATGTTTTACCTTGGTTACTTATTCACCAAGTTTTTCGCTAAAACAAGACCCAAAAAGTACAATATTTTATGGCTGGTGCTTTTGATTTATTCAATACTGATATTGGGCTTGTTGTTTCCAATGACTAAAATAATATCTCAGTTTGCTTACGTACTGGTTTACGCGCCTTTTTTGATGCTGGTGTTTACAATATACTTCTTATACAAGTTTATGAAAAGCGTTGATAGATGAAGAAAAAAAAATTAGCCATAACCCTGTCCTTGTTGAAAGGTTTTCGCAAGCCAAAAGCAAGGTTAGAACAATATATGATTCCGGGAGGATTAGCTGCAGAAGTGTTATGGCTCATCAAGAGCGAGCTCGCTGGTAAGAAGGTTCTTGATTTGGGCAGCGGGACCGGCGTGCTCGCGATCGGCGCTTCCTTGCTCGGAGCTAAGAAAGTCGTGTCAGTTGAGGTTGACGAGCAAGCTGTTCAAACCCAAAGAGAAAACTTGGAAGACCTAAGTTTAAGGAATGTTGAAATATTTTGTTCGGACGTGAAGGATTTTGACCTTCCAAGGATTGATTTGGTGGTGATGAACCCTCCTTTCGGGGTTCAGAGAAAGCACGCTGACCAGCCCTTCCTGAAAAAAGCGTTTGCAACAATGAAAAAGGTTTACGTTATTCAGAAGCTGGAAAGCCAAGGTTTTCTCGAAGCGGTCAGCAGGAACAACGGTTACTCGTGCAAGTTAATAAAAGAATTTGAGTATCCTCTAAGAAGCTCGCAACCATTTCATAAGAAGAAGGTTCACAAGTTCGGTGCAGGGCTGTTCTTGCTAGACCCAACAGGATAAAGATTATCTCTCCCTTTTCTTTGACAAATCTTTGCTTTCACCGCAATCTTTTTAACCCTCGGACAAAAAAAGTTGTTTAGACATGAGTGAAGATAAGGATTACTTATTGCTTGTTTTATCACTAGTTTTTCTTACAGTCACTGCAGGAGTTTACTCCATCTCATTGTTTTACACGCTGCTGCCCTGCTTCCTAATACTTCACTTTTACAAGAAAGACTTGTCAATTCTTGAAAAGTTCTTGTTTTCAGTGCCTTTATCCGCGGTCATGATTTACTGGCCCTACTTTGTTTTGACCAGAGGTTTTCAAATAGTCTTAAAAAGTTATTTCCTATTCGAGCCTGCCTTGCTGTCAGGGATTATCTTATTATTAAATTTGGAGCAGGTTAAAAAATTCAAGTTTAAATTACCAAGCATTAACGTCAAACCATCGTTTCTTCTCATAACAGCTTTGTTTTTTGCCGGTTTTTTCGCTGTCCATTTTCCTTTCCTGACTGCGAACGCTAATCCAATGACCCTTGGCGCTAAATGGGTTTACGAAACTCATGAACTCGTGCTTAGCGTATTGAACGGAGAATTCATTGGTTGGAGCACGAAATGGTACAGTGGGATGACCACGTTTTACTCTTACCCCCCGTTAAGCTATTTGATTCCTGCGGCGCAGTCAGCGGTAACAGCGTTAACTGCTTGGAAAAATTTGAACGTGAGTCTTTACGTGTTTTCACTTTTGTTCGGGTTATCGTTGTACGCTTTTCTCAAGAATTTTAAAATCAGTGAAGAAATATCTCTCACGCTCGCGTTAGTTGGGGTTGTGCTTCCGATAACCGTGAAGGTTTCTGAGGTCACGAAAACCATAATGGACCAATTCTTTATCTGTTTGTTTTTGCTCGTCCTTTTGCGTTTTTTTAAAAAACCCAGGAAGAACGCATTCCTCCTGTCAATCACCTTGTTCGCGTGGTTCATGAATTATTATTTCAACGTTTACGTGTTAGTATTCCCTTTGCTCATTTCAATCTTTCTTTTCTTCAAAACTTTTGAGGACAAGAAAGGCGTGCTTTTTTGGGGTGCGCTGAGCGCAGGAATCGCGATCCTGTTGAGCATGGCTTGGATGCTGCCTTTTTTCTCTTGGCTGGATTACTTTCCTTTCAAGTATCAGGAAGGTGCTTGGATGAGCATAATGGATTCTCCCACAAAATTTTTTGAAATAGCTGCCAGTCATTTGGATCCTTCAAAAGTTGAGTACGATATTCCGAGCTTGACAGGTCTGAGCCCTCAGTTCTTTTATTTGGGTTTGGCCAGTGTGATAATCCTTTTTTTGGTGTCTAAGAAGAAGTTGAGCGAGCAGAATTTTCCTGGAATCCTGTCAATAATCCTGTTAGCTTACATTTTTTTGCAGTTCACCCCGTTCTGGAAGTTTATCCCAAAATATGACATATTGTTCGGTAGAGTGTACCAGTATTATTTGTTCATTCCTTTATTTGCTTTCAGCATTGGCAGGTTAGTGCAGGATTATTGGGAGAGTCAAGGCGCGCTCAAACAAGCGATTTTCATAACATTATTTTTAATATTGTTTTCTAACGTGTTCATGTTTTCGTATAACTTGTCAAGGTCTTTCATCGCCGAGTCAGCCATGACGGATAGAACCGAGTTCGAACTTCTTTACAACACTCTTGATCAGTACCCTGAAGGCAGGTTCGTCGTGTTCGGAATTTTTGGGCCTGGCATAATCCCTGGAATCACTTTTTGGACGGGTAAACCCGCGTTCGCGGGATATGGTTTCGAATCTCACTGCACGCTAAGGGTTTACGAGAACACTATCCTGCCAGTCCAGCAGGCGAGCAACGACTTTTTGAAACCAAATAACGGGCACTTGGCTTACAACCTTTTCAAAAAAGCAGGGGTTGACATAGTAATCAGTAACGTGTGCTCGCCAATCGGTCTAGCTTCTTACAAGGTTTTCTACTCTGATTACGTGAGGCAGGGTAATGAGACTTGCGCTAAGGTTTTTCACATGAACGAGACATACTTGGTTGAAAAACCTTACTTAACCAAAGTGTTCTCGCCAACAATTGACGGCGAATCCCTGCGAGAAGCAACCATTGAAGGAGTGTTGCAGAGAAAAGGGGGTTACAAGTTCGACTTCCTTGTCAACGATTCCCTTCCACTGGAGGATTACGCGTTCGCGCTGAGCGACGGGGTCGTGGACATGGACTTAATGGGTTTTAATGGAACCCTGTTATTCACTGGTTTGGAGGAAGACTTTGAAGGTGTTGATTACGCTGACAAGATTTATTTGGGAACAGGTGTTGAAAACTTTGAGGATGTTAACGCCACTCCAAGAGAAATGTTTTTTCAGGAGAAAAACGATTTATTCGTGGTTCGCAACGTTAAGCCCGGTGATTTAGTTCTTTTCAAGCAAGCTTTTTTCCCTAAATGGCGCGCTTACCAGTCTGGCAAGGAACTGCCGATTTTAGAAACTTATCAGGGTTACATGCTTGTCAAAGCCAGAACCATCGGAGTGATAACTTTCACGGTCGAAACTCATTTCGTCGAGTTCTTGGGAGCACTGCTTTCACTGCTCGGTTTTGCGGGGGTGTTATTGCTTGCAAAAAATAGTTTTTGACACAAACTTTCCATTATTGCCGTTCACTCTTGGAGTGGACGTTTACTCCGAGATTCAGAGAATAGTGCAAGGCGAGTACAAAATCTTTTTTCCAGACTATTGTTTGGAAGAGCTGAAAAAAATCAAAGACTCTTCTGTTCCAGCGGCATTATCATTAATGTCCAAGAAAGGAGTGGGTGTAATGACCACTGGTTTGGTTGGGGACGCTGATCCGTTAATCTTGAAAATGGATAAACAGGATACGGTTGTTTGCACTTCGGATAAGAAGTTAAAACAAGAGCTTTTAAAAAAAGGTTTCAGAGTTATTTTTCCTCGAGGAAAGAAAAAGCTTGAATTAAGATAGCAAAGTTTTATAAATATTAATAACGAGTTTTTGGTAAAAATGTATGAAATTGTTTCGATTAAGGATAGGATTCGCGTTCCACCACACCTTTTCAAAGATAAGTTAGAGGATTCAGTGGAAGGAGCCATTAAAGATGGTTACGAAGGCATTTTTGACAGAAAAATAGGGGTCTTGCTGTTGAACATAAGTGTTAACAGCATTGGTGAAGGAGTAATCTTACCAGGGGATGGAGCGGTTTATTATGACGCCGAGTTCGACATGTTAGTGTGGAAGCCAGAATTGCAGGAAATAGTTAAAGGTTTTGTGAGCGAGATAACAGAGTTTGGCGCGTTCATAAGAATAGGTCCTGTTGAGGGAATGGTTCACTTATCTCAAGTCATGGATGATTTCGTGAGCTATTCAAAAAGCGGGTCCTTGCAAGGCAGGGAATCAAACAGCGTCATAAAAGTGGGCGACCAAGTTGTCGCGCGCATCATTGCCATTTCATTTAAGACTAGTGAAACACCAAAAATTGGGTTGACCATGCGACAAAAAGGTCTTGGCAAGCCGGAATGGTGGGTTGAGAAAACCAAGAAAAAAGGTGATGAAAAATGAGTGAAAAAGCATGCATTAAATGTCATGTACTTACTGAAACCAAGGAATGCCCTATCTGTAATGGAAGAGATTTCACTGACAAGTTCACTGGCGTGGCAATAATTTTTAATCCTGAAAAATCTGAGATTGCTAAAGAACTGAAAGCTGAAAGAAAAGGGGCTTACGCCCTCAGGATAAGAAAATAAAGAGTTAAAAACAAATGGAAAAAAGTAAACCTAAAAAAGAAGAGAAAGAATCTGTCAAGAAAGAAGAGATTCAAAAAGAAGAAGTGAAGACAGAAGAGACTAGCTCGAAAACAGATGAGAAAAAGAAGTCCAAACCTTTTAAGATTAAGGTTGTTGAGAAGAAGGAGAATAAGCTTTTGGGCAGGGAAGAAGTTTTTTTCGAAATCAATTTCAAAGAGTCCAGCACTCCTCGAAGAGAGGATGTTAGGAGCAAGCTTATAGCGACAATTAACTCTAAGCCAGGCTTAACAATTATACTTCCTCTTAAAACAAGTTTTGGCAGGACTATTGCGTTAGGCGCGGCTCACGTTTATAAGGATGAGAAACAGATGAGGCGAGTCTGTTTGCATTACTTGTTGGTTCGTTCAGGACTGGCCGAGAAGAAAGCCAAGAAAAAGAAGAAAGGGGTGAAGAAGTAAGAATGGCAGAAGAAGAGCCTACTGTTGAAGCTCCAGTAAGCGCTGTTAAGAAGAAGGAGGCTAAGGGGAAGAAGATTCGTACGAAGCGCCCGACGAGCAAGAAATGGAGTTTTTATAAGGTTGAGGGTGGTAAGGTTTCTAAGTCTAGGAAGAGTTGCCCTAAGTGCGGTCAAGCCACTTTCCTCGCGTCGCACAAGAACCGTGAGTCTTGCGGTAAGTGTGGTTACACAGTGTTTAAGACAAGCCCAAAACCCGAACCGGAGGCAAAACCTGAAAGCACGCCCGAACCAGTGAAGCAGCAATAAATCTAAAACTTTTTTAACCCAGAAAAACAAGATTTTATCATGCCTAGTGTAACATCTGATGAAAGCGTTGAAGAGATTAAACTGCCACATAATCTCACAACATTTTTTGACAAAGATCTAAAAGAGATAATCCTTATTGATAAAAAGAAAATCCCTATTGATGAAGCGTTAATAACGATAACTTCCCCATTAATAGACAGTACGAATCTAGGAAGAATCGTTAGCACCAGAATAAAAATGCTATCAGGGGTTGGGGCAGTATCCAAACCAGTAATAAAAAACAATCAAATAACCCTAGAATTTCTGGAACAAGTAAAAGACGTATTAAAGGAATACAAGCCAAACTTCATGATAAAAGGAGAAACAATTCCTTTCCTCCAAATAGAAGTCAAAAAAAATGATGTCATAATCACTGCAGGAAGCCAGACAACTTCCTTCAAAGAGAATGGGGAAGAACTATTATCCTTCGACCAAAGAAACACTGGGCCAAGACTGTTCGACGTAACTCAAACTTCAGGAGAAATAACAGTCAATCCAAAAAAATTGGAAACAAACAAAGGGCTAGTTGACTTCAAACAAAAAACAAAGGAAAAAAAAACGGAAAGAGAGATATCAGTTGAGAAAACGAAACAACGTGAAGAAAAAAAAGGAATTAGCGTCGCGTTGGAGAAAATCAATAGTTTAATCTTAATGTTCAGAAAAGCTCCCGGATTAGAGCTTTTCAAAGAAGTAATGAATGCTTTAACCGAGAACGCCAATCGAATAGATAAAAAGAATTTATCCCGATTTAATTCACGATTAACTCAAATCATTTCCGCTTGGCTGGAAAAAGAACAATTAGGTGTGGCAATCCAAATCTTGGATTTATTAATAAAATACAATAAGTTACTAATCGAAAGAAAGTTGGATAACCAAACAGTTAAAACCATTTTGGGTATAAGGGGAGGAAGGATAACATCTTGGATTCCTAGATTAAGTAAGAATGAAATAAGTTTAGAGCAATTGTCGGATATTATAATAGATTATTTGCTGGATTCTATAGCTTCAGAACAGACGGGCGGTGAAAAGATTATCGCTCAAACAATTAATATTAACTTCCTAAACACAGCCATTGAGTACGTGGCTTCAAACAAAACACCTGAAAACATCGGAATCCTGATGGAACACTTAGGAAAAATAAGGTTTATACCAGACTTTGAATTAGACTCAAAACTCATAAAAGATATCGAAAATAGATTGAAAGCATTATCTGGCAAAGAACCAGTTCCTACTCCTTCAGACCCGCATGTTTCGGACAAAAAAATAAAGAAACTAAAAGAGATTTCAGAAGAGCTTGAAAAATTAAGAGAACACATTCAAAAACTAAAAATATCTAATTTCATATCCAAAAAAGGCATTGCAAAAAAAGGTGAATACGCAAAGATAAAAAAAGGATTCCAAAAAGCGTGGGAGAAAATAAAAAAACTCTCCAAAGAAGGGCTCGAAGACATGCCAGGACAATACCTTGAATTGTTCGACGAACTATTTGAAACACGAAAACAACTTTTGGATAAATCCTACACCATTTATAGAGGCTTACTCGACAATATTTACAAATACTTCAACGAATCGGATTTAAAAAAGATAAAAGAAGTCAAAGATTACTTCCCCCAACTTCTTCTAAGCGAATCCCAAATGTTAAGCGAGTACGTTGAATTTCTTAAAGAAGAAGGAACAAAGAAAAGTGTTCGTAAAGGATTTGAGCATTATTACGTTGGAAAAATAGAGTATTACACTAATAATTTAAGAGAGATAAAAAAGTATGTCTCGAACATTCCAGAAATAACCAAAAAAGAGGATTTTAACGAACTATCCTTTTTAATCACTGAAATAGACACGACATCAAAAAGAATTGAACAACTCATAGAACAACTTATAACTAATTCTAGAGCAAGTCAACCAAGACCACAACCCCCTTACATTGAAATGTGTTTGGAAAACCTGGAAAGCTTGCTAAGCAGTATCCAAAAAACGATCTTGCAACAAGGAACAAGACAAATCTTCGAAAAATCCTCAAGAGAATTATCAAGATTGAATAATAAATTATTTGAATTCGTTGAAACATGGCAACTCAATAAAGAAACCAAAAAAAGAGTTCTTGAACGACTTAACATTTATCAGAAAAAACTTGAAGCTTCCATAGAGCAAACATCAAAAAAGAAGGACCAGACATCTCTAAAAGATCAGTTCTACTTGCTTGAAGTCCTTCTTAGAAAATTGATGAAGAAAAACAAAACCAGAATAAAAAAGTTTGAACAAAAACCATTAACTCTCATCCCACCTGCAGAAGAACCAGAAGACACTGGCTTGATAAGCGAAGAACCATCAGCAGAAGAGCATGTTTCTCCATCACCAGCTTTGGATTTCAGTAAACTAAACGAACTACTCGGATATATTGCAGCGAACTTAAGCGAGCTATTGAATAATAATTTCATAAAAAAATATGGTTTCAAACCCGAACCTGTCGAAGAAGCGATAAAATACGCGAATCAAATCATTGAAGCAGTAGAAAAATATTCTCCAGACAAGCTAAAACCAAAATTGCAAGAAAACTACAATAGCTTTGTAAAATCTTTGACAGGTGTTCATGATGAATTACTGCTCATTTACTCAAAAGAAAAAAAAGGGCAAGAACTGTTCCAACTAAAAGAAGTAGGATTTGTTCTGCAAGATATCAATAATTTGAAAACAACTCTTTTTGCAGACCAAAAAGTGACTCAAGAAAAAATAGACAACATTGTTGTAGGATTGAACAATTTATTCTTTCACTTGGACCAATTCACGAATAAACTGAACGATATTATTTTGCAACCAAAACCTTTAACACCAGAAATCCCTCTAAAAAAAGAAGAAAAAACCCTACCCCTTCCTCCAACTCGTAAACCATTTAATTGGAACGAACTCTTACAAGAACTAAATAAGGTAGGAACTGTTTTAACCGGAATAAAAAATTCAGATACAGAAAAGGTGTTAGGGTTATCTGGACTGCAAGAACTCATCACGTCAATCGACAACGCTTCAGGTACCATAACTTCTGGCGTTTTTATCAATATTCAAAGAAGCTTAAAAGGAATAATTCCAAGAACTGCCGAGCTTACTCGTTTATTAGAACCTGTTACCCTGAGAATCACTGACAAAAACTTTGAACGCGCTTTGAACAAAATCAAGAGTTTTGGGCTGCCAGCAAGTTTTTACGGCAGGTTGACGACCATTGACGAGCGCGAACTAAACCAAACGGGAATCAAAAAAGCTTCAGAATACGTCAAAAAAACATTGCTAGAAGGCTTGGAAGAAATCAAAAAAATACTCGAAAACTTCACGCCAAAACCAGTAACACCTCCAAAACCAAGTGTTGACCTAAAAGTCTTAAAACCCTTTCTTGAAAACATTAGAAAAACCTTGGAAACCTGTTCCAAACATGAATTTACCCTAACCCATTCAAATTTCAAAGAAATTATTGAAAAAGTTAAGACACTCGTTGAAGGAATAGTTAATGGTTTGGGGAGTGATTTCAAAACAATTATCAAACAATTAGAATTTCTTAGAGTTTACACATCTGAAATCTACGGCTTCTTGGTAATGCAATCAAATGATAAAGCATTCAGAGACTGGTTTGGCAAAGAGAAGAAAAGTTTTGACAAAAACCTAGAAGCCCTACGAGAATTCGTGAACAACCCAGACATGCTCAGCTTCTATACAGGGGACGCTAACAAACTGGAATCGGCAAAAAAAGCTTTGAAAAAACTGAATGACGCTTTAGAAAACTTATGCGTCATGCTTAAAGACTGGAAACCACCTCGACGCGAAATTCCTTCTATCCCCCCAGAAACCCCCCTAAAAGCAGAACCTGAAACAAAAACTGAATCCGAACTCAAACTTGACAAACTCATCGAAAAAATCGGGGAAATAAGTTTAACAATAGAAGACCTGCAAAAAATACCAAAGGTTCGACAAACAAACACAAAGCAAGTTGTCGATGTACTCAACATATGGAAAAGAATATTCAGTATAAGAAAACTAACGGACACAACAAGACAAACCGAAAAGATAGGTTTTTCCCAAACATTCTTCCAAGCCATACAAGCACTATCCACAAACCTATTCAACGAACTGCAAAACACTTTCAAAGAAATGTACGCGAACAGACAAGCAATCCTAACCCAAAACCTGCAAGGACTCAACAAATCCTGCCAAGAAATAATTGGATTGTTATCAAACCCTACACAGGATAACATAAACCGAGCAGTTGAAAAACTAGGTGTTAAAGGAAATTTCTTGACAAAACTCTTCAACGCAAAAGAAATACTGGAAACCTACCCGCTAGAAGATTATTACCTAAAAATCAATCATTCAATTGAGGAACTCAAAAACCTAAAAAAAGAAGATATCATAAACAGGCTTTCAAGAATCGCAAGCATAACTAAAAGAATTTACTTGTACTGCGATGAACTCAAAAAATCTGCGGAAAGTCTAAAAGAAGATTATTATGAAAAACTTGAAGAACTGGGCAAAGAATTCTTCGACTCTGCAATAAAATGGTTCAATAAACATGAAATAACCCCAACTACTTCGGGTTTAGACAAACTTTCAGAACAACTCCAATACTTAATCCAATGTTTAGATGGAGTGAAAAAAGCTGAAAAAACTAGGGAAAAAGCTGAAGAATTATTGGCGATCACACGAAGGATAACAACAACTCCTGCCTCAACCCCTTTAACGACCACGAAACCAGGAGAAACGAGAACATCAATAGACTTGAATTCCGAAGAGTTCAAAAAAGCGTTCGACAAGCTCCAAGAAAGCCTAGCAGAACTAGCAATCCTAACTGAAGGCCTTTTACGAGACGTTTCGGAAACACAACAACAAACAGTTCAAAACCTCATGCAACAAATGTTCAAAACACAAAACCAGATAATTCAAGGAATCAACACTCAAATACAACTACCCTTCATCGAACAAAACCTAATAAATACGATACAAGTCTTCACAACAACAGTGAGTCAACTACTCGTCCTGATACCTGACAAGGAGTTACACGACAACATAGTCAACGAAACAAGAAAAATAAATAAGGAAATAAAACAATACCACCTCAGAAACGTTTTCAACCAAGAAAAACTCACTCCAAAATACGTTGAAACAATAGCGAAAAAAATCAAGGACGACTTAGGCTTAATTATAACAGCGATAAAAGAATACCTGCAAAAAACGGTAGAAAAACCCGAACCCAAAAGCTATGAAGATAGAGTAAAACGTGTAAACGAGCTAATCAAAGAATTCAGAAAACAAAAAAAGCTTGCAACAAAATTCTTAACATTCCAAAAAATCCTCCAAGAACTAACCATTTTATCAGGCGAAGCATGGCCATCCGAACTTGTAGGACTAGAACTACAAAAACACCTCTCCAAATTCGAGCATCTTTACAAAGAACTCAACAAACAAGAGGGCAGGATCAAGAAAAAAGGCCACCTCATCAAATGGGCAGAAACAATGGAAGAAGCAGCGTCGATCTGGAAACTTATATCCGAATTAAAAGCGCATTCAGGACGCCTGCCACAAGAAAAATATGGAGGTCTCAAAAAAAGAATAGACGAAATAGTTCAAGAATTGAAAAAAATCTACCAAAAAAAATTCGGAGCCCTACCAGAAGAACTTTATGAAAAACCTGAAATAAGGGCTCCTGGTGCAGGAACTTTCTGGGACTACAAAAAAGATTTTGAAAACTTGATGAAAAAATTCAAAGAAGAAAAAGAAATCACTTCAAAACAAAAATTACTTCATCAATTAATCCAAATCTTAACCAAAGCAAGTGGATTGGTCTTAAGAGACCCAAGACAAGAAGATGCTATAAAAGAGTTCACTAAAATGAACTCCGAATTCGTTAAAAAAACCAAAAAATTTGTCATCAAAAAAGTGATTAAAAAAGGAGACTGGAGCAATGCTGAATTAATCATCCAAGAATTAGAAAAGTACACGAGAACAATGACCCCTGAAAAACTTCACGTCCCAAGAAAAAAAAACGTTGAGCTAATACAAAAATTAAAAGAAGAATACCTTAAAAAATTCAAAAAACCTTTCCCTGAAACCGTTCACGAACCAAGACCCGGCGAAACATTCTTTCCCGAAAAAACATTCTCACCAGAATTCCGCACAATACCAAAAATAGAGTTGAACAAACCAAAAAACGTTGACGTGGCCGTCGAAAACATGAAAAAATTAAGGCCAATGACGGGCCTAGAAGAATTCTTTGACCCAATCGAAATCATAAAAACCTTAACCGATTTCACGCAACACTCGTTGAGAGAAGCAACGACAAGACAAGACTGGATAACCATCAGAAACCTAACAATACTCTTACACGCCACGCTTAAAACATTTCTCGACAAAACATCAAAACACGTCAAGAACGGGTTCAAAGACGTGATAAAAGACGTGAACAAAGAATGGGACGGAAGAATAATAGATAACCTCTACCAAACAATAATTCACGACAAGTTCTTAACAAAAATGAGCAAAACGGAAACCAGAAAAGGAAGAGAAAAACGCGTGCTCAACGAAACATACTACAAAAAAATTGAGGAAAGATTCAAAAAACTAGGGATACGGACAAAACGATTAGAAAAAGAAATCAAAAAAATTGACAAGCAAATAAAACTCGCCCAGGAAGAAAGTAAAGTGAACCTGGATAAAAAAGACTTGCAAGAACTCCTCACAAAAATTGAGGAAGAACGAACACCCTCGCTAAAAGAACTCATCAAAATATTCAACCCCCACGCCGAAGAAGAGCTTAGAGCAATGACCCCTGATAAATTAATAGTACTTCACGGGGAGCATGACAAAAAACCTACCCAAAACCAAACAACTTACGGTTTCCTAGCAACCCTTGCTAGAATACATTCATTCGGATTCGTATTCAAAAAAATAATCGAAAAATATAAGGACAAAGAAATCAAGAAAAAAAAGGACTTCATCAAAAAAATAGAGAAACAATTCAAGAAAAGCGTGAAAAAAGGCAAGAACCTCAACAAAGAAGAAGTACTACTTCAACTGAAAAACTTTTTTAGACAAAAATCAGGAACCATTGCAACAAACACAACCATCTTGTTATTGTCAAAGATTGGAGGATCAAAAAAAGACGAAGCCCAAGACCAATTACTTAAGAACGTTTCCAACGAAGAAGAATTCTACAAATCATTAGAAAATCATTTCAAAAAATCTTACGAAAAAATAAAAGGTTACACGAAAAAAAAGAAAGTTGAAAAAGGGTTTGGGTTAGGCAGACCTGGACTCACTTGCTCTGACCCGCACCACAGACAAGAATTGGTCTGGCTTTTGCCCCGCAACTTCATGGTAGGAAAAGAACACTGTTCTGAAGGACACCCAATAGGAAGGTAAAAAAAAGAATGAAGTGCCTAGGAATAGAAACCACTGCCCACACGTTCGGGGCAGGAGTGAGCACGGAAAAAAAAATTCTATCCAACGAGCTGAGCATGTATAAAACAGAGCGAGGAGGCATGCTACCCAGGGAAGCCGCTGACCATCATTACCAGAACGCCTGGCGAATAATCAATAACGCGCTGAAAAACGCGAAGACTTCGCCATCAGAATTGGATTGCATCGGGTTCTCGCAAGGACCAGGCATGGGAGCTCCTCTAAGAATCGGGGCGGCAATAGCAAGATACTTGTCCTTAAAACACAAAAAACCGTTAGTAGGAGTGAACCATTGCATAGCCCACCTCGTGATAGGAAAACTCTTGAAAGCAAAAGACCCGGTAATGCTGTACGTGTCCGGAGCCAACACGCAAGTCATCGCGCTCGACGAAGGAAGGTACAGGATATTCGGGGAAACATTGGACAACGGTGTCGGGAACATGCTCGACGCGTTCGCCAGAAGCGCTGGAATAGGTTTTCCTGGAGGTCCTGTAATAGAAAAACTAGCGCTGAAAGGAAAAAGATATGTGAAACTTCCTTACACGGTTAAGGGAATGGACATAAGCGTTGGAGGACTATTAACAAACCTGAAACAAAAACTGGGCAAACATAAACTTGAAGACCTCTGCCACTCCCTGCAAGAAACATTGTTCTCCATGCTGGTTGAAGTCTCGGAACGAGCCATGGCGCACTGCAACAAAAAAAACCTGTTACTGACAGGAGGCGTGGCAGCCAATAAGAGGTTGCAAGAAATGTGCAAGAAAATGTGCAGAGCCCGAAACGCAAGACTCTTCGCACCCCCCACCAATCTGGCCAGAGATAACGGGGCCATGATAGCTTACACAGCCTTACTAATGCATAAAAAAGGATACTGCACCAGGATAGAAGATTCTCAAATAAGGCCAAGATGGAGGACAGACCAAGTCAAAACTATAATAACGATTTAGAACTCACCCTCCATTTCAAAAGATTGGTTACAAACTTTTTCGGAAGCAACTTTCTCAAAGGAGAATTATAAACGCTAGCGAGAAAGAATGATTCCCGAAGAGGAGACATCAATACTTTGCGCCAAGAAACCTCATACTCTTTAAGCCTTTTCGAATTCAAAACCCCTTTTTTCAAAAACTTGTTAGCCGTTTCAGCTGCTTTCAAAGCGCAGAACATTGCAATCGAAATCCCTCCACCTGATAAAGCAGAGATTTGCGAACAACTATCTCCAACAAGTAACACGTTATCATGATAAGACTTGATTGGCAGGCTGCAAGGACCAATCCCTCCTTCAACACTAAAAGGTTTGACTCCAAAATCCTCACAAAACTTTTCAAAACCTTTTTTTAAGTTATCATTTATGAAGAATTCACCAACACCTAAATTAACTAAACCCCCTTTTTTCGGGAAAGCCCAAGCATAACCGTTAATCGTGTAATCATCTTTCACAAAAAAGGCGGGCGCGTCTAAACTTTTTTTCGCGAAAGCGCGAATACCTGTGAAATACATCGGTTTTTTGCCTCCAACAAAACGTCTAACTGTCGAAGAGTATCCGTCCGCTCCAACGACAAGCTTGGCTTTTTTTCCATTAACTTCGATAAAACCGTTACATCTCTTTATTTGCTTGACTTTTTCACCCATTCGAATCTCCGCCCCATTCTTCACTGCCTGCCGAGCCAATTCCTTGTAAACAATTTTCTTATCAATGTCAATTAATTTTGTATTAATCTCCACTTTTTCACCATAATAATCTAGAAAGAAATGGTTATACCTTTTGTTCAAACCTTTTCTAGAACCATAAATCTCGTCAAAACGAACTCCTCCAAAATCGTAGTTCGTGACGTACTCCCCGCAAGGCTTAACGCACAAACTTTTTTCCTTCTCCAACACAAGAACTCGGAAACCTTTTTCTGCAACGAACTTGGAGAAAGTTAGTCCAGCGCACCCCGCTCCAACAACGATGACGTCAAACATTTTTTTTAAACATTACTGCTTTCTCAGTGTTGAAAAACTTTTCCACAAAACTCAAATCACCCATTCCAGCTATAAAGCAAACCTTGGCCCCTAGCTCGTTCACAACTCGTTTAAGAACTTTTAGAGCAGAATAATCTTTTCTATGACTGGCCACGTGAATTTCTTTATCTCCAACAACTTTTTTAAGACGATTCATGACTTCTTCATATCTAAAAAAATTGATGTAACCCTTATTTTTTATGAAAAATCGGGACTCATAAATAGCTTTTAAAATTGGTTCAGACAATTTTCTTGTTCTCCAAATAAAAGAGCCTAAGTTATTTTTAAAAAAATTGAAAACAAACCAATTAGAATCCTGCGGAAGCATTTCGTTCAAAACCTTGTCAGCGTGCGAAAAATACTTCTTGAAATAATCGTCTGGCTTGATGCAAGAATCGTTCATGAACAAAGGACCAATCTTTTTCAAATCTTTAATCAAAAAACTTAGCGAATCGTTGAAGTTTTCACTGGAGTGATCGTGATTCTTGTCATGACAAGTGAGCCTATAATCAACTCTGTCCAAATAAGTCCCGTCAGCGTCTAAATCAGAAATGACTTTATCTACGTCTCTTGATAAATGAGTACTCCAACCACTTTTAGGGCACATTATTTGAGAAAAACTGTTCACCCCGCTGAAATATTCGGGCAGGTAAAAACTTATGAAACCTCTGTATGGCTTGCCCAAAAAGTTTTTGGCACTCCAGTCTTTCGCGTTCTCACGAAAAACCTTGTTTTTTGCGTAAAGCTCTACAGCACAAAAGTAAGGGTAAACCTTCATGCCATGGTTCTGCGCCTCCCGGACGAAAGCTTTGACAGTTTTTAAATCATAATAATTGGTGTAATCTCCCATCTGCAAGTTCTTATAATACCCTTCTATCATCACGCTACTAACACCCAGGTTCTTCGCGCGAGCCAAGTCTTGCTTGAACCTTTCAACAGCTTTCCTGTCAAAACCTTTTTTTTGAGAATAAAAGTGGTATAATGGAAACCAAGAATTAGTCATAATAAAACAATTTAAATAATCTAATGCTTAAATTCTTTTTCCAGAAAAAAAATGAAACTCGTTGCGATGGGCGCTGAAGCCAAAATATACGTTCAAGGATAGATGAAAGAATTCGGAAAGAAAGAACAAGGAAAGAGTCAAGACTCCTCCAAAAAGCGATAAGAGCTGGAGTGAAAGCGCCCAGAGTAAAGGAAACAGAAAAGTACAGGATAACCATGGAAAACATTAAAGGAGAATTGGTTAAGGATTTTTTGGACAAAAACCCTGATAAGCACGGAAGCGTTTGCAAAAAAATTGGTGAAGCAGT
>JAFCDO010000009.1:0-21275 GCA_017609605.1 Candidatus Parvarchaeota archaeon
AGATTCAAGTTTTGTTGTAAGAGTAGATGGTTGTTATGAATTTCATGATTTTGCCAACCTTTTTTTAAGAGATTTTGATGAGTTATGACAAAAAAGTAGCGGGGGCGGGATTTGGTAACGCACCTTCTTTGGGAAAGAAGATTGCACCAAGAAAAACACTTTTTTTTCTCAAGCTTTTCCACAAAAACTGTTTTGTTTTTGGGAGCCAGAAATTAAGAAATTTCTGTGCTTTTTAAAAAGGTTGAAGAGTAGCGGGGGCGGGATTTGAACCGCGCGACCTTTGGGTTATGAGCCCAACGAGCACTCCAAGCTGCTCCACCCCGCTAAACAAAAAGATTTGGATTAAAAGAATAAGACGGGGAGATTTGGATTAAAAGAATAAGACGGGGAAAGGTTTTAAAAATGTTTTCTTTACATCGTGGTGACAGGTTTTTGCGCGGTCGCGTAACCCTTCTTGGAGCATATGATAGTGACTTCGTAAGCCCGGTTTGGCAGTGGGTAAGCGTAGTACCCTACTCTTTCTTGCATGGCGTGTGTTTCACCATTAAGTTTTAGGGTGCAGTCAGCGTTTTGCAGGAATTTTCCGTTGCTGGTCGTGTAAAAAACTTTTAAGTAGTCTTGCGAGTAGTCCACGAATACGTTGGTAGGGGTTCCGATTCCTGCGGTGAAGAACCCTGTTTTGGAAGCGGGTTGTGACAGTTGGAACATTAGAAGAGTGAATAAGGTTATGACTCCGAACGCTAAGGTTTTAGACTTCATCTATAAAAATTAGGAGTTGAGGATTTTTTAAATTTATCCAATTCAGTTTTTCTTTCTTAGTTCAATAAAACTTTATTTGGTTTTGATTATTATTGGTTTGTTTTCGTGTTTTTCTTTTAACTCATTTTTGACATCCTGTTCAGAGATTAGTTTTTTTTGATGTTTTTTAGAGTTTGTTTTGTTACTTCGATTAAATAGTTTTTTATATTTGCATCTAGAGTTTTCGTCTTTTCGAGTAAATCATTAAAACCAGTGTCTGTCACGCTCGTTTTTTTCTTGAAAATTGAAGTTTTTCTTAACTCTCAAGATCATTAATCTGCTTGTAAATTTCATGATACTTGTCTGCTAAGTCTGTTAACTCGTTGAAGTGTTTTAATAAATCCTTATCTCTGTTTTTATCTAATAATGAATAAACGAGGTATTGGTCATCTTCAGTGCAATAAAAATTTTTTCTTCAAGCCAAGGAATCTTAATCCCCTTCTTCTTTGCTAGAGTTAAAATTAACTTTTTAAGTTGAAAAGCGTTACTAGAACCATACGCGTATTTAATTATAAATTGTACGACAGTTTTTTTATCTCTTAATCTTTTGTGATCTCTTAACATCTCAACAATTTTATTCTTGAGATATTCTCCCTCTTCTTTCACTAAATCCTCCTTTTTTTTGATGAGTTTCTGGAATTTAGGATTTAAAATCGTGTTTTTTATTATTATCGTTTTTTCAGGTAATGATCTTTTAAGAAGGGGATAATTTCTTTTAATCCAGTCATCAATTCTTTGCAGGTCGCTAAAAATTTTTTTTGCTTCTTTTAAACGTTCTTTGTTTTTTGATTCTTTAAGTAATTGGAAACAGAGTTGTTCGTATTCACGTATAAAATTTTGTTTATCTAATCGCTCTTTTATCTTATTGATGAAGTGTATACTTAATTCTCTTTTAAGACTGGGCAAGTTCAAATTTTTCTCTTCAGCTTTTTTTATAGTTAACTTTAACAAATCATAATAATCTTTATTTTTTGCAGAGTGATTAATAAGACTTTTTTTGATATCTTGTTCGGTAATCAAATCTGTTTTATACTCATCAAGAATTTGATTTAATGTACTGGTTAGATAGTCATTAATTCGTGTTTTTGCCTCTTTTCTTTTTTTAAATAGGTCTTTTAAAAAAAGGTCTTTGATAAATTTTTGGAGATTTCTTAATCCAAAAGGATACTTATTATTCATATCGTCTCCAATAGTTTAGATTCTAATAAGGTAAACCATTCCTTGAATTCTTGGAAATCAAAGTTTTCCGCGTTTAAACTTTTCTTGCAAGTGATCATTTGTCTCATACAAATCGCCTATCATCCTTTCAAAAGACGCATTTGTGTTGTGAAGTTTTTTTTATAAATGGTTTTTTTACCCGATTAATTGAACTTCGTTGAAACGGATTAATGGTGCGATCACGCTACCCTCTTGCCTGGTTTCTTTGCATACCGCGTCCACTTTTTTCAGGATTTCAAAAGCGTTTCCCGCAATCATGGCGTGCTTAATTGGAGTGAGTTTTCCTCTGTTTATCATGAACGCGTTCTCCGCTTGAAGTGAAAAGTCTCCGCTCAAACCGTTAATCATGTGAGCGCCTAAAACTTCTGTGACCAGCACGCCCCTCGTTTCTTCAAGCAGTTAAGCAGTTCTTCTCTGCTCCAGTTCCCTGGTTTTATCATGAAATTGGTCGCGCCAACTATTGGTCGAGCAGTTATGCCAGCACAATTACCCGTCGACACTTTGCCCTCTTTCCGGGCAGAGTAATGATCGTACAAAAAGTTTTTCAATAATCCTTTGTCGATAATGGTTGTTAACCCGGTTTTCACGCCTTCACCGTCGGTTTGACTTTGAAACAAACTTTTTTTCATGCTGCCGTCGTCAATCACTGTTAACTCTTCACCGCAAACCTTTTTTCCTATCTTGCCTGTGTACGGGCTCCTGCCTTTTTGAACGTTTTCTCCTATCACCGAGGGGATCAGGGTTCTGGCTATGATGCTTTGGAGCGCGTAATAATCCAGTAGGAGATTAGTTATTTGAGTGACAGTTTTTTTGGGTTTCAAGCTTTTCAAGCACAAGTCCTGCGCTTTCAAAGCCCAGTCCTTAAAATTGAACCATTTTGTTTGCTCGTGAGACTCGAACGCTGTTGCCCCACCTTTTTTGACGCTTATGCTGAAGTTTAGGTGGTTGCTGATTTCTTGGTCTTGGAATGCTTGAGGGTTTGCGAACCACGATTTTGTCATGGTTTTGGTCGCGCCCGCGGTTTGGACTGTGACATCAAGATTTTTAATTGATTCTTCCACGTTTTTGATAATTTCTTCTTCTGTGTAACGTTCAAGTTCTTGACCATACACGTTTTTTTTAACAGGTTTTATGCTGGGCAGTCCTGTGAAGTTAGGGTCTGGTTTGTTTGCTTTCGCTATGCTCTCACATTCTTTTAGGGTTTCACCCCATTTTTTGAGGTTGTTCGTAGTGGCGACCCCGAATCGCCCGTCTTTTAAAGTCAGTCTCAGCGCGAGACTCGTGCCTAAGAAGTATTCAACGTTTTTGAGCCGGGTTTTCTCGTATTCAAAGGAATGTGATTCCGAAGTGGTGACGCTGACTTCCAGGTTTTTTTCAGGCCCCGCTTTCTTGATTATTGATCTGATGATTTTTTTTATTTGTTCATCTTCCACCTACGAGCACCTCCTTTATCCTGACGTGAGGGCAGAACTCGCTTACTGGCACGGATTGCCCGGATTTTCCGCACATCCCGCCTCTTTTGTCGATTAGAATGTCGTTTCCGACTGCAATGATTTGTTTGAGCGTTTTCAGGGTTTGCCCGCTCATGGACACGTCTCTTAAAGGTTCTGATATCTTGCCGTCGCGTATCATGAATGCTTCTTCAGCGTTGAATATGAAGGTTCCTTTGGTGGGCTCGACTTGTCCGCCGCTACCTCCTTTCAGGTAAATTCCTTGTTTTATTCCTTCAAACAATTCTTTTTTCGAGTAGTCTCCTTTTTTGAGGATTGTGGTTGACATTCTTGGGATGGGCGTGCAGGCAGGGGACATCGCCCTCCCGTTGCCCGTGGGCGTCGCGTTCATACGGCTAGCGGTTTCTCTTGAGTGAAGCAGTCCTGCGAGCACTCCTTTGTCGATCAGGGTGACATCTTTTTTTTTCACGCCTTCATTGTCGTACTCGTAATAACCGTAGGATTGTTTTCTTTTACCGTCAATGAGTGTTATAGCGTTTTTCGCGATTTGTTCGCCAAGCTTTCCTTTAAGAATTGATGAGTCACTTAAGTGAAGGTCTGCTTCGCAAGCGTGGCCCACTGCTTCGTGGAAGAACACGCCTGCCAATCGGTTATCAATGACCACTTCATATTTTCCAGGTGGTGCTGGTTTGGCGTTTAGTAGGCGCAGTCCTTTTTCACAAATTTTTTTGATGAATTCGTCTTCGTCAAGTTCGCGGATGGTTTCGTAACCTTTTATTTTTGTCGTAGCGTCGAAAGCTCTTTGAATGTTGTTGCCTTTTCTGAAGACGATTAGGGCTCTTAGGATGGCGATAGGTTTTTTTGTGGTGATGAAGGTGCCTTCACTGTTTTTTATCGTGTTCTCGTTTTGAGCTAGAGTCATGCTGAAAGAAGTGCTTTTGACGTGTTTGAAGGTTTTCGCTTTTTTTTCAAGTTTTTGTAGGAAACTTATTTTTTCTGGTTTTGGAACTTTGAAACCGTTTTCTTGCGCTATGATTTCGTGAGAATCTTTTGTTTTTCGTAGGGGTTGGAGCCTTATTTTTTTCTTCTCTTTTCTTCCCACTAGTTCAGCTATTTTTTTGGCTTTTTTCATCAGCATTTCTTTTTGGGTGGTGTCGTCTGACGCGGCGAAACCCCATGCTCCGTTGTGAAGGACTCGCGCACCTATGCTTGATGAGATGGAGGTGGTAAGAGATTCTAGTTTTCCGTCCTGCATTAAGTATGATTCAGTTTTTCCTGACCGGGTTCGTACGTCCCAGTAATCAGTTTTCATTGGTGTTTATCTTAGTCTTTTTTTGATTTGTCTTAATTTATTTTTCTTTCCTTTCCAGTCAAGAATTTTTTCGATGACTTCAGAAACGTTTGATACGGGAATTATTTTTATTTTTTTTGTGCGCGGCTCCAGAACGTCTTGCTCGTTTGCTTTTGGAATGATTACTTTTTTCATTCCCGCGTCAATCGCAGCTTCTATTTTGGCATTGATTCCCCCGACGGGCAGGACGCCTCCGCGAATGGTTAGCGAGCCAGTCATGGCTGTGTCTTGGTTTACTGGCACGCTTTCCAGGGATGAGATGACTGCTGCGGCTACGCTTATGCTCGCGCTGTCTCCTTCCACGCCTTCATATGTTTGCAGGAATTGTACATGGATGTCGAATCTGGAAAGGTCTTTTCCACTGTATTTTTTGATGACTGCTCCAACGTTTTCTATGGCTTCTTTGGCTATTTTTCCGAGTTTTCCGGTGGCAATCATTTTTCCTTTGTCCATGGTGCGGGTTACAGAGGATTCTATTGGTAGGATTATTCCAGAGTAAGTTTCCGTGGTGCCCAGGACTGCCAGCCCGTTCACTCTTCCAATTTTCGAGCCTTTGTTTAAGATTATTTGGTACTCTTTCTTTTCTTCGGTGAATTCTTTGCTTATCTGCTGTTCCAGCGTGCCAGATAGTTCTACAGCGTCTTTCACGTCTTTGGCTTGGACGTGTTTGTGTTTCCTTTCTTTGGCAATGTCTCCTGCAGCGCGTATGAGTCCTCCTAAATCCCTTATTTTTAGGGTGAGGTATCCTTTTCTTCCAGCTCTTCTGCGGGATTCTTTGATTATTTCGAGTACTGCTTCTCTTTTGAAATGAGGTATTTTTTTGTCTTTGACGACTTCTTGCGCGATCACGCGAGCTATTTTTTCCCTGTTTTCGGCAGTGTCTTTTAGCTTGCTGTTCATGTAGATTTCGTAGCCGTATCCCCTGATTCGTGAGCGGAGGGCGGGGTGCATTTTTTGGATTGTTTGCAGGTTGCCCGCTGCTACGAGGATGAAGTCGCAGGGCACGGGGTCTGTTTTTACCATTGCTCCAGCGCTGCGCTCACTTCGGCCGGTTATAGCCATTTTTTTTTCTTGCATGGCAGAAAGTATTTCTACTTGCATTTCGGGTTTTAGGGTTGCGACTTCGTCAATGAATAGGACTCCTTTGTGCGCTTTGTGCAGGGCGCCTGGCATGACTCTTTCGTGTGCAGGGGTTCCTAGCCCGCCTGTTTGGAAGGGGTCGTGAAGCACGTCGCCGAGCAGTGCACCTGCATGGACGCCAGTGGCGTCTATGAATGGGGCGGACTCTTTTTTGGAGTTGTTGATGAGCAGTTTTGGTGATAGCACTTTTTGTTTTGATTGAGCTAGCTGGTATGAAGCGAAGTAGATTATGAACATTAGCAGGGCGGAAACAAGGAATACCATTCCCGTTACGCGGTCCGCGGCGATTAGTATGTCGCTTTGTTCAGTGGTTTCTATCCAGTTCCAAGCGTAGCTGATAACGTTTGATAGGATTATGAATCCTAGGAATAGTAGCCAGAACTTTTCTTTGCCTGCCCCCATGCTTTTGGCTCGTGCCGCGCCCACAATTTTTTTGCCCATGCCTGTAGGGACTTCTTGTATTTTTGGGTTGAACGTATCTGAAGGGTTTGGGAGGCAGAGAATGTCTGAAAGCTTTTTTTTTGAAAGCAGGTCTGCTAGGCTTTGCGCTAGCATGGATTTGCCGGTTCCGGGCACGCCGATTAGGATGACGTTTCTTCTTTGCCCTGCCGCTTTTTTGATTATGTTTATGGCTTTTTCTTGCCCGATGACTTGGTCTATCAGTTTTTCGGGCACTTTTATTTCTTCAGTTGTTTTGATATTGATTTCTTTGCCAGCCATTTTTTTTATCTAGTTCATTCTATTTTCATTCTATTTTTAAATAGGTTATCATCAAAAAAAAATTTGGAATAAAAAAAAGAATTGGTTTTAGAATGGTGAGTCTTCTTGTACTTGGCCTTCTTCTCGGATGCCTGGAATGGCTGTTTGGGATATGATGATTATGTCTTTTCCGAAGGCTCTTACAAGCTGGTTTGGAATCAAAACTCCTTTAGCACCGCCTAGAGACCTAGATAGGAAGGATTCTCTGGTTGCTCTTACTTTCCATTTAGAAATTCTATTACTATCAATCTCGGCTTCTACTAATTCACCAAAATATTCTCCGGAGTCGGTGAACACTTTCATTCCGAACACATCGGATAATTTTTTAAGGTCTAACATTTTAGCTATTTTACCTCCGTTATTCTTTCAGAAAGGCTTTGGCTTTTTATATCTTTTTGTATATCTTGTTCCATCATTTTTTTAATCGTTTTTTCTTCTTCTCCAAAGTAGTCAGCAAATTTTTGTGTTGTGCGAAGCATTAGCGTTCTTTTGTGTTTTTTCGCGTCCACGAATTCTTTGGTAGTTAGGTATTTGATGTGCTTGTAAGCCTTGTTTCCGCGAATATTTATTACAAAGGCTTGTGTGATGGGTTGTTTCCAAGCGATTACTGATAGGGTTTCCATGAGTGATTTCGGGAATTCTTTTGGCATGGCTGTTTTAACTGATGGGAGCAGTTTTGTTTTCACTCCCATTTTCCATTTGCCTTCGTCTTCGTAGATGGTTATGCCTGACGCCCTTGAGCCGTATTCTTTTTGGAGTCTTTTGATTGTTTTTAGTGTTTCTTCAGGCGTTTTTTGAACCAGTTTTTGCAGTTCTTCCAGGGTCACTCCTCTGTTCTTCGCGAACAGGAGGGCTTCTATCAATTCCTTCATTTTTCAGTATCCTTATTTTTCCGAATAGTTTTTTTTGCTCGAGCTGAATCTTGTTCTCATTGGCCATGTAAACGAGTGGCAGGTAAGTGTCTACCACGTCGTCTCTTTTCCTGCTGGGCAGGAGGTCAGTGAAAAAAACGTCTTTCTTCCTGTTGAAAAAAGATTGTATGCGCTGGTACAAGTTGGATATCCTTGTGTTAATATTAACTTTTTTGAATTTCAGTTCAATTCTTCGTTTGGCCACTTCTTTGTGCCGTTTGACCCGCCTGTCCTTAACTTCTAATGCTTTTCTCAGCGAGTCAACTAGTTCGTTAAGGGTTACGCGCCGTTCTCTGGGCAGGGGTATTCTTGGAACAATTTTTTTCTGATTGATTTCGTCTAATTCTTCTTCCTGTATTTTTTGGATTATCTGGTTTTTTTCTTGTTTGCTCATCTCTTTACGTGTTATGTGGTCCGATTTTATTTTTAGGAGGATGCTTGCAGCGAGCAGGACTTTGCCTGACAGCTTGAAGTCCAGTTTTTCCAATTGTTTGATTGTTTTGATGTACTTTTCAGTTAGGGTGGATATGTTTACGTTCCAGGGGTCGAATCCTTCTTCTTTAACTATTTCGAGTAGCAGTGATTCCCAGGTTATCTCGTTATTTGAGAAAACCAGCGTGATTATTTGGTCTTGCAACTCTTTTTTTCACCCCATATAGTTTAGACTGGCATCACTGGGCACGTTTTTCATGGTCAGCCGGTTCTTGAATTTTTTGTACGCGGTTATAACGTCTTTGTTCAGTGATGGCCTGCTTTTTTTGATGGCTTTTTCAAAGTCCTGTTTCGTGACTTCTTTGGCTTTTTTATTTTTTCTCAGCGCGTTCATCCCAGCTTCCCTTACTATTGCTTCAAGGTCGGCTCCGCTGTACCCTTCTGTTTGCGCAGCCATTGTTTTGATGTTAACACCTTTAAGTGACATGCCTTTTGTGTGGACTTCGATTATTTTTTCTCTTGATTTGATGTCTGGTGGAGGGACTAGTACCATGCTGTCAAATCTTCCGGGTCTGAGCAGTGCCGGGTCCACTAGGTCAGGCCTGTTCGTGGCAGCGATGACTGTCACTTCGCTCAGGTTTTCGAGCCCGTCCATTTCGGTGAGGATTTGGTTGACAACTCTTTCAGTCACGTTCGTGCCAGAGTTTCTTCCCCTGGCGCTTGCTAGAGAGTCTATTTCATCGAAGAAAATTATTGATGGAGCGACCTGCCTTGCTTTTCTGAAAATTTCGCGGATTCCGCGCTCGCTTTCACCGACCCATTTGCTTAGCACTTCAGGTCCTTTAATGCTTATGAAGTTGGCTTCGCTTTCGGTTGCGACTGCTTTTGCGAGCAGGGTTTTTCCGCATCCCGGGGGGCCATAGAGCAGGATTCCTTTTGGTGGTTTTATGCCAATTCTTTTGAACGATTCGGGATGTTTTAGAGGCCATTCAACGAATTCTTTCAGATTGTTCTTAACGGATTCTAACCCACCGATGTCTTTCCATCTTACGTTGGGCACTTCAACCATTATTTCTCTCATGGCGCTTGGTCCGACGAGTTTCATGGCTTCTTTGAAGTCTTGTTTGGTGACTTTTATTTTGTTAAGTTCTTCTGGAGGAACCGCTTCGCCTTCTTTTACATTGATTATTTCCATGTTTCTTCGTAGAGCGTACATCGCGGCTTCCCTTATCAGTGCCGCCAGGTCTGCTCCGACGAACCCGTGCGTTATCGCGGCGAACTCTTCGAGTTTCACGTTTTCTAGTGGCATGTGTCTGCTATGAATTTTTAGGATTTCGAGACGCCCTTTTTTGCTTGGAACTCCTATCTCGACTTCCCTGTCAAATCTTCCGGGCCTGCGAAGAGCTGGGTCGATGGCGTTATGCCTGTTCGTGGCAGCGATTACAATGACTTTGCCCCTGCCTTTTAACCCGTCCATTAAGGCGAGCATTTGGGCGACCACTCTTCGCTCAACTTCTCCCACGGCTTCTTCTCTTTTGGAGGCTATGGCGTCAATCTCGTCGATGAAAATTATTGATGGCGCATTCTTCTCAGCTTCTTCAAAAACTCCTCTGAGTTTTTTTTCCGCTTCGCCGACCCATTTGCTCATGATTTCCGGGCCGTTCAGTGAAATGAAGTAAGCATCGCTTTCGGTTGCGACTGCTTTTGCGAGCAGGGTTTTACCTGTTCCAGGAGGTCCATATAGTAGAACTCCTTTTGGGGGATCTATGCCCAGTCTTTCAAATAGTTCAGGGTGTTTGAGAGGGAGTTCTACCATTTCCCTGATTTTTTTGATTTCTTCTTCTAACCCGCCGATGTCTTCATAGTTTATTTCAGGCACTCTTCTTTCTTTGAGTTCAACCGCTATCGGGTTGACTTTGATTTGAGTTCTTTGAGTTATTAGAACTGCGCCCTTAGGTGATGTGGACGCGACAACCCATTTAAGGTTTGATAATGGGAATCCTCCGAATCCTTCGCTGAATCCTTGGGAGAATAATGAGCTGAATATGTCTTCAAAAGAACTGTCCATGAAGGTTCTCTGCCTTCTTTTTGTGCCGCCCAAGCTTATGATGTCTTCTTGGGTTACGACTCTTCCCAGCAAGCTTTTTTTAATTATTTCTTGGGAGCCTCTGAGTTCTATTTGAACTCCTTTTTGCACTGGGGCGATAACCACTTTTTTAGCTTCTTTCCATTCGGCTTTGCGCACGGTCACCATTTCTCCGATTGAAGTGCTGGCGTTTAGCCTGGTGTTACCGTCCATCCTCATTATTGGCAGCCCTATGTCTGAAGGGTACGCTCTGCCAGCTATGGCGTGAGTTTTTCTTTCACCCATCATCTCAACTATTTCTCCGTGCCTGATGCCAATTTTTTTCATGGCTTCAGAGTCTATTCTGACGATTCCTTTACCTACATCATCTTGAATTGATTCATGAACTTTAAGTCTTAATTCTTCACTCATTTTTTTCACCTTCTAAAAGTAATTATTATTGTTTCGTGCTTTATTATTGGTCTTTTCTTTCTCCCATCCTGAACAAAGTCTATTAGGTCAAAACTGTCCAGTAATTTCAAATCTTCAAAAACATTGCTGATGTTTCTATCAACTATTTTTGCTAACGCGCGTATAGAACAAGGTTCGCTTCGCCTAATAGTTTTAAGTATTTCAATTCTTTTTCCGGTTAGCATGTCAAATAGGTCTAGGCTAGAGTCATCCAAGAGCAATGCTTTTTTCAATCGATTATCACTCAACATGTTGGTGTCAAATACAAACACCAGTTTATAAATGTTTGCTTTAGAGACAAACAAGTCTAAAAAGTAAAGAAGATTTTTGTTAAGGCTTGTTAGAAAAAGGCAGGCACTACAGGCTTTGTTAAAAAAAAAAATAAAAAGAAAGGGTTTACTCAACGTTTCCGATTAAGGTTCCTGTTTCTGTGTGGCTTATGGCTCCTTTAGTGTAGGCTATTGTCACGTCTAGTTCGTAACCGTCTCCTACTGTTGGAGTGGCGTTGTCGTCAACTTGCATGGTCGCGGTTTTTCCTGCTGCTACTGTTGTTGATGTTGTGTTTGCAACTGTTGTTCCGCCTCCAGTGAAGTCAACGCTGGTTAGAGTTATTGAACCGCCAACCCGGTTTTCTAGAACCATTATCAACGTTCCACTTGTGTCGTATTTCCAGTCGTTGATGTCTATTTGAGTGAACCCTGTTTTGGTTTTTCCGGTTGTTGCTGATGGGTTGAATATTCCCATTGAGTACAACGCGGCGCCTACGATTATGACAATTAAGATTGCCCAACCATAGGTCATTAGGTATTCAAGCGCGCTTTGTCCTTTTTTCAAGTCTAATCACCTTTCTATATCTTTAGTTAGAGCTTTATTAAAAACGTTTTGTCAAAAAATGTTAAAAAAAATAGAAAAAGAAGGTTTTTTTACTCAACGTTTCCGATTAAGGTTCGGTCATTAGGTATTCAAGCGCGCTTTGTCCTTTTTTCAAGTCTAATCACCTTTTTATAGGGTTTAAAGTTATGAACTTACTAAAAAAGGTTTTTGCTGAAAAAAAATTGTTTTGGTAATGCAAAAAATGTTTAAATCAATTTTGAATAAGTTAGTCTCATCATGCGATTGATAAAATTCTTAGAGATTCAAGGCTTCAAATCGTTTAGGGTTAAAACTAGATTCGTGTTCCCTAATGGCTTGAACGCGATAGTTGGTCAGAACGGTTCAGGTAAGTCAAACGTTTTTGATGCATTGTGTTTCGTGTTAGGAAAAGCTTCGAAAAAAGAGTTGAGAACACAAACTTTTGATGAACTAATCTATGATGGGGGCAAAAGTGGAAAGCCCGCTAATTTCGCTAAAGTTACCATTTGTTTGGACAACTCTAAGAAAGTTTTCCCGCTAGACGGTGAGGAGATTTTGGTTTCCAGAGAAGTAAACAAGAATGGTAAAAGCACTTACCGCATTAATGGGAGGAAAGCGAATAAGAAGCACATCCTTGAATTATTGTTGCACGTAGGAGTTGATCCTGACGGTTATAACATAATCTTGCAAGGAACCATATCCAGAATCGTTGACGTGGGAACCATTGAACGGCGAGAAATAATTGAAGAAATCGCGGGAATATCTTTCTACGAAAAGAAAAAAGATCAGGCTAAAAGAAACCTTGACAAGGTTAAAGATAAGATAGAGCAGGTTAGGTTGCTATTGCATGAGAGAGAGAAAAACCTGAAATCGTTAAGAGAGGATAAAGTCAAAGCTGAGAAGTTTAAGCGGTTGAAAGGAGAATTAAAATTCAAAAAAGCAAAACTCGCTTTCAAGGAGTGGAGGGAGAGCATCAAAAAATTGGATCGGATAAAAGAGGATATAGTGAGAAGAGAGATTAAGATTAAAAAAATTGACGTCAACCTCCTGAAAATTTCTGAAGATTTCATGAAAAGGAAAAAATTGTTGGAAAAAACGAAAGAGGAAATTGATAAGCGTCAAAATCAATTCATGAATTATAATGAATCCCAGGACCTTATGCTTAAAGAAAAAGAGCTGTCCCTTTTTCTGGACAACTTATCATCTCAAATAATTCAAAGCAATGACAGAAAAAAAAACTTGTTATCATCAATCAATCAAGACTTGAATGAGTCAAAGGAGAATGAAGAGGAAGCGAAGAAACTTGATTCGGAAATAAAAGGTTTGGAGCAGGAACTGGAAAAAAAAGGAGGTTTCCTGTCAAGAATAGCTAATCAAAGACTTAATTTCCAATCCAAGCTTAACGAGCTTGAAAAAGAAGTTCTTGAAAAGAAGTCAGAGGTTATCGAGCACGAAGTCGCTTTGAAAAAACTTGACCAAAAAAAAGAGTATGAACAAGATTTGTCTCGTACTAAAAAAGATTTTGAACGATTCCAAAAAATCGTTAAAGAACTTGGTGAAGGAATAATTCCTCTAAGGGAGAAGGATTCTTCTTTGTCAGCGGGGATTTGCGAATCCGCGGAACATCTCAGAAAAATTGAGGAAAGAATAGCTAAGCTAGAAGCGAATAAACAAGTCATGAATTCGTCAATGAAAAAGGGCGTGAAAAAAATTATTGAGTTAAAAAACACTGGGTGGCAGGGCATTTACGGTACAGTGGGTCAATTGTTAGATTTTTATGATGGATACGAGTTACCCGTTTCCGTTGCGGCGGGAGGTCGTTTAAGACATGTTGTCGTGGAGGATGAACTGACTGCTAAGAAATGCATTCAGTATTTGAGGGATAATAAGTGTGGCGTGGCAACCTTCATTCCGCTTAACAAGGTTTTGGTCAGCGAAGTTGGAAATGTCAAAGCAAAAGGGGTTGTAGATTACGCGGCGAATCTGGTTAAGCATGACCGGAAGTTCAGAAAAGTGGTTCTTTACGCTTTTGGCAAAACCTTGATTGTGAACGATTTCGAATCCGCTCAGAACATTGGGATGGGAAAGGAAAGAATGGTAACTCTTAACGGCGACTTATTCTCCAGAAAAGGAACTGTTGAGGGGGGATATAGGTCGAAAGAAAAAATGGGTTTTGACGAGACAGTAATTGATAAACATTTAGAAAAATCTTTTTCAGAAGCGGACGCGTTGAAAGAAAAGCTTGGCAGGTTAAACGAGGAAAGAAAAGATAATGATGAGGAATTAAGACGGCTCAGAGAGCAAAAAATTGAGTTTTCAATAAAAATTGAGGATGTTAAACAAAAAATAAAGGTCTTTCAAGAACACTTGTTGGCGTTTGAAAAAGTAGATTTGGGGAGGGTGGAGAGTATTCTTGAGAAGATAGGCTTTTTGGAACAGGAGAAGAGGACGGTGTCTGAAAAACTGGAGGGTATTTCAAGCAGTGATTCAGAACAGGGCGTCGAGTCCTTGGGCGATGAGTTGAGCTCTTTGAAAATTAGGAGGGAAACTCTTAGGAATTCCAGCAAACTCTTGGTATCTGACGTTTCGAACGCTAAGTCCATACTTAAAGAGATTGATAAGAGTGTTGAGGATTTCAGAAACCAGATGAGAGACTTGCAGTCTGAAATGAAGGAAGTCAACAAGAGACTTGCTGAAAAGAGAAAAGAGGAAAGAAAATACGTTGACGAACTAGAAAATCTTATGAGTCGCAGGAAGAAATTGGATGAGTCGATAACAAGGATTAATGATTTGCTTCACTCTAAAGAATCTGATAAGAAAGTTGACGTTTACAAGTTGCAAGACATGAATCTTAAGAGAGTCATGAGGGAAGGCGAGCTGTCAACAGCTGAAGAAGTTTTGAAAGAGTATGAGCGGTATGATATTAAAAAGGTTGACGAGCCGCTCGAGACTTTGAAAGGAATGGTTAAGGGTTTGACCAGGAAAATTGATTATTTTGGGCCTGTTAACGAAAAAGCTCTTGAAATGTATAAGCGAATAAAAAGTGATTATGATGAGTTAGATGCTAAGAGGGCGAAGCTCATTTTTGAAAGACAGGAAGTGCTTGACATGATTAAAATGATTGATGATAAGAAAAAAAGGTCTTTTATGGAAACTTTTAACGCTATCAACGTTAATTTTAGCAAAGTTTTCGCCATTCTTTCTAAGGATGGGAAGGCAAAACTGATTTTAGAGAATTCTGAGAGTCCTTTTGAAGGTGGTTTGGAAGTTTATGCTAGGCCCAAGGGGAAGCCAATGAAGTCTTTACGCGCCATGAGCGGGGGCGAAAAAACTATTACCGCGTTAGCGTTTATTTTTGCGATACAGGAATTCAGGCCCGCCCCATTTTACATTTTGGATGAGGTTGACGCTGCTTTGGACATGACTAATTCGCAAATGCTTGGCGGGCTCTTATCCAGTTACTCTGAAAAAGCGCAGTATATAGTCATCAGTCATAATGAGGCAGTGCTTAAAAGAGCTCATCAATTGTTTGGCGTTGCCATGAATCATAAAACTGGTGAGTCAAGTATAACGAGCGTGGACGTTAAGAATTATTAGTTGATCATTTTGAGCGCGCCTAAGAAGTCTTCATAAGATCCTAAGGCGCCTATCATGCTGTAAGATTTGGTGAATAACACCCAGATAGGTTTTATCACTATGTCCTTTGAAGCCAGTGCGGATAGGGTTACCGTGTTGGTTCTAATGTATAGTGATATGAATTCGGTTAGGCCTGTTTTTTCTCTGCTTAATAGTTGTATCCATTCTTCAATGATTTTGGAGAACTTGCTCATCTCAAGTTTCATGTAAACGTGGTTTCCTGTTCCAGCGCCTTCAGTGACGCCGAAATAAATGTTTTGAATGGTTTTGTTGTGGATTTCTGAGGTTATGGCGAAGATTCTTGAGTTGTTTTGAGTTATTTCAAGCGAGAACTCGGTTCCGCTCCAAACCTCGAGAATTTTTTGGATTTTTGTGTTGTTTTGCAATTTTTTGTTTATCGCGTTTAGGGTTTCTGGTTCAACGTATTGTCCTTGTTTTTTTTCGTAAAGTGTTTTGAGAACGTCCAATGCGCTGCTAGTTTTGATTTCGTTCGCTTGAGCGAGCACTGGACTCATCACGATTAATGCGAGACCTAAAACAAGTAATTTCTTCATGATATAATCAAGATTTAATTGTTTAGGCTAATTAAATTTTTTGTAATTTGTCAGAGCTTTTTGTAAATCCAAGAAATAATGATTCCTGTTATGGTGTACACGATTAAATCTTGGATTATCTGGTTTATCATGTCGATTGCCGCGAAGTCCAGTCCTATTGGGCTGAGGTTGGCTGACGCTGCCGCGTTGAAATTCGTGGCCACGGCAATCAATAAACCCATGGATAGGCCGAAGAATAGGCCTGTGGACAACTTCTTTTTCTTGAGTCCTCTTTGGTAAACAGAGTACACGAGTGCTAGGACGAATCCTATGACCACGTTAGACGCCAGTAATTCGATCATCCATGTCGGCACTCCGCCAAGGTCCCAGATAGTTATTTGCGGGCTTGCCAGCAAGAATAGGAATGTTATTCTCATGCAGAAGAGCAGGATTCCTGCGAGCAAGCCTGTTACGAAAATGTTGAAAGTCGTCTTATCCTGTTTAACCATTCCTTTTATTAGCAGGGTTTCAGAATTAAAAAAGGTTATGGGAGACATTCTTTGAAGCACGTAAGCATTAATCTTTATTGCAGAAGGCTTTAATAAAAAAAATGTTTTAATTGATGAGAATTAAATTGAAAGAGAGAACTGTTTTAGTAACGGGTGGCGCTAAAGGAATTGGTAAAGCTATTGCACAGCGTTTTTTGAAAGAAGATTTTAGGGTTATTGTTTTTGACGTTGAAAAACCTGAATATGAAGTTGATTTTTTTAGGGTGGACATTAGAGACGAGGAAAAAATAACGAAAGCTTTTAGCAAGATAAAAGAGTTAGATGTCTTAGTGAATAATGCAGGAATTTACTTTCAATCTCCTGTAGAAGAAACTTCTAATAAAATGTTGGACGAAATTGTTGACACAAATTTTAAGGGAACTTATTTGATGTGCAAGCACGCTTTGCCGCTATTAAAAAAATCAAAAGGAAATATTATCAACATTTCTTCGGGTTTAGGAGTCGTCCCAGAACCCAATTCCCCTGCTTACTGTTCAACAAAAGCGGCGATAGTAATGCTGACAAAATGCTTGGCCCAATTCTACGCTTCAAAAAAGGTTAGGGTTAACGCAATACTCCCTGGACCAATAGATACCGCGTTGTTGAGAAAAGCTTTTTCCTCTCAGAAAGAGTTGGACGAATACGCTCGAACGAATCCAATGAGCAGAATTGGAAAACCTGAAGAAGTAGCTAGTATCGCGTTCTTTTTATCCTCCGAACAAGCAAGCTACGTGACAGGAGGTTTATACTCTGTTGATGGCGGAGAATCAACGTCAAGCTTGTACACAAGAAGAAATTGAGAGTGGGCCCGGCCGGATTTGGTAACGCAACTTTCTTGATAAGAAAGATTGCATCAAAGAAGATTGCACCAAGAAAAACACTTTTTTTTTCCTCAAGCTTTTTTTATTAAAAAAAGGTTGTAGTGGGCCCGGCCGGATTTGAACCGGCGACCTTCGCCACGTCAAGGCGACGTCATAGCCGCTAGACCACGGGCCCGTGCAAACCGAATAACTCTGTTATGTTCTTTTATAATTAGGGGATAACATTTTTGATGTTATTCAATCGTTTATAAGACTTGTTCATTCTTTTGGTTTTTTAAGTTTTTTTAATCGTTTGTTTATTATTCCCAAAGACACTTTTTGCTGGTCGATAGAAACAGTCATTCTTGGAGTCAAATAGTTTATTGAAGCCTGACCAAAACAACCAGGATACATTAAAGCATAATCTTCTTCCCATTTAAGGTGTTCTTCAATGCTTAAATAATTCCCGAGGAGGAGAAAATTGTATCTACCAGTACTAGTTTTATAAATACAGCTTAGGTGAGGGTCGTTTATCCATTGTTTAAGAATTTCTTTTTGATGTTTTTTTAGTTCAACAAGAGAAACGACAAAAATAAAGCATGGGGGTACGAAGAAATTTGGAAACCTGCACAAAGGGTTTAGTATGACGCCCTCTTTTTTTAATTTTGATATCCTTCGTTGAATAGTTTTCCGGTTTAGCCCCACTTCTCGTGACAAAAGGTTTTCATTGACTTTGACACCCCTTCCTTCTAAAAGATTTTTTAGAATCTCAATATCTAATTCGTCAAGTTTAAAATCTCCTATCTTAAACTCTCCTTTTTTTTTGAACTCTTCTTCGATAAGTTTTATACCTTCATTTGGATGGTATTTAGCTAATAAATTGTTTGAGAAGAACAAGGTGCTTGAAGGAAATCTCGCGTCTCTTGATGGAATCGCTCCTTGTTTAACAAGAGATTCTCTCCAACAGTACTGGTCATAGAGACTTCTATGAAATTCAAATAGCATTATGTTATATTCTTCTTCCCTTATCCTAAACGCTCCAAAAATGTTTTCATCTAATGTCATCCACTTTTTAATTTCTTCAGTGTGAGGCAGATCCGCTCTGGCAATTACTAATAAGGGGTACTCCTTTAGTAAACCAATAAAAGGGAATATAGGTCTGTCAATTATCTCTTTTTTCATAAGGGCAACGACACGTTTTTTTATAGTGTTTCTATGTTTTTTCAAAAGGCGAGATAATTGACTATAATTTACGCTAACACCTTTACCAAAACAGATATGTTTTAGTAAGGTTAAATTTTTTTTATCAGATAACAAATCGGACATTTTAATCTATTAAAAATGTTTAGGATAAATATTTTTCTATTATATTAATACCATTTAATTCATTAGATAATAGAAATTTAATCAACATTTTGTATACTTTTATTAATAATAACACCCATAATACCCTTTTTTTTGAGCAAATAAATGACTTATCTAGTATTTTTTTAATAAAAAATGTAATTGTGACATAAATACAGATTCTACGTATATTGATTTGGTGAGTCGGAACATTGGCATCACCATTGGAGGTAATTTAAATGGAGAAATTAAGTTCGTATCAAGTTGCTCAAACACAGTTTGATAATGCTGCTGAGAGATTATGTCTTGAGGATAGTTTGAGCGATATTTTGAGAACACCGAATAGAACGGTGACTGTTAACTTTCCTGTCAAAATGGATGACGGGACAATTTCTGTATTTACAGGATATAGGGTTCAGCACAATAATTCAAGAGGACCATATAAAGGAGGTATTAGGTTCAGCCCACATGTTAATCTTGATGAGGTTAATGCTTTAGCATCTTGGATGACATGGAAGACGGCTGTTGTGGATATCCCTTTTGGAGGTGCTAAAGGAGGCGTTTCTTGTAACCCGTTTGAACTTTCTGATAATGAATTGGAAAAACTAACTAGAAGGTTTACTTATGAAATAAGTGATATTATAGGCCCTTACATTGACATTCCAGCTCCAGACGTGAACACAAACGCTCAGGTAATGGCGTGGATAGTTGATACTTATAGTATGGGTCAAAGACATGATGACTTTGCAGTTGTTACTGGAAAACCTTTGGTTCTTGGAGGATCTGAAGGTAGAGCGGAAGCTACTGGTAGAGGGGTGGTTATAACTGCTCTTGAGGCCATTGATGACTTGGGGTTAGAGGTTGAAGATTTAACTGCAATTGTACAAGGTTATGGTAACGTTGGGAGCAATGCGGCGAGAATTTTTGACGAGAAAGGTGTTAAAGTTGTTGGAGTAAGTGATGTTTCAACAGCGCTTTACGACCCTGACGGACTGAACCTGAGAGATTTAGACACGTACGTTTCAGAGCACAGATTTCTTGAAGGTTATGGGGGTGCTGAGCACGTTATCCCTAAAGAAAAGCTTTTAGAAATGGATGCGGACGTTTTGGTTCCAGCAGCTATAGAGAATCAAATAACTTCGGAGAATGCGGATAGGATTCAAGCCAGATTGGTTGTTGAAGGCGCTAATGGGCCAACAACTCCTGAAGCGGATAGGATTCTTTGTGAAAAAGGGATTCTAGTTATTCCAGACATTCTTGCGAACGCGGGAGGAGTGACTACAAGTTACTTTGAATGGGTTCAGAACATTCAGAGGGAACAGTGGCCTTACGAATTAGTTGTTTCCAAATTGACCGACAAAATGGTTTCAGCGTATAGAGGGGTTCGTGAGCTGGCGGATACTGAAAAAGTTGACATGCGGACAGCTGCTTACATGATTGCAATCGGCCGGGTTGCTGATGCAACAAAAACCCGAGGAATATTTCCGTAAACAGATGCCTGCTAGGTTATTAACTAACGGGAGAGACAACGTCTGCCTTGTTGAGCAAGGCAGCACTCCTTCATTTTTTCTTTACAAATTAGAGGGTCGGAAGCCATATGGTTTCAATTTTTACGGCCATCACGTCTTTCAAATGGCTTTAGACAGTTCTCTTCCTATTTTAGACCAGGAGTTCGGATCCTTGGGTTCTAGTGTTGACCTTACTGGGAGAATGTCAAGCATTACTTTTTCAACAGGTGAACGAAGAATTGTTTGTCATTCTGGAACAAAGGTAGAACACATAAACGTTCCGAAATATACTCTAATGGGAGAATTTGGTTATGCAGATCTCTCAGACGTTTTGAAGGGTTTTAAACCCGTAATTGAGGACATTCCTTATGCATCAATAACTCTTTCTTCAACAGCTTTTGCAGATTCGGGTGATGATTTGTATACTAAAACACTTTTTTTTATGACAGGAGGTTATGGTTTGCTTACAGACATATCCATTGTTGCTGGAAGAGATTTAGATGATTGTTGCAGTCCAGAGTATTACTTCAAATCTTCTAAAGAAAAGATTGATGGCGCAAATCCGCTAAAAATTTGGGGGGAAAAAGATGTTTTTGTAGGTGCAGTTATATTTGATTGGACTCTTTCAGCTACTCCAAAGATTTTTCCAGAAATAAATTTGGTTGGAAACTCTTTTGATGAGTTAAGCGGATTGGAAGAAAAAATGAATGAACTATTCTTCGCGTTTTTACCAAGCCATTCGGTTTTTTAACAGATATCTTTTTTTTTAGGAGGGGGAATTAAGACTTTCTTAGCAAACCAGGCATAGGGCTTATAAGATAAGACTTGAAGGTTTTGTTCAGTTTTTCTCTAAATATCTTTTTTCCTTGTGTTATTATTTCTTCATCAGGCATTTCCCAAACATCTAGTGCTGTGATAGCGATGTCTTCTGCAGTTTGGCAAGCCAATTTTCCATCATTTTGACCTTCAAGTATGAGGCTTTCTAAACCTTCATTGTCAAAAATCCATCTCCGCGAATTACTTTTTTTTGTTTCTTTAAAGAATTCTAGTACTCCGAGGTTATGAAGTTCTTTTAGCAGGTTATCCGAAACAGGTCCAGTGTAATGTTGTTGGGGAGAAATCCAGTTAAAATATTGCCTGCCCGTTTTTTCGTTTATTAGAATAGCCGCTGAAGTCAATAAGGAGTACATTTTTGATGTCGCTTGCTCGCCCTCAAAAACTATAGGTTTTTCCCCTCTTGAATAAAAGAGAACGTTTGTTTCAAAAAAAGATTTGTTAATATTCACTTTAAATCACCATTTTTAATCAAAAACGGATACTTTCTTTTTATATTTTATGGGTTTATAGAACTTTTTTTTAATTTTTCAAGGGTATTCTTTTAGCAGACCCTTAATTTCGCTAAGCCCTTTTTTTACTTTTGACATGTCATCTTTTTTCTTTAAGTCTTCGACTTCTTTT
>JAFCDO010000026.1:0-5590 GCA_017609605.1 Candidatus Parvarchaeota archaeon
GCGCAGTGCTGCCACCCCACCAGTTGTATTAACAAAGATGGCGCGCCTAATTGTGAAGGCGTTGCTTGCACCATGGACTGCAGGCCTAGAACCTTGGATTGCGGTCAGGGAAGCTGTGTTTGCGAGAACCATGCGTGCACAGCAAAAATAAAGAATTTAAATTAAAAAGTGCTCAAGCATAAACTTTAAAAAAAGGGTTTGTTCATATTTTTCTTTATGGTAAAAATATCAAAAGACCTTGCAGTTGCTTGCCAGATATTTGAAATAACAGAGAGAGGGGGACGAGCAGACTTTAATAAGATTTGCAGTGAATTAGAAAGTGTCATCGATAGAGAAGAAATTCCTGCAGCATTAGTGAGCCTTAAGGATTGGCAGATAATGGAAAAATTGCCGGGCGAGCAGTCCGGGAAGTGCATGATATTCTACTCTATTAAAAGTGGTTCAATCAACATGATTGAAGAAACTTATAGCATGATTGGTGGAAAAATCACTTCTGATGTCGTTTCTTAATCTTATTTTTTGTTAAAGTTTTTATACATAGCTTGCTAAGAACTGATTCTCATGCAATTATTGTTAGTGATTCTTGATGGGTTGGGAGACTTGCCTATCAAAAAGTTTGGGGGAAAAACCCCGCTGGAAGCTGCGCGCACACCGTTCATGGACTCGTTCGCCGAAGAAGGCGAGACGGGATTAATGTTTTCTATGGGCAGAGGCGTCACGCCCACGAGCGGGCAGGCCTTCACGAACATGATGGGGTACGACGTAAAAACCTCCAGGGGAGCTGCAGAAACCCTTGGAATAGGAGTTTCCCTAAAAGATAATGAAGTGGGTTTCAGAACGGATTTCGGGCACTGCCAAAACAGGATTGTTAAGGACAGGAGGGCTGGCAGGATAAACGAAGTTGAAGCGGAAAAACTGGGCAAAGAGTTAAACCAAAAAATCGGGGTTGTCAACGGGGTTGAAGTAGTTTTCAAACAAACCCTCGCGCACCGCGGAATCCTAATCCTTCACAGCGACAAAAAGTTGTCCGCGAACGTTTCCGACACAGATCCTCATATGCCTGGAAGAAAACTCAAGACTTGCAAACCCTTGGACAAATCGCGAGAAGCAAAGTTCACTGCGAGAACCGTTAACCTCCTCTCAAGAAAGGTTTCAAAAATTTTGGAGAAATCAGGAGTCAACGCTGAAAGAAAGAAAAAAGGTTTGATGACCGCGAACTGCTTGCTATTAAGAGGTGCTGGTTCAAAACTTCCTGACGTGAAATCCCTGCCAATAAAGTACAAGAAGTTCTGGGCAGCCATTGTCAGAGAACCCGTGGAAAGAGGTATCGCTCACCACCTTGGAATGAACGTTGTCGACGTGAGCAGTCCTGAACGCGACGTGAAAGCAGACCTTATCGAAAAACTCCGCGGGTTAAAGCACAACATGGACGAGTATGATTGCTTGGTAGTGCACATCAAAGGGCCTGACGAGCCAGGGCATGATGGGGACGCTGAGAGAAAGAAAAAAGCGATTGAACTCGTTGACAAAGTGTTCTTCAAAGACGTTGCAGAATGGTTTGACCCTAAAAAAACGTTGCTGTGCGTGACGAGTGATCATAGCACTCCTTGCTCCAAGAAAGCTCACTCCGCTGACCCAGTGCCTTTGTTATTGTATGGTATGGGCGCGAAAAAAGATGGCGTAAAATTTTTTAGTGAAAAGCAGGCGAGAAAAGGAAGTATTGGAGTGATAAACGGGTTGGACTTGATGCCTCTGTTGATGAAACGAATTTAGCGCTTTTTCTTCTTCAATTCTTTTTCTATCTTAGCCACTCTCAACATTGTTTCTATGGCTACGTCAGGGTTCACTGATATAGAATCAATTCCCCAGTTAACCAGCCATTCCACGTATTCGGGGAAGTCTGATGGTGCTTGACCGCAAATACCGACTTGCTTGTAAGGCTTGTGAGCGTGCGCCTTCTTTATTAATTGGCGGATCAATTCTTTGACCGCTGGGTCTCGCTCGTCGAATTCTTTTATGAGTTGCTCGCTGTCCCTGTCAATGCCCAGCGTGAGCTGGGTGAGGTCGTTTGAACCAATGCTGAAGCCGTCGAAGTGTTTGGCGAACTCGTGTGCTGAAATAATGTTCGACGGTATTTCCGCCATCACGTACACTTCCAATCCTTTCCTGCCTCGCTCAAGTCCTTCGCTTTCCATTATTTTAAGCACTAAAGTCGCTTCTTTTATCGTCCTGCAGAATGGAATCATTACTTTAACGTTAGTGAGCTTCATTTCCTCCCTAACCTTTTTTATTGCTTTCAGTTCAAGCCTGAAGGCGGGCTCGAATTCAGGGCTGGTGTACCTGGAAGCTCCTCGCCAGCCAAGCATGGGATTATCCTCAACAGGCTCGTACTCTTCTCCTCCTTCAAGTCCGCGGTACTCGTTCGTCTTGAAATCACTGAACCTGACGATGACTGGCCTCGGGTAGAACCCTGCAGCTATTCTGGCGATGCCTCTTGCGAGTTGGTCGATGAAGAATTGTGACTTACCCTGCTTTATCAAGTGCAAGGGGTGTTGTCCTATGAAGCTTTGAATGATAAATTCTTCTCTGGCCAGTCCGACCCCGTCCACGGGTAATTGTCCGATGTCGAAAGCCATATCTGGTTCTCCGAGATTTATCATGACCTTGGTTTTGGTTTTCGGAATTTTTTTAACATTAACTTTTTTTACCGTGAAGTCCAGTTTTCCTTTCCAAATCTTTCCTTCCTGTTTTGTGCAGTCCACCGTGACTTCCATTCCAGTTTTGAGTTTTTTAGTCGCGTTGCCGGTCCCCACTATTGCTGGAACACCTATTTCCCTGCTGACAATTGCTGCGTGCGCCGTCCTGCCTCCTTCGTTGGTAACTATGGCTGACGCTTTTTTCATGATTGGCTCCCAATCCGGGTCGGTCATGACAGTGACCAGGACTTCTCCTTGTTGAAAAGAATGGATTTTCTTGACATTGTTAATAACTCTTACCTTGCCTGTCGCGATTTTTCGTCCAATGCTCATCCCGTTGACCAAGACTTTGCTTTTTTGGTTGAGCTTGTACGTTTTCAGCACGGCTTTTTTCTGGCTTTGAACTGTTTCGGGCCGGGCTTGAACAATGTATAATTTGTTGGTGAGCCCGTCTTTCGCCCATTCCAAGTCCATTGGTCGCTTGTAATGTTTTTCAACTGTCTCAGAGTACTTGGCTATTTCCAGTATTTCTTCGTTCGTGAGCACGAAAACATTTCTTTTAGCCTCGCTTACCTTTTTTCTTTTCACGCTTTTTCTACTGTAAACTTCCATTAGTTTCTTGGAGCCCATGATTTTATCTATTATGGTCATTGTGGGCTTGAACACGACGTACTCGTCTGGCGTGACTACTCCCTGCACGACGTAATCGCCTAGACCCCATGAGGCGTTGATGATTATGACTTTATCGTAACCGCTGTCCGGGTCAATGGTGAAACTTACTCCTGCGCTTGCAAGGTCGCTGCGAACCATTCTTTGCACTGCAACGCTCAAGTAAACTTTGAAGTGGTCGAATCCTTTGTCCTGACGATATGAAATTGCGCGGTTCGTGAAGAGTGATGCGAAACAGTCCTTAACCTTTTTCAGCAAGTTTTTGTTTCCCTTCACGTTGAGGAATGATTCTTGCTGTCCTGCAAAACTCGCAGTTGGAAGGTCTTCTGCTGTTGCGGAACTCCTCACAGCGACGCTCATGTTTTCCCCGAGCATTTTGTAGTTGGCAAGAATTTCTTTTTCCAAGTCTTTAGGAATCTTGGCTTTGCGAATCGCTTTTCTTATGCTTGCCCCGACTTTCATTAGCTGTTTGATGTCGTGGGTGTCAAGGTCTTTGAGTTTTTCGTAAATGAATTCGTGCAGTCCTGCTTTGTCTATGAAATACTTATAAGCTTGAGCCGTAACCGAGAATCCTTCTGGAATGGGGATCTTGGTTTTTTGAATCATTTCCCCTATGCTCGCGTTCTTTCCCCCGACTAAAGGAACGTCTTCAATGTCTGTTTCGTGGAACCATAGAATAAAAGATTTTTTTTTATCGGGCATCATCATTATTCAGTGCTTAATCATTAAATATTTTTGCTCTTAATTTCCTGTTCTATGCGCATCAGCTCGTTAAGCTTCTCCACTCTTTCGCCGCCACTAATCCCTACTTTGATGTGAGGGATTTGATAAGCCACTGCGAGGTCCGCTATCATAGGGTCAACGGATTCTTGGGAACGATGAGAAATTATTGGAGTCATCTTGTTTTTTTTCAATTTTTCAATAAATTTTAGTGTTTTGAAGAAGTACCCCACCTGATTTGGCTTGACTATCGCCGAATTGCAGGCTTTTTTCTTAATCGCGATTTCAAGCCTTTTTGTGCTGGTCACGAGCAGGTCGTCCCCGCACACCAAGCATTTCTTTCCTAGCTTTTTGTTTAGTTCTGCGAATCCTTCGAAGTCTTCTTCGTGCAAAGGGTCTTCCACGTAAAAGAGTTTGTAATCCTTTACCAGAGATTTAATTATGTCTATTTGCTCTCCTTTATCGACTCGTTTGCGGGTTATGGGGTGTCTGTACGCGTATTGTTTGCCGTTCCACAGTTCGCTGGCAGCGAAATCTATGCCTAATCGAAACTTGACTTCTGTCCTGCTCGTAGCTTTTTTGCAGACAGTTTCCAGTATTTCGAATGGCGTGGTGTTATCCGTGTTCGCCGTCCAAGCTCCTTCCAACCCCTCTCCTCTTGAAAATCCTTTAACTTTTTTGGACAGTTCTTCTTTTGCAAGGTCGTGAACCAAGACTGAAGCGTCCACTGCTTGCTGGAATGATTTGTAATCATAAGGGTTAACAAGGTATTCTTGAATGTCTGGAGACTTTCCTCCTGTGTGCGCTCCGCCGCCAATAATGTTGGTTAGTTGGCTTGGAATCTTTTTGGGTTTAGGGTTGAGAAGTTTCCACACGCCTACTCGTTTATGGTTGGCTAAAACTCTTATCATTGCGTAAGATATTGCGAGGATGGTGTTTCCTCCAAGGGATTTTTCCATCAACCCCATTTTTTTTTCCAGTCTTTCAACGTCTTTTAAAGAGTTCAAGGAGGAATCAATTATTTTGGTAAAGAGTTTGTTTAGTCGCGTGTTCACTTCTCTGACGCTTGCTTTCACGCTTTTCGGGAACGCTTTGACTTCATGTTTTCCCACGCTGGTGCCTGTTGGGACTGAGGCTTTGCCGAACGACTTGTCTTTAACAGTTACTTCAATGGTTGGCCTGCCTGTTGAAGTTATTATGCGGTTAGCGTAAATCCCTTTTATTTTCACGATGAATATTTTTTATTGATAGGATATAATATATGTTTTCCCGAACTCAAAAATCCTCGGCGTAAAATAAGAAGGATTAATTAAATGAAGGACTTGTTAATTTAATGACCATTAAATGAAGATAGGAGTAACATCACAGAATAAACTGAAACTTGAAGCAGTAAAAAGAGCTTATTCGTTTATGACTCCTCTGCCCGAGATAACAGGATACTCCGCCGAGTCAGGCGTCGGAGAACAGCCCGTCAACGAACAAACTTTCATCGGGGCAAGAAACAG
>JAFCDO010000010.1:0-18749 GCA_017609605.1 Candidatus Parvarchaeota archaeon
AAAACCAACCTTTCTTTGAAAAAGAAACGTTGACGAAAGAAAACAATTTTTGGTCCAGCTTTTTTTTAAAAAAGATGGGGGCGAAGGGATTTGAACCCCCGACACCTTGGTTAAAAGCCAAGTGCTCTGGCCAGACTGAGCTACGCCCCCGTTTGATTAAATCATTTTCTTGTCTTATTTATGGTTTTTAAATGTTTTCAATGAAAAGGTTTCAAGGATACGTTCTCGTCATTGTTCTTGGGAACGGGATGACGTCACGAATGTGTTCCACGCCAGTCAGGCACATTATGAGTCTTGCCATTCCGAGTCCAAAACCGCTGTGCGGAACGCTACCATATTTTCTTAAGTCAAGGTACCACTCATAGTTTTTCGGGTTGTCGCCTGCTTGTTTTATTCTTTTGACCAGTTTATCATAATTTGTCTCTCTTTCGCTGGCCCCAATCACTTCACCCACTCCGGGTAGGATGAGGTCTGAGCACAAGACGAGTTTAGGGTTCTTAGAGTGTTCCTTCATGTAGAAAGCTTTCATCTTTTTTGGATAGTTCATTACGAAAACCGGTCCGTGTTTTTCAGCCAGTTTTTTCTCCTCTCTTGTTCCAAGGTCGTCTCCAATCTTGATTTTGAAACCCGTTTTTTTAAGATTTTTTACTGCTTGCTCATAAGTCATTCTCGCAAACCTTTTTTGGAATTTGAGCAAGTCCTTAGGTTCTTTACCTAAGGTTTTCAGTTCCTTTTTACAGTTCTTGTAAACTTTGTTTGCAATGTATTGGACGAGTCTTTCCTGCAAATCCATGCTCATCTCCTGGTTGAACCACGCCATTTCTCCTTCCAAGTGCCAGAACTCCGTGACATGCCTCCTTGTTCGGGATTTTTCGGCGCGGAATGATGGGCCGAAAGAATAAACTTTTTCTAATCCGAACATGGCTGCCTCCAAGTGCAATTGGCCTGTCTGCGATAAGAACACTTTTTTTCCAAAGTATTCAAGCTCAAACATTGTTGAACCTTCTTCCCCCGCCTGGCTTACGAACATTGGCGCTGACACTTCGTAAAAACTTTCTTCCTTGAAGAATTGTCTTGAAGCGTGGAAGATTTCATCCCTGATTTTTAGGATTGCAGTCATCCTGCTGGACCTTAGCCACAAGTGCCTGACGTCAAGCAAGAATTCTTCACTCAAGTCTTTGGCAATAGGAAATATTTCTGTCGGGCAAACCACTTCCAGCTTGGACGCTATTAATTCGACCCCGCTGGGCGCTCTTTTATCCTCGCTGGCTTCGCCCCAAATTTTTATGGAGCTTTCTATCCCAACTCCTTTAAGTTGTTTTTCGAATTTCTGGTCGAAAACGCATTGAATTGTTCCAGTCGAGTCTCTAAGGATTATGAAAATCTTACTTTTTTGATCTCTTCTGCGGTGAATCCATCCCCTAACAGCGAATTTTCCTTCTTTCTTTTTAACAACTTCAGACACTTGATTAAACAATTCCATCTCTTAGACTAATCTTTAATCATAGTTCACCTTATTTAATATTTTTGAAAGTGAAAGGAAAGGATTAAAAAACTTGATTAACTATTTAATTCTTGTTCATGCTTAAAACCCATTATTGCAAAGAAGTGAAGTCTTCCATGGAAGGGAAGAAAGTATTGGTGGGTGGATGGGTTCATTTCTCTAGGGTTTTTGGAGGACTGGTTTTCATAAAGTTAAGGGATTCTACAGGAATAGTACAGGTGACTGCTTCGAAAAAGAGAGTGTCCAAAAAAATTTTTGATGTTCTAAAAAAATTGACTTATGAGTCAGTAATCCTCGTGGAAGGAGTGGTTAAAAAGTCTGGACAAGCCGAAAGAGGTTTTGAAATAATTCCTACAAACGTTGAAGTGCTATCCCGAGCCGCCACCCCTCTCTTATTACCAATCTCTGAAAAAACAGATGTTCTTACCGGAACCCTTTTTCAGAAAAGAGAATTGGCTGTAAGGATTCCAAGTGTTAACAAGTATTTTAAAATCAAAGCTGAGATTGCTAGAAGCGCAAGAGAATTTTTTCAAAACCAGAGTTGGACGGAATTATTTACTCCTTACATCGTTGCCACCGCGACTGAAGGAGGGTCAGAAATGTTTCCAACTTTATATTTTGATGAAGAAGCTTATCTTGCGCAGAGCGCCCAATTCTATAAGCAAGCGGCAATTAGTGCTCATGAAAAAGTTTTCGGCATCCTTCCCTCGTGGAGAGCGGAGAAGTCCAGAACGACCAAGCACTTAACAGAATTCCATCAAATAGAGATGGAATGCGCTTTCGCTGATGAGAACGACGTGATGAAACTTTTAGAAGAATTGATTGTTCACGTTGTGAAGAGCGTTAAAAAGAACTGCGCTGAAGAACTCAAGTTTTATGGTCGCGAATTACGGGTCCCGAAAATTCCTTTCAAAAGAATGACTTTCCTGCAAGCGAAGAAAGAATTGGAAAAACTTGGTGTCAAAGAAAAAAAGGACGACGATTTTTCAACCCCTGCTGAAACCATTTTATCCAAAGAATTCAAGGATCCTTTTTTCATCACGGGTTACCCGACTAAGCTTCGCGGAATGTACTATGGCGAGAAGAAAAAAGGGGTTTCCGCGACTTTCGACCTAGTCGCTCCTGAAGGCTTCGGGGAACTATGCACTGGAGGCAAAAGGGTTTACGAATACAAAGAGTTGTTAAAAAGAATCAAGAGTAAAGGTTATGACCATAAAAGTTTTGAATGGTATTTGAACTTATTCAAGTACGGCATGCCTCCTCACGCGGGCTGCGGGGTCGGGCTTGAACGATTGGCGAAATGGATTTCTGGAGCAAAAGATATTAGGGACGTGGTCATGTTTCCCAGAACCCCTGACATTCTGAAACCATAAAAAATTAATAAGGCGTGAACACCCAATTTTCTTCTCAAATGATAGATGTCAAAAAAGTCGCTGGAGTTGCAAGACTGAACCTAACGAAAGCAGAGACTAAAAAGTTCTCAAAAGAAGTGAAAGACATCTTAAAAATGTTCTCAGAACTTGATAAAATTAACATTTCCGGGGTTGAGCCTTCATTCCATGTAATAAAAACTTTTAACGTTGTCCGCAAAGACATTTTAGAAAAGTCTTTAACAAATAAGGAAGCGCTGGCCAACACGGAACACAAAGAAAAAGGTTTCTTTAAAGGCCCAAAATCCGTATGAAAAATGGTTAAACAGCACTTACAAAAAATGGGAAAAGGACTCGTAAAACCTGAAACTTTTTTTAAAAAAGTAAGGAAAGAAATCGTTCAAAAAAACAAGAGGCTCAACATATTCATATCCATCCCAAAAAAATTTGATGTAAAAACAAAAGGAAAATTGGGAGGATTGCCTGTCAGCGTCAAGGACTGCGTGTGCACTAAAGACCTTCAATCCACTGCAGGCTCAAAAATTCTTGAAGGCTACGTCCCCCCTTTTGACGCGACAGTCGTAAAACGAATCAAAAAAGAGGGTGGAGTGATTATTGGAAAAACCGCTCAAGACGAATTCGGTTTCGGAACTTTTTCCACGAACTGCGCTTATGGCACTCCAAAAAATCCTATAGATCCTTCTCGTTCCGCTGGAGGAAGTAGTGGGGGGAGCGCGGTTGCAGTGGCTTCACTCAGTTTTCCTCATATATCGATAGCTGAGTCTACTGGTGGAAGCATTTCGTGCCCGGCAAGTTTCTGCGGTGTTTACGGGATAACCCCTACTTATGGACTCGTTTCAAGATATGGATTGATTGATTACTCGAACTCTCTTGACAAGATCGGGGTCATGGGAAAGAACGCGTGGGATTGCGCTTTAGGTTTATCCGTGATTGCGGGAAAGGATGGCCTGGACCAGACCTGTGTTGGGGAAACAAAAGATTACACCACGTTCAAACGCGTTAAAGGTAAAGTTATTGGCGTGCCAAAAGAGTACTTTTCAAGCGCTGTGAGTGAAGGTGTTCAAAAAAATGTTTGGGATGCAATAAAATTTTTTGAAAGTGAAGGCGCGACCATCAAGAAAGTGTCATTGCCCAACACTCATTTGGCTTTGCCAGCTTATTACATAATCGCCATGACTGAATCATCAACCAACCTTGCAAAGCTTTGCGGGATGAGATACGGGCTAAGTCTCCCCGTAGAAGGAAATTTCAACGAATATTTTTCCAAAGTCAGGACTAAAGGTTTCGGCGAGGAAGCGAAAAGAAGAATCCTGCTCGGAACATACATGCGCATGAAAGGATACAGAAACAAATATTATTTGAAAGCAATGAAAATCAGAACGCTTGTCATCAACGATTTCAAAAAAGCTTTCAAGACTTGCGACGTGCTAGCCGCGCCAACAATGCCTTTCATCGCCCCAAAGTTCAGCGAAATAAGAAAACTCACTCCAACCCAAGTTTACGCGGCAGATGTTCTAACCGTCGCGCCAAATCTGGCTGGGATACCTATGATGAACGTGCCATGCGGAACTCATAAAGGAATGCCTGTCGGACTGCATTTGATGGCAGACCACTTCCAAGAAGAAAAAATGCTGGATTTCGCAGGGGTGAAAGCATGGCGAAGATAGGTTTAGAAGTCCACGTTCAGCTTAACACTGCTACCAAATTGTTTTGCGGCTGCAGGAACGAGCCGAACCCCAAGCCTAACGTTAACGTTTGCCCAACCTGCCTAGGGTTGCCGGGCTCAAAACCAAGGATTAACGAAAAAGCTATTGAATTGGGTTACCGCATCGCTTTTATCACGAATTCAAAGCTTTCACATAAAATGTTCTTTTCAAGAAAATCTTATTTTTATCCAGACATGTCAAAAAACTTTCAAATAACCCAGTACGAGATACCTCTCGCGACTGGAGGACACTTTGACGTCGAAGTTAAAGGAAAAAGAAAACGTGTAAGACTCATAAGAGTTCATTTAGAAGAAGACCCTGCACGACTGGTCCACGTGGGCGGAGGGATAACTACTGCAAAATATGTTCTGGCTGATTATAATCGTTCAGGCGTTCCGCTATGCGAGATCGTCACTGAACCTGACTTCAAAACAGCAGAAGAAGTGGTAGCGTTCATGAAAAAATTGTTATCTTACTTGCAGCACATCCAGGTTTTTGACGTTAAGAAAGGAAAGTGGCGGGCTGACGTTAACGTCAGCGTTCCAGGAGGCAACAGATCAGAAATAAAGAATGTTGGCAGCATCAAAGACATGGAAAAAAGCATTCGTTTTGAAATCATGAGACAAACCCATCTCGTAAAGTTCGGTAAAAAAGTGAATATGGAAACAAGAACTTTTGACTCTGAAACAGGCAAGACTTACACTCTTAGAAGCAAGGAAGAAGAGATTGATTACGGGTACATTTTTGAGCCTGACTTAACAAGTTTTGAAATGAGTAAAGATTATTTCAAAAAGTTGGATGACTCCTTGCCTGAACTGCCTGAAGAGATTGAAAAAAGGTTTAGAAAGGATTACGGTCTTAATCACGAGCAAGCGAGCATCTTGACTTATGCCGACCCTGCTCTCGCAGGTTTCTTCGAGAAGTGCGCTAAAACTTATAATGATCACAGGAAGCTTGCGAACTGGTTGATAGTGGAGGTTCTAGGCTTTCTTAACTCTGTGAACAAAGAGTTTTATGAAACGAGTATGCCTTTGAGAAAAAAACAGTTCATCAAATTTCTTGAACTCATGGATTCAGGCAGGATGACTGGAAGGATTGGAAAAGAGTTAATCGGCAAATTCATTGCTTCTGGAGACAATCCTGAAAAACTTTTGGAAAAAGAGAGTTTTACATTAATAAAAGACGAACTCAAAGTGCGAAGAATAGTTAAAGAAACTGTTTCCGAATCCCCAAAAGCTGTCAGTGATTACAAATCGGGCAAAGAAAAAGCGGTTCACTTCATTGTGGGCGCAGTGCTGAAAAAGACTAGATTGCAAGTAGACCCAGAAACCGTTAAAAAAATGGTGGTTGAAGAAATCAGTTAAGAAGCCATTTTTCTGAGAATCATTATCTGCTTTTCCAAAGAAGACGCTTGTCTTCTTATTTTTTTAACCTCTCTTTGCCGGTCAACCATTTTCAAAGGAGAGTCATCGTAAGGGCACGAAAAATTGTTATTAAGAGACTGATCATAAGTGTAAAACGTTCCGCAGCCATGACACTTGAAATGGTTTTGCAAACCTTCAGATAAAAGTTTATCCTGCAATATTTTAATCTCTGCTTCCTTATTCTTTATCAGCGTTGATTTAACGTTATCCAACAACAATCTCCACGAATAAATGTAAAGCCCCCTATCCAAATCCTTGTGCTTCGTGAACTCCACTATTTTATGCTCGTAAAACTTGTAAAGAATGCTTCTGACCTTATTAATATGAATGTTCACTAAATCCGCTAAGCTGAACTCGCTGACGAACTTGGTTGAAGGAACTTTCATCAAAATTTTTTCGCCGTTAGGCCCGCCAACTAATTCTAACAATTCCTGCACGTCCACTCTTTTCAAAAAATTCCTTGTTATCTTAACCATATCTTTTTTTTTACCTCTGTTCAGATCAAGTACGAACCAACTATGTTGAACACTAGCAACACTACCAATATGTTGGACACTCCTACAACGATTTTCCAAACTTGTTTTTCCGGTAGCTTGTACCCAAGTATTTCAGCAAAAATCTTGCCTCCGTCCAAAATTATTATTGGCAGCAAATTCATTATTCCTACCATAAGGTTGAGATTGGCCAGCCAGAAAAAAAATGTTTGGAGCGAAAACAGAACTGTCGACGTCATGTTTTCTTCTTTGAAAGACCAGTGCTGAGAGAACGTAACGCCCATGATCGCCCTTGAAGAATTGTTCGAGTCCGCGCTAGACACAACTGAATAAGTTTTCGAATCATTCCCCAACAAAGTAACTGTTTCACCGGGCTTCACGACTGACAAGAATTCAATTGCTTGACTCATATTCTTAACTTCTTGCCCGTTTATCCCTGTTACTAACAAGTTTGGTTCAACTCCCGCTTCCATGGCTCCCGACTCGGGGTTGACTTGCACTATTTGAATACCATCAAATTCTATCAAAGGCGTCATTGCTGGAGCAATTATTTGATACAGTATTAAAGCGAAAATTATGGAAGCTGTTATGTTCGCGGCAGACCCTGCACCGAATATTCTCATCCTCGCCATTGGAGATATTCTTTTCATATCTTTCTCGTCAGGCTCCACGAAAGCCAATGGGAAAAAGAGGAATAAACCCCAACCCACTGACTTAAGATTGACTCTTTCAGCCGCCGCCACGAATCCGTGAGCGAACTCGTGAATAACCGCTAATATCAATATAGATAGTATTCCTGCTATGAATGGAATGAATATTGGGGAGCCCGGCAATTGAACACCTGGAATAACAAGGTAAGTTTTTGCTGCCTCGCTGGGCGCTGAAAACATTTTCAAAGAGTTATCAATGAACAAAGCTGAAACAAGAATCATCACGGAAACGCCCAGCACCACTCCCACGGTTCCGAAAACCTTCCAGAAAACGTCGAATTTCTCACCCCACTTTTTTATGAAACCAACTGCTCTCTTGGTTCGTACGAGAAAAATGATTTTAGCCTCTCTCTGCACATTCTTTCTATTCTTGAATAGGTAAATCCCTATCAAAGCGTAAAATAGTATTGCGAATACGGTGTCTAGCATCATTTTTATTCATATCTTATATTACAAGATTAATATAATCTACCCTTTAAATAATTTACTACTTCTTAATAGTAATGCTTTTTTGGGTGATTGTTATAGGCCTGCCAGGATTCGAACCTGGGTCTGATGGTCCAAAGCCATCTATGCTTGACCGCTACACTACAGGCCTATAAGCAAGAATTTTTGTATTTGTTTTTTTTAAGCGTTTTCCTTTGATCATTCCTAAAATTTTTGTTTCGAAAGTTTTAAAAGGGCGTTTTTGGTTCTGTGAGTTTTATGGCGGAAAATTTCCAAGTAGACTATTCTTCTACGATTTATGTTAATGGAGAATCCTGCTCTGCTCAGCGTTTGAACGGTTCGATTTTTGTAATGGATGATAAAAAAGTTTTGAAATTAGGTCGGCTAGAGAGCTTGATTAAAGAGGATAGGGTTTTAAGAATTCTTGAGCATAATGAACACACGCCTTCAACTTATGGGTTAGTGGATGTGGTAGTTTATCCTAATCAAATGGTTAAGTGCTTGCTTAAGGATTATGTTGAAGGAATTTCTATACACGAAACCGGTATGAAAAGACAATTTGATGGAGTTTTTTTTGAAGAGTTAATAGAGAATGTGGAATCAATACATAGAATGGGTGTTTCAGGCATTGACTTGGGTGTTCACAACATTCTTGTTCATGAAAAAATGCCGAAATTATTTGATTTTAATTTTTGTGAGATTAAAAAGGATGATTTAGAGTTATTTGAAGAAGGTATCACCAAGGATAGGGATATGATACATTCTTTAATTAGATCTATCGCTTCCGAGAGAGGGTGGGCAACATACTTAGTTGAAGCGTTTATGAAACGATAGAAATTAACCTCTCTCTTTTCTGGCAATGGTTTCCAGTTGTCTTAACGCGTCTTCCATGGTGAAGTGGATGTCCCATCCTTCTTTTTTTATGTTGTACGTTTTTCCGGGACGTGATGCTTGCACCCTTATCTCGTATTTCTTTCTTTCTATGTCGTGAATTGCTTTTACGTGCACTTTTAGTTTGTCGAACGAAATGAAGTAAAGGGTTTTTCTGACGTTTTCCGAAATTAAGTCTTTTAATCTACCTAGCACTTCCCAGTCCAGTTTTAGTCCTAAGAATTCTACCATGACTCCTTTTTGCAGGAATTCTTTTGCCAGCCTGTACAAGATGTCTCTTCTTCTCAGGATTCCGACGGGTTTGTTGTTTTCCAGTATTACTGCTCCCTTAATCTTATAGTCCAACAGTTTTTTGAGCGCGTTTGTTATCTCCTCTTTCGGGTTGATGTTTGGGGTTTCTGAGCTGGCCAAATCCGCCACACGCGATTCCAAGAGAGGCTTGGATTCTCCTTTAGCGTCTCCCCTTCCCATTTTTTGTGATATGATAAAAGTTTTTTTCATGATGTCCATGAGGAAGATTGAACTGTCATAAAATCCTTCTTCGTCGGTTATGGGTAGCATTCTTAAGTTGTACAGTCTCATTAATCGTTTGGCTTTTTCGAGCTCGTCTTTCTTTTTCAGTATTGGGAAGCTCGTTACCATCCAGTTCTGAACAAAGTATTTTTGGATGAATCCGGATTCCAATAAGTTTTTCAGTATATCGTACTCTGATACGAATCCGACAAGGATTTCGTTTCGTGTTATTGGCAGCGCTTCAAGCCCTGCTTCAACCATTACAGTGATTAAAGTGTCAATGGTGTCATCAGGGCTTAGGGTTGGTGTTTTAAACGACAAGTTTTTTACTTTCATTTTTGCAGGTGCTTTAAGGTCAAGCAAGCTTCTGAGGGTTATCATACCTAAAACTTTTTTTTTGTCGTCAATGATTGGCAGTTCCTTGACGTCGTACTTGTTCATTTTAGATATTATTTTCGAAATGGTTTCTTCAGGGTCTGCTGTAACCACTTCTCTTATCATTACGTCAGAAATAAGAGTCATGTGAAAAGAATGGTCGTCTGGTTTTTATAACTTTTTTGTCATGTAATCCCCTTCCAGCTTGTACCCTATTTTAGCGTAGTAGGGTCTGACGCCTATCCCGCTTATCACTGCTAGTTTTTTGCAGTCTTGTTTTATCGCTATTTTTTCGGCTTCTCGCATGAGTTTTTTTCCAAATCCTTTGTGCTGCCATCTCTTTTCTGGTTTGGCGTTTACTGGGACTAGTGGACCGAAAACGTGCAGTTGTCTTAGGATTGCAGAGTTTCTGAGTTCTTTTCTCCACGGGTCGTGCGGGATTCGCAGTCTAGCAAATCCGATTAGCGTGTTGCTGGTTTCGAATGAGAGGAAGTATTCTGTTCCTTTGGATGCTTCGTACTTTATTTGTTTTAGTTTTATTTTGCCTTCGATTTTTTTGTTTCTTAATGATTGGAGGCCTGCTTCTCTGCACCGAATGTCGTTGCACTTCCACCCTTTTTTGTTCATTTCTTTCAGCACTAACTCTCTGAGGTTTCCTTTTTTCGGCCCGGCTTCTATGAGTGGTGCTGGAACGTCTCTCATCAAGCGCTTGATTCGAACGTAAGGAGGGATTCGTTTTTTGACTTGGGACAACATTTTCACAGCTATTTCGTCGCTTCCCGGAACGTACTTTCCTTTTTTCCACCATTTATACAGTTCGGTGCCTTTTATCACCAAGCATGGGTAAATTTTGAGTTCGTCCGGCTTGTAATCCGGGTTTTGAAAGATTTCTTTAAACATTTCTTGGTCTGATTTCATGGTCCAGCCTGGCAGGAATGGCATCAAATGATAAGTGATTTTGAAGCCAGCGTCCTTTAGTCTTCTGGTTGCTTGGATGGTATCGCGCAGCGAGTGTTTTCTCCCAATTTTTTTCAATACTTCTGGGCGAGCGGTTTGGACTCCTAGTTCAACGTGTGTTCCTCCGAGTTTTAGGAATTCGTCTATTTCTTGTTGAGAGCAGTGGTCTGGCCGGGTTTCAAATATTATTCCGCTGTTCTTTATTTTGGATTGCCCGTTTTTTTTCTGCTCTGCCAGCAGGGTGGTTTTTCTGCTGATTTTTTTTGGGAAGTCGTTCATTGCTCGGAAGCATTCTGTTACAAAACGTTCTTGATAATTCTTGGGGAGGGAATTGAAAGTTCCTCCCATAACAATGAGTTCTACTTTATCGAATTCGTGGCCTGTCTGCAAGTATTGTCGTAAACGGTTTTGGGTTTGCTTATACGGGTCGAACTGGTTCATTTTCGCTCGCATCAGCGCTGGCTCTTCACCTAAGTAGGATTGGGGGGCTCCGTACTCAACCCCTCCTGGGCAGTAAACGCACTTGCCGTGAGGGCACGAATGCGGTTTCGCCATTACCGCGACCACGCTGACTCCTGAAGCTGTTCGCGTGGGCTTCATTTTCAGAAAGTCTCTTAATCGCGGGTTGTATTTTGATGCTATGAAAATGTCCGCGTCTGTGGGGACGCGGTTCAGCCCGTGTTTTTTTGCAAGCCAATTCTTTCTTCTGCCCAAATGGTTTTTGTCTCGAATATTTCCTTTTAACAGTTCTTGTATGATTTCTTTGTAGAATTCGTGCATGTTTAGTTAAGGTTGTTATGAATATTTATATATCACTCGCGCCGAACAATATACATTCATGGGCGGGCTTCTTTACAATCTTTCCAAAGGCAAGCTAAAGTTTAGGAACGCTGGTTTCTTTAAGAAGCTAGGATCTTTCGTCATCGACGTTTTGTTGCTGTTTTTCTTCATTTACAGTCCTGTCATGAACATTATTCTAGATGGAAGTAATGTTCCCACTAACTCAACTGAAGAGGCCATGATTTTTTTGGAGAACAACCCTTCTGTTCTTGGCAAGGTGGAGTCTGCTTTCTTTTTCCTCTCAATAGTTTATTTCCTGTACTTTTTTATCACTGAACGGTTTAACGCTTCCACTTTCGGCGAATACTTTTTGGGTTTAAGAGTCAAAAGTTATCATGGAGAAAAGCCTAGTGTTTTACAATTGGTTTTGCGCAACACTGTTAAAGGTTTTTTCACAGCGTTTTACTTTCTGGACTTGTTGTTCATGTTCTTGAATAAGGAAAAGCAATCTTTGTCCGAGAGGTTATCTGGAACGAATACTGTAGAAAGAAATTTAGATTGATTCAATTAATTGAAAAAAAAAGATGGTTAAAGAATTTTTTTTTTATTCTTGATTTATCATTTTTTCTATGGCGTCGCCAACAAACTCTGATTTAACCCATACTCCTGAGTCGTAAAGCGGGTGGATTTCTTCGTCGTGCATTAACATGAACATTATGTTTTTGCTGTCAGCTACAGCGAATCTTCCTTTAACCTGCTTTGCACCTTCCACTTCCACCCAGTTCTTGAACTTCTCCGCCACCATGTTGGTTTCTTCGTTTAGCGGAGCCAGTATTTTTATTTTTACTCCTCTTTCTTTAGCTTCTTTAAAATCTTTTTTAAGCCCACTTAGTTTGCGGAGTAAACCTGGGGTCGTGGTGGTTATAGTCACGGTTTTTTCAGCGTTTTTTATCATTGTTGATAATTGGTTATGGTAATTGCTTCTGCCTTTTATCAATCCTGAAAGGTCTATGGGTTCAACGTATTTTATGCCTGTCGTGAAAAGCGTGGAAAGCTTGTTCATGGTTCCAGTTTTTTCCAGTTTGTTCAAGACTTCTTTTTTTCTTGTTGCTTCCACATCAATTTTTTTCTTTATTTGATGGGTCACGTCTTCTGGACTGATTGCAACGTATTTTATGGGTTTGCCCATTTTCAGTAAAACGAATCCCTGTTTTTCTAAGCTGTCGAGAATATCGTACGCTCTTGAGCGTGGTATGTTTGCTATTGTGCTGAGCTCCCCTGCTGTTGAAACACCTCTTGATAGTAAGGCTAACCAAATCTTTACCTCATAAAGGTTTAGTTCGAAAATACTTTTCACTTCTTTTACAAATTCTTTGTTGTTTAACATTGGGAATCACCGTTTTGTTACTTTTAAGTGGAAACTCTGAGTTTTATAAAGGTTTCGAAAACATTTTTATAAGTCTAATAAGTTCAGTCTTTATCAAGAGTTAAAAGTGGATGTCACACCTGAACTTTTAAAAGAATATTTTGAATCCGAGAGGCTTGGCACTTTATCAACTGAAATCCCAGATGTTGGATCTATTTCCGTTGACCTGCCCCGGTTTTATAACCATGCCACGAGTGCTGGAGGCTCTAAGCGCTGGTTAAAACCCGAAGATATTGAATCAGTTGTTGTTTTTGGAAGCGTGTTGTACAAACATTTTCCGCAAGAAGAGGAGGTTATAACGAGGAAGAAATGGTTTTTGTTCGGGCCCACGATTGAAAAAGTTGTTTTAAAGCCTAGACAAATGCCGAACGACTTTGATGTAATGGTTATCACAACAGAAGGTTTTACAAAGGATAAAATCGTGATTCCAAGAGTTACAACCCCAAAAATTGTTTATGGAACGTGTAGTGCAAGTGGGTGTGAAGGAGAGGGAGCTGTTATAGAAACAAAAAGAGTTGCTTGGAATGGATACGGTTATGTTGAAGTTTTTGGCGGTTCTAACTTCCATATTTCGTACAGGTCTGTGGAACAATTGTTGAATGGTTTAGGAAAGGGTGACACTGTAAGTGAGAGTGTTATCAGTTATGGCCTTCCTATTATAGGTAGGAGCAGGTTCGAAGACATTATTGACAGCGTTGATTTTCCTGAGAGAAATCCTTTGCATTGGGTTCAATGGAATAAAGGTTTTGGGAGCGTGCTCCAGGGCAGGATTCTGTAGGAAGTTATGAAGGCTTCGAAAACATTTGCGTTGCACAAAAAACTATTTTTTGTAAACCTTTTTTCTGTGCTCTGCTTTGGCAACCATTATACTCTTTCCTTTGATTGAATAAATAATCCTCACCCTTCCTACGTAAAGGCTTCTATAATCCTTGAATATGTTTCTCAAAGACTTTCCAAGCAGCGGGTCTTGTTTTAGTTTAAAAAGTTTGTTCAGTACCTGTTTTTGTAGTGGCTTATCTTGTTTCTTAATCCATTTCACGAATTCTGTTGAGTAGAATACTTTCGGCATCAGATTCCCAACTCTTCTATTAGCTTCTCGTGGGAGATTGCTTTTCCTTTTTTTAATTCCTTTTCCGCTCTCGCGATTGATTTTAAGTCTCTCAAAAGTTCCTCATCCATTATCCTCCTTTCAATCGCTTGTCGCGCTATTTCACTCCACTTGAATTCTGGGAGTCGTTTCATCTTTTTATGAAGCTCTTCAGGTATAGCTAAAGTCAAATTAACCAATTTAATCACTTATGTGAAATATGTGTACTCACACATTTAAGTTTTTTGTTTTGTGTTTCTTTGTACAACTAGAAAAAAAAATCAAGTGTTCTTTCTTCTTTTTACATAAAATTCTTGTACCCTATAAAAATCGGAAGGTTTTTAGATAGTTAATATTCGGTGGTTAATCATGAAAAGCGGGTTTGATTACAGTATGGGAAATCTTCAATTGGAATTTATTGAAATGGCTAAAGGGAAGTTCGACGAACAGCACTTCAAACTCGACTACAACCCTGAAAAGACAAAGAAAATACCCGTTGACGTGTCTGAAGGAATTACTGAAACAATCGCTAGAAAAGAAGAAGAGGCTAGGCGGACGGGAGGCTCATTCTTTGATGGCCAACTTGTTGGAGTCTATGGCTTGCGTGTTGAGAATGAAATCTTGGAAATCGATGCTTACCCCACTACTTACTTCACCTATGTGGGTTCAAATCAGAGTCTTGACAAGCAGTTACCTGATGGTAAAACAATCAGGGAGAAATACATAGAAGACCCCCGCAACTTGGACGATATACTCGCTAACCCCATTGGCGTAAGCGCAATTACTATTACTGATGATGATATGTGCTTCTACGCTAAGAGAAGTGAGAAACTTGGGACATTCCCGAACAGGTATGGAATTGCGCCAGCAGGATTCATGGAGAGAAACGACCTTATTGATGGAGTGCCAAGTCCTTTCGCAACAATTAAGAGAGAAGGTGAGGAAGAACTTCTTCTTGAAGGTAAGCTTAATTTTGAGATTACAGGTTTTGGAAGATCTCGTGAAACGATGCACTCCGAAGTGTATGGAACATTGCGCACTGACATGACTTCAAAAGAGATAATGACTGGTATAACAGAGCACATCAGAGATGTTGAAGAGAGTGTTGAAAAGAAGAAGAAACTGAAAAAGACTGTCAAAACATTTGACATAACAAGGGACTTGGGTGTTGAGGAAAACGTTGAGAAATACTTTGTAGAATTCAAACCAGAAGAGGTTATTAAGAGGAAGATATTTGCCAACGCTAATGATATGTGGGTCCATGCACATGCAGTAGCAGTAATCAACGCTTTGTACAATGAATGGCCTGAACGTGTCGAAAAACTTCTGAGAGAACTTTAACCCGAGACCATTTTTTGTTGCTTGTAAAGCTTGTTTATTCTTTTGAGCGTGTCAGCGTCCTCCACGCTTTTGGTTTCCCTGAATCTGACCATTCTTGGGAAGCGGAGGGCCAGTCCTGAAGAGTATGTTGGGGATTTTTGTATTTCTTGGTAAGCCACTTCTACAACTATTTCTGGTTTGACTTTCACGTTTTTTCCCTGTTCACCTATTACTAAGGACTTCAGTTTTTCGGTCATTGTTTTGAATTGTTCGTCAGTTAGTCCTGTCCCCATTTTACCTATGGCAAGTAGTTCTCCTTGCTCGCTCCTGCACGCCAGCTCAAAGGAGCTTAGCCAATTTGAGCGTTTGCCCTCCCCCCATTGCGCGCCCACAATGATTAGGTCTAGTGTCTCCATTTCCACCTTTAATTTTATCATATGCCCTACCCTTTTTCCTGGCTGATAAGGGGCGTCGAGTTTTTTCCCTATTAATCCTTCCTGGCCTTCGCCCAGTTTTTGGTTTAGGAAGTCCTGAACTTGTTTTTCTGTTGACAGTATTTTTTGCTCTGCAAGTTCGAACTCGTTTTTGATTGGTTTCACCGTTTTTTCAAGTAGTTTTCTCCTGTCCTCAAATCTTTTTTTAAGGAGGGTTTTCCCGTTTAATTGAAGGATGTCGAAAGCTAACGTGCGCACCGGGATTTCTCTGATCATTTCTTGGATGTCGTATTTTCTTTTGATTCTGCGGGAGATTTTCTGAAATGGTAAAGGTTGATTGGTTTTCGGATCGTAACCCACTACCTCTGCGTCGAGGATGACTTCTTTTTCGTTTACTGATTGAGAGAATCTTTCGGCTATTTCTGGAAATTGTTCTGTGATGTCGTCCATCCTGCGGGTGAATAGTTTTATCTCGTTTCCTTTTTTATGCAGTTGCATTCTGAACCCGTCGTACTTGGTTTCGAATGCTGCTGGAACACCAATTTTTTTGAACGCTTCTTTAATGTTAGCGACCCTTTCGGCTAGCATGACTTTGATTGGCCTACCCACTGAAAGGCGGGTTTCTTCTAGTCCTTTCCAACCTTTCTCTTTGACTGTTAGCGCTACTTCTCCGAAGTCAATTGTTTTATCGTAAGCTGTTTGGACTTTTTTGTTGATTTTTTCTTGCAGTTTTTTGGCTTGTTCCCTGGTTTCAGGTATTATGAAGTTTATGGTTCGCAGGTCGTGTTTTTCCAGGTTGAAGTCATTTGTCATTATGAAATCGTTTTCTTGGTTTTTCAAGTGCTTCCATTTTTTGTGCATGAGAATCTTTTGGTTTTGAACGTTATCTAAAACAAGTTTTATTTCTTGTTCCAGTTTTTTGACTGGGAGTTCTGCTTGGCACAAGGAGCATTTTTTGTGATTCCTTGGTATTATTGTTTTGCAGCGCGGACAGAATAGTTGATGCCCCACAATGGTTGGGAAGAAGGATTGTATTATAGCGTCTCGGACTTGGGCTTCGCCAACGCCCATGCGGAGTTCTCCTAGCGCGGTTCTTACCACGTATTTTGCTTCTATTGGTGTGGCTGACGTGAGTAGTTCTGATATTAATGAGAGTTTTTTGTCCACGGCCCCTTTGCCTGTGATGCCAGTTATTTTTTGCAGATTTTCAATCACTTTTTGTACTGTTAAGATTTGAGTGGTTAGGGTTTGTTGTTTTTTGTTTTTTGCCAGTTCTTCCGCTACGAGTCCTAGGTCTCCTTTTTGCACCCACATTTTTTCGATGGTTTTTTCTGCTTCGCCCGCGGTCGTGCTTACCGTTTTTTTCATTAGGCTGGATGCCACGCCTATGACTCGGTCATCCCATAACGGGAATATTCTGCCCAAGCATAGGGTTATTACGTTGGCCAGGTCTTGCGTGCCCGTTTTTTTGAGCAGCTTGGCTAGAATGTTGGTTTTCTCGAGTTTTTTTGTGGTGTTCTCGAGTTCTTGATAAGTCTTCGCTACTTCAGAGTATTTCATTCTTGTTTTTAGTTATTATTTTTGTCTTTAATAAGAGTTTTTTTTGCCAAAAGTTTTATTATCATCGTATTCTTTAATTTATTGTGATGGATATTACTAAGGGTATTCGTACGAGGAGGAGTGTTAAGCGTTTTTTGAACCAGCCGATTGAGAAGGATAAGTTGTTGCGGGTTTTGGACGCTGGTGTTTGGGCTCCGAGCGCGGGTAACTCTCAGAACTGGCGGTTCGTGATTGTTCGTAATCCTGCGTTGAAGTTGAGTTTGGCGGAGGCTTGTTTGAACCAGTATTGGATGACTACTGCGCCTTTGTACGTCGTGGTTTGCGTGGACACTGTTAAGGTTAAGAAGTTGTACCCTGTTCGAGGAGAATTATATAATTTTTTGAATGCTGGTGCGTGCGTGGAGAACATTTTGTTGCAGGCTCATGCTGAGGGCTTGGCGTCTTGTTGGGTCAGCGCGTTCGACGACCTTGCGGTCAAGAACATTCTTCGATTGCCCGATCAGGTTTTGCCAATCGCGGTTTTGCCGTTGGGTTTTCCTGGCGAACGAGTTCCGCCACCTAAACGGGTTGGGTTGAATAATCAAGTGTTTTTTGAACGTTATGGTAATAAGATGGATCGCTCCCCTGATACTCCTAATAAGAAGTGGTAATGTTTTCAAGAACTTTTTCTGTAAAAACCCTTGAAACGAGCAATTTGTTTTGGAACACTATTTTTTGGTCAAGCTTTTTCGGTAAAAACCCACGAAAACAAGAGGTTTTCGGGTCGCCAAAAAAACCGCTGTTTTTTTTGAGCGGGTTGAGTGGGAAGGGCGAGATTCGGACTCGCGACAACACGGTCTTCAGCCGTGCGCTCTCCCAGGCTGAGCTACCTTCCCAGGGTTATGAATTCTTGGTTGTATTACCGTTTAGTTAGTAGTTTAAATGGTTTTTTAAGGTTTTCTTATCAATCATTTTTATTCGTCTTTTGTCGAAAACTTTTTCGGTTAGGTTTTTAAAGGTTGTTGTTCAGAAATGACTTCATTAATGGATCTCGGTGGAATAATTTATAGTAAAGGAAGTAGCGTAACAGGTAAGTCTCTAGTTCTCGTTTATGAAGGTGCTTTAGGTGTTGGGTCTGGGAAGTGTCCAATAAGTGATGAGAATGGTTTTATGATGCTTTCCATTAAAGAGAGTGATCCAAATTTTGGTTTAGCAATGCAAAATTATGATTCAATTCGAAGTAATATTATTAGGAGTAATGGTCATGTTCGACGTTTTAACAAAGGGGTTAACGTTTTGCCGGAAGGGTTTAACACTCCTATCAATGGTTTAATGGAGTTGATTACAGGTGTTGAAAATGAAACGCCTATCCGATTTATTTCCGAGGATCTTCACTTAAGAGACGGCTGTATAAATGAGAACATTGTAGCAATCCTTGCAGAAGAATCAGGATTATATAATAATGGTCATTCAAGAAGATTGGAAAGCGCTTTTTTCCCTTTCAGGTTTTGCGCTTAGAGCTCCCATTCAAGAGCACTCACTTCTCCTTCACCCAAATCCATAGTTGTTTCTGAAGAACTTATCGAATATTGTTGTTTGGTTTGTAATTGAATTGGAATAAGATTTGTTTTTCCGGTTTCAGAGTCTTTTATGGTTTCGTATAATTCTGCTTGCCCTTTTTCAAATACAAGTCTTTTTAGTATTCCAACAATTGAACTCGGAGTTTTTTTGTCAATATAACACTCTCCTTT
>JAFCDO010000011.1:0-17449 GCA_017609605.1 Candidatus Parvarchaeota archaeon
TGGCTTCAAGGGTTTCTGGAACGTTTTCTCCGTGAAACCTGTGCGTCTTGATGCAGTGAACCACTTTCCCCCTCTTTTCGTATCCAATGCTTTTAAGGAACTTGTCCGCTATTTCCGCGCCCTTTTCAGCGTGGCAGAAACCTCCTTTATTCTCCATTTCCTGGTTTCTCATCACGTCGTGCAGGTACGCAGCGATTTCCAGAGCCTCGAGGTCCGCCCCTTCCTCCGCGCCGATGTGCAGGGCAAGGTTCTTGACCCGGAGGACGTGGTCCCACCCGTGATGGCTGGACGCGTAAAATGTTTGAGCAAAACCAATTACTCTCTTCTTCAAATCATTCATTCTTGTTCTAAGAACACTAATCCCTTTTTTAATTGTTTTCCTGACTTAATAGAAACCTTTTTTAAACTTGTTGAGAAAAACAAGTGTCATGAAGCTTGGAATACTGTTTTCGGGAGGTAAGGATTCAATGTTGGCTTTTGACATGGTTAGAAAAAGTCACGACGTGACCTGCCTTATCACCATTATTTCCAAGAATTTAGAGAGTTACATGTTTCACACCCCAAACATTCACTTGACAAAACTGCAAGCCCAAGCCATGCAATTACCCTTAATCGAACAAAAAACCTTAGGGGTTAAAGAAAAAGAATTAAAGGATTTGAAGAACGCGATTGTTCGAGCGAAAAAAGAATTCGGGATTCAAGGCGTGGTCACTGGAGCCATTGAATCAGTATACCAGTCCAGCAGGATTCAAAGGATTTGCGACGAACTCGGACTAGAGTGCTTGAATCCATTATGGAAGATGAACCAAGAAAAAGTGCTGAAAGAAGTTGTTGAACGAGGTTTTGAAACCATTATTTCAGGGGTCTTCGCACAACCCTTCGAGAAAGAATGGCTTGGAAAAACGGTTGACGCGAAAACGGTTGAAGAACTCGTCAAAATGGGAAAAAAATACGATATCAACCCTGCAGGGGAAGGCGGGGAAATCGAAACCACTATCCTGAACGCTCCGTTCTTCACCAAAAAGATTGTGATCACTGAGTCCGAAAAGTTTTGGGAGAACTACTCCGGCGCATTAATTATCAAAAAAGTGGTTCTAACAGAAAAATAATTATTTTTACTCGTCGTCGACGCCGACAAGCGGGACAGCATCAGAGGATACTTCTTCAACAGGCATTCCAGGGTTACCAATCGTTGAAACTCCTGAACTGGCCGACGCGCCCTCACCAGAAACTGCTGAATCCATTATTGGTTTTGATATTGTTCTATAAACCGGGCTTGAATCAATTTCCAATTCGTTCACCACGCTCCAAGTGTTCTCGTCCACTGCCGTGACCTTATCGTATGATACGACGTACATTGTCGTGTCAATGTACACTGCTCTCCGCGCGTTGGTAACATCAAGGGTTTTGGCCAGGCTTAACCCGTCAGCGTAATTAAAAAAGTACGCTCCTCTTCCTCCGGGCAGGAAAAAGATTTTGTTGTCCGCGTCTATCAGGAAAGCATGATGATTGTACAACACTTCTGACCAGTACTCGTTCAAAACAAACTTGTGCTTCTCCACAGGATTCTCCGCTGACGTGACGTCAAAAACAGATATTTTCACGTTTCCACCCTCTTTTCCAATGCCGAGAATCAAGTTCTCTTCCAACTGGTGCAAGTAGGATGAGTAACCAGGTATTTTGAGCTCACCTTTAACCTCCGGCTTAGTCGGGTCGGACAAATCCAATACATAGAACGGGTCGATTTGTTTGAAAGTCACGATGAAACCTCTGTCCCCGATAAACCTGACTGAATAAATTCTTTCGTCCATCCCCAAGTCTTTGACTTCGCCGACCTTGTTCAAGCCACTGTCCAGCACGTAAACGTCGTTCGCGGTGTCCTGCAAGCCGACAGTGGTGGCGGTTCTCAAATAACCTTCATGAACGTCCATTGCAAACTGGTTCAATAATCTTCCTGGAATCTCGTTGACCGCGTCAACACTCAAAAATCCTTCACTGAAACCGATTTTGACGATACCTGTTTTCACCAATTCTCTCTTATTCTCTTCCATGTAAGCGTCCATCCTGTTATAAACCCGTGTTTCCAGAGTGGCGCGCTCGTCATCACCTAACGAAGAGTAATAACCGTAAAGAACGCTTTGAATCTCGCTTTGCTTTGAGTAACTGCTAATGTCATAACCGTTAATCTTGTTCATCCTATCAAGAACTTCTGCAGGCAACAAGTCGCTGGTCTTTGCGAGGAAGAAGTCAATCATAATGCTTTTCTGTTTCTCATAAGTGACGTAAATGCCTTGCGTGGACATGTAAACAATGGTTTGCCCGTTCTTGCCTACAAAAGACTCCACGTCACTCACGCTCCCGTCCACCAAATTGATTGATACGACGTGAAAAGTTGAGTCCACACTCATTGAATGACCTGGATGATAAATGTCAACGCATCTGACCACGACCCCGCCTACGGGGTAAATCGGGCACGGATTGTACGAGGACACGCTTCTGCGAGTAACAATGTATAAGTGTTCGCCGTGAATCCTGGCGTCTACTAGACTCCCGTTCAAACCAATCTTCCATAAAGAGTTCAGTTCTTCTTTGTTGAACGCTTCAACCGCGTCGTTCGACAACACGATTAACTTATCGTCTTTAAGGAATAATTCCCCGCTTTCCTTAATCTCCTGGGTTAAGCTCAGGTTTTCCGGTGGGAACGCGTTGATTATTTTGGTGTCAGAATAGCCTGAGTAATAAATGTTCTTGCCGTCAGTTTTGACGATGTCCGGCTCGTCAAAACCCATGACTTGCACGTTGGTCTCTGAATACCTCTCCCCCACCTCAGCGCTTTGCGCCGCGCCTTTAACGCTTGAATCCATAGAAGTGCTTTCAGCAACTGCTCCCAAGGTCTGGGCCCGAACTCCTCCTAACATGCCATAACTCGTTACAGGAGCTGAACTCAAATAATCTATGAACTCCGAGTCCGACTTGAACTTGGTCACCAAACCCGAGGTTTTGTCTTGATTTGTCACAATATAAGCGCTGACCGCGAAAAGCGTTAAGAATAATATTATTGAAGCGTTTTTTCTCCGCGCAGTTTTTTTCATCAACCTTTTTTTAGTCAACTCTTTTTAATAATATTTACCATTATCTTCGGTCAAAACCGAAAAATCAGAGTTTTCCAATGTCCTCTTTCCAGAGCTTAGGGTTTTTGCTTATGAAGTCTTTCATTAACTTTTTTGGCTCCTCAAGGTTAAGATCAACGACTTCTACCCCGTGGTCTTCCATGAATTTTCTCGCGCCAGAGAAAGTTTTGGACTCGCCTGCAACCACCTTTTTGATGCCGAACTGCACTACCGCGCCCGCGCACAAGTAGCAAGGCATTAGCGTGGAATAAAGAATCGTGTCTTTGTAAGACCTTACTCGCCCAGCGTTTCTGAGACAGTCAATCTCGGCGTGAAGCACGGGGTCGTTTTCCTGCACTCTTTTGTTGTGCCCTCTGCCGAGCACCTTATTTTTCTTGACCAGAACCGAGCCTATAGGGATGCCCCCTTGTTCCAAGCTTTTGCGGGCTTGTTTAAGGGCTTCTTGCATGAATTTATTTGAGTTCTTCAACTTCTTTCCTAATTAAGAAAACGTTCTTTAAGTGTCTTTAGTCAGGCTTTCTTTTATTATGCTGGCAATCATGGTTGAGGTTGACCTCACATTGTCAAAAATTCTTCCAGCATGAGTTACTGTTCCGGGAACAAAATCTCCTTTTTGCAAAGCTTTCACTAAATCGGATTCAGAATGGATTTCGTAATCTGTCATGCAACAAGTTTTACCTATTACTCCATGACAGTTATCGGTTCCGCAAGTGCCTGAAATTTTGTAGTCTAAACGCTTTTTTTCCCAGAAGTCACGAGCTTTTCTATTAACTCCTGGAAAAGGGTCGAAAAGGACAGGAGAAGACGCGTTAAAAGTCTCTAAACCATTATATCCCCCCAATTTTTCTTGTAAGACTTCACTACCTACAGAAGATAACGGAAAAAAAGGGTGAGGGATTATTGAAGCCGAATCTGAATCAACAACTTTTTCCAACCAATCACTAATACTCTTTGGAATCTTATTTTTTTTAATGTATTCTTCTACAAGGTCATTTACTTCTCCGATAACGATTAAATCTCCTTCATTTGTTCGGATTTCATAACCTTCCAATACTGAAATTCTTTCATCCACATCTCTTCTAAACTTCTGCCTCATTTTTTTTAATTTCTGAGCAGGTGTGTTCTTGAAAGACTCTTTTTTGTCCACGAAAACCTTATCGACTAATAAAATACCATCCAAATCACTCTTATTAGCAGATTTTGCAAGACTCTCCATATTAAGATAAGGTCTTTCAAAACTCTTGCTGTGAACGTGCATGTCCCACAAATAAACCATGTTACTATCAAATAGTGGTATATTTATAAGCTTTACTCTATGAAACCGCCTTTTTGCATGTCCCACAATTCCTTATAAACTCCTTTCTGTTTGATAAGTTCTTCGTGAGAACCTATTTGAACTATTCTTCCTTCATCCATGACCACGATTTTGTCCGCTTTCATCACTGTTGACAAGCGGTGAGCAATGATTATCGCAGTTCTTCCCAGCAATAACCTATCAAGGTCTTGCTGAATCCCGAATTCAGTTTTAGAATCTAACGAGGACGTGGCCTCGTCCAGAACCAATATTTTTTTGTCTGCGAGCAGGGCTCGAGCTATCGAAACTCTTTGCTTCTCCCCACCAGAGAGTTTAACTCCTCGCTCGCCAACAAAGGTTCTCTCCTTTTTAGGCAGTTTATTAACTAGTTTTGTGAGGCGCGCGAACTTCATTGCCTCCCACACTTCTTCTTTCACTGCACCAAATTTGGAGAACGCGATATTGTTATAAATCGTGTCATCGAAAAGCACTGCTTCTTGCGGGACAACGCTCATTTCTGAGCGCAAACCCTCCTTCTTAAAATCTCGAATGTCCTGGCCGTCGATCAGAATTTTTCCGGAATCCACGTCGTACAAACGATACAACAACTTGATTAATGTGGACTTACCGCAACCCGAGCGACCCACCAACGCCACTTTTTCGTTAGTGTTGATTTTCAAGTCAAAATTCTCGAACAATTTTTCCTTCTTCTCTGGGTAAGCGAAAGCCACGTTTTTGAACTCGATAGTTGCTTCTTTTATTTCAAGTTCTTTTGCGCCAGGCTTGTCTTTGACCTCGTTCTCAATCTTAGCGTACTTGAAAAGGGATTCGAAGTTAGCCATCAGCCTGTAAAATCTTCTGACCCCGTGAACAAACCCGAATAAAGGTCCTATCAAACCTATGAACACGGTGTAAATGAACACCACGGTTCCGATCGTGATGTTGCCTGCAAGGAAATCCATTAACGGAAAGTAAAGCAAGAAGATTGTTCCTATCCCTACTATCAAAACCTGGCCCGCGTCCAAGAAACGATAATAATCCCAATGTTTTAGCGTAGTGTTCTTGCTCGCCTCGCTCAATTCTTTGAACCTGTCTTTGATTCTGGGTTCTTTACCAAAATATTTTATTGAATCAATGTTCGTAAAAAAGTCGCTAATATTGGCTTTTTCAACGTCTTCAGCGTCGTTCGACAGTATGCTGTACGGCTCCTGTTTTCTCTGGATGAAAATACTGTAAGCTATGAAAGCGATTATCAGACCGAAAACGGTTAGCGCTGAAACCCAGTTAAAATACATTAGGGATGCCCCAGCGACTAGGACTTCAAATAACAGTGGCGCGAAGTTGAAGAAAATCACGTCTGTCATGCCCTCAATCGAGCCGCCTCCGCGTATTAGCTTGGATATTAAGGAACCTGTCTTGGTTGAAGTGTGAAACCGGTAAGACAATCCAATCAAGTGGTTGAAGAATTTTCTTTTCAAATCAGCTATAAGGTTGCCGTCCAACCTGTTAAGAACGTGAATGCTGGCAAACTTTATCAAGCCTCTCAACAAGTTTATCGAGACGAAAACGACTGCCACGATGATTAACGTGTCAACGAACGATTGGACAGGAATTGTTTCATTCGAAAACCCTGTTCCACTGTCAATTATTATTTTGAACAGGAATTTGTCAGCAACGTTCGCCGCTCTGCCCACCAAGACCAAAAACATTAGCAGGACGAACATTTTCTTGTACTTGCCCAATAATTCTACGTAAATCTTCCAATTGTACTTGAAATCAATCTTTTTACGATCCATCACAGCCATTTTTTTTTTATTTCTAAGTTAATTTTAAATACGTTAATAAATAAGTTTACCATGCATGGCTCGTGAGGACGTGATTGAACCAGTTCTAAAAGATTACGAAGACTACGAAGAAGAGGAAGAATGAAAACTTTGTTCGTTGAAGCCAGGGACAAAACCTGTTACGCACTCATTGTTAAAAAGCACTTAAACAAGATTAAAGAAAAAAATGTGGGACTGGTTTGCACTGTCCAACACTTAAACGAGGCCGGAAAGGTTAAGAAAATTCTTGAGAACGCTGGCAAAAAAGTTTTCATAGCGAAAGGCGAGAGAACTGTTTACGAGTGTCAGGTATTGGGTTGCGACGTTGTTGCAGGCGAAAAAACTAAGAGAAGCGTGAGCGCTTTCGTTTACTTGGGTGGGGGGGAGTTCCACCCTTTAATGCTTGCTGAAAAAACTGGTCGTAAAGTATATTGTCTGCGCCCTTCAGGAAGACTAGACGTGATTCGCAAAGAAAAAGTTAGGGTTTGGGTGAAGAAAAAAATGCTTGTGGCAGCGAAAGCAAGCGAGGAACGAGTATTTGGGGTGCTCGTGTCCACCAAGAAAGGCCAGCAAGCCATGAGAAAAGCGGAGAGCGTTGTTAAAAAACTTCGGAGTACTGGTAGGCAGGCTTTCGTGTTCGTTGGCGACGAGCTAAGCCCTCGTTTCCTGAACGATTTTTCGGGTATTGGAGCGTGGATTAACACCGCCTGCCCCAGAATAGTTGAAGATTTTGCGAGTTATAATCAACCAATAACTAATTGGGAATACTTCAAGAAGTTCTTATAATTTTTATCCGCCCTTTTTTTATTCTATCATTCCGCCGCCAAGACAAACCTCTTCCTTATAAAGAACGCAGAATTGTCCTGGCGTGACCGCGTGCTGAGGTTCCTTGAACACAAGTTCATAACCTTTTTTTGAAGGCGTTAATTCTGCTTCTCCTGGCTCGTGTCTGTGCCTTATCTTTGCCTTAACCTTAACTGTTTTGGTTGGTGCGTGGCCGGAAACAAAATCGATTTTTTTCATAAAAACTTTCTTTCGGAAAGTATCATTCAGTTTATCTGTCACGACGAGCTCGTTCTTCTCAACATTTTTTCTGATAACACGATATTCTTTTTGCAGTTTCAAACCTTTTTTTTGGCCAATCGTGAAGAAGTGAAGGCCTTCGTGCTCGCCGAGAACTTCTCCGTTTTTGTCAACGATTTTTCCAGGTTTTTTTCCGATTTCTTTTTCCATGAATTTTGGCAGGGACTTGTTGGATACGAAGCAGAAGTCCTGACTCTCTTTTTTTTTGAGGAATATTTCGAAACCCTGCTTTTCAGCGATTTCAAACACTTCTTTCTTGCTCAAATCAGCCAGAGGAAAGATTATGCGTGACAGTTGTTTCTGGGTTAGTAAAGCCAGGCCATAAGTCTGGTCTTTAAACTTGTCTTTCGGAACCATTAATGAGTATTCCCCCGTTTTTCTGTCAAAAACTTTTTTTGCGTAGTGGCCGGTGGCCACGCACTTTATTTCGTGCTTATCAGCCCACTCCAACAGTTTTGCGAACTTGTGATAACGATTGCAAATAATACACGGGTTAGGCGTCCTGCCTTTTTTAAGCTCGGATACAAAATAGTTCATGACCTCTTTTTTGAAGCAGTCCTGAACGTTGTAAATGAAGTGAGGAACTCCAAATTTTTTGCAGACGTTTCTGGCGGTGTTCAATGATTCTTTGGTGCAGCACGCGTTTTCGCGCAACTGGTTGTCCTTGCTTTTCCAGACAGGAAGTTTAAGTGAAACCCCTATCGGGTTGAAACCCTGTTTTTTCAGTAAAATTAGTGATATTGATGAGTCAACTCCTCCTGACATCCCGACAACAACTTTTTCCACGGTTTAGAATTGAAGACTGGATTGTTATAAAAATTCTCTTTTTATTCTTGTTCTTGGCTTATGGTTTTTGTCGAATAAAATATCTGTTCCTGTCCTGCCTGTTTTCTTTTTGTAATCATCAAATAAGTTCCAATAGTTCGTAATTATTTTTTTAGAAACATCTAATTCAAGTAGTTTAGCGACTTCAAATATTTTATCTTCTTCTCCTTCAATTTCAACGAAAAAACCAAAAGGCAGTTCATCAACGCAAACATCAACTCCTTTTAAAGTCCATAACGACCTGTACTTTTCCATCACAAATTCTTTTACTAATCCTACTTTGTTAAGAATTTCACGCATTTTTTCGATGTTGTTTACGCGGAGCTCAATTTCTTCTCTTTCAAACACGTTTTCGTTCTTAACCTTTATCTTCATAGTTATAGTATCCTCAAACCCGGTTCTTAACCTTAAGAACAAACCTTTTTTTTCTAAACCTAATTCGCTGTTATCAAACCTTATTGTTCTTTGAAAAGCGTTTCCAACGTGTTTTGCACCAATCTTGCTTAAACGGTTGATGATATCCTCATAGTCAAGGATTTTAATTTTAATCTCTTTCTCATGATATTTACAACTCTCCATGCATCACTTTCAGAGATGATAATTCAATAAATAATTATGTGTAATCAGCAAACCTCTCTCTTTCTTATTTTAGACAAATTTTATATTGTCCCGTTTAATTGTTTTAGGTTATGAGCGAGTTCAGCGATTATTCCTTAACAAAAAAGAGTTTTTGTTATGAAGCACTGGTTCAGTGCGAGGACCCTGAAGAGCTTCGCTCTTTTTTGAAAGATTGTTTCAATGATGGGGGCTTCCAAGTAATCGTGGATAAAGTTGGGGAGAACGATGATGACCTTGTGCGCAGGCTTCTAAAATGGAAGGGGGTTAAAGTTTTTCATTCGCGAACCAAGATGGTTCAAAAGTTGCGGGGGCAAAAAGTTTTCATAAAATTGTCTCAAACACTCTTGTTGCTGTCTTTCATCATGATGGCTTTGGCCAACATTTTTCATTCTTTGGTGTTTTCGGTGAGTGCTGTTTCCTTAATAATTTTATCAATTTTTTTCTTTTTTTACAAAAAATCTTACGCGTCAACGGTTTGGGTGAAGACTAGCGGGATTTATTCTCCTGGGCGAAGCACGGGTTTCGCTAAAATTTTTGTGGCAGGCGGGTCCGCCGAGCCGGCAAGCCTTGAATCATTATTGAACAAGATTTATCGGTTAGCGTTGTCGAAGTACGCTAGAAGCTCTCCTTTGAAAGTCCCGTTGGTGGACGGCAGTGTTGAAAAGCTGGAGAAGGAGATAAGTGAAGTGAATGATGATTTGAATTCTTTGAGCAAGAAGTTCAGGGATGGAGGAGTCGGCGAGAAGGTTTTCGACGATGAAAAGGAAGAGTTAAGAAGGAAGAGAGAGTGTTTAAAAGACTTGCAGGACTTAATATATTGAGAAACCCAAAAATTCTTTCCTTTAACAAGGGATTTTACTGCTTCCGTAAAACAGATTAAGGGGTTTAGAATAAATAATGTTTTGTGAAGGGCCAAATATTTTCTATTAGAGAGATATTTTCTTTTCTAATAGGCATTTTATTGATTGCCAGCGTGTTCACTATTTTCACTCAACTGCTCAACGACCGCATAGTGGAATTCTCGTTGAAAGAGAATTTGAAGAACGTGGTTGAACAAGTAAGGTTGGGCGTCACTGAATCAGTAAGATTCGCGGAGGAAGGTGGTGAAGAACTTAACTCAATTTATAAGGTTGAGCTTCCAAAAAGATTGGTTGATTATTCTTATTCTGTTAACGTTGTGGGCAACACTGTTTGCGCCAAAATCTTTGATTACGAAGAAGTGCTGACTAATTGTGGAACCTTGAACTTGCCGCCCGGCGCGTCTTCCAGCGGAACCTTTTTGTCAGGCACTAAGTTAAACATTGAGATAGAGAAAAGACCTGGCGTTTTTAATTTAGTTTTAACAAATGATTGATGTCCACGGGCATTCCCGCGCCCAGAAGAGTTAACGCCACCCACAGGACTGTAATAATTATCACCCATTTTATGATGGTTGCAATGAACTTCATCACTAAATAAATGATGACTAAAAAAATCACTGCGAGTATGATTCCTGAAGTGTCGCTCAGGTCGAGCATGGATGTCAAGAACTGTTTCTGCAAGCCAAAGAATCCTGTATCGCCAGCAACTCCTGAGAAGCTTTTCACGAGATTGGTGATTGATTCCACGTTGTTTAATGAAGTCAGGTCAACCCCCATTACTTGTTGTATTAGAAAGAAGGGAAGGATTAGTAGGATCATTCCTTTTTTGCTTTTAACTTTTTTTATGCCTGAGTGAAGCCAGTCCCAAGCAAGCACTGGGAACAATATTAGTGTTAAGGTCAGCGCGATTCCAAAGATTTCCTGGCCAGAAAAGTTTTTTTCGATGAGCCCGAATGTTAACAAAGTCATCAATAATAAGAAGAGCAGGATTGCTATGATGGATTTGAAAAAAGTTTTAACATAGTTGTTCTTCGAGAATTTGCTGAACTCGTAGAAAAGAATCATGGAATACCCGAGCAAGCCTATTCCAGATAAGTATGAGGCGGTGTTAAGCCCGAAACTTGGCAGAATCCAAGTTAACGCGAGCAGTCCTGCGCAAACAAAGGCTAAGACTTGAACAGACCTCTTCAAGTTCTCTCTATCCGAATAATGCACCCTGACGTGCAAGGAAACCATTGTTTCAAAAGAAAGGAATCTAAAAGTTATATATTTTGCCCTGTGAAAAACTTGTACTTATCCTTATTCTCTAGTTCGAGAATTATTCTTTTAACTATCGCTTCCTTCGGGTCGGGCATTAACTCCACCCTTTCTTTTATGTCTTCGAAGCTTTTGAAAGGCTCGTACTCTCTTTCCTCAACGATTTTCCACATGTGTTTTTTACCTATTCCTGGCAGGAGTTCCAGAGAATGTTGTCTGGTTGACACGGCTTGAGCGTAGTTATAGAATTTAACGAATTTTTTTTCATCCTCTTCGACGAGTTTCCTTATCACGAACCGAAGTTCTTCTTGAGCAGTGTTCGTGAGCCTTGCCAAGTCTACTTTGCCAATAATGTGATGTATCTTGTCCCTTTTCTCATGACCCAAGTAAACCTTATCATGTGGTCTCAAGAACACTTCTTTTTTAGGAGCTACTTCTAAGAGGGTGAAGTGGTTTAGTCCCAGCACTTGAGCTACTGGCGACCCTCTTCCTTCCAATGCGTGCCCGTGTGCCAGAAAGTCTAGCACGATAGCGTGTTCTTCTCTTTCCATTTTCGTCACTTCTTTTTTTTATGAGCATAAGGTTTCACAATCTTAAAAATCTCTTCCAAGTCCTCTTTCTTTGGAGGTAAGGTGGCGCCGACGAACAGGGACTTCAGTTCTTCCTCATTCTTTGGCAGCAAGTCAATTATTTTAACTATTCCTTCGCTTTTAAGCCGCCTGTTGTCCAGGCCTTCCAACTCTTTCTTAAGCTTTTGAGCCTCTGTTTTTGTGAGGTTGACAGTGGATTTGATGGTTTCAATAGCCATTTTTTGTTCGTAACTAAGGTTTTTCGCAGCCACTTTTGACAATAATCCTTTGGATTCTGCTGACGTTATTGGTGTTTTATTAATGATTTCCATTTCGTTTTTATCCTAATTTTTTTAGGTGAACCGGGGATATCACAAGTTTTTTGTTTGTTTTACCCAGTATTTGCACAACGTAAGTTCTCCTCTTGGCTTCAATCATTTTAACTACTCTGCCGAAAAACCTTCTGTGCGGAATGGTTTTTTGGTGGGCTGGCTCTGGTTTTATCACTAGTTTGTCGCCTTCTTTGAATTCTTGGAGGAAAGAGCTAATATTGATCTTTCCTCTTCTCCGAATTTTTTTTTTGAGGCGTTTTCTCGAGTCGTTTCTCGGTCCTTTTGAGCGCGTAACCATTTTTTTTTAATTATTCCTTTAACTAGTTCTATCTACTTTTATCTTTTTAAGAACATTTCACTTGTTTAAAAACATTGCCTTTCCAACACGCTTTTTTTTGTCTTCGAACTTTCAAGAAAAAAGAAAGTATCTGCAACCCAACGAAACCACTAAATTAAAGAAGAATACGAACTCTCTCTCCTCCAGAAAATCATTTTTTTGAATAAATGATGTATTCAATAATTAATGTACAAATGGGAAATAACATGCTTAAACAAATATTTGTGTCCATTCCTATGTTTGTTGTTCGCAAAACAAAAAAGATGATTAGTCCTAATGTGATTGCTTGTAAAATCCCATATATATAAAATTGGTTTTTATTTTTCATTTTTTCAATTTCTCTATAATAATAAAAGACTTTATTTTTGTACCATGAAATAAAAATATAGTTTTAATATCAGGAACTATTGATACAACTTCTCCTTTCAAATTATTCAAAAATTGTTCTAATTTCTGTGTGTCATCCGACATATTGACGTTTAATCTATGTACTCTGTATTTCATTTAAATCCTCGCCTTATTTTTTTTCTTTTCGTAATATAATCATTTCTTCTTTAAAACATTTTTTGTTATTTTTGTTCCGAATGTTTAAGAATGAAAAAAAAAATGGTTACGCTCTCAAAAACATAGGGTTTAGGGTTAGGGAATTCATGCATAAAGAGAAAAATATATTTGAATCCGCCACTGGAAAGTAGGTTCTAAAAAACCAACAGCTTTTTAATACCCTTTTTTCTTTTTTGATTTTCATGGCTTACGTTAGTGGAAAAGATGTGGAACGTTTTCGTGACGGGTTAAAGATAGTCTTAGAGGATGATCAAACCCGGATTGGTCATGTGAACGAGTTAAGACTTATTCTTGACGAGGAAGCCCAAAGCCAAGCCGACCTATCAGATAAGGTTATGACTGAAGGAGACTTTGCTTTTGACAGAAAGTGTAGGGAAAATCGTTTGAAAAATTATTTATCCGGACAAGAGGTTGTAGGAGTTAGTGAAATCAGAATAATAAATGACAAAGATGGAGACTTTTTCCTGTCTTTGGATTGTTCTTATGGAGTGGAAAAAGTTTGGTACGCTAAACTTGAAGAAAACGTTTTAAGAATCATTAAACCTTAGCTTGTTTTTTCTGGCATTCACTGCACATCCACGTTATTTTTCCTTTCTTCTTAATAGGCGTGCCTTTGACTTTGTCGAGGAAAGTGGTTTCAATTTTTTTCTTGCACTTCACGCATTTCTTGCTCATAATCTCATCCCCATTCTTTTCATCAGTTTTTGCATTTTCTTCTCGCTCCCAAACTTTTTGAAAACGTTTCTGGCCTGCTTGTAGCGTTTCAAGAGGTCCCGAACATCCTTTACATTAGTGCCAGAGCCTTTCGCTATGCGTTCAACCCGCTCTCTTCCAATGATTCCAGGGTCCTCCAACTCTTTTTTAGTCATTGAATTCATTATGTGCTTGAACTTTTTGAGTTGTTCTTCCTGAACTTGCATAAAATTGTCCGGTAACTTAACTTTCCCCATGCCTGGAATCATGTCCATAACTTTTCCTAATGGTCCCATCTTGCCAATGGATTCCAATTGGTCGTACAAGTCGAGAAGATCGAATTTTCCGCTCATCATTTTTTTAGCGGTTTCTTCAACGTCTTCGGACATGACTTCTTTAGCTTTTTCCAGCAAGGATTCCAAGTCCCCCATGCCTAAGAGGCGGGACACGAATCTTTTGGGTTCGAACTCTTCCAAGTCATCAACCCTTTCGCCAACGCCAATGAATTTGACTGGTGATTTAGTGACTGCGCAAGCGCTTAACGCGCCACCTCCTTTAGTCGTGGAGTCAAGTTTGGTTATTATGATTCCAGTAATTTTTAATTCGTCGTGGAATTTTTGGGCTTGTTCCATGGCTTGCTGCCCGATGTCTCCTGAGAGGACGAGGAGGGTTTCGTTAGGCTTGACTTTTTTGTTTATGTTTTTGATTTCCTTGGTCAACTGCTTGTCGAGCGCGTCTCGACCCGCGGTGTCAACAATCACTAAATCATACTTTTTGAGGTCTTTTTCAAACTTTTTCAAGATTTTTTCAGGTTTTTTTTCTTTCGGGTCGCCGAACACTGGCACGTTTACCTTTTTTCCGAGCTGTTCTAATTGCTCGTACGCTGCTGGCCTCCAAGTATCCGTCTGTATTAAAGCTATCTTGTAACCTCTTTTGGAGAAGAACTTTGCTATTTTCCCAGCGGTCGTGGTTTTACCGCTTCCGAACAGTCCTAAAAGCATTATTTTGAAAGGTTTTTTGATTTGAACCTTGTGACCTTCACCTCCGACCAGGTTAACGATTTCGTCGTAAAGAACTTTGATAAGTTGCTCTTTCATGGTTATGCCTGCGGGCAGGTCCTTGCGCAAAACTTTGTCTTTTATGTTCTTGCTCATCTTAAACACGAGTTCTACGTTAACGTCACTGGACAAGAGGGTTCTCTGAAGCTCTTTTACAATGCTTTCTACTGCTTTCTTGTCCACTAATGGCATTCCCATGATTTTTTTCAGGCTTTTTTTCAGGCCTGAACCAAAATTGTTCGACATTTTTTATACCTTCCAAGAGTGTTTTTCTTGTTTTTTAAAATGTTTGTGATAAGGCTTATTAAAAATTATCTTTTTATTTTATTAACGTGTTTTTTCCATGAAAGCCTCCAAAAAAATTTTATGCATTGTTCTTGGGATATTTTTAACCTTGGGTAGTTGGATTGTTTATGGATTATTCTTTGCCACTAACGCGCAGAGTATTTATCTCGTGCTTCAGCCAAGAACAACTGAAAGTTTCGCTGATTTGGAGTTGGTTTGTAATTTGTTCACCCCTGCGAGCAGGAGTATCGGTATATATGGTGGAGATTTGGGTACAAGTTTTTTACGCGACAACAAAATTTTTTTTACGTTAGGAGACGTTTCTGGACCTCTTCCTCTAGGGAGGTTCAGCTCTTTAGTAAGTGATAATCGTCACTCTAACGCTATCGGTTCCGCTGGTTTGAAAGATTTTAATTGCTCTTCAATTAATTGGTTTGGCGACGGGTTTGGAAGTTTTTTGGAGATTATTGAATCAAGAAGAGTGTTCGGTGATGCTTCGACTGTTCCGACGGGAGGTATTAGCTTAAACGGCACGATTTATTTATTCATGATGCGGATGCATGACTGGTTGCAAAAACCCGCGGAAGCGGAGTCTATTCTGTTAAAATCGTTGGATGATGGGTTGAGTTTTGTTGAAGTGGTTTTTCTCGATAATTCTTTTAGCTCAAGGTTCGTTAACGTGGCACCGATACTGTTTGACGGAGAAGTTTACTTGTTTGGTTCAAGAGATTTCAGGAAGTCCCCGATTTATTTGGCAAAAGTTAATTCTTCAAATATAGAGGATTTAAAGAGTTACCAGTTCTTTGACGGTGTTTCTTGGAAAGGTAGTGTAAGTGAAGCAGCGCCTTTGATTGACGGAATGGTTGGCGAATTCTCTGTTCAAAAAGTGGATGAAGAATTGTTTATGATGTATGTGGATTATTCAAATGATTTTATAGTTTTAAGAAGGGCTTCCTCTCCAGAGGGTCCTTGGTCTAATCCTAAAAAAGTTATGAGTGCTTTTAGTGTTTTTGGCTGGGGAGAAACCGTGTTCGGGAATTATTATGCGCCTTACATCGTTCCTGGAGTCTCTAATCAGTCAACTGTTTATTTTACTGTTTCTTTGTGGTGGCCTTACACAGTGAACTTGTTAAAATTGGATTTGGGAAACGAAACTCTTAAAACCTAAAGAAATGTTTCTTTTTTTATGAACGAAGAAGTTTTAGCTTGGAAAGTTATTCAAGACGAGTTAGTCAGGGATTATTTTGAAGCTGAAAGGATTGATTTGGGCTGGTTAGGAGATATTAATTATTTGAGATTAGATGACAAAAAAAGAATAGTTGTTAACGTAGAGGACATTGAATGGACTGAAAAAGAAGTTAGAAAGGTTTTTGATTCGCCGATAGGGCTGGAGGTTTTCAGTTTTTGCATTGAGAGCAGTGATGAACGCGAAAAGTTTGAACTGAAAGGAATGTCTGCTATTGAAAAAAAACTGGGTTTTGAAAAGATTCAATCAAAATTTAATGAAACGGAAAGAAAGGATCTTAATCATTATCTTATGAAAATGACTCATCTGATGCTGTTATCGCAAAGCATGAATGGAACATATTTTTCAACAAATCTTGGAAGAACTTTTTACGAAATGATAAAAACAGATAGTTTTTAAACAATGCCCCGATTCTTATTTTTGTAATGGAACTTGATTTAAAAGACTCGGAGCCATGCATTTTTTATCATGAAGGAACAAAAAGTTGTTTTATCAGTGATGATTTTGGTACCGTTAGGGAGACTATTCCCAAACTTGTTGACATGGTCACTACTTTAAAAGAAAAGGTCGACGCGACTGGTAAAAGCAGGGCAAAAGTCATTGCTGAAATCGAGGATTTGATTGAGGAAGGGCTTGACAACGTGTTGCGCGATGATTTGATGAACATTCCTGACTCTTGCTCATGCCTTAACAAGGTCGAAAATGGTTTTTTCTGCTTTAAATATGGTTTAAAATTCAAACCCGACTACGAAAAAGCGATTGATTTTATGAGGTTTTGGGGTCACGAGCAGGGCTGTCTGTGTTATATTGGATTGTTAGTGGACGAGAATTATTAGATTTCTTTTTTGGGTGAGAAGGTTTATTTTTAAAGGTTTATTTTTTTCATGACCTTGTTCTTGTCAAAGGTTTCGAAGTCCTCGTATTTTTGTCCAGTGCCCAAGTAGTGGACTGGCTTGTTTATCACTTCGGATACGGATATCACAACCCCTCCTTTGCGGTCAACGTCGCTCTTCGCGATTATTATTCCGTCAACCCCCACGCCTTGTTCGAACGTTTTGGCTTGCTGTATCGCGTCGTTCCCTGTCAGCGCGTCTATGACTAGGAACGTGAAGTCCGGCTTGCAAACGCGCTTCACTTTTTTTAATTCATCCATCAGGTTCACGTTTGCGTAGCTCCTGCCAGCAGTGTCTATTAGAACTGCGTCAACGCCTTTGCTCTCCGCGTGTTTTATCGCGTCAAAACCTACTGCTGCAGGGTCTGAACCGTAATCGTGTTTTATCATGCGCGTCTTCAGTTTTTCGGCGTGCTCTGCTAATTGTTGTATGGCTGCTGCGCGGAACGTATCGCTGGCCGCCCACACCGCAGTAATCTTTTTTTGGTTGAGGCGTTTTGAGAATTTGGCGAGGTTGGTGGTTTTGCCGACCCCGTTGACTCCGACGAACATGAAGACAAATGGTTTTTTCGTTTTCATTTT
>JAFCDO010000027.1:0-4694 GCA_017609605.1 Candidatus Parvarchaeota archaeon
TCAATCCTACTGCCAGACATGCAACTATCAAAGACTTTCGTCAAAAAAGGAAACCAGGTCACTGGATGGCTCTTAGAAGAAGCAATTGTTACCAAAAAACTGGGGGCGAGCTTCTACGTGGACGCTGACCATGGTCACGGAGTATTTTTCATGGACGACCTGCTGGAATCAAATTACGTTCAACTAATGTACATGGAAAGCCTTGAAGGCATAAAACCCGTTTACTACAATGGGAACGTTAAAGTGTTTGAGATCGGCTCTACCTATTTTGAATCAACCAGTTAACAGTATCCTCAATCGCTTTTTTAATAGAATGTTCTGGCTCAAAACCCAAATTTTTAAGCTTACTGATGTCCAACAACATTTTCACCACGTCACCAGTCCACCCCTTACTTCCACCCGTGTGCTTTAATTCAACGTTTTTCAAACCCATCGACCCAATTATGGTTCCAGCGATTTCATCAACAGTTATCCACTCCTCACTACCCATATTATAATACGCGTAACCCGTCGAATTCTCCAACGCGTGGATTGACGCCTTAACACAATCACTGACGTGCAAATAACTCTTACACTGCTTGCCATCACCCAAAATCTCCAGTTCTTTAGGATTCTTTTTCAACTTGTTGTAAAAATCAAAAATGACTCCATGCGTAAGCCTCGGCCCAATAACGTTCGCGTACCTGAAAGCAACGCAAGTCATTCCATAAGAATGAGCGTACGTTGACAAGTAAGCTTCCCCGCAAACCTTCGTGGCCCCGTACGGCGAAATCGGTTTAAAAACCTCTGTCTCAGGAGTCGGGAAAACTTTGGACTCTCCATAAACAGTTCCTCCACTACTCGCAAAACCAATCCTTTTCACGTCATTAAGCCTCATCGCTTCAAGCACGTTCCAAGTCCCCCTAACATTAATCTCAAAACTCCTGCCAGGATCATTAACAGAACCGCGAACATCAGGGTCAGCCGCGAAATGATAAACCTTATCCACTCCCGACAAAGATTCTTTTAACTTATCAAAATCAAGAATGTCCGCTTTAACCAACTCGGCTTTCTCGTTCAAAAAAACAGGGTTGTTATCATAAACCAAAACGCGGTGACCTCTACTCAACAGTTCGTCCACCATGCGCGAACCAATAAAACCTGCGCCACCCGTCACGAGCACTCTCATTAATCGAAAAAGAGAAGAGTCGAGTTTTTAAAGGTTTTTAAGACAAAAACTTTATAACAGTTTTCGAACAAATAAGTTATCATGACTAAGAAAAAAGGCGAGTTCTTCAGCTTAAAAGAATGCTGCCAAAAAATGGTCCAGTATAGATATGTGTTCGTCGCACTAATCGCTATCTCCATAATCGGGATGTTAATCAATTATGATGGCGCGCTCACCGCTCTAAGAATAATACTAGGCGTCTTCTTCGTGCTCTTCCTACCAGGATTCTTCGCAACCATCGCGTTCTTCCCAAAAAAAGGCGAGATTGACGAGATAGAAATCATAGCCCTGTCATTCGGGTTAAGCATCGCGATAGTACCCTTCACAGTATTCCTGCTCAACATCCTGCTAAAAATCCCTATAAACATTTGGACTGTAAGCATAGAAATCCTAGCACTAATAGGCATTTTCTGGCTGGCTTACAAAAAACAAACAGGAAAATTCTACTGAACGATTTCAGCAACCCTCTCCCCAGACTTTAACGCGGAATTGCAATCCCTAACCCAAGGATACGTAACCGCAACCCCAGCTTGATAAAGACCATTGACAGGAGTCTCGTAACCCGGCTTATTCCTCAAATAATTCAAGTCATAAATAGGTGAAGCGTACCTCTCCCTGAAAACCTTAGACCACTCCACCTCCATTTTAGGAAAATGCTTTTTAACAACCCGCAAATAAACACTCTTTATTTGAGCGTCGCTCAAACCCAAATCCTTCTCGCTGCCACCATAACGAAGCACCCAGTTAAACTTGAACGGGTAACCATCATAGAGACGGGAATGCTGCATGACCATGTGAACCCTCTGTTTGAGAATGTTGGTCCAGTAATGCTTGTCCAAAAAATCCTTGGTTCCGAAACCAACGCAAACAGCCGAACAATACCTTATCCTCCCCAACTTCTCAGCATACGCTTTGGGCAAACCCTTGGTAAAATCCAAGAACTCCGGCAAAGGCGCGGTATTGATAACCGCGTCAAACCCCTGTTTTTTTCCCTTATTAGAAACCACTTTCTTCCCAGCGTCAAGCTTGACGTCAGCGCGAGCCACCAACTCACCTCCTTTTTTCTTGATTCTTTTCTCAAACCCATTCACTAACGAGTGAAAACCTTTCTTCGGGTAAACAAACCTTGTCTTAAACTCCGCGGACTTCAAACGAGTAGCGAACTGTCTGGCACTAATTTGTTTAAGAGGAATGCCGAACTTGTTCTCAGCGTACAAAGGAACAAAAATTTTCTCAGTCACGCCCCTCCCCGCCTTGCTGACCAGCCAATCATAAGCGTTCACCCCATCAGGAATGGCGTCAGGGTTCATCCAATACAAAGCGTAAGCCCCGAACAAACCATACCTCAACCTCTCCAAAGGAGACAAATAATCAAAATTTAACAATGACGCGGGGTCAGTGAAATCATAAACCTTGCTGTTCACGGCAATACCCATTTTAACGTGCTTCCACTTCGGCTCGTCCAACAAACCAAAATTCTTGAAGTACTCCAAAGTAGTTGTATTGCTCTCAATCACGTGATGATAATACAATGGAAGCTTGAACCCTTCGTGCTCAAAACTCGCTGCCAAGCCGCCAAAGAAAGGTTTTTTCTCAAACACTGTGACCTCATGCTCACCCAATAAGTGGTGAGCAGCGCACAAACCAGTTAAACCCCCGCCAAGAATCGCAATCCTCATTTTCAAATAAACAAAACTTTTTTAACCTTTTTAAAACTTTGTTACACTTGATGGCTTCAAAAGTAGCGTTCTTCAACGTAAAAAAACACGGGCTCAAAAAAAGCGTTTACCTCGCTATGCGCACAGCAGGGTTTGACAAAATAGTTTTCAACAAGCCATTGTTCATCAAGATTAACGCGATGAGCGACCAATTCATTCCAGGCGTGTGCACCAACCCTTTAGTACTGAACCACTTCCTGGAATACTTGAGAAAGATTTACCCAAAAAAGAAGGTTTACGCAGGAGACGCCAACGTGGCCACGCTCAAACAATTCGACCAGGCAGTAAAAGCGTGGGGCTACGACAAGATTTGCAAGAAGCACTGCGTCGAACTCGTCAACCTGTCCTACCAAAAAAACGTGGAAGTCCCTTACAAAGGAAAAGTTTTCAAAAAAATACTTGTGCCAGAAATCTTGACCAAAACAGACCTCATCACATTACCAATCATGAAAACGCACTGCATCACCGGGCTAACAGCCTCCCTCAAAAACCAGTGGGGCTGCCTCACAACAGTGCGCCAACAATACCACACCGTAGCCCACCAAGCAATACCCGAAATCAACGACCTGCTCAAACCCAAATTCTCACTCGTGGACGGAACCATCAGCATGGAAGGCAACGGACCCAGAAACGGCAAGCTCAAAATAACCAACGTCATCCTCGCAGGACGAGACTTGGTCGCGGTTGACACGGCAATAAGTGATTTCATGCGCCTCAAAAAACCGGAAAAACTGTTCAACGCTCAAAGAATCGGGCTCGGAAACATGAAGTACAAAATTGTGGGGGACAAGTTCTTCAGAAAAAAGTTCGAGAAACCAGTGCTGGAAAATCACGTTGTTTTCAAAACAGAATTCTTCTTCAGAAACCTGCCAATAACCAAGTGGTTATTCTTCAAAACACCTTTGTTCAAATTCTTTTCAACAATCGTTTCCTACTACAACAAAACCATTTGGTGGATTACAGACGGAAAAAAACAAAAAGAACAAATAATGAACCACCCGGACTTCAAGAAACATTACTCAAAACTACTTCATTGACAACAGTGCCTTTCACTTTCCTTCCTGGATAAACCTTTGAATTGCTGACCAACGAGTCCTGCTCAACAACCACTTTTTCACCAACAATACTGTCCTTCAACTCAACGCCTCTCCCTAGAATAGAATCATTATTGATTATCGAGTTCTCAACCCTGCAACCCTCACCAATCCTTACCTCCTCCATCACAATAGAGTTCTTAACTATCGTTCCTTTGCCAACGTTCACCCCTTCCATTAACTCAACGTTCGGCCCGATAACGCAATCCGCGTGAATCACGCAACCCCTTCCCATGAAAACAGGAGCTTTAACCGTTCCTTTAACCAAAGAACTCTTTATTACCACTCCCCTACCAATTATTTTAGCGTTAACCTCGCCAGTCAACTCGTTCTCACGTTTCTCCAATGACTTCTCGTTAGCGTCAAGCAAAGCTTCCTGCGAGCCAATGTCAATCCAAGCTCCTTCCAACGTAAAAGACTTGACAATCACTTGATTGATCAGCCACTCGTAAAAACACCCCATATTATCCTTATTCTTATCCGAATCTAAGTACTCAGGTAAATGATCGGCAACCACTTTCGCGGACAGTTTCTGGCCAAAAGTGCTCACCAAAGTGCTCCTCGGTTCTTCAGGCTTCTCCCAAAACCTGACCACCTTATCCCCATCTAGTTCGATAACTCCCATCCTCTTGGCAACGCTTTTCTTCTTAACATCGTACACCACGATCACTGCAT
>JAFCDO010000028.1:0-8335 GCA_017609605.1 Candidatus Parvarchaeota archaeon
ACAAGTATCAGCAAAATAAGACTGACCAAAACCAGTACAAACAGTCTTAGTCGTGCTAGGAGCAACACCATCACAAATACTAGCGCCATCACAAGAAGCATCATAAGCACTGGAACGACAAGTCGCCGAGTCATCAGCCCAAGTGTTTGAAGCCCCTGTACAAACGTCTCCAAAATACGTTTGAGGGTCTACAAAACTGCAAACCGTGTTAGCCCCGTTAGAATAACAAGCTCCATTGTAAGCGCATTCCCCGCTTTGACAGCAAATGCTTCCTGCGCCACCATTATTTGTAATGCAATTACCGGACAAACATTGAATATCATAACTACAAGCAGTGGTATCAGCTAAATCTGGAGCACACCAATCAGCATCTCCTGAGTCACAATAACCATCATTTGAAGATGAAATCGTGCACTGCACACTATTAGGCGTACCCACAATATTACAAGAATCCGCTCCACTAACACAAGTCCTACTACTAACGCACGCATTATTCTTACCACTACACGGATCAGCACAAGACGCGGCACCAGTATCCCCGCCATCACTACAACACTCACCCGCTCCGCAAGAACCATACGTCGTAGTAGCGCAATGCGCCGAAGCAAGACTCGTCTCACTCTGACAATAACGCCACAACTCCCCAGCCACGTTATTACAACCACCACTACCATCACACTTCTTACCCGTATACCTTATACTAGACGAACAAAAATCCGTAGAAGAACAATAATAACTGGAAGAACAAGAACCACTCGAACACGCCGTGTTCGCACCACAATCAGAAGACGCGCAAGCCCCTGCACTACAACCCGTATTCAAAACACAAGTATTCGAACACGCCGTACTACACAAAGAACAATCAACACCCCAATCACAAGAACCCGCTCCATCACACTCACCCCTACACCTATAATCCCCACCCGCGTTATAACCACCATCACCATCCCCAGAACTACATCTAAAAGTCGCGTCACAATAACCCGCCGACGTAGTTCCACAACTAGTAATACTACAAGTAACTGCATTGGAGTAAACATCTCCCTGATCAGCATCAACAGGAGTAACACCAGTATCGCACGCAGCGTTATCAACCCACGTATAACACCTACACTTACTATTCGTAGTCGAATAATAATTCGTAGCCGCCAACACGAGCTCAGACTGACTGAAGAACGTTAAATAAACTGCAAAAAAAGTTAAGATGATGAGGTAAACCCCAATCCTTGAAACAGCTTTCTTGTCAATTTTATGGCCAAAGACTTGTTTTCCATAAATGAATGGAATAACTAACCAAGGCAGAGTTATCAAAGTTAATGGCTGGGAAAAAAATGTTAGAACATTATCAAATAATATGGAAATTAACGGGTTTTTTGATATTTCTGAGAAGAATTTTCTGGCTTGGCTTCCCAACACTAACAAGAACAAGAGTAGATTAGTCCTTAAAAGGCATTTACTGAGTTTCAAGCAATTACAATTATGCTCTTACTAACTTAAAACCTTTTTTCAAACAGCTTACCCAATAAAATAAATATACGTAAAAACAATATCTTCCAGTATGTCTGAAGTTGATGATAAGATTAAGAAGATTAAGGATGAGTTCAAGAACAAGATTGACGAGCAAAACTTCTTCTTAATGGAATCCCTGAAAAATCATGGGGAAAAGCTTGAGAGAGAATTAACCAAAAAAGTTGATTCTAAGCTCAAACAAGTCGAGAATGTTTACAATTTAGTGTCCACTGTAAAGGACACTGTTGACCAGAAATTGAGTAATTTCAGGTTTGAATTGGAGAAGGATGATGCAAAGATAACGAAGATACAGCAGGAAACTCTGAAAAGACTTGTTCAAATCAGTGAATCCCAAGGAAGACTTGAACTATCCTCAAAAAAGAATTTTATTGATTTTCAGGAATCTTTGAAAAAATTGTCTGAAAGAATGTTTATCATTGAAAGAGATAGGACTAGAGATAAGCAAGTTCTTTTGAACAGGGTTGAGCGTGAACTAAAGAAGTTGGAAAAAATAAGGGGTTTTGAGGCAAGCATTGTTGGAATCAAGTCCCGCGTCGAAGGATTAGGTCAAATTGAAGACGTTAAAATGGAGAAACTAAGCTCTGACATTGAAGCCAACCATGTTAGGACTCGAAGATTAAGTGAAGGGTTCCAAGGATTAAATCAAGGTTTAGCAGAACTTAAAGGTTTATTGGAAAAACAAGGCGATGAATTAGACGAAAAAATGGGGATGAGTGTGCAATCCATGGCTGATAAGATTACCATTGAATTCAGCAATAAGTTAGCCGCGTTAGGAAAGCTCAGAGAAGAATTTGAGTCCAAGCTCGAGAACTCTAAAAAATTCAACGAGTCAAGGATAAAAACCGAAAAACAAGGGCTTGCTCAAGACATCATGGATTTAAAGAAACATGTTGAAAGTATTGCTAAAGACTCCTCTCAAGTGATAAGAACCGTTTCTGAAACCGGAACGGGTTTCGCTAAATTAAAAGAGAATGTTATCGGACGGGTTAACCTCCAGTCAAGCATTCAGGAAAAAAACTCTACGAATCTCAATCAATTGACAGAAGAAGTTTTTCGATTGAAAAAAGACTTGTCCACGGTCTTCAACGCTTACTCCGTCTTAAAGGAGCGGGTTAAAGCTGACAAAACCTTCATTTCTAACAGTAATGTTAACATAGAAAAGATTAAACAAAAAATGTCAGATCTTAACAACGCTTACACCAAACTGCACGCTAAAACCGGGTCAGATTTAGGGTTTAAGCAGGACTTCAAAGAAAAACTAAAATCTTATTCCGAGCAGATAGATTCCTTAAAACAAAAGATAAGCGAATCAAAAACCAATTATTCAGCATTATCCTCCAGACTGGACTCTAGAACTGAAGCGCAAAAAAGTTACAGGGAAAGACTTACGAACCAGTCCAAACAAACTGAGGCTCTCAAACAGCAATTGTTCGAGTTCAAAGCAAGAATAAAAGAAGCTGAAGAAAAAATGAAAAAGTCAAAGGCAAGCAGTCACTCCTTGAGTTCCAAAACAATTAAACAAATTGATTCTCGCGTCAAAAGAATCGAAAACACTGTTTCAAAAATCAGTGCTTGCAGGGTTAAACAAGAAAAATCGTTTAAAAAAGAGTTCATAAAACTTGAAGCAGAGTTAAAAATATTGAAAAAATTTGAGGACAAGCTCAAAACAATGGATGAAAAGCATGGCAAAAAAATCTCTGCAAGCGAAGCTAGAATTAAAACCTTAGCCAACAAGGCAGGCAAAAGCGTTGAAATCATTCAAAAACAAGCAGAACTCCTTGAAAAAGACAGGGAAAACGTTTCCTTGCTGAAAAAAACTCTTGAAAGCAGGGTGAACTCACTGGTCAAGCAGTACTCTGATCTCATCGTTCAAATAGAAAAGATTATTCCAGAAAACGTGATGACCAAATTCGACAAAAAGTTCAAAGAACTGAAGACTGACTTAGACTCCATAAACGATAAAATGGGGTTGGTCAGCACGGACTTCAGATTGTTCGAAGAAAAAACTTTATTGTCAAACAAGAATTACGACCAAACAATTCATAACGTCAAATCACTTGAGAAAAAAGTTTCCTCTCTCAAAAGCGAGAGAGAAATCGCTGACAACAAATCAAAACACGTGTTAGAGCAGGTTAAAAACCTCACAAAACAGTTAAGCGCGCTTGACGAGCCCTTAACCAGCGTGGAAACAAAATTCGCTGAATTCCATCAGAGCGTGAAAGCCCTGATGTCGCACAATTATGCTAACACCATTCAAATGATAAATGATGGGGATAAATCTGTGAGAGCTGAAATAATGAGGACGTTTGACGCTTACAAGATTAGCGCTATCAAAAGTAAGTTGCAACAAAATGATTCCAGGTTGAGGAGACTTGAAGAATCCAAGATTATCAGGCCAAAAGATTTGCAAATAGTTAAAACCAATCTTGAAGCAATAATAAAAGAACAAGTGCAAGACATAGAAAACCAATTAAACCTTGTTAACGTTACAGAACAAGTTAAAGACTTATCCAAAGACTTGAACAAATTTAAGATAGAACTTGTCAATTTGCTCAAAAAAAGATTTATTCCATCCACAAGGACATTTCTTCCCTTGTTAACAAGAAGATATCTGAATTGAAAGTGGAGATGGCCAGAAAAGACCCGAAAAAAGATATAATCGGTCTGAACAAAAAATTGTCCAGTTACGAGAAGTCAATCAAAGAATTGTCAGACTCTGTCAAACAATTAAGACAAGCTTTGAAAATTCAAGCCAAAAAACTTGAGGAAGAAACGGATATCAGTGATATCAAGGAGTTGTTCCAATGAGTCGAATAGTTGAATTTGTCAAGAAAAGAGTCAAAACGCTTCAAAAAAAGAACAAAGAATTAGCCGAAAAACTGGCTGTTTCAAAGAAGAAACGAGAAGACTTATCATCCAAAAAGCAGAAATTAGAAAAAACTAAAGTTGAGCTAAATCACGAGTTATTAATGGTTTCTAAAAGATTGGATAAGTCTGAAGAAGAGAAAAAACTGGTTTCTGAAATGTTCTTAAAAGCTAAAGGGCAGAGGGACGAGTTCGCCAAGCGTTATGACATAATAATTTCTTCCTTGGGTAGGATAACTCGTGATTTAAAGGATTTGTCCGGAGAAGTGGAGTCATTAGAACTGGAAGCAGGTCAGCTCAAAAACTTTGCAGACTTGGCTAAGAAAAAAGCGATAAAAAAAAAGAAGAGAAAGACTCGCAAATCTTAAAAACTTGGCAAGATTAAATAATGTTTAATGAACGAGTCTAAAATCAATGTTCTGGCAAACCAATTGCACGACCTAAAAATCGGTGTTGACGCTTTGCGAATAGAAGTGCATGACTTAAACAAAGAGGTCAAAACCATCAAAAAGCAGGCGTCCCCGATTGACTTAAAAGAATTGAAAAAATTCTCTGTCAAGACAATAGATCAGGTTGGCGGCAAGCTCGAGCGAAGCCTACAACATCATTTAAAAGATTTTAAAAAGCAGGTCGCGTTTCTGGAAAAGAATTTTGCCAAGTACGAGAAAGAATTGGAAAAGGTCAGGGAAGAATCTGGAAGCGTGGAAGACTACTTCAAAATCCTAAAAAATGGTTTGAACGAGATAACCGAACAAGTGGTGGAGATCGGCAGGGAAAAAGCCAATCCTCTGATTGGCGAGTTAAAAAAATTTGAGCCAAGAATTGAAGAGATGAACAAGAGGGTCGTGATGCTAGGCATGAAAAGCAAGTTCTTCGAAAAAGCGTTAACCCACTTGGAACAAAACTTTCGCGAAATAGGTATTAGCGTCAAGGAAAAGGCTGATTACGATTCTTTATTAGAGAAAACAAAAGCCTTGGAAAAGAACTTGTTATCATTGACTGAAAAAAATATTGCCAGGGTTGAAGGCATGGTTCATTCCGTGAAAAAAGATTTGGAAAAAGACATTCAAGTCTTGAAAAGCCAGGGTTTTCCAGCGTTCGCTGACAAAAAGATTAAGGAGTTCGAGAAACTTTACGTTTCGTTCAGCGACAAAGTTGAAAAACTTAACAAAGAGTACTCTCAAGGAATCACTGGACTCATGAGTCATGTTAGTGGTTTGAAATCTCATGTCATTGCTGGCAAGGCAGAGTCAAAAAAGCTTCGAAGGGAAGTGTCGAAAATAACTGGCAAGAATCATCATGACGACGCTGTCGAGCAGGTTGATTATTTGGAGCGGGAGCGGCGAGGCGGCCGGCGAAAATAGCTGCTCATCTTTATTCTGAGTTTCCTTTTTTGGTTGGCAAACCTTGCCTTGAATCTCAGAACCATTTTTTTAAACCTGATTCTCAAAAATTTTAGTTTCATGAAATCCAAAATCATGGTTGGCTTGAAAGTGTAGTTAAAAAACTTTTTGGATATTAAAAAAGATAGTGGGATTACTCCGAAGAATATTGAAGCAAGAACTGTTAACACGATTCTGTAAACGTTCTCTAAAAAAATGTTTTGCTCGAGTTTTTGTAATTCGTTTTCCGCTCTGGCCAGGATTAATTGGGACTGAAAGTATTTTTGTGAAGCGAGCTCTGACTCGGCCAGCTCTATTGAATGACTGGTTTCGGCTAGTTTATCAATCCATTCTTGCTTAGGCTTCCAGAACAAGTTTTTTTTCGAAGCGTTAACCTTATCCAATCCTTGCTTGACAAAACTTATTTTTTCCTGCACTAGTTCATCAACCCTTTTTTCATTAGTGGACACTATTTCAACGAATTTTATGCTGGTCTGATTGTTGTACTCAAAGATCGTGGTGGCGTTGTAATGCCCTTCAGGGACTCTCACGACTAACAGTAAGGTGTCGTTTTGGGGTAGTGCTGGTAATTCTCTGCTAATCCCTAGGAACGGGCTGGTTACCCTAACATTTCTAAGGATTTTGTCGCAAGTGTTCTCTATTTCAAAGGACAGTATTTGGTCTGAATCTTGGATGACAAATATTTTTTGGGGTCTTAACTCTACGCAAGCCAGCGCGCCTGGCAGGATCAATAGAAATGTTATTGCCAGCAAGAATTTTTTCATCTTAGTTTTCTCATTCTATATTTCTTCTTCTTGACTTTTCTTTTCAATTTTTTGAGGAGAACTCCCAGTTTTATTCTCAAAAACTTTATTCTCAACATGTTTAGGAGAACTGATGGCTTGATTTTTATATTGAAAACTTTTGTGAGCACAAGAATTATTGCTGGAATAACCACTAAGATTCCTATTCCTGCCTGAACCATGGTGGTCTGAAATCTTATTGACAGGCTTATCTCCTCATCCACTTTTAACTGTACTGCCTGGGATTTAGCCATGTAAAGCTGGGCGAACGTGTACCTGCCTTTCGTGAACTGGTCTCTTGACTCTTCGTAGTATTGTTCAGCCATGCTTAACCTTCCTTGCCATTCTTCTTTTGGCCCGAAAAGCACTGACCCCACTCTCAAATATGTTTGGTTTATGTCTGATAAGATTTCTGCGCTGGATTGTTCTATGTATTGTTTCACGTCCTCCCGAATCAAGGATTGAATGAATATTGGTTCAGAACTGTTTCCTTCATCGTAAACCGCTGTGAACGTCGTGTTGTACTCTCCTAAGTCCAGTCTTGCCACAGTGATTATTGATTCTGAACTGTTTGGCGCGACTCTTCTCAGAGTTCTAGTATAGTTGAGGAGGGGTATGTTGATTTCAACGTTGTTGAGCACTATGTCGCAAGTGTTCTCTATCTCGAATGGCAGTAATTGGTCGTTGTCAGATATTATCACGAAATTGTTTGGTCGGACGTCCAGGCAGTCTCCTTTGATGAAAATGTTCAAGTAATTAGTCACTTTTTTGCCTTCGTACTCTGCTTCCACTACCAGTTTGTACTTGCCTGGTTTAAGTTCCTGAACTAGTTGTTGAGGTACTGTTAGGTTGTAAATGGTCTGGTCTTTTACGAGTAACGTGTCTATGTACGAGTACAGGGTTTTTCCGAGTAGTTGCTGGTATGATTCCTCAAACCTGTCCACTGAAATCAATGTTTGTGTTTCATCGCTTGTCACGTTTCCAGAAAGAGTGTAAGTTATTTGCTCTTTACTTCCAGCAAGAATCGTGTCATAATAAATGCTTACCAGCGGGTCGTTTAGTTCTACTGTGACGGGTTGGTTGAATATCACTTCGTCAGCGGTTTTGGCAACTGTTTTCGGGATGTTCACGAAAACTTTTGCTCCTATCAAATCTTTATCCAGTCCGTAAACGTGTTCTGTTATGCTTGTTCTCGTTGCGCTCTGGTTTGTCGCCGGGTTCGTGATTTTCAGCAGTCTTGTTGTTTTTTGTGTTCCTACGTGCTGTTTGACTTGGTTGGATATGGCTTTTGTTTTTTCCAGTTCGTTGTTCAAGTCAGGGTTTGTTCCACTAACTTCTTGTTGTATTTGGGTTGCAGTGTAATCAATCATTCCTGAGTCTATATCAACTGTTTTTGTCTCTTCTGATTCCACTTCGATTTTTGGAAGTTGTTTGAGCGCTTCCTCTTGCAGTTCTAAGGCTTGTTCTGTTTCCCCGGCATCTAATAGTTCTTCGGCGCGAGTCAATAGTTCTTCGGCTTGGACTATGTTATCCATGCTTAACCCTATTTCTTTGAGGCCGAGAGCTGTTTCTGTTTTGTCAATGGTTAGTAAGGCTTCTACTTGTTCTTCTTGAGTTAATGTGGATAGTTTTTGTTTGAATTCAGCATAGTTTTTAACCACGTTTTCCGAGTCGTGAGCCCCGAATTCTTCAAGGCTGGACTCCACTTTTTTCTTGTAATTCTCTAAGAGGGATTGTTGTTCTTGCATCACGGTT